>DEIO01000006.1 GCA_002352545.1 Patescibacteria group bacterium UBA2772
AATCCAAGACAAAAGATGATCACAATGCAAGAATAAGAATCAGACGTATTTTTGATGGAATGATTCTTGGCAGAAGTGAGAAATTCTACATAGACCACAAGAGTGGAACTAAAAAGTGGTAAACTGCGTTAAAAGGAACGCTAAAATCCCCGACTAGCAATGCTGGTAGGGGATTTTGAATTTGGTCACAGAGTGGAATGTTAAGCTCATAACTATTTTCTACAATATCTTCCCAATCCAAAGAATGATGAAAATACCAAAGGCATTGAAAATGAAAGAAAAAATAGAAAATGTTATAAAAGAAAAATCTTTTGATGCATGTACAAGTGCTGTTGCAAATTCATCGGGAAAAGGAAGCGCTGAAACAATTCCAGCAAAAATGGGCAAGATATATTTTCTGATAAATATAGGAGTGAATCTATCAAGTTGCCTAATAAGCCAACGGAATATTTTTGTTTGAGAAGCATCGTCAACTTCTTCAGCATAGGAAATTTTTAGATATTGGAAAATGAAAAAATTACCAATAATGGATCCAATGATTGCTACAATTCCAGCAATCAAAATAGGTTGAGTTTTTCCAATCAGAAAAAGAATAGCAATTGCAGGACTTAGGGTGAGTCCATTTGAGAAAAGTCCACCGGCAAGGAATGTTGCAAAATATCCAAATTTTTGAATTAATAAATGAAAATTAAAATTATTTTCATCTGTATAAATCAATACTCCCAAAACAATTGAGAGGGCGAATAATATTAGTTTTGGATATTTAATTTTTAAAGCTATTTTTCCTAGGGCTGAAACTTTTTTCATTTTTGTTTTTAGTGAGATTTTTAAAATGAGCTTCCTGTCGGGTTTGAACCGACGACCTATGCGTTACGAGTGCATTGCTCTACCAACTGAGCTAAGGAAGCATGTCGCTAAGATTATTGTATACTGGTACTTTGATTTTTTCAATGACCTAAGGTATAATATTAGAATATGACACTAGATGAATTAAGGAAAAAATCAAAAGAATTAGAAAATAAAATCGTCCAATTAGACGACTGTCTTGACTCTGAGAAGGATAAAGATGAAATAGTAAAATTGAAAATTAAGTCTCAAGAAGAAAACTTTTGGGATGATTCCAAGGAAGCAGGAATGGTGATGCAGAAAATAGAGAATTTGAAAGATAGAATTGAAAGATGGCAAAAACTGAAGATGCAAATCAATAACCTGCAAGAATTTTTGGGAATAATCGAAGAGGAGAATAGTAATGACTTGAAGTTGGCAATTGGTCAATATAGAAAGAGCTTAGATGAGTTTAGAATTTTCGAAATAGAGAAACTATACAGTGGTCCTTATGACGAGGGGAACGCTGTGGTTTCTATTCATGCTGGTGCTGGAGGTGATGATGCGCAGGATTGGACAGGAATGGTTTTGAGAATGTTTTTGAAGTTTTGTGAAAGGAAATTATACAAAGTAACAATTCTTCAAGAAACAAAGGGGTCTGAGGCTGGGATAAAAAGTGTTATGTTTGAGGTAAGTGGAAAGTTTGCATATGGCAATTTTGCTCCAGAAGCAGGTGTTCATAGACTAGTAAGACTTTCACCATTTAACTCTGATAACTTAAGGCAAACCTCTTTTGTATTAGTAGAAGTGATTCCGCTTATAGAGAATAACAAGGAGATTGAAATTGATAGCACTGAACTGAAGATTGATACTTTTCGTGCCTCTGGAGCTGGTGGTCAGTCTGTTAATACAACTGATTCAGCAGTGAGGGTTACACATCTTCCAACCAAAACAGTTGTTAGTTGTCAGAATGAGAGATCTCAGCTTCAAAATAAAGAAAAAGCATTGGCAATTTTGCGTTCAAGACTATTACAGATAAAAGAAAATAAGAGAATCGAAAAGGAAAAGAGATTGAAAGGAGCACATATTTCTGCTGAGTGGGGCAGTCAAATAAGGTCATATGTGCTTCATCCGTATAAGATGGTAAAGGATCATAGAACAGGTGAACAGACAGCAGACATAGAATCTGTTTTAGCGGGGAATCTAGATACTTTTATTGAGAAATATTTAAGGAGCAAGACCAAAGAATAGTTGAAAATAACAGAATAAAAAATAAAAATGATAAAATTTGAGAATATTTCCAAAGTATACCCTGGAAGTTCTCCTGCCCTAGAGAATATAAACTTTAACGTAAATCCGGGAGAGTTTGTTTCGGTTGTTGGACATTCTGGCGCTGGTAAATCAACCTTACTCAAATTAATTTATACAGAGGAAAAACCTACAACAGGAACTGTTTTATTTGACGAAACAAACATTGTTGATTTAAGACCTAAAGAGCTTCCAATTTTGAGGAGAAATATCGGAACAGTCTTTCAGGACTATAAGTTATTACCAAAGAAAACTTTGGCTGAGAATGTTTCTTTTGCACTTGAAGTAGCAGGGAAAAGTGATGGTGAGATAAGGGAAACAGTTCCAAAGATATTGGATATTGTAGGATTAGCAGATAAAATGGAAAATTATCCACGAGAAGTTTCTGGTGGCGAACAACAACGAGTGGCATTGGCAAGAGCGCTTGTGAATAAACCAAAGGTGTTGATTGCAGATGAGCCGACTGGAAATCTAGATCCAGTTTCTACCTGGGAAATTATTCAACTTTTACTCAAAATAAATGAATTTGGCACAACTGTTCTGCTGGCAACTCATGATAATGGAATTGTTGATAGAATTGCTAGGAGGGTTGTGGTGATGGAAAATGGTCGAATCGTGAGTGATAAACAAAAAGGAAAGTATCAACTTTAAATAAAAATAAATGTGGATAAAATTAAGAAGAACATTTGAAGCTGGTGTTAAGAACTTCATGCGAAATGGATGGCTTTCTGTTGCAACTGTAAGTGTTATGGTGATTACTCTTTTTGTCGTTAATACTCAGTTGGCAATTATTGGTGCAAATGACTTGCGTTTGAAGGATGTTCAAAATAGAGTGAATATTTCAGTTGAAATAAAACCAGAAACATCAACAAGCGAAGTCAAAGACTTTCAAAATGAAATTCAAGGATATGACAAAGTTTCTTCAGTTGAACTGATAGACAAAGAACAAGCATTAATTGAGTTTAAAAGCTTTACGCAAAGTGGTAGTACAATTCAGAGTGGAATTGAAACTTTGGGTGAAAATTTTCTATATGACACATTGGTTGTAAGAACTTATGACCCAAGTCAATACGAGGATGTTGTTAAGAAGATTGAAACAAGTGTTTCGGCTAAGTATGTTGAGGAGATTAACTATCATAAATATAGAGACATAATCGACGGACTTAGTGATGAGATAAAAACTACTAGAAAATTTTCAATTACATTGGCTCTGACTCTTTCATTGGTTGCAATTCTTGTAACATTCAATAGCATCAGAATCACAATGTATTCTCATAAGCAAGAGATTGAAATCATGAAACTTGTGGGTGCTTCCAACAACTATGTTAGACTTCCTTTTATTTGGGAAGGTATTTTCTATGGAATTACAGCAGCGTTTTTTGCTATTCCGTTTTCGTTTTTATATCTAAAATATATTACGAGTGGAGATGCTGCAAGTTCAGTTTTTGCTTTCTCTAATACGAAGTTCCTAAAGGATTTTCTATCGGTGTATTTTATCAAGCATATTTTTATTATTGTTTTGGTTCAATTTGCTTTTGGTATAATTTTGGGAGTTATGAGTTCGCTTGTTGCAATGAGGAGATATTTGAAGAAGCTTTAATTTTTTCTTGCAAAAGATTATCAAAATGATAAAATTTTATAAGGTATAAAATAATTAGTATTATATAAAAAAGAAAATGGGAATAAAAGATTTTTTTGGAAAAAAGAAAACGGAAGAAAAGGGAGAGACTGCTCCAAAATCTCCAGATGATAGTACAGCAAAGGTTGCAAAGGGCAAACAGCCAGTTGATTTTTCAGAAGCGATGGCAAATGTTGATACCTCACAGCTTTCAATGAAAGAAAAGCTTGGATTGAAAATGTTTCAAAAAATGTCATCTAAAAGACAAGAAGATGTTTTGCGACAAGCAATGAATCCAAAAGCAATTTCTCAGCACAAAGACAAGATTCTTGCTCAGATTAATGAGATGGTAAAGAATGGTCAGATTGACAAAGGTCAAGCTGAAGCAGTTAAAAGCAAGATGGGACTTAGATAATAGTTGATTGGTTTAGCATACAAAGAAACAGAACATCCACTCTGTTTTTTTTGTGTATTATTTATTTAGTGATAAATTGAATAAATGCTATGTGAACTGCTTATATAAATACTTATAGAATCTTTGTTTTGTAGTGTGTTGTATAGTAGAGATTGAATTTAAATTATAGTTATTTTTGTTGCTTTTCATAAACAAAGGTGATAACCTAATAATAGCTAATAAGAGCTAAAATTAGAGATTAATGCTTGAAGTTAAAAATTTTTCAATAGCGTCAAAAGAGAACGATTTAATTTTACTGGATAATATAAATTTCAAAGTTCAAAAAGGTGAAATTCATTGTATTCTCGGAAAAAATGGGAGTGGAAAAACAACAGTCGCATATTCAATTATGGGACTGGATAGGTATGGAAAAAAAGAAGGGAAAATTCTGTTTGAAGGTGAGGATATTACAAACCTAGAACCTTACGAAAGAGCAAAAAAGGGAATTACGATTGCATTTCAAGAACCAGCAAGATTTGAGGGCTTGCGGGTTTGTGATTTTTTGCGTGCTGGAAAAAAGGACGCTACAAAAACTCAGATGGAAAAAGCGCTAGATATCGTCGGATTAGATCCAGCTGATTTTATTGATAGAAGTTTGGATGATAAGTTGTCAGGTGGTGAACGAAAAAGAATTGAACTTGCCTCTGTTATGATAATGAAACCAAAGTTGATGATTTTGGATGAGCCAGATGCATCATTGGATATAATTGTGTACAACGAATTATACGATATAATGCTTAGGATGAAAGAAGAACTTGGTTGTTCAATTCTACTTATTACACACAGGGAAGAGGCAGGACTTATTGCTAGTGGCGCGACTCTTATCTCTAAAGGAAAAGTGATGGCAACTGGTCCGTTTCGATGTGTTATGCGTAAGTATTGTACCAGTGAAGGGAAGAGAGATCGTTGTATTGCTTTTAAAAAGGGGACTTTTAGTAAACCAATCTTAATTGATTCAAAGAAGTAAGAAGGATTTATATATGACAAAAATTTCAAAAGATTTCATTAAAACTGCTAAATTGTGCGGGATTGATCATGGTCTTGAGCAAAAAGGGCATTTTTATGTGGAAAAAAATAAGATAGTTTCAGAGCAAATGCCAAAAGGAATTATCTCTCAGACCAGAGAAACAATTGGAGGTGTTGTGGCAGAGATTATTGTTCAAGAAGGGGTAAAGATTAAAGAGCCACTTTTTTTCTGTTTTGGTATGAAAGGGAAGAATGATAAGCAAATGATTGAGACGAGGTTGATCCTTGAAGAGGGCGCAGAGATTGAGATTTTAGCACATTGTAGTTTTCCAAATGCTTACAAAGCCACTCATAAAATGGAAGCAAAATATAAAATTGGAAAGAATGCCAAACTTGTATACAAAGAACATCATTACCATGGAACTTCTTCTGGGATTTTAGTGATGCCAAAATTTAAAGTGGAGATTGGTGAAGGAGGGGTTTTCATGAGTGATTTTGTGCTTTCAAAGGGTTCTGTCGGGCAAGTCGGTATTGAGGTTGAGATTGAATTGCAAAAAGATGCAAAAAGTGAAATTAATAGCAAGGTTTTTGGGAAGAGTGAAAAAGATAGTATTTCAATAATTGATAAAGTTACCTTAAGGGGCGACAATAGTAAGAGTTTGGTTACGATGAGAGCAGCAGCAAAGGATGGTGGAAGGGTTTTTATGCAGGGTGAGACCTATGCTTTTGGGGCAAATTCAGTTGGACATATTGATTGTCAGGAAATTGTTTCAGGTGAAGGTTCTGTAGCAAAAGCTGTTCCAATTGTTGAAGTCTCTAATGATGAGGCAAGAATTACACACGAAGCCTCTGTTGGGAAGATTAACCAAAAGGAATTAGAAACACTAATGACTAGGGGTATGAACGAAGAAGAAGCCACAGAGCTTATCATTGAAGCAATGATGCGTTAAGAAGATATTATGTAAAAAATAAAGCTAAAACAATGAGTGAAAAAAAAATTGAACTTTCAATTGATTCTAATATTATGGAGGTTATCAGTAACTATCCAAGAGCTGCAGAAATTTTTGCAAAGAATGGTTTGCCATGTGTTGGATGTGTGGCTACAAGATTCGAGAGCATTTCTGATATTGTTGGAGAGTTTGGAATCGATGGAGAGACCTTAATCAAGGAAATTAAGGATAGTGAATCAAAAAAATAGATAAACAATAATCAAAGACAAAAGGGGAGAAAAGTGCCGAAAATAAAATGGTATGGGGTTTTTGTATATTTTGTCTAAAAATATTTTATGATATCAAGATTAAAGGAAAAAATTATTCACGGTGAGAAATCTTCGCAGTCAATTACACGTAGTGCGATGTTGATTGCTGTAATGGGAATGGCAAGTAGAATTCTTGGTCTATTCAGGGATAGAATTTTGGCTTCAAAGTTTGGGGCTGGAGATGTTTTGGATATCTATTATGCAGCATTTAAAATTCCAGATTTAGTCTATGGATTATTAGTGTTGGGCGCACTTTCGGCAGCTTTTGTGCCAGTTTTTACCTCACTTATTTCTCAAGAGAGGAAGAAAGAGGCTTGGCGTTTAGCGAGAACAATGCTTTCAATTGGATTCTTGATGCTGACTGTTATTTCAATCGCTCTTTTTGTTTTTGCTCCATATTTGGTTAAGTTGATAGTGTTTGGATATGATATGGAAAAACAACAAGGTGTTGTCGAGCTTACTCGTATCATGCTGTTGTCGCCGATTATACTTGGGATGTCCGGAATTATTGGTGGGATTCTCAATTCATTTAAAAAGTTCTTTTTCTATTCATTGGCTCCGATTTTCTATAATGTAGGAATTATTATCGGAGCTCTTTTTCTTTCAGAATATTTTGGAACAAAGGGTTTAGCATTTGGTGTGATTCTTGGTGCTTTGATGCATTTGCTTATCCAAATTCCAGAGGTAATGCGTTGTGGTTTGAAGTTTGTCCCACTTTTTGATTATAAAGACAAACAACTTCGAAGGGTGTTGACATTGATGATTCCGAGGGTTATGGGAATCGCCATGACACAAATTAATCTTTTGGTTGTTACGATTTTGGCTTCAACGTTGGCACCAGGTAGTTTGGCTATTTTTAATTTTGCTAATAATCTGCAAAGTGTACCACTTGGAGTATTTGGTATTTCTTTTGCCATTGCTTCTTTCCCAGCTCTTTCTGGTCTTTGGGCGCAGAACAAAAAAGATGAATTTGTCTCTAAATTCATTGGAACTTTTAGGAAAATCTTATTTTTTATAATTCCTTGTTCTGCTATGATATATGTTCTGAGAGCACAAATTGTTAGAGTTGTTTTGGGAACAGGTGATTTCAACTGGGACAACACAACAATGACATTAGGTTCACTTGGAATTTTTGCAATGTCTCTTTGGGCTCAAAGTGTGATTCCACTTCTTGCAAGAACTTTTTATGCTATCCATGATACCAAAGTTCCATTTTTTGTAGCTCTCTTTTCAGAAGTTATAAATATTGGATTGGCACTAACATTGATTAATGATTTTGGGATAATTGGATTGGTGATAGCTTTTTCAGTTTCTGCAAGTGTTAATGCAATGTTATTATTTTTGTTATTGAGAAAAAGAATTGGAACTCTGCGAGGGCAGGGTATTTTGAAATTTGGAGGCAAGATGTTTTTAGCAACCTCTCTTATGATGATTGTTGCACAAGTTATTAAACATTCCATAAGCGATGATCCTTTTGGTGATCACAGAACTTTTTTGGGAGTCTTCACACAGTTGATAACAGCATTGTTTGGAGGAGGAATAGTCTTTGTTGTTATTGGAAGAATTATTAAACTTGAGGAGCTTAATCATTTTATCTTGGTATTGAAGAGGAAACTTTTTTCAAAGAAACCATTAGCTGAAAATAAGAGAAATGAAATTGGGGGAATCTAGCATTTATCTTAGAAGATGGTAATTAAAAGCAGAATGTATCTCAATTATTGATGAGAGACGTTCTGTTTTTATATCGTGCTAGAACCCTTAAAACAAGGGTTCTTGAATAAGTTGAATGATTTTTGCTGAATTGTCTTTTGTGTCATAAATTGCCACGCTAGCGAATCCTTTCCAGGGAAAGCTTGGTGATCCAGGGTTTACGTGTAGAGTTTTTTTGTATTTATTGATAGAGACAGTATGTGTGTGTCCTGAAAAAACAGCATCATATTTTTCGCAATATAAAAGCGAATCAAGCAAGGGAATAGAAGTTCCGTGGTAAATAGCGATTTTTCTTCCATCAACTTCTTTTTCTGCACATTGCATTTCGAACGATATTTTCCCAGCACCTTTTTCAATTAGACGCACAAGGTCACCATCATTGTTTCCGAAAACTCCAACCATATTACAATTCAAGTCTTTGCATTCATCAGTCATAAAGGGAGAGACCCAATCACCGCAATGAAATACTAAATCCACGTTTTGTTTATTGAACTCCTCAATGGCTCTTTTGAGACCCTCAACATTATCATGAGTATCTGAAATAATTCCAATTTTCATATAAAATTTTTGAAATTTAATATTTTGAAACACAAAAATAAGTATAACATAAAGAGCAAAAAGAGAAAGATTCCAAAGAACTATGGATGAAAAATAGACATCACAATATAATGTCTATTGACAAACTCATCATAATGTGATATTGCTAAATACAATCTAGAAATAGATTTGTACTTTCTAAAAGATTTTCTTTAATAATTCTTATTTTTATTACTCGTATTAAAATTGCGAGGAAAGGGTGGTATGAGACTTTTTTACAAGAAAGTAATTGCTATTGAGTTTATAAATAAAGAAGAATATCCGAAACTAGCAGAGAAAATAGACATTTTTTTCGAACCTTATGAAGGTAAAAAATCAATTTTAGCTAACATAAAACCCTCTGGTGTTCTTTTCAAGATGACATCAGTGGGGGAGTATCTTGATGATATAGTCTATATCTTTATTCCAAATGATTTTATACTTTACATTGTTATGGAGTAATGAAATAAAATCTCAGAGTTAAAAACCCAAAAGACCTGTCCGCAAAGTGAGGACAGGTCTTTTACTTTGATTTTTATCTAGATTTTTCGTTTTCTTTTCTTGAGAAATAGTTCGATGCCAAATCCCAAAAAGTATAAAATTGCAGAGTTGAGTCCTACTAGAAGCCAATAAGTAATTTTCCCGTCATGAACCCATTCCAAATTTTCTAAAAACAAAGGCCAAGGAAGAATTGGATATACTATTGATAAACCACAGAACATACCGCTACAAGTCATGGCGTTGTAGACAAAACAAAGAGTGAATATCAGATACAGGACTATTAGCGAATAGCCAATGTTTGATTTTTTTATTTTTCTTCTCATTTTTTTATTACAAAGAGTTTACCAGCTTGAATTCCACGTGCATATTTTCCGAAAGGCACACCGAATTTATACGCCCAAGGATCCAAGAAGATTGTTTTATTTTTACTTATTTTTACTTGTAGATATTGATGTGGAATGATGAACCAGTTTAAAGTCATTTTTTGCTTTATTTCGTGATTTTTGAATTTACCACTTTTTACTAGCATTGTTCTTAATAGGAATGTGGTGGCTGTAGAAGGGGCATAGTTCTTATCTCTCCATATTTTTTCGAGCCTACTTTCGAATACTTTTCCGAATTCAGTAATAAACTCATATCTTTTCCCAGAGTTTCTGAGGGCTACGAAATCAAAGCATTTTCTTAAGAAAACTTCCTTATTTTTCTCTCTAGCTAGTCGTTTTATCTGAATTTCCAGGTCTGGTGGCAATTTTTCTGGAATTGGAGATTTGCGCAATAGATTTGGTATCATTTTTTTCTTTTATTTCTAATTTTCTAGTTTTATGAGGTTTGTTTTTCGACAACAAGAGTTCTTTCGACAACTCAATATCTTCGATAAAGTCTTTATCATGAGAAATAACTACAATTGTTCCCTCGTAGTCTTTTAAGGTATTTGTTAACTGAGTAATTCCATTTAAATCTAGATTATTGTTTGGTTCATCCAATATCAATAAATCTGGTGTGACATCAGTAGCTAAGAGACAAGCAAATGCTGCACGAACTCTTTCTCCTCCACTCAAGGTTTTAATCTTTTTGTGGATATCATTGTCGTAGAATAAAAATCTTCCAAGCTGAACTCGCAAGTTGTCTTCAGTTTGATTCCCTGGTGCATAATCAATTATATTCTGCAAGATAGTTTTTTCATTTTTTAAAATAGTAATATTTTGATCAATTACACCGATGCTAATTGCTTTATTCCGGATTTTTCCCACAACAGGGTCAATCTTCTCAGTGAGCAATTTAATCAATGTGCTTTTTCCAGAACCATTTTTTCCAGCAATATGCCATCTGTCACAACCTTCGATTTTAAAATCTAGTTTTTCTTTCCAAAGATTGTCACCATTTTCAAACTGATAATTAATAGCTTTGGCATTTAACAACTCTTCACCCTTGGTTATAGCTGATGGTTTTAGTTCAATGTGCATCATTCCTTCTGCAATTACTTTAGAGCGAGCTTTTATAAGTGTTTCATTTGCTCTGTCTACGCACCTAGCATGTACTTTCTTGAGTCTTTTGAATGTATCCTCAGCTCTTTTCTTTTTTCTGTTTACAAGGTCTTTTGAAAAATTTCTAGCTTTTGCTTTTATAGCTCCTAGCTTACAACCTTTTCTATGTGCGTCTAGTGTGGATTCTTGTTTTTTGATTGATTTTCGATAATCTCTCTCTGCTAAACGAAAAGTAGTCATCTTTGCTTGTTTCTCAACATCTCTTTGTTTTCTATAGAAATCAAAATTACCACCATAGATTTCGGCTTTATTTTTTCTGATTTCAATGATTTCGTCCATCAAACGCAAAAGTTGTCTGTCATGACTTACAACTAGAAGTTTTCCAGGATAGTTTTTAATAAAATCATACAGGAATTCTCTCGCTTCTGTGTCTAAATGATTTGTTGGTTCATCCATCAACGCCAAGTCTGGTTTTTTTGTTAGTAGTGAAGTGAAGAAAAGTTTAGAAGTTTCTCCACCACTAAGAGATGCAATACTTCGATTAAATTCAAGATGTTCCAAGTTTGCTTTCTTGAGTAGCTCTCTAACATTCTCTTTAATCTCCCAATCGTCATCAAGCGTTAGAATGTCTTTATTAGAACCAACTCCAGCCATTACTTTTTCAAGAGCGTTTAATTTTTTTGTGATTCCTAATATATCACTTACTGTTTTATGTCCGAAAGGTGCAAAATTTTGGGGTAACTCTAAAAAGTTACTGTCTTTACTGACGGAACCTTTTTGATTTTTGATTTTCCCCATAATAATCTGGATCAATGTAGATTTTCCAGTTCCATTTTCTCCGACTAATCCAGTCCTGTTTTTTTTAATTGAGAAGTTAAGTCCCGAGAAAAGGATATCGCCACTTCGGTGCCTATGAGAGAGGTCTTTTATTGATAGAAGCACAAACTTACAATACAAATTAAATATATTCTTAAGTCTAGTGGTAAAATGCTTATTTTGCAACCTTTTTACTCTTTAGTCAATCACAATATCATAGGTTTTTAGCAAGGAGACAACTTCTGGATAGGAAAATTTAGTTTTCTTAAGTAGATTTTTGTCAGGATTAAAGATGTAATTGGTGGCTTCTCGGAAGGAGGCATTTGTCATATTGGTATCATCAAACCTAGTTCCTTCAAGGTCTGATTTTTTAAAATCGCAGTTTGTAAGGTCTGTTCCGAAAAAATCACAATTATTAATTTGACAGTCTAGAAATTTTGTGTCCTTGATTTTTAGGTTTGAAAAAACGGAAGTTGAAATAAGACATTCATTAAATATAAAAGAAAATAGAAATCTGCTACTTAGTTCGAAGTTTATTCCCATTATTTTGCATTTTTCGAAGGTTGTATTTTGAAATCTAGTATTATCAATAGTGGTATTAGAGAAATTGCACTTTAAAAAGATGCAATCAATAAAGATTGTATTCGAGAGATTTTTGTCAGTAAAATCAATATTCTTAAAAGTTTTTTGTTCAAAATCTTCATTTTGAAATTTCATTTTTCTTTTTTTCTTTTTCTCTTTTATTAAAAATTCTTATAATTTCTCTCGTCTTTTTTTTCTTGCTGAGGTTTATAAAAACTAGAATCAGAATGGCAAAAGAGAAAATCAACCAGCCAGCAAATTTTATATATTTTTCAATCTCCTCAGCCAGTTCACCGAAGAAATATCCCAGCACTACCAAAAAACCACTCCACAATAAACCGCCTAAAAATGAAAATTGAATGAATCTTCTAAAATTCATTTTCATAGCACCTGCTAGCATAAATGTTGCTAGACTAAGTCCAGTAGAGGCTTTGACATAGAATATTATTTTGGCTCCGTCAGTTTTGAATTTATTTTCTAAATAAGCAATGGTGCTTTTTTTGATTCTTAGTTTTTTACGAAATTTTCTTAAGATAGCTCTTCCTCCGAAAAATCCAATAAAATACCAAATTGTGTCTCCAATGAGATCTGATAAAATACTGATAATATAAACTATTTGCCATTCAAAAAATCCCATAGAAGCAAGAAAGGCTGCTATGATAGTTGTGATTGGTCCTTCAATAACCATTAAAAATAGCATAATAGGATAGCCCCAAAGTTGAAGTTGTTCGATTAGTTCTGTATACATTGAACTTTGCTTGTGTTTATGTGTTTATTGGCTTTTAGAATAGTTTAAGTTTAGAATTTTTTCAAAAAAAATGCAATTTATGCTAAGATGGTAGAAACTAGTAATAATATAAAAATAACAAAATAAAATAATAAAATGGTAACAAAGAAAAGAGCAAAAAAAATAAGTAGTATTTTGGGGGACGTTTCTCCTATTAGAGATATTCTACTTCAGTTTATAGGGAGTTTTTTCGGTCACTTCATTGATCAATTGCAAGAAGATATTTCTGAGAGGGTTGAAGAAATTCAATCTGATTTAAAAGTAAAAGCTCAAATTTTTGCAAAGAACGCAAAACAGACATTTGTAGTTTTCTTTCTTCTCACACTCGGAGCAATTTTTATGTTCTTTGGATTGGCAAATGTATTGGACTATATTTTTAAAATTGAAGGCATGGGATTCTTATTAGTTGGAACAGTAATGACTTTTCTCGGTCTGATGGTAGCAATAATTACTAGGAAATAAATATTAAAAAGAAGAAAATGATTAAAAAGAAGACAACGAATAAAGAAGTAGAGGGCCAAGAAGAGGTTGCTTGTTGTACTCAGAAAGTTTTAGGTTGTGCAAGTGATGAACTGAAAGAAGCAAAAAAGAGTGCTAAAAAATTAAAGAAAAAAGCAGAGGGTGAAATTAGGAAAGTTAAGGAGGCTGCAGATGATGAACTTGATAAATTGAAAAAAGATGTAGAAGGTGGAGTTGAAAAAGCAAAGACATATGTAAAGAAAAATCCCAAGAATGCAGCAGCTATTTCAGCTGGTGTAGGAGCGGCACTTGGAGCAAGCTTGGCGATGTTATTTCACAAAAAGAAGAAGAAAAAAGTTGTCAAAAGAAAAAAGAAATAAATTTCTGGATATTCAAAAAACACTCACTATGTGGGTGTTTTTGTTTGCCAACGAAGGAGTGGTGCTTGTCAAAAAAAACTAGTTGCTTATAATTTAAGTATGAAAATATTCAAAAAAATGTGGGGAGGCAATACTCTTTACTATCCAGGGTGCTTGACCAAGTTTGCTTCCAAGGATCAAATGGAGAAATACAAAAAGATACTAAAAGAAGAGGGTATAGACTTTATCATGCTCAAAGACAAAGAAATGTGTTGTGGTTCTCCAGTCAAAAATGCTGGTGCAAAAGATGTTTTTCTAGATCTTGCAAAAAAGAACCTAGCTATTTTTCATGATCATGGAATTGATAGAATTATTTCTAATTGTCCTTCTTGCACAGCAGTTTTTAAGAATGATTATAAGGAGCTACTCGGAGAAGAATGGGATATCGAAGTTTTGCATATTTCAGAGGTAATTGATAAGTCATTGACTACGCTTATGAAAGTAACAAAAGGTGAGGTTGCAACTTTTCATGATCCGTGTCACTTGGGAAGAGTGTTGGGAATCTATGATCAACCTAGGGAAATAATCAAAAAAGCCGGATATAAGTTTGTTGAAATGGAAAACTCTGGAAAAAAGAGTTCTTGTTGTGGTGCTGGTGGTGGGGTTCGAGGAAATGAAAATACATTATCAGCCAGAATTGGAACTGACAGAGTTTCTGAGGCAAAGAAGACTGGTACTGATGTTTTGGTTACTAATTGTCCAATGTGTTACAAACAATTAGATGATAACTCTGGTGATTTTAAGGTACTTGAACTTTGTGATTTATTTAATCTATAAAACAAATGAGAATTAATGTGCTTTTGCTCAAGGCAAGAGAAATTTGGGGAGATGATAAACTGAATCTCTCAGAGATTTTAGTGCGAATAGGAGTTGTTTTTGGTGACATTTGTCGTTTTGAAAGGTCTGAGAAAAAGGACATAGACACACACACTCAGCAGGAATTGAAAAAAGAATTGGGTAATATTATTTTTTCAACAATTCGGTGGTGTGATGATTTAGGGTATGATCCAAATGAGTGTATCAAAGAAGCGATAAAAGCGCAGAAAGAGTTTGTTAAGCAAAATGGCAAAAAAGATGAAACAGTTTGAGGTTAGAATCGACAAGGAGAATGTTTGTGTGGTAAGAAAAAACGCATTAGCAAAGAAATTGTCTGTAAAAATTGATTCAAGAGGCGAAATAAAAGCGACTATTCCTTGGTGGGTTTCAAAGAGAATGGCCGCTTCTTTTGTTAATGAGAATAAAAATTGGATTATAGAGAATGTTGCTAAAACCAAAAACTTAAAAGCTGAAAGCCTTTTACAACTAGGAGATAGAGAAGATTATCTATTAAACAAAAAAATGGCAAAAGAATTTGCATTGAGGCGCTTAGAACACTTCAATCAGTTTTATGGATTTTCTTTTGGAAGAGTTGCTATTCGAGATCAAAGGACAAGATGGGGAAGTTGTAGTGGGAAGAGAAATTTAAACTTCAATTATCGCATTGTGCATCTTCCGGGCGAATATGCCGATTATTTGATTGTCCATGAATTGTGTCATTTAGAGCAAATGAATCATTCAAAGGCATTTTGGGAATTGGTTTCACGTGCCATTCCAGATTATCGTAGAATTTCGAGAGAATTGCGAAGGATGTGAGTTTTTTCTAGGCAACTTGTCTTAGGATTTCAATTCCTTTTTTCAGTTCTTCAAAAGGAACAGCAAAGGATATTCGGAAATATCCTTTCTTTTGGGAAAAAACTTCACTTGGTATAACTAAAAGTTTATTCTCTAACAAGGTTTCAATGAAGTTATCTTTCTTTGCTGGAATTTTCAAAAAAGCGTAAAAAGCTCCTTCGGGAGTTTCAAATTCATATAAATCTCTCAATGAATCCGACAGAAAGTCGCGATTTTTTTTATAGTACTTGTTGAATTCGGAGACATCCATGTTAAATTCCTGTGCAAGCGCTTGTTGGGCAAAAGAAGGGGCACAGACAAAAGTGTATTGCTGTAGCTTGTTCATGGCGCAGATTAGCTTTGTGGGGGCGTGTAGGTAGCCCACACGCCAGCCAGTTACGCAATGACTTTTTGAAAAGCCATTCAAAGTAATTGTTTTGTCGTAAATACTCCCGATTGAGAAAAAACGCTTGTCAAAATCAAATTTTTCATAGATTTCATCTGACAAAATGAGCAAATCTTGTTTTTTGGCAATCAGTGCAACTTTTCGCAGTGTTTCTTCAGAGAAAACTTTTCCAGTGGGGTTGCAAGGTGAATTGATAATAATCATTTTGGTTTTTGAGGAGATGAGTCCCTCTAGTTTCTTGATGTTCAAATCGAAGTCGGGATATGTATCAAGATAGACAATCTTTGCTCCAAGGTAGCTTAAAACTTCTTTGTATAGGACAAAGTATGGATCTGGAAGAATAACTTCGTCACCAGGATTTATGGTTGCGCTAAGAGCAAGGAAAATTCCTCCAGCAACTCCAGTCGTGACCATAGTGGTATCTATAGATGAGTCTATATCATTTTCATTTTGTAATTTTTCAAGAATCTTTTTTCGTAACTTTGGAGAGCCTAAAGTAGGGAAATAGGCATTGTGATTTTCTTCAATTGCCAATTGTGCTGCTTTTTTAAGAGCTTTGGGAGTTTCAAAATGAGGTTGTCCGATAGAAAGATCGACATATTCACCTTTGTTTTTAGCTGCGAGTTCAAAGATTTTGCGAATGCCAGATGCTTCGATTTTGCCTATTCTGTTGGAGAGTATTGTTTTCATGTGAATTTATAAGGAGTATAATAGAGTTACTTATTTAGTATAGTAGAATTTAAAGAGTAAGCAAAAGTAAATTTTATTTTACAAATCTTAACAAAAGATATATGAAAGATGAAAAAATTATCATTGTCAATGATAAGGACCGGATTATTGAATATAAGAATCGAAGTGAAATTTTGAAAAAAGATATCTATAGAGTCTCTGGTCTATGGATAAAAAATTCCAAAGGACAAATTTTGTTGGCGCAAAGAGCTTTTGATAAAAAGAATGACCCAGGGAAGTGGGGTCCTGCTGTTGCAGGAACCGTTGAAGAAGGCGAAACCTACGAGTCTAATATATATAAAGAGGCTCAAGAGGAGATAGGACTTGAGGGTATTTCTTTTTCTAAGCTAGAAAAAATCAGATATTCGAAGAAATATAATTTTTTCTGTCAGTGGTTTAGAGCTACTGTAGACAAAGAACTTAGTTTTTTTGTAATACAAGAAAAAGAAGTGGAGAAAATCAAATGGTTTAATACAGATGAGCTACAAGATCAGTTCAAAAAACATCCAGAAGATTTTATTTGGTCAATGAAAGATCATATAGAGTTATTTCTAAAATAATCAATCTCGACTTTGCATTACCTATTCTTTCTTATAGGTTTATTGCTGTTTGTAGCTTTCATCAAAAATCACTCGATAAATCTTTTTGATAAAATGGATATTTAAATTGCAATTTAAATTGCAATTTTCCATAATTTGTTTTTCTCGTCTTTTATCAATAACTTCAAGGTTGTTTTTCTTTTTATATTCCCCAATTTTTTCAGCGCACCGCATTCTTTCTTCAAGTAACAAAAAGAGTTTTTTATCGATTTCGTTTATCTTTTTACGGTTAAAATCAAACTCGTCTTGGGAGTCAGCTCGAAGCACTTTTAGCTCTATTTTATTGCAAGAATCTAAGAATTTTTCTCTCACTTTTTTAGCGTATGGATTGTAATTATTCATATCAAAAAACAATTGCCAATTATCGTTATTTGTATGAGGTAGAATCTTCAACAAATCAGCATAGCCAGGGGTGAAAATTTGTTGTTCTCCGATCCCAGCATTTGTTAATGAGCGTCCCAAAAAATGGACCAAGCTAAGTGTTTTGGCATTTTGAAAGTCATGTTCTTTTGGTGACACGAGAAGAGTTTCTAATTTCAGTTTTTTCAAAAACTGTTTGATTTCGGCAAGTTTCTCGTCTGAGATGCGAATAGGGCAAAGAACTATTTGTTTATCATCTAATTTGAAATAGTTTTTTTCAAGGTCGAATTTTGTTGTGACTGGACCAAACATGGGATGAGAACCTAGAATTTCATTTTCCTTGGGTAATATTTCCAGCATCCATTTGCAGGGAATTTTCTTTACAGAACAGGTATCAATCACAACAGTGTGCGGTAATATTTTTTTAGTAATTTTTCGGATAAGCTTTTTAGTGTTAGATATTGGTACTGCTAAGATTAGATAATCGCAAACAACAACTTCATCAAAATCTGTCAATTTCACATGAAGTTTTTCGGCAATTTTCTCATTAAGAGTTTTCTTTCGATAATGATAAACTTTTACTTCAAAGTGATTTGACAATACGCTGGCACATAAAATTCCAAAACGCCCAAATCCAATAATTCCAATTGTCTTTTTTTTCATTTTCTATCTTTTAATTGCTGCAACAAAGGTAGTAAAGTTGAATTTCAGATCTTGAATTCCTTCTTCTAATATATCTAAATTGTATAGTGCGGCACAATTTCTAGAAGCAATGGCTGCCGTGCTTTTTGGCAAAACCCCATTGCTAATATCTTTAGCTGTGCTAGCAGTATCAGTATATTCCTCTAGTTCTGAATCAACCCATTTTCTTTTTAGGTACATCCGACATTGTTTCAGTGCTTGTGGATGAGAAGATATTTTTTTGATATCAGCTACATTTGTTCCCGGTTTTACTAAGAGACAATGTTTTACATCAATCTCAAAAATGTTCTTGATATCAAAATTGTGTTTTGACATTGCATAAACTGCTTCGTATACAATTCCACCATTTGAATTTTCTATTGGGAAAATTGCTAAATCTATTTTTTCAGCATTTAGTTCGACTAAAGTATTCTCAACGTTTATAAGATAAAAAAGCTTAAAACCTGTAATTTTATTCTTTAGACAATAGTTCGCAGCAGCTTCTTGGGAAAAACTACCGATATTTCCAGAAACACCGATTTTTAATGGCATAGTGGCATAGTTTTAATTTTAGATAATTTGATTTTAGCTAACTCTAGTAAAAAGAACAAGAAATTGCAAAAAGTGTTCCAGCAAGTTATTATTAGTATATAAAAGATAATTATCCTCCAAAATGGCAAGAATAGTTTTTGATATTGAGACAATTGGAGAAGATTTTGAGAAGATTGACAAGCAGACTCAGCAAATGATTGAGAGTAAAGCTGGACGAAAAGTGGAAGATAAAAAAGATAAGAAGGAACTAAAAGAGAGTTTGGATAATGAAATTGATCAATTTGGACTTTCCCCATTAACAGGTAAAATTGTTTCCATTGGAATGTTGGATGCTGATACTAAAAAAGGAGCAGTATATTTTCAATCTCCAGATGTGGACGTTGAAGATTTTGAAGAAGATGGAGTCAAATATAAAGCAATGAGTGAGAAAGAGATAATCAAGGGTTTTTGGGAAATTGCAAAGCATGCAGATGAATTTATCAGTTTTAACGGTAGATCGTTTGATATGCCGTATGTTCTAGTTAGAGGAGCAATTCATGAAGTTCGTCCAACTAAGGAACTTATGGCAAGTCGTTATCTGAATATGCAAAAATTTAATGCAAAGCACATTGATTTGTTAGATCAACTTACTTTCTATGGAAGTGTTTGGCAGAATAAGGGTAGTTTGCATATGTGGTTACGTGCTTTTGGAATCAAGAGTCCCAATGAAGATGTTGTTTGTGGAGGAGATGTAGGAAAACTTTTTGCAGACAAGAAATATCTTGAAATTGCTCAATACAATGCTAGGGATTTATATTCAATAAGAGATCTTTATGAATATTGGGATAAGTATCTAAGATTTTAAGAGATGCCGGTTGTAAATTTTTTAGTGAAATTTTTTATTGTAATTTTTTCTGTTGTATTGTTTTTATATATTGTGGGGAGAATTTCTTATCCAGGAGCAATTGGATTTCGCCCTATTGATGATGGTTGCTATGGTGTGGCATTCGAAAATAAAGAGGTATATGACAAGTTCCCAGAAGGTAAAATTTGGCTTAAGTCATTTAATTTCGAATATTATGTTCCAAAAAAGATTGAAAATAAATCACCAAAAGGTTTCTGTTTAGGAAAAAATTTTTGGGATAAAAAAAGAAGAGAAGCAGAGGTATTAGAGAATGCAAAAGAAAAAGAAAAAAGTGAAAATTTCAATAATAAAAAGTAAACTAAAACAAGAAAATGTTAGGATTATTAAGACTAATCATCAAAGTAGTGTTTGTGTTTGCTATACTTGGTTTTATGCATCAGTATATTGCTACAAAATATGACTTAGGTTCTCTTGGTTTTCGTCCCGTACAGAACGAATGTTTTGGGATTTTGATGAAAAAAGATGATGTATATAAGTCTTTTGAGGAACTTCCATTTTTGCCAAAAGGACAAGTTAAAACTAAATATTTTAAATTAGAATATAACGTTCCGAGAAACCAGAATGAGGCAAAAGCAGGTTTTTGTTTGGGACAGGATAAGAAAAAATAGAAAAATATGACTAAATTTTTTAAAGAGGATACAAAAAATTCAATTAGAAGTGTGATTGGAGATGCTCGTCATAAGCGCGAGCAGGTTTTTGAGGATCTGAAAATAGACGAAGAGTCTTTTAAAGACGAAGTGGTGGAAATTCGAAAGAAGACTTTTACTAATTTCGCAGAGAATCTAAAGATAGCTAAAGATAATTTTGCCAAGAGAGGTTTTATAGTGCACGAGGCAAAGGAACTTGCTGACTTAAAACCAATTTTCAAAGAAACATTGAAAGATGCCAAGAGTATTGCTTGTTCAAAAACCAATACAGGAAGAGAAATCGATCTAGATAAATTGTTAAAGAATTTTGAAAACTTTGAAACAGACCTGGGTGATTTTATAGTTCAGCTTTTCAACGAAGAGGATCAGCACTATGTTTTGCCAGCAATTCATATTGATGCAGAAGATATTTCCAAGAAAGTTAAGGAAGTTTTCAACGAAGATGTTGAAGCTGATCCGACTAAACTCACACATTTTTTATGTGACAGGATTAGAGAAAAGATCCTATCAGCAGACGTAGGTATGACAGGTGCTAATTTTATCACAAAGGGTGGACAGGTCGTGTTGCTTGAAAACGAAGGTAATATTTCTTTGGTTTCGCGTTTGCCAAAAAAACATATTGTTTTGGTGGGAATTGATAAATTAGTTGAAACAGTCGAGGATGCAACAAAATTGTGTAAAGCTGCTGCGATGTTTGGTACGGGTCAAGATATCACTCAATATATCTCGATTATTTCTGGTCCTTCTAAGACTGCAGATATAGAAAATAAGTTGGTTCAAGGTGCTCAAGGGGCAAAAGAAGTGCATATTATATTGATTGATAACAAGCGCACAGAGATGTTTGAGCAGGGTTTTGCTGATTTCTTGAGGTGTATAAACTGTGGTTCATGTATCAATGCTTGCCCTGTGTATTATCAGAAAGGTAATAAATTCGGTGGAGGAAAGTATATTGGAGCAAAGGGTTTGATTTCTGGATATTTTCGTGAGTCATCTGATTTTTTGATGAAAAAAGGGCTTTTTGATTGTATGTTGTGTGGTGCTTGCTCTGATAATTGTCCTATGAGAATTCCATTGGCAAAAATGATTCGTAAAATTCGGAATGATGGTCAAAAGAAAGGAATCCAAACAGAGGAAAACAAACAGATGTTGGAAAATGTTAAAAAACATGGGAATCCTTTTGGTAAGGTTTCTGATAAGGAGGTGCCAGATAAGATCTATTGTTGCTAATAGTATAATTTGAAATAAAAAAATAGATATAAAAGAAAAAAAATAAAGAACCATTGTTTGTATATTTTTGTTTTCTTGAAATCATTTTGTATGCTTGTTTCTATGTTTTGATGTTAGGCGGAGCTAATGTATATTTTGAGTATTTTTCTGTTTTAATTTTTGTTTTATCAAAACCGCCTTTGGTTTTGATATCGGCAAAGTTCTATTTGAATATCAAGTATATTATTTCTAAGAAATTCGTTCAATTATCAATAGCAAGTATGCTTCTAACGTTGGCTAATCCAATAATCTATAAAGATATTTTATGGGAAAATAAGGCTGATAATAATTCATCCTTCCTCTTTTTCTTTATGCTCCTAGCACTTTTATTTGTCTTTGCATTGAAAAGAACTAAGAATACTTCGATTGAAAAAATGATAATCTTAATTATAAGGTCAACTCAGAGTATATTTTGATTGACAAAATGCTTTTTAAAATGCTAAAATTTAACTAGAAACAGAAGAAAAAACAGAAATGAAAAAAGTGAGCTCCAAAGGAAAAAGTCGCTAAACAATTATAAGTGGTTGTCTTGTGGTACGATTGTTTGTGTTCTTTTGATTTTTTATATTAAATACAATTAATTTCTTTTTATGTATTACGATAGCTTTATTGAATTTGCCATCGTGCAAGGTGGAGTTCCAGATGCAACAGTTATTCTGATTCTAATGTTGCCAATTGTGGTTACTATCATTGCTTTTTTCCGACAAGTTATTGGAATTAAGGCCTTCGGAATATACACGCCGGCTCTTATTACTTTTGCATTTGCAGCAATTGGTTCTGAAGCAGAGAGTGTTTGGAAGGGTGCTCGTTATGGAGTTGCCATTTTTGTAGCAGTGATTGCTATTGGGATAATGATGAGATATGTTTTGAAAAGATTCAGACTTCTATATCTACCAAGAGTAGCATTGCTTATAACAATTGTTTCTCTTTCTACATTGGCATTGCTTATTGTTGGAGGAATGTTTCAACGAACGGGTTGGGCAAGTGTTTCGATTTTCCCAATTTTAATCATGATTACACTGGTTGAAAAGTTTGTTGCTACACAAATTGAAAAAGGAGCTAGGGCGGCTGTCATTTTGTCTTTTGAGACATTGATTATCTCCTTGGTTTGTTATGCAGTCTTAAGTTGGGATTCATTGATTCGTTTTGTCTCAATGCATTCTTGGGTTGTTCTGTCTACAATTATAATCAATATTGTTTTGGGAAAATGGACTGGACTTCGTCTTACGGAAATATTACGATTTAAAGAAGTTATCAAAAATGCTGAAGATACTAACAAGAAGTAGAGGAATCCTGGGAATGAACGCCAGGAATTTGCGCTACATAAGACCATATAATCTAAAAAAGGCAAAACGCTTAGCTGATAACAAGCTTCGTTGTAAACGAGTTTTACGCAAGGGTGGAATTCCTGTGCCTGAACTTATTACTAAGATCAAAACCAAAGAAGATTTGGATAAATTTGATTTCTCTGCTTTGCCTAACAGTTTTGTTCTAAAACCTAATTTTGGTTTTGGAGGAGAAGGGATTATGGTTGTTTATGGTAGAAAAAAAGGAGAAACTAACGTTTGGGTTAAGGCAAATAGAGATCCTGTAACAGAAGAGGATCTCATAACTCATATCAGAAATATTCTAGATGGTTCATTTTCTAGAGCCAACACCCCAGACATTGCTTTTTTCGAAGAACGAATTCAGCTTTTGAAACTTTTCAAGCCCTATGCTTTTAAAGGAATTCCTGATATTCGAGTAATTGTTTTTAATCGTGTTCCAGTTATGGCAATGCTTAGACTTCCTACAGAAGCTTCTGGTGGAACATCTAATGTTCATCAGGGTGGAATTGCAGTAGGAATTGACATGGCAACAGGTGTAACAACAACAGCTATTCAATACAATCATACAATCGAATATGCCCCAGGAAAAAGATTGCTTCTAAGTGGAATAAAAATTCCAAACTGGAAAGAAATTCTCAGATTGGCTATTTTGTCGCAAGATGTTTCAAATTTAGGGTATTTAGGTGCTGATATCGCAATTGATAGGAATAAGGGTCCTGTTTTTATGGAAATTAATGCACGTCCTGGGTTAGCAATTCAAAATGCAAACCAAGATGGTATCTTGACTCGTCTTCAAAGAGTGGAGGGTTTGAGAGTGAAAACAATTTCGCAAGGAGCAGCACTTGCTCAAAACTTGTTTGGTGGTGAAATTGAAGAAGAAATGGAGGAGCTTTCGGGGAAGAAAGTAATAGGTCTTGTAGAAAAAGTTAAGCTTATTAGTACTGATGGTAGAATTATTGAAGTTGAGGCTAAGATTGATACTGGTGCTGATTCTTCTTCAATTGATACAGAATTAGCCAGACAACTAGGGTTTGGTCTAACTATTGATGCATTTCAGGAAATTGATGTTTCTGGTTATAATATAATACCTGGCAAAGAAAAAGAAATTAAGCAAGATTTCATGCAAAAATTCGGTGAAAAAATACCAGGGCTTCACAATGTAGCGGTTATTTTTTCATCTAGTGGAAAATCAATAAGGTCAGTTGTGAAATGTTCTTTCGTTATGGATGATGAAAAGGTTATTTCCAGAATAAATATTACAGATAGGAGTAGATTAAGATATCAGATGATTGTGGGAAGAAAAGATTTGAAAAATTTCTTGGTGGAGGTCAGATAGATTTTTACATTTGAGAATAAAAAAGAAAGGATGTTTAAAGAGAGTAATATTCTTAGAAAAGTCCAAAAAGAGAATCAGCAGCTTGGCAATGAGTTAAAGTATAGTGAAAAAGCCTATGAAGGTTTATCCTCGGAAGCCGAAGCTAGATTTAAGAAGAAAAGGAAAAAGGAGTTGGGCTTTAGTTATATTGAAGGTGATAAAGAGAGTTCACTTCTTATTTCTAGTGCTCATGCTACCAATTTGGTTGATACTAATTTAGAAGTTGAAAAAGATTCTGTTGAAAAACTCAATGAAGTTGAAGGTGTTAATAAGCGTTATGTTTCTGATAAGAACGGAAAATTGTTGATTGGAAAAACGTATTTAAACGCAGCTGTTAGAGAAAGAAAATCAGGTGATTATAAAGCAGATTCTATGGCCGGGCTTTTGTGTGTAGAACTGCAAGATTAGCTAGCAGAAGATGAAAATGTAAAAGGTCCGAGTTTGTTATTATATGAGATGCCACAAGTTTTTTCTGAACCGAATAAAGTTGATACACAAAACAAGGAGATCCCTGTTGTTGATCTAGATTTTTTCCAAAATGAGGGAATGGAAAAATTACAGGAATATATAACATCCAATGGTGTTGATGATATATCTTCTAATGAGATAAAAGCTATTAGAGGAGGTAAATATATTTTGCTTTTGCCAAAAACGAAATAGTCAGTGATAAAAAACCAGCGTTATTGGAATGTGTAAAAGTCTTAGAAGGCAAAGGTTGATGAAGATAGGTATATAAGTATAATTGCGTCACTAGGTATTTTGAAAATACATAGAAGCTATTACGAGAAGCAGGCTGAATTGCTTTATTCTAATTGTGATGCAAAGTTTAATACTAATTTAGAATTGCATACAGCTTTTGATGCTTTAAAACAGAAAGAAGGTTCTGATGTGGTTATTGGAAGTAGAATGGGAAGTAGTGTTAGCGATCCAGAAGTGGAATTGATTTTGTCTTCGATTCTAAAGAAACATGGTTTTGATTCTAATATTTCTAGTTTTAATAACTTTTCTACAAATATAACAAAGAAAGAGATAGGTGGCTTGAAAAGAATTTTAGAGGCTTTGGAGATTTGTTTGGAATCAGCACAGTCTGAATTTGTAAGAGGTTTGGAGAAAGAATCTTCCAAGAGTGAAATGTTAGCCCAACTGGAGGCTACATTAAACCAAAGAATGGATAAAATTGGAGAGAATAAAGAAATGTTTAAGAGATATATCCAGTGGAAGAAAAAAAAGGATTTACTTACAAATGATATGACAATTGACGAATTAAAGTCAGTTACTAGAGATATTTTTTTAGATGAAGCAGTGAAGTTTTCAGAGGAAAATCTGAAAGTATCATTAAAACAAAATGTGATGAATCTGCTTTCAAGTGGAAAAACACACGATGATCGCTTGAGAGGTGGGCTTGTGGGACTTTCTTCTTTGCCAAGTAAATTTGATTCTAAGGATAGTTTTAAAAAAGAAAGAAAGACTGAGATAAACTCAGAAGTTATGCAATTAGAGATAATTGCTAGTATTATGAAAGATAATTCAAAGAGGAATCAAATTAAAAAAGCTTTAGCAGAATTTGCTAGCATTGTCCAATCCGAAGACTTTAATCCTAAAAAAACTTTAAAGAATTTAATGTAAAAAAATGAAAATATCAGTTATTAGCAATGAAGTCACTTGGCACACAAAGCAATTGGAAAAAAAGGCAAAAGAAATGAATGTGGATTTAGAGGTAAGAGATTTCGAGAATCTCAATGAAGATATTGGAAAATTAGGAGATGTAGTTTTTTGGAGGGCAGCTTCAGTTAGTAAGACAAGTGGTAGAGCTTCAGCTTTGGGCATGATTAAGGATGTTGGTAAGGTTCTTGTAAATCAAGGTGTATTTGAATTTCCTTTTGTTACACACAAGCTTTTTCAGCAGAAATTTGTCAGTGAAATTGAAAAGATAAATCATATTGAAACTTTTACCTTTGCAGATAAAGATCAACTCTTGGACTTAGTTTGGAGTGGTGCCTTGAAATTTCCTTTTATACAAAAACCAGATTTAGGTGCAAGAGGTAAAAGAGTTGAATTGATTAATTCAGTTGAAGATTTAGAAAAACAAAATATTGATTATAAAAAATATATTTATCAAAACTTTATTAAAAATACTGGAGATTATAGGGTTTTGGTGCTTGGCGGTAGGCCACTAGGAGCAATGAAAAGAATTGCAAAAGAAGGTGAATTTTTGAATAATTTTTCCAAAGGAGGTTCTTGTTTGGGTGTTGAGGATGCCGAAGTGAAAGAAATTCTTTGTGAGATAGCTGTTAAAGTCGCTTCTCGTTTTAACCTAGCTTTTTGTGGGGTGGATATTATTTTTGATGAAGAGAAGAAAGTTTATAAGTTTCTTGAATTGAATACTGTCGCTCAATGGGAAGGGTTTCAAGGTGCAACGAAAATTGATGTTTCAAAAGAAATTATTGATTTTTTTCAAGAAATGCATGCTAGAGGCAAAAAATCAAACAAGAAGTTGATCAGCGAATATTATAGTAATAACTTAGAAAAACTTAATTTCGATAAAGCTTTTCATTATCTCTCGCGTATGTCTTTATGGGAAGAGGACATAAAGATTAGGGAGCAATTAAGTGAATACAAAGAGCAATTTATTGGAGAAAATGATGACGATATTTTGGCTAATTTCCAAAAAGTTTTATCTAGCGAGAATAAATACAAAAAAATTGTTGTAAACGGGATTGAAAGAAGAAAGTTAATTGTTGATAAATATCCGCAACTTGGTTCTTATAATAGAATTTTGTTTCAAGCATTGATTTCCAAAACTGTTTTTGGAAAAGATGTAAGAGAGTTGGTTTTTAGGACGTTAGATAAAGACTTAGTTATAGAAATGAGAGATGGTTTATCGAGCGACCCAGAAGCAATAAGAACTCTTTCAACACATGCCATTAATTATTTCTACTTTCTGCAGGAGATTTATGGGGAAGAGTTTTCTACAAAACCAGAAAACTTTTTGAAAATTGCTAAATATGGTTTTGGTGAAACAAAGGAGGATTTGCTCTTGAAAATATATCTTTTAACACACTGTATTATTGGAGAATCAAAGTTTTATTCTAAAAAAATAAAAAGCAATCTAAATATTTATATTGAGATGTTGAGATATTTAGAAGAGATGATAAAAAACAATTATTTTGATGTTAGTTTAGATAATAAAATGGAATTTTTAGTTTGCGCTAAAATTTGTGGATACGAATCTACGCTAAAAGAAATCTTATTGGCTGAAGCGAACAGTTCAATGTCTGAAATTGGTAATTATTTGGTTGATAAGCTGAATAATAAAAAAATGATTTCAAAAAATGATTTTTGGGCTTCTGAACATAGAAATGTTCTGTATCTTATGGCTGTAAGTGATAAGTGTGTTTTTGATAAATAATAAGCAATACAAATGGAGAAGAAGCAAAGGTTGATACTGGTTGTTGCTAGTGTTGAGAATGGAGAAGGGAAAAGAACACTACGTTTCAAAAAAGAGGCTGAGAAACTCAATTTAGAAGTCATAGTTATTAATTCTTATAAATGTAAATTAACTGAAAAAAGTATTATTTGTGAAGGCAATGAAGTTGTTTTGAGGAAGAATGATGTTTGTTGGTGTATTTCAAATTCAATGGTCAATCACTACATTGCTTATCATTTGCAATTAAAAGGAATTTTTGTTTGGCCTAGTATTGAAGCGATAAATTTTTCCGATAAGTTTATGACGAATACATTTTTTTCCAATATTGGTGTTGATACTCCAAGAACGGCATTAGTTAATTCAATCTCCAAAGAATCTATTCAAGAGGTGGCTGAAAATGTTGGTGGTTTCCCTTGCGTCATTAAGGGCAATAAGGGTTCTATGGGGAAGAGTGTTGAAATTGTTAATTCCGAAGATGATGCCATTGCTTTTATAAAAGATATAATGAGTTCGGTTGGTAAAAATAGTATTCCATTTAAAAAAATATCCTTTCAATTGCAAGAATTTATTGCTGAGTCAGTTGGAGAAGATTTTAGGATTATATGTTTACAAGGAGAAATTGTTGGTGGTGTGAAACGTGTTGCTCAGGATGGTTTTAAAGCTAATATATCGCTGGGTGGTAAAGCAGAGCTTTTTGAAGTAGATGAGCCGTTGAAATGTATTTGTAAAAGAATTATGGAGAAAGGTAATATTTTTTATGCAGGGATAGATTTTATCAAAAGTAAAAGAGGGTATCTAGCAATTGAAGTGAATTCATCTTCCCAGTTTCAGGGATTTGAAGAAAGGACAAAGATAAACGTAGCTAGAGAAATTTTGAAAAAAATCACCAAAAATTAATAATTTTGTTTTTGAATTATTAAAAACTATTAAGGAAAGTTGATGAAAATTAACAATAAATTTTTAGTTATTATACGAAAGAACAGTAAATCTGAGTATCGTACAAAAAGAATCGGAGAGGAATTAAAAAAAAGAGGTTTTGATTTTGATGTGATTTCTACTAATGAAGTCGTTGTTTTTTTAGATTCTGATTTTTATAAAAGGGACAAGATTGATTTTGGTGTTTATGATGTAGTATTATCATTAGGTACTTCTGATGATAATATTTATTTAGTAGAACTGGCTAGAAGAAGTAATTTTAAAATAGTTTTCTTGCCAAACTCTGATAAAGATTGTTTTAGATATAAGTTTTATGAAAGTCTATTTATAAATTCAATTGGCATTCAGACTCCAAAAACAGCATTGCTTGATAGTTTGAAATTCAATAGAATCACGGAGATTGCTAAGGGAGTTGGCAATTTCCTATGTGTTATTAAGAAGGTTACTGGTGTATCGGGTATGTATGTTGATTTGGTTACTGGTGTCGAATGTGTTAGGAATTTTGTAAAACGTTTTACATTGCCAAGGGTATCTGGAAAAAGAAATGTTATTTTGCAGGAATATATAAAAGAAACGAAGGGTTCTGATTTTAGAGTATATTGCACAAGAGATAAGGTCTTGGGAATTATTAAAAGAATATCGAGGGATAATGATTTTAGATCTAATGTTTCTTTGAATGCAGAAGCTGTTAAATATAAGTTGCTGGAAGATGTCAGAGAAGTGCCTCTTAAAATTATGAAAGAAGCATGTCTTTTATTTGCTTGTATAGATTTTTTGAAAAGTAAGAGAGGATATTTACTAATCGAGTTAAATGTAGCTGCTAACTTCAAAGCATTTGAATTTGTAACGGGAATTAATGTAGCTGAAGAGATAGTGACTAACTTGATAAGCGATATTCATCATAATGCATTGGAAAAATTATAGGTATTTTGTTAAAATAAGTAAACAAGAATTGTAAAAAGTTAAATTTAAATAAATTATGTGGTTAGTTAAGATAATATTTCTAGCGATAGGGACTTGGATATTAGCTAAGCTATTTCTTTCGGATAAGGATGTTAGGAGTATGTTGAGCGGAAAGAAAAAACGTATATTTAATAAAAAGGGTGAAGAAAATCGAAGACCAAAAACTTTTTGGTCTAAATTTTTCTGGACTTTATTCTATGGGGGGACCACAAGTCTTGTTATAGTTTTCTGTTTCCTAGGTTATTTTTTCGTAAAATATGCTAAAGACCTACCAGATCCTGAAAAAGTTAATAGTCGTGTGATTGCTGAATCTACAAAAATTTTTGATAGAACAGGAGAAGTATTATTGTACGAAGTTTTTGGTGAAGAAAAAAGGACTATAATTCCTATGGAAGAAATTCCAGATTCAGTCAAATATGCAACAATCGTTCTTGAAGACAATATCTTCTATTCTCATTGTGGATTTGATACTGGAGGACTTGTAAAGGCGGTTTGTCATGAAGCTTCTTCTAGAGTCGGGCTAGGAGACTTAGGTGGTCTTTGTCCACAGAGAGGTGGTTCAACCATAACACAACAGTTTATCAAGAATTCAATCCTAACATCAGAGAGGAGTTATCAGAGAAAATTGAAGGAACTTGTTCTTGCAGTGGAGATAGAACAAAAGTTTTCAAAAGATGAAATTTTGAGGATGTACTTAAATGAAATTCCTTATGGTTCTAATGCATATGGGATTGAGGCTGCAGCACAAACATTTTTTGGTGTTCATGCAAAAGAGCTCACATTGGCTCAATCGGCATTGTTAGCTGGTTTGCCGAACGCTTCAACTTTTTATTCTCCACATGGGTCAAATACTGATAGGTTGTTGTTTCGTTGGAAAAAAACTTTAAATTTAATGGCTGAATTTGGTTATATTACAGAAGATCAGGCTGTTGAGGCTGAAAAAGAGGACATTTTGAGTCAGGTAAAGCCAATCAAAGCAGATTTAAAAGCGCCGCATTTTGCTCTATATGTAAGAGAAAAGCTCATTGATGAATTTGGTGAAGAGAAATTGAAGAAAAAAGGACTTAAGGTTTATACAACATTGGACTGGGATTTGCAGCAGATTGGAGAAAGAGTCGTTAGAGAGGGTGTTGAAAAAAACGGAGAACGTTATGGTTTTACGAACTCTGCTCTAGTAGCGATTGATCCAAGAAATGGACAAGTACTCTCAATGGTTGGTTCAAAGGATTATTTTGATGATAATATCGATGGTAAAGTAAATGTGACCACAAGTCTTCGTCAGCCAGGTTCATCTGTTAAGCCATATGTTTATGCACAGGCTTTTTCAGAAGGCTTTGAACCAGAAACAATCTTGTTTGATGTAGAAACAAAATTTTCTGAGTCAACGAATAAAGATGAGGGATATAAGCCTCAGAACTATGATGGAAAATTTAGAGGGCCAGTGTCAATGAAAAAAGCACTTGCGACTTCTCTTAATATTCCAGCAGTAAAAACTCTTTATCTCGCTGGTGTGAAACCAACAATTAAACTCATGAATTCAATGGGTATTAAGAGTGTAAATGATCCTGATCGTTATGGTCTATCCTTGGTGCTTGGTGGTGGAGAAGTTCGTTTGATAGAACACGTTGGAGCTTTTGGAGTTTTCGCGAATGAAGGAATAAAACAAGAACAGTCAGTTATATTAAAAATTGAAGATGCTGAAGGTAATATATTAAAAGAGTTTGAACAGCTAGAAGGTGAGCAGGTTTTGCATAAGACCGTTGTTGCTAAAATATGTTCTATTTTATCAGATAATAGTCTAAGAGCTTCTGCATTTGGAACGGATAATCCGTTGCATATCAAAGACAGAAGTATAATAGCTAAAACCGGTACCACTAATGAATATAGAGATGGTTGGTTAGTCGGATCTTCCAGATCTTTATCTGCTGGTGTTTGGTCTGGTAATAACGATAATACTGCTATGAAAGTAGGTGCAGCTGGTGCAAATGTGTCTGGTCCAACATGGAATGCTTTTATGCAGGAAGCTTTGAAAAATTCTCGTGATGAGGAATTTGCAAAGGTAGAAGAAGATGACAACGAAGAAGAGGATGAAAAAACAGGAATATTATACGGGAAAATTGAGTTTGTGGAAAAAATAAAAGTTTGTAAATATGATGGAAAATATTGCTTAGAAAATAGTAAATGTCCTGAAAAGAAGATTGATAAAAAGAAATATTTTACTGGACATAATATCCTTTATTATATCAATAAGGATCAACCCAAGGGCAAGAAACCAAGTAATCCTAAGTCAGATCCTCAGTATAAGAATTGGGAAAAGTCTGTTTTGAAATGGGCAGAGAAACACGCCGATGGAAAGGGAAGGGATTTACCTCCAAGCAAGGAGTGTAAATCAAGTTATTTTGACTAAGTAGTATTAATAAATTCTAGTGTAGCAAACATGCCAAAATCAAAAAAATAAGCAAAAAATTAAAAAAGAAAAAGTAATTGTTGTTCTATACAAATGTAAACGAATGGCTGTGGTTTTGTTTTTGATTTTAGCCCCAATATATGTTTTGTTTGCATCTTTTCTCTATTTTAATCAGGCAAATTTTTTCTATTATCCAGATAAGCAGGATTTTGATGATTGTCAAAGTTTCAATGATTATCAAAAGGTAAGAACCGGTGGAACAAGGATGTTTTATAAAGAGAAATCTACAGATGATGTTATTGTTTATTATCATGGAAACACTGGTTCTGCATGCGATAGAACTCATATAAAGAGAATTTTAAAAGATTCTGAGAAATCTATTGTTTTTGTTGAATATGCTGGATATGCAAATGACGGAAGGGTTCTAAGTAAGAGTTTGATTTTTCAAGATGTGAGAAATGTTAATGTATTTATCAATGCTAAGGGTTTTGAAAATATTATTGTGGTTGGAGAAAGTATCGGTAGTGGATCTGCTTCCTACCATTCTAGTATAGGTAGTGTGAATAAAATTATTTTAGTAGCACCTTTTAGTAAGATAGAAGAGATAGCAAGACACAGGTATCCTATCTTTCCGATTTCAGTTATGATTAAAGAAAATTATAATAATGTTGAAATACTAGATGGTTATAATGGTGAAATCCTTGTAATTTTTGGGACTGAAGATATGGTCATACCAACAAAATTTTCTGAAAAATTATATGAAACATTGAATGTTAAAGATAAGAAGTCTTTATCAATCTTTGGTGCAAATCATAATAATATTTTTAATCAGGTAGAGACAATCGAGGGCATTGAGAAATTTATTAAAGATTAGGAAATGGAAAACAAGAAGAGATGTAAATGGGTAGATCTAAAGAGCTCGCTTTATAAAAAATATCACGATGAGGATTGGGGAGTTCCTGTCCATGATGACAGGCTTCTTTTTGAAATGCTTACATTAGAAATTGCACAAGCAGGTCTTTCCTGGATAACAATTCTAAAGAAACGAAAGTGTTATAAAGATTCTTTTGACGATTTTGATGTAGCAGCGATTGCAATATATCAGCAGGATAAAATAGATAAGCTTCTGGGAAACAAAGGCATTGTTAGAAATAAGAGAAAAATTGAGTCAACTATAAAAAATGCTAATGTTTTTATCGAAATTCAAAAAGAGTTTAATTCGTTTGATTCATTTATTTGGGCTTTTGTTGAAGGTAAAGTTATTAGAGATAACTTCAGCAATGCGTCTGAACTACCAACAAAAACAGTGCTTAGTCAGAAAATATCAGATGAATTGAAAAAGAGAGGCATGATCTTCGTTGGACCCACGATTGTTTATGCTTTTATGGAAGCCATAGGAATGGTTAATGACCATGAGGTTGATTGTTTTCGCTATAATGAAATAGAAAACATCAATCTTGACAGGAAATAGTTTCAAGTTACAATATAAAGGTAGCTAGCAAGCAATATACTAGAGTGCTAAGTTAGTGAATGGTTTGCTTGGGTGTGATAATAATATCTAAAATATTAAAATGGCAAAACAGATAAAGTTTGACGAAGATGCACGTCGTTGCATTATGAAAGGTGTTAATAAGGTCGCTAATACTGTGAAGGTTACACTTGGACCTAAGGGGAGGAACGTTGTATTGGACAGAGGCCTTGGTGGACCAACCATAACAAATGATGGAGTCACTATTGCGAAAGAAATTGAATTGGAGGATAAGTATGAAAACATTGGAGCAGAAATGGTTAAGGCTGTTGCTAGCAAAACCAATGATGCTGCAGGGGACGGAACAACAACAGCTACTGTTTTGACGCAGGTTATTGCAGAAAATGGTGCTAAAATGATTTCTAAAGGTATAAACGTAGTTGATCTCAAGGACGCTCTTTTGAAGTACTCAGGAGTTGTTTCTGACAATCTCAGAGGTGAAGACGTCTCTAACAAAATTGAAGGAGAACAAGCTATTGCTCAGGTAGCCACAATTTCAGCACAAGATCAAAATGTTGGAAGAATAATCGCCAAAACAATAAAAGAAGTTGGAAAAGATGGTGTTATTACAGTTGAGGATTCACAGACATTTGGAATTGAGCATGAAGTGGTTAAAGGGATGAAGTTTGCTAAAGGATATGTCTCTCCGTATATGGTTTCTAATACTGAAAAAATGGAAGCTGAAATGAAAGATGCATATATTCTTGTTACAACAAAGAAGATATCTGCGATAGCAGATATTCTTCCACTACTAGAAAAACTTGCTCAATCTGGGAAAAAAGAATTAGTTATTATAGCAGAAGATATTAGTGGTGAAGCATTAGCAACTCTTGTTGTTAATAAACTACGTGGAACTATGAATGTGTTGGCGTTAAAAGCTCCTGGATTTGGAGATGGGCAGAAAGCGACACTAGATGATATTGCAATTTTAACAGGAGCAGAAGTTATTTCAGAAGAAAAGGGTATGGAACTTAAGAATACCGATGTGACACACCTTGGAAAAGTTGGAAAAATTATTGCAACAAAAGATGAAACAACAATTGTTAATGGAAAAGGAAATAGAAAGGAAATAGATAGTAGGATAGAACAATTGAAAGTTCAAATTGAAAAATCTGAAAATGATTTTGATAAAGACGGTCTCAGGAAACGTTTGGCAAAGCTAACAGGTGGTGTAGCTGTTATTAAAGTTGGAGCAGCAACTGAAGTTGAGCAAATTGAAAAACAACACAGGGTTGAAGATGCTGTTGAAGCAACAAAGGCTGCACTTGAAGAAGGTATTGTGCCAGGTGGTGGAATTGCTCTTTTGAATGAATCGACAAAACTTGCTGATTTTAAAAAGAAGAATACTGACAAGCTTTCTATTGAAGAAAATGCCGCAATTGATATCTTAGTTGAATCACTAGCCGCTCCAATTAGACAAATTGCAACAAATGCAGGTCTTTCACCAGATATTGTTGTTAATAATGTACTTGTTAATCAAAATGCTTTCGATCGAAAGGTTTTGAAGAGTGGGAAGATGGTAGAAAGTGTTTTGAGAAATAGAAGTCAAATCAACTTCAATATTGGATATGATGCTGCTCGTGATTTGTATGTTGATATGTTTGATGCAGGTATTATTGACCCAGTAAAAGTTGTTATTTCAGCTCTGGCAAATAGTATCTCTACTGCTGCGATGCTTCTTACGACAGAAGCTGCTATTACAGATCTTCCAAGTGAAAAGGATGATTCTCTAAATATGCCTGCAATGGGAGGTGGAATGCCTGGTATGGGTGGAATGCCAATGATGTAATAGATATCTTAGTATAACAAAAAACCGCTTATAATAGCGGTTTTTTGTTATAGAAATTAAATTATTTTATAATCCAATTTCTATAACAACTGGTAAATGATCAGAAAGCTGATTTTTTAGAACTTTTGTTTTTGTCTTTAAATTATTTGAGATTAGAAATAAATCAAGAGATTTTTTTGGTTTAAATGCAGGAAAAGTGGCTTCTTGACTAGAGAGTTTTAATTGAGATTTTGTTGATAAATCATCTAGTTCAGCTGTTCCTTCGAAAATATTAAAATCACCACAAATTATTTTTGATTTAAAGTCGCTAAATTGTTGATAAAGTTCTTTGAATTGTTTGGCTCTGATGCTTTTGTTAAGCGAAAAATGCATCAAAAATATTCTTGTACCATTTGGCAAAGTAGCCTCCAATAGTAGTTTTTTTGTACCATTTTTAAGATAGTGTTTTTTGAAATCAAGATTTTCTTTTGAAATCATTGCATTTCCTTTGTTTTCGAAAACTTTTATTTTTCGCAGGATGTTTTTTTTGCCATATTTAGTAGCAACATTAACAAAAGTGTATTCTTCATTAGATAATGAAGTTATTTGTTTCCCTTGTTTAATCTCTGGGATACAGACTAGATCAGGGTTTTCTTCTTTTATTAATAATTTCAATTTTTCCAAAACTCTATTTTCGATCTTTTTTGGAAGGAAGGGGTATCTATAAAACTTTGTAAGGTAGTCAAAAAGTGAACCATTAAGTTCAGTACAGTATCCAAGGTTTAGTAGTAGTATTTTGAATTTTTTCAAGTTTATCTAAAATATTTTAAAGATTGTTTATAGCTTCTCTCAACACTGGTAGGGTATTTATTAATTTATCCCAGACTATTTTTAATGTATCTTCAGTTTCTAAGGTTTTGTCATTTCTTACATTTGCAAGAGTATATTAAGATTTTTTCAATATAGTCAGAATGCCGATTTGTTCGATAAGAGAGTTCTCTTTTTTGTGTAATTTAAGAAAGTTGTCGATTAGAAGGTTGCATTTTTTTGCTAAATCAAAAAGTTTTGTGGAGTCTCTGTTGTTAATAATATAATCACAGTTTTTTAGTTGGATTATTATATTTTTAAACTGAGGAAATAGGATTTGTTTAATTTCTTGATTATTAAGTTCTATATTTTCTGTTTTGTTTGAATCATTTCCACTTTTTAATGAAAAGTTATCGATGGCTGTTTTTTTGTGCTATCTTTAGGACCAGCTGAATTCTCTTTGTCTGGGTTTAGAGATTGATCCATTTTTTTTATTTGCATAAGTTTGTTTTGTATTTAGTTAAAAAAGTAGCACAAAATATTTTTTCTAGATAGTTAGTATATTTTTTTGGGTCTTGCCCAGTTTAGCT
>DEIO01000016.1 GCA_002352545.1 Patescibacteria group bacterium UBA2772
TACCGGTAAAAAGGATGAACTTGTGAAAAACACTGGAAATGCAATTGTTCCTGAAGGGACTAATATTACCTGGAATATTAAAACACAAGCAACAGATTCTTTGACTTTTATGAGTAGTGAAGTAAGCCCGTTTCAACTAAATTCAGCCAATGATTTTTCAATCTCAAAACGGCCCAGGAGAAATTTAAACTATCAAATAACAACCTCAAATGCTGATCTTAAAGATTATGAAAAACTGAATTATACAATTGACGTAATTAAAGATGAATTTCCTAAAATTGAAGTCAAGTCAGATCTTGATTCTGTGAGCAGGGGTCCGATTCAGTTCGCCGGTCAATTGAGTGATGATTATGGATTAAAAAACCTAGACCTGGTTTATTTTATAGCTGATGATAAGACGACTATAAAAAAACAGCCTATTGAGATAAATCGAACTGTCTTTGAAGAGTTCTACTATATTTTTTCAGCTGCCAATTTAAAAATTAAAGAAGGTATAGCCTATGAAATGTATTTTGAAGTTTTTGATAATGATGCGGTTAATGGTAGTAAATCTTCTAAAAGTAAAACATTCACATATTATAACAAAACCAAAGAAGAGATTACGGACGATTTATTAAAAGAACAGCAGCAAAATTTGGATGAGTTGAATAAAACAGCAAAGAGTACTGAAAAATTAAGCAAGAACTTTGAAGAATTTTCTAAAAAATTGAAGAAGAAAACAGAGTTAAATTGGAATGATAAAAAAGAATTTGACCAATTTTTAAAAAGGCAAGAGCAATACAAGGAACTATTAGAGAAACATACTAATAAGCTTAAAGAGAATTTGGACGAACAGGAATTGAATAATGAAGAACAATCTATAAAAGATAAAAAAGAAGAACTTAAAAAACGTATAGAAGAAGCACAAGAACTGCAAAAAAAGGACAAACTATTAGAGAAGTTGAAAAAAATGTCGGAGAAAATGGATAAGGAGGGAATGTTGAAAAAATTAGATAAGCTAACACAGCAAAATAAACAAGAAAAACGTTCTTTAGAGCGCTTACTCGAATTAACCAAACGTTATTTTGTTGAGAAAAAGGCGGCTCAAATCATAAAAAAATTGGATTCACTTTCTCAAAAACAGGATATGCAAGCCGATAAGAAGGATAATAATGCTGAAGATCAAAAGAAATTAAATGAAAAATTTGACGACATTCAAAAAGATTTTAAAGAGCTAAGAAAGCAAAATCAACATTTAGTACAACCTAAGAGATTTCCTGATTCGAATAAAGAGGAAAGAGAAATTAATGAGGAAATGGATAAAGCAACTGATAAGTTGCAAAAGCAAGAAGAAGAAAACGAAGAGAATAGCCCAGAAAATGCTAAGTCACCCAAAAGTAACCAAAAACAAGCATCTAAAAATCAAAAGTCTGCAGCAAAAAAAATGAAACAGTTGAGTCAACAAATGCAAGGTGCTATGGCCGCTATGCAGGGTGAATCCATAGATGAGAATATTGATGATTTGCGTGCGATCTTAGAAAACCTATTGACCTTTTCTTTTGACCAGGAACAGTTGATGCTTTCGCTTGAGGGTGTGGATGCCAGTCATGCAGAGTTCCCGGTTAGATTAAAAAAACAACAGATTCTAAAGGAGCATTTTGAACATATTGATGATAGCTTATATACACTATCACTACGTTTGCAAAAATTATCATCTACAATTCAAAAAGATTTAACGGAGGCACATTATAATTTAGATAAGTCCTTAGAGAATATTGCGGAAAACAGAATGCAGGAAGGGACCTCTAATCAACAATATACGATGACAGCTGCTAATAATTTGGCCAACATGTTAAGTGATGTACTAAATAGCTTGCAAAACCCCAGCATGGGTGATGGAAAAGGAAAAGGAAATTCTTTCAGTTTACCGGATATCATTAAAAAACAAGGTAAAATGACTCAAAAAATGAAAGAGGGTATCAAAAAGGGAGAGCAACAAGGAAAGAATGGCGAAGGAGAAAAACAAGGTGAGCAGATGACAGGAGAACAATATCAGATATATCAAGAACAGAATGCCTTGAAGGAAGCCTTAAAAGAATTGATGAGTAAAGAGGGTAAAAATGGGTCAAAAGGGCAAAAAGCATTACAACAAATGGAAGAGTTGGAAAAGCAATTGCTTGACAAAGGCTTTACGAATGAAGTGTTGCAAAGAATGCTGCACCTCGAACATGAATTATTAAAATTAGAAAAGGCCAGGTTGGAACAAGGTAAAGACAATAAAAGAAAATCGGAGACGAATACCCAACAATTTAAAAGCCAAAATATTCCTGAAATCAAGAATGAAAAGCTCTACTTCAACACGAATGAAATTCTAAATCGAGAACCCCTACCTTTGCGTGATAATTATAAAAAGAAAGTACAGGAGTATTTTAAGAAGAATTAGACTAGATGATTGAATTCAATTGCGAAACCGATTTTATTCTAAATAACGTTCAGGATATTACTGATTGGATTGCTGAATCGATTAGAATGGAATCTTTTAGGGAAGGGGAAATCAATTATATCTTTTGCGATGATAAGATGGTGTGCGAATTAAATGTTAAACACCTGAATCACAATACGTTAACAGATATTATTAGTTTCGATTATACTATGGGAAAATTACTTTCAGGTGATATCTTTATTTCGATTGATAGGGTAAGAGAAAATGCGACAGAATTCAATGTTTCCTTTGAGGATGAATTGCATCGGGTTATGATTCATGGGATATTACACTTTTGTGAATATAATGACAAAACGAACGATGAAAAACGGGTAATGCGCAATAAAGAAGATTATTACTTATCTTTGCGCGATTTTTAGTGAGACTTGAATTTAAGAGGTTTTAGTTAAAATTTCTTTAGCGGTTAAATTATTTAAAGTAAGGGATAAATACTGTTTACATGTTCCACGTGAAACATGTACAATGGTTTTGATCTTTTATGCAAAAAGGATAAATTTTAATATTAGAATGAGTTTATTTCAAGACATATATGATGTAGTTGTGGTTGGCGGTGGTCATGCGGGCAGCGAAGCGGCAGCAGCAAGTGCAAATTTAGGCGCTAAAACCTTGTTGATTACGATGAGTTTGCAAAATATTGCACAGATGAGCTGTAACCCTGCTATGGGGGGAATTGCAAAAGGACAAATTATTCGGGAAATTGATGCTCTTGGAGGGTATAGCGGAATTGTAACTGACAAGACTGCTATCCAGTTTAAAATGCTCAATAAGTCTAAAGGACCTGCAATGTGGAGCCCGAGGGCACAAAGTGACAGGATGCGTTTTGCAGATGAATGGAGATTGATGCTTGAGCAAACAGAAAACCTTGATTTTTTTCAGGACATGGTGAATGAACTTATTGTGGAAGACGACACAATTGTTGGGGTGAAAACCTCATTTGGAATTACTATAAAATCTAAGACCGTTATCCTTACCGCCGGGACATTTTTAAATGGATTAATGCATATTGGCAATAAAAAGTTTGGCGGTGGAAGAGCTGGAGAAAGGGCTTCAACTGGAATTACTGAAGATCTTGTTAAACTGGGTTTTGAATCGGGTAGAATGAAAACCGGAACACCACCAAGAGTTGATGGCCGGTCGTTAGATTATTCTAAAATGATCGAACAGCCCGGGGATGAAAAACCAGAAAAATTTTCATATAGTAACGTTACGAAACATTTAACAACCCAGCGCTCGTGTCATATGACCTATACCAGTAAAGAAGTGCATGATTTATTGAGAGAGGGTTTTGAGAGATCTCCCATGTTCAATGGACGTATTCAAAGTATTGGTCCACGGTATTGCCCCTCTATTGAAGATAAGATTGACCGTTTTGCAACAAAAGAGAAGCATCAATTGTTTATTGAGCCTGAAGGTTGGAATACTGTGGAGGTGTATGTCAATGGTTTTTCTACATCATTACCAGAGGATATTCAAGCCAAGGCATTACGAAAGGTGGCCGGATTCGAAAATGTAAAATTCTTCAGATTCGGGTATGCAATAGAATACGACTTCTTTCCTCCTACACAGTTAAAGCATACACTTGAAACGAAGCGCGTTGAAAACTTATATTTTGCGGGACAAATTAATGGTACTACCGGTTATGAAGAGGCGGCAGCTCAAGGAATTATGGCAGGAATCAATGCTGTGATGAAAATACGGGAGAAAGAACCCTTTATATTAAAACGTGATGAAGCTTATATAGGTGTATTAATAGACGATTTAATCACCAAAGGAACCGAAGAGCCTTATAGAATGTTTACCTCCAGAGCTGAGTATAGAACCCTATTAAGGCAAGATAATGCAGACTTACGTTTGACTCCTAAATCATTTGAAATAGGATTAGCTTCTCAAGAACGGATGGATCGTGTATTTGAAAAGCAGGAAAAAACAGATACATTTATTAAGTTCTTATTAGAAACAAGTGTTAAGCCAGAAGCCGTTAATCACATTTTAAAAAATAAGAACTCTGCGGAAATATCACAGTCTATGAAAATGTTTAAGATTGCGGCTAGACCACAATTAGATTTTGACGATGTACGCCAATTTCCGGGTGTAAACGATTTTATCATTGATAATAATATGGATAATGAAATTATTGAACAGGCTGAAATACATGTCAAATATTCTGGCTATATCGCAAAAGAAAGGAACAACGCTGATAAGTTAAATAGACTTGAAAACGTTGCAATTCCTTCACATTTTGATTATCATAGAATAAAGTCCTTGTCTTATGAAGCACGGGAAAAATTATCTACCATCCAACCTACATCTATCTCGCAAGCTAGTCGCATTTCGGGTGTTTCACCAAGTGATGTTTCCGTCTTGTTAGTTTATATGGGAAGATAAATACGTTCCACGTGAAACAAATCAACCAATCACCAATAGATAGTAACGAACTAAGCCCTTATTTATCCTGCTTGGATTATACTGTTTCACGTGAAACATTTTCTATTTCTATTGATCGTAAATCTGAATTATTGGTCACTACTCCTAGACCCTTGGGAAAAGATTTGGCTAAGTATTATGAAAGTGAAAGCTATATTTCTCACTCTAATTCGAACAAATCAATTCTTGATAAAGT
>DEIO01000020.1 GCA_002352545.1 Patescibacteria group bacterium UBA2772
GGGAACTCTGTTTGAATATACCCAGATTTTTGTGATTTCCAACGGAGTTAACACAAAATATTTTTCCAACAATCCAAATCAATCATTTGAACAAACTTTCTTTTGGACAGATGTGGATAATAATAAAATTACGAAACTTGATGAATTTGCGGAAAGTTTTTTGGAAAAATGCACAGTTTCAGAAATGATTGCTGAATATATTGTATTGGCGGAATCGATGAAAATTCCAATGGTTTTAAGGCCATATCAATTTTATGCCGTTAAAGCAATTGAAAAACGAGTCAAAAAATCAAACGAAAATGGATACATCTGGCACACTACAGGTTCAGGAAAAACCCTTACCTCATTTAAGGCGAGTCAAATTCTCTCAAAGATACCTGAAATCAAAAAGATTCTTTTTGTGGTGGACAGAAAAGATTTAGATGTTCAGACAACAAAAGAATTCAATTCTTTTTCTGATGGTAGTGTAGATGGAACAGACAACACACGAAGCCTCGTGAAACAACTCAAGGATGGAAATAGAAAACTGATTGTAACAACCATTCAAAAACTTGATATTGCCATTGGGAGAGAGTCATATATGAAACAGTTTGAATATTTGGAAAATGAGAAAGTTGTGGTGATTTTTGATGAATGTCATCGCAGTCAATTTGGACAAACTCACGCTCGTATCAAGAAATTCTTCAAGAAAGCTCAACTTTTTGGTTTCACCGGAACACCAATTTTTGCAGAGAATCATGTTGGAGGAGTGACGACAGCCGATGTGTTTAATAAATGTTTGCATAAATATATCATCACTCATGCGATTGATGATAATAATGTGCTTGGTTTTGCGGTGGAATATGTGGGTAAATATAAGAAAAAAGATCCAGATACTTTGCAGACTGATATTTTTACGGAGACACTTGTGGAAGGAATTGATACTAAAGAGGTTTTGGAAAGTGAAGACCGACTTGAGAAAATTTCAGATTATGTATTGGCAGATTGGAAGCGAAAAACAAAAAATGGAAAATTCAATGCAATTTTTGCAGTTAGTAATATTGAGGTCTTGAAAAGATATTATAATCTATTTAAGAAGAAAAAGCCGGTTGATTTTAAGATTGCTACAATTTTTACCTATCACGCTAATGAAGAGGATGCTTCAGGAACACTTGATGTGGATCCACTTGCAGATGGAAATGCTCCAATAAATCAACATTCACGAGATTTTCTTGAGAGTTGTATTGATGATTATAATAAACAATTTGATGTAAATTTTTCCACTGATAATTTCTATGGATATTACAAAGATGTTCAAGAGAGAGTAAAGGATAAAAAAGGAGTGTTGGTGTTGGATGGAAAGAGAATTGATCTTTTGATTGTGGTGAATATGATGTTGACTGGTTTTGATGCAGAGAAGATGAACACTTTGTATGTTGACAAAAATCTTCGTTATCACGGTTTGATTCAAGCCTATTCAAGAACTAATCGACTCTTAAATTCTGATAAGCCACATGGGAACATTGTTTCATTTAGAAATTTAAAGTTGGCAACAGATAAAGCACTTTCTCTTTTTGGCGACGAAAACGCAAAAGAGATTGTTTTCAAAAAACCATTTGAAGTCCAAAAGAAGGAATTCGATGAAAAACTTGTAGAACTTCGAGAAAAAGTTCCAACAATTGAAGCTGTAAATTCACTTGCTGGCGAAGAAGAAAAAGCTGAGTTTGTAAAAACTTTCCGTGACTTATTGCGAATCAAATCATCATTGGAAACATTTGCAGAGTTTTCTTTTGATAGTTTAGGAATTTCAGAACAAGAATTCTATGATTATCAGAGTAAGTATTTAGATGTATATGAGGAGAGTAAAACAGGGGGTGAGGAAAAAGAATCTATTTTAGATCAAATTGATTTTGAACTTGAATTGATTGTGCGTGATGTGGTGAATTTTGATTACATCATTCATCTACTCGCTGGATTGAAAAATATTAGCTCTGTGGCAGTACGTGAAAAGAAAACAGAAGAGATTTTACATTTATTTGATCGAGATGTGAAACTTCGAAAGAAGAAAGAGTTGATTCGAAAGTTTATTGAAGAAAATTTGCCAAAAATAGGCAAAGATGAAGATGTCGAAAAAGAATTTAGTGAATTTTGGGAGAGTGAGCGTGGTGATGTTTTGAAAGAAATCGCAGAAATTGAAAATATTCCGCTAAAGAATTTTGAGCGACTAGTTGGTGAATATTTGTATACACAGAAATTGCCACAAGGGCAAGAAATCGCGGATATGTTACCAGTAGCACCAAGACTCTTAGAGAGAAAAGGAATTATTGATCGAATTCGTGGAGCAATTGAGAATATTATTGATGTGTTTGAGTGGTAGTCTTAGTGTGTCATTTGATAATCTAACTTTTGCTACGTAGCATGTTACGTAGCAATCTCAAGACTTACAAAAAAACTAAAAATAAAACCATGCTTAAAAAATTTGTCCGAAAAGTTACTCGTGTGGGGAAACGAAGTCTTTCAATTAATATTCCAATGGAAATTGTTAGAGAATTGGGAATTCGTGAGCGTCAAAAATTGACTGTCCGTAGGAGTGGTTCAAAGATTATCATAGAGGATTGGGAAAAATAAAAAACAAAGCCAGAAGAGAGTTTCCTCTACCGGCTTTGTTTGTTTAAGGATCTTTGTCAACAATCATTGTCTGCATAGACTCTTGGATTATTTTAGCTAAAGTTTGAAATTTTTCAAAAGTAGCTTTCTCTTGTTTTATGTTTGCTTCTGCAACTGTAGTTATTTTTCCTGTCTGATAAAATTCTTGCATAGCTGTAACCAGAATTGTTCCAGAATCTTCATCTAGACAAGAGTTAGCTTTACATTTTTGTCTGAAAATCTTGTTAAATAATTCCTCAATCTCTAGACTTCTAATTTGCAGAAAAGTTTCATCAATAGCATCTGTTATGATAGAAAAATGACCACCTGTTTTGATACTTGTGAAAAACTCGATACACCCATTGTACTGGAAGAACCTAACAATTGGTGAATAAGTTTCACCTTGTTTTTTTCGAATCAAATCAAACAGCAACTGTCTAAAGATACTTCGGAAGATTTCCATTTCACTTACGAATTTATTCAAAACAAAAGCCTCTAGTCCAACAATTGAATGCGCTTGAGGAGTTCCTCTATTAGTTTGTGTAAACAATTATTCTTGATGGTAATATGTCTTTTCCAAAAACATAAAATCTTCATGGTTTTTCATTTTAAACTCCTTTCTGATAACTACAATAAATGTTAAGGGACTGAGTTAAGTATCAGATGTTTAACTTATAATTATGTTATAAAAAAACTAGATTTGTAAAGAGTTAAGACTTTAATTTGCTTTATCATGTTTTTGAAATTACAATAAGAATATACGTTGAGCAGCAAACAAGCTCGATAATATTTGTATCAAAGATAAAACAAATATTTTGAATGTTTAAATTAAAACGGTTTTTTTTATTTCTGCTTATTCTTGCGCCTATTCTTTTGATTTGGCGGACTTTTCATGAATATCAAGATGATTGGGCAAGGATTGAATCTAAAAAGATACCAATTGTATATTCTGACAATTATGACATTACTCTTTTTGGTTTGCAAAATCTTCATCCTTTTGACACACAAAAATATAGCAAGATTGCAAGTCATCTAACAAGCAACACCACAATTGAAAAGTCTAATTTTTATGCACCACAGAAAATAAGTCAAGAAGAGTTGCTGTTAGTCCATTCAGAAGATTATTTGGATTCTTTGAAAAACTCAGAGAACTTAGCCTATATATCTGAACTTGGGATTCTAAAAAAAATCCCAAACTTTATTCTCCAGGAAAGGCTACTTGATTCTATTCGGTTTGCAACAGGAGGGACTGTTTTGGGTGCAGAATTAGCGATAAAAGAAGGATGGGCGATAAATTTGGCAGGTGGGTACCATCACACAAAGGCAGAAGAAGGTGGGGGTTTTGGCTTTATGGCTGATGTACCAATCGCAATAAAAAAACTTTGGCAAAAAAATCCCAAACTAAAAGTTTTAATAGTTGATCTCGATGCACATCAAGGAAATGGCAACGAAGCCATTTTTGGAGCAGATAAGAGAATATTTATTATGGATGTCTATGGGAGAGACAACTATCCCAGAGACGAAGAGGTTAAAGAGTTTATTGACTTTGATAGACCGGTTGGAAGTTTAACTAATGATGAATATCTAGATGTTGTTTTGAACACATTACCGTTAGCTATTAAAAACTCTCAACCAGATTTAATTGTTTATAACGCTGGTAGTGATGTTCTTTTAGGAGATCCTTTAGGCAAAATGAATTTAACAAAGACAGGGATAATAAAGAGAGATGAATTGGTTTTTAAATATGCCGTTGAAAGTAAGGTACCTATTTTGATGGTGCTTTCTGGCGGATATTCATCCGTTAGCTCAAAGATAATAGGTGTCTCTATTGAGAATATATTAAAAAATGTTTTGTTAGTTACTAAATAGGAAATCCAAAGTTGTTATAAAATAAATAAATTCATTTTACTTTTTTTAATTTTCAAATTTGGTATACTAGTAGATAATCTTAACTTCATGTCTAAAACATTTTGGGAAAGTCGAAGGAATGTGAATTTTGTAGATTAAAAGATGTTCAAAAAAGGAAAATTGCAAGTAATGATTTATCTTGGGCATTCTTAACTAAAACACCGATAACAGTTGGTCATTCCTTAGTTGTTCCAAACAGATGCGTCTCGAAAATAGCAGACCTAAAAAAAGAAGAGTGGCTTTCTCTTTTGGAACTTGTTCTTAAAGTTCAAAAGAACCTTGAAAAAATATTAAAAATAAAAGACTTCAACATTGCATGGAATGAGGGTTTTAATGCTGGACAAACTATACCTCATCTTCATATTCATATTGTGCCAAGAAAAAAAGGGGATAGCGGTATTTATAACTATGAACCAAGGAAATTTCTTTATAGACCAGGCAAAAGAGAGGAGTGGGCAGAAAATGATTTAGAACACCTAGCATTTCAAATAAAAAACTCTTAACAAAAAAACGAATGAATACAGCAATCATTTTGGCTTCAGGGAAAGGTAGGAGGATAAAAAAACAAAAGAATAAAGTTTTACTAAAACTTAAACAAAAACCAATAGTTGTTTATTCTTTGGAAATTTTCCAAAAAGTTGAAGAAATTGACCAAATTGTTCTTGTTTGTAAGGGAAAAGAAATCGAAGAAGTTGGACAGATTGTTAAGAATTTTAAAATAAAAAAAGTAACGAAAATATTACAAGGTGGACACACAAGACAAAAATCATGTTTAAATGCATTAAAATATCTATTAGAATTCGACCAGGATCAAGAAGGTAAAGAAGACATAGTCGTTATTCATAACGCAGCAAATCCTTTTGTAACAGAAAAAGAAATAATTAGTTGTGTAGAGAATGCAATTAAAACAGGGGCTTGTGTTGTAGCTCATAAGGTAAGAGATACTATAAAGGTTATATCTAAGCAATCTTTTGTAAAAAAGACACTAAATAGAGGTTTTCTTGTAAGCGCCCAAACTCCTCAAGCAATGACTATTGGTGTAGCGAAAGAAGCACTTGCGAAGGCTACAAGATTTAATCTAAAAGTAACTGATGATGTATCACTCGTAGAAAAAATTGGAAGAAGAGTAAAAGTTCTTCCAGCTTCAAAATTTAATATAAAAATTTCAACACCACTTGACTTTGAGCTAGCAAAAATTATCATTGAAAAAAACTTGAGATAAAACATTTTATATTGACAAATCAAGAATAACATGACATAATTTGGCAAGTTCTTAAGCGTTAAACAATCAAAAATCAGCAATTGAGGGTGGCTATCATGTTTACAAAAAAACAGTTGATTCTAATAAAGGGTTCCTTAGCTATTTGTAAGTTAATGAATGGGATAGAAAAATCAATCCTAGAAGGAGACTATGCGAAAGTTCTTGGAGAGAATCCGCCAGAATCGCTAAAAAGAGCTTTTGCTTTTAAAGCAAAGACCGGGATGACAAACATCCAAATCACTGTTTATAGAAAAACTCTTTTATTTGGATTTTTTACATTTCAGATGGAAGATAATTTTTTAACCAAAGAGGAAGCATCCCATATAAAAAGACTTTGCTTGTTAAATCAGTTGATCGTATCAGGGGAGGAAGAAAAAAAAGCTATGGAAAAAGCTTTGAAAAAATTTCCATTAAAGTTAGGATAAGAACTCTCTTTTTCTTTTCCTCGATCTGTTTAAGCTACAAATAAAAGCTCGACCATTCATTGAATGATCGAGCTTTTTCTTTTCCTCCGAAGCGCACTTGAATAGTTATCTCTAGGGTGCTAGAATTTAGTTGAAACAAAACAGCTTTCTTTAAATTATTGAGAGACTCTTTTTATAAGTATAAAACACAGAAATGAATGTAAAACAAATTTATGATCTAGCAATTAAAATCGGAATAGAGAACGATTTTAGAACAAAAAAAGAAATAGCAGAACATCTGGCAAGAATCAAGGAAGAATTCAATGCTTTATCCAAGGAAGAAAAACTTTATTTTGATAAAGAAAAATTAACAAATCCATATTCTGATTCTAGAATTCACTACAACAATGGACAAAAGGAAATAAAGAAAATTCTCACGGGAATTGATATTAGTATGGGTGGAATTTTATTAGCAAAAGAATTAGGAGTTGATTTGATAATAAATCATCATCCAGTTGGTAGCGCACTAGCAAATTTAGATGACGTGATGAACCTTCAAGTTGATATGATGGAAAAATTTGGAGTTCCAGTTAATATTGCTGAGAAATTAATTCACAAAAGAATTTCTGAAGTTGCTCGAGGAATAAATCCATCCAATCACAACGTAACGGTTGACGCTGCAAGACTTTTGGATATCAATTTGATGAATATTCATACGCCAGCAGACAATTGTGTTGCACAATTTATTTCCAAAAAAATTGAAGATGCAAAACCAAGATATGTAAAGGATATATTAAAGGTTTTAAACTCAGTAGAAGAATACCAGGAGGCAAGAAAACAGGGAGTAGGACCAACGCTGTTTGTTGGCAATCCTAAAAATCGATGTGGTAAAGTTGTTCCTTCTGAAATAACTGGTGGAACAGAGGGTGCTAAAGAGATTTATGCAGCAATGGCGAATGTGGGGATCGGAACAATAATCGGAATGCATCAAAGCGAAGCACACAGAAAGGAAGCAGAAAAGGCACATATAAACGTTGTAATTGCTGGGCATATATCATCAGATTCAATCGGGATGAATATTGTTTTAGATGAATTGGAGAAGAAAGGCATTGAAATTATTCCTTTCTCAGGCCTAACAAGAGTTTCTAGAATTAAATAAAAAAATGGAACAAGAAAAATATATATTAGAAAATGGGACAAGGGTGGTAATCGTTCCAATGAAAAGCGTGCAAACAGTTTCAGTACAAGTTTTAGTTGAAGCTGGTTCAAAGTATGAAACAAAAGAAAACAACGGAATTTCTCATTTCCTTGAACATATGATGTTTAAAGGAACAAAAAAGCGACCAACAACAAAAACTATCGCTGAAGAAATGGACAACGTTGGTGGTGAATATAATGCTTTTACGGGTGATGAACAAACTGGATATTGGGTGAAGGTCCCAGTTCAACATTTTGAGAAAGCTCTTGATGTAGTTAGTGACTTGTATCTAAATTCTAAACTTGAACAAGTAGAAATTGACAAGGAAAGAGGCGTGATTCTTCAGGAAGCTGCAATGTACCGAGATACTCCAATGCGAGATATTTGGGATAGATTCGAAGCTTTGTTATATGGGGATCAACCAGCGGGATGGAATATTATTGGTACAGAAGAAAATATAAGAACTTTCAATAGAGACGCTTTCAAAGAGTATATTGAAAAAATGTATTTGCCAGAATCAACTGTTATATCCATTGCAGGAAATGTAGATAAAAAACAAGCTCTTGCGTTGGTCGAGAAATATTTCGGAGTTAAGAAAAGTGACAAAGTTAAGCAAGAAAAAAAATCTGTTGTTCAGTCACAAGAAAAGCCACAATTCGAATTGCATTACAAAGAGACAGAACAAACACATCTTTTGATGGGAGTTAGAAGTCCAGATATGTTTAGCAAAAAAAGATTTGCACTTGCACTTTTGGGAGTTGTCTTGGGAGGCGGTATGAGCTCTCGAACTTTTTTGAATATCAGAGAACGTTATGGATTAACTTATTATATTAATTCTTCAGCTGATACTGCTACTGATACGGGATATTTATTCGTAAGTGCAGGGGTTGAGCATGAGAAATTAGAAAAAACTATCAAGCTTATCTTGAAAGAACTAAAAATAGTTAGTGATGAAAAAGTTCCAGAAAAAGAACTTCACAAAGCAAAAGAGTATTTCAAAGGAAAGACTGTTATGTCTTTAGAGTCTACAAACTCAGTAGCTGCATTTTTTGGAAATCAAGAGCTTTTCAGGAAGGAACTGACTTCTTCAGAAGAACTTTTAGAAAAAATTGACGCAGTGACTGTTGATGAAGTCAGGGAAATCGCACAAGAGATTATTCAGAATAAAGGTTTGAACCTTGCCGTTATCGGTCCACATAAAAGCAGAGAAGAAATTGCTAAAATTCTAACTTTTTAGAAAAATGGGGAAAGAACAAAAAATTGAAATTTCACCAAATATAATTTGGAAAACGATTCTAATTCTTTTAGTTTTGTCTTTTTTGTATTATATCAAAGACATTCTTTTGCTTTTGTTTTTGTCGATTATTATCGTGAGTGCAGCAGAACCAATTATTGATACAATTGAAGCCAGGAAGATTCCTCGAATCCTAGCCGTTGTTTTGCTTTATATGTTTTTCATTCTTCTTTTTGTTCTGGTCCTTAGCATCGTTGTCCCAACTCTAACGGAAGAGATGCAACTTGTTGGCAAAGCTTTGCCAGAATATTTAACAGGGATTAATGATTTTACCAAAAACATAACTGATCTTGCAGCAACTTATCATTTTGAAGAAAACATTAATACTATTTTTTCAAATTCTTCAAATTCACTTACAAATTCAGTAACTAGTATTTTTTCAAATACATTAGATTTTCTTGTAGGAATTTTTAGAGCGTTGGTAGTTTTTTCCTTAGCTTTCTATATGCTTATAAAAAAGGATGGTACCAAAACATTTATTTCTGCGATAATTCCAAGAGAGAAACATAGAGAAAAAGTGATTAGTTTGGTAAAAAGAATTCAAACAAAGATGGGGCGTTGGCTTATAGGACAATTTTCTTTGATGTTCCTTATCTTTCTTTTAGAATTTATTGCCTTGTCTATTTTACAGGTGCCATTTGCTCTTATATTAGCTCTTTTGGGTGGTCTTCTAGAGATAGTTCCATATATTGGACCTCTTGCTGCTTTTGTACCAGCAGTTTTATTAGCAGCTACTGTTTCTCCATGGACGGCCTTTTTTGTTGCTTTGGCCTATATTATAATTCAGCAAATTGAAAATCATCTTATTGTTCCTTTGGTTATGAAAAAAGCGGTTGGATTAAATCCAGTTGTGATAATATTGTCTTTATTGATTGGAGCAAGATTAGCGGGGGTACAAGGAATTATTCTTGCTGTACCTTTTGTAACTGCAGCTGAAGTTATTTTAGATGATTTTTTGAATAAGAAAGAATAAAAAAACTATGTTAAAAAAGATAAAAATTATTATCAATATTGATAATTCAACTAAGAGTCACATTTTTTCAAAAATTAGAAATTTGGAGGAAAATTTAGACATAAGTTGGTTAAAATCAGATGATTACAGCATCCAACTTGCTATGATGCGCATGATAGATGATGATTATCTGTTTGAAATTTGTGAAAATTTGAAGACCAAGCTTAAAACGTTGGAACCCTTTGATTTAATACTAAACGAGATAGCTTGGGGACCTAATTCTGAAAATCCAAAAATGATTTGGTTGAAAGGTCCAAAAAACGAAGAACTTATAAATTTAAGAAATTTAGTAGAAGGATCTTTAAGCGAAAATCCAAGAAAAATAGAGAATTTTTCTCCTCATATTACACTGGCAAAAATTCCAAAGAGGGTGTCTATTGATGAAGTTACTTTTGAACAAATAGATATGAATATTGCATTATCAGTTGATGGGGTTGATATTGTTGAGATATCTCAAAAAGGAAGGCAAAAAGAGGTGAATCTAATACAAAGCATTTCATTCTAAATGAAAAGATTTAAAATTTTCAACACAAATATTCACAATTACAAAAAAGAAGAGTTCAATAGAATTATAAAACGAATTATAAAGAAGAAGGATAATTCATTTAATTTGCCTGTTTGTATAGCAACAGTAAACCCAGAGATACTATTAAAGGCGAGAAAATCCATTGATTATAGAAAAATACTAAACAGCTTTGAATATACGCTTACTGATGGATTTGGAATAGTAGGGTGCTTGTTTCTAAAGGGCAAGAGAGTCTTCAGATATCCAGGTGCTGATTTGGCAACATTTCTGCTAACAAAATCCTTGAAATGTAATTTAAAAACTACATTTGTCATTGACAAAAAAGGGCTTACTTCAGTTAATGATCTTACGTTGTTTGTTGAAAATGAATTTGGTAAAAGAAGTTTAAATTGTTGCAATTTCCTTTTGTATGATAAATTTAGTTCTGTAAATCCCAAAATTGCTAAAAATACCGAGATTCTTTTAGTCGCTATTGGTGCACCTTGGCAAGAAAAGTTTATTCAAAGCACAAAAAAAACTCTTCCTAAATTAAAAATAGCGATTGGAATTGGTGGAACATTTGATTATTGGACTAATAATCAAAAAAGACCCCCGAAAATAATCTCTTTCTTGGGTTTGGAGTGGGCTTGGAGGATTCTTCTAGTTAAAAACTACACAAGGAAGAAGCAAAGAGTGAAAAGAATTTTAAAATCAGTTTTTGTGTTTCCTATAAAATATTTTTTTGATAACTCAAAATAAATCAATGAAAATTTCACAGACAGAAATAAATGCGATTAGAAAGACTAGTTTTAGACCTCAAATTGCAGTTTGCTTGATTCATGATAAGAAAGTTTTTATGTTTTTTGATGAAAAGTATAAACTTTGGCAATTTCCACAAGGCGGTATTGATAACGGAGAATCAATAATATCCTCTATAAAGAGAGAATTAGAGGAGGAACTTGGTAATAATATTTCAAAAAATCTTTCTACCGAGCCAATACTCCTCCTTTTTGAAGATAAAATTTCTTTTCCAGAGAGGTTATGGGGTAGTAGAGAGTTAAAATTAGATGATGGAATGAAAATGATGATGAAAGGGAAATATTTTTTTTACATAGCTCTAGAAACAAACTTAAACTCTTTTGACCTAGAAGATTCAGAATTTGACGGACAAAAACTTCTAGATTCCAAAGAAGCAGATATTGTTATTGATCAAATCTATCAATTCAACAAACAAAGAATATCTAGAAAAGCCATTGCTGTTCTCAAAGAACAAGGTTTGATTTCTTGATATTAGCTTATATCTGAGTTATGATAATTCAATTATGAAAAATTAATTAAGTTAAACTTATATTAAACGGAAATGAGAACAAGATTTGCGCCTTCTCCAACAGGATATGTACATGTTGGAAATTTAAGAACAGCTTTGTACGCGTATCTTTTAGCAAAAAAAGAAAAAGGTAAGTTTATTTTAAGGGTTGAAGATACTGATCAAAAAAGATTAGTTGATGATTCTTTGGAAAAAATCCTCGGTGCTCTTTCTTGGGCTGGGATAGAAATTGATGAAGGAGTTAAACTTAATGCTTCAAATGAAATTGTAGAGGAAGGAGAATATGGACCATATTTCCAATCTAAGCGTCTAGATGTATACCAAGAATATATTGCCAAGCTCTTGGAATCTGGACATGCCTATTATTGCTTCTGTAAGCCAGAAAGGTTAGAGGAATTGAGAAATTATCAACAAAAAAGCAAGCAACCAACAAAGTATGATAAAAGGTGTGAGTCTTTATCAAAAGAAGAGGTTGATGCAAAAATTGCAGCTGGAGAAAAATATACAATCAGAATGAATGTTCCAAGAGGAGAAAAGATCACTTTTTTCGATGAGGTTTATGGAAAAATATCTTTCAAGAGTGAAACTGTCGATGACCAAGTTCTAATCAAGTCAGATGGTTTTCCAACTTATCATTTTGCTGTTGTTGTTGACGATCATTTGATGAAAATTTCACATATTGTCAGAGGTGAAGATTGGCTTCCAAGCGCACCAAAACATGTTTTATTGTATAAGTTCTTCAATTGGGAGATGCCGAAGTTAATCCATGTTCCAAATGTATTAAATGAAAACAGAAAAAAACTTTCCAAAAGACAAGGTGATGTAAGTGTCGAAGATTTCATCAGCAAAGGGTATCTTCCAGAAACCATAGTTAACTTTCTTGCTCTCTTGGGATGGAACCCTAAAACACAAAAAGAATACTTTACACTAGAAGAACTCACTGAGTCTTTTGACATAACAGGACTACATAAAGCTGGAGCAGTTTTTGATTACAAGAAGCTTGATTGGATGAACACCTATTATATAAAAACAAAGAGTGTAACAGAACTAAAAAAATTGACTAAAACGTATTTCGATTCTTATTTGGAAGAAAAAGGTTTTTCAATAAACCAATTTTTACTTGAAAAGATCATCAAAATTGAGCAAGAAAGAATGAAGAAACTTTCTGATATAACTAAGAATATAGATTTCTATTTCCAGATCAAGGATTATGAAAAAGAACTTTTGACTTGGAAAAATAATTCTGAGAAACAAACTCTTGGGGCATTGGAAAAAGCAAAAAATGTTTTAGAAAAACTTTCTGTTGAGTTTGAATTAGAAGCAATTACAGAAACTTTACTCAAAGCAGCGGGTGATAAAAGAGGCGATTTGCTATGGCCACTAAGAGTTGCTTTGAGTGGTGAAAAATTCAGTCCTAGTCCTTTTGAACTTTCTTGGGTATTGGGAAAAAAAGAAGCTCTTGAGAGGATAGAAAAATCTATTGAATTATTCAAAAAATAAGAATATGATATAATTCATATTGCACAAGATATCTTGTTCGAAAATGTTTAAGCGAAAGCTCAAACCAATAAAATGAAAAAAAACAAAATTACAAATATTTCCACTACAAACAAAATAGCGATCTTGTTTTTTTGCCTGTCACTTTTTTTTCAAACAACTAATGTCAAAGCATCTGTTGCTGAAAAAAAATATCAAACACTAGAAGAAAAAGCAACTCGTTATGAAACTCTAATAGATCTCAAGCAAAGAAAAAATAAAACTCTCAACAATCAGTTGAAAATGATGGATTTGCAAATAAGTAGTTTTGAGAATGATCTTGAGTTAACCAAAAGCAAAATTGAAGAAAATGAAAAAGAGCTTGGACTTTTGGAGATTGCAGTTGATGAATCAATAAAAGAGGTAAATGAAAAAAAGGTAGAATTAGCAGATATGCTTCGATTTTTTTATCAAACAGAGAAAAATATATCAATTTCTTTTATGGCTCAAAATGCTGACGTTTCTTCTGTTTTGAATAAGTCTCAATACATTGATCAAGCTTCAAATAAAATAAAAAAGGTTATAATTGATGTAAAACAAAAAAAGGACGAGCTTGAAATTAAGCAATCCAAGGCAACAGAAAAAAACAATGAGCTAAAAGAACACCGCAAAACTTTCGAGGAAAAAGTTGAGTATCTTGAAAACGAAGAACAAAACAAGAAACAATTACTTGAAAAAACCGAAGGACAAGAAGCTCAATACAAAAAATTGCTTACCAGGGTTGAAACGCAAATGAAAGAACTCATCGGTGATCTAGATGCGCTTTCGGCTGATACAAGAAGTGATTTAGATAAAATCAAGAAATCAGCTTCGAAACCAAGTTCTGGACTTGCCTCTACTAAATGGTATTATGCCCAAGATGATAAAAAATGGGGACACAAAAGAATCGGTCTTTCAAATACTCTTTTAAAAGACTATGGCTGTGCTGTAACAGCTGTTTCGATGGTGTTAACATATCACGATGAAGATATTACACCTGGGAAATTATCTAGTAAGCCTATTTTCGCAAGAGACTTAATTGTGTGGCCAAAGTCATGGGATGACGTTGAGCTAAATTCAACAACTTGGCATGGAAATATCAGCTGGAAAACCATCGATAAATCTTTAGCTAAAAAAAGACCTGTAATTGTATTTATACGTTCAAGAACTGGCGCGGGACATTATGTTGTTATTCATGGAAAGGATAAAAAAGACAAATACGTTGTACATGATCCACTTTTCGGTGCAAATATCTATTTAGATACCTCAAGAAAGTTGGTCGGTAGGATTTATAATAGCTCAACCACTGTTGATCAGATGATTATTTATAAATAATCCCATAATATTTTCAAGTAATTGCTTTTTTAATTTAAAAATTAGTAAAGAGGGTAGTGCTACTAATAAATAAGTTTAATCAAATGAGAATAAAGACAAAAGAAAACAAAAAAAAGAAAATTATACTATTGGTTATTATTAGTATGATTCTTTTGGTTGTGATTTTCTTGTTTTATAGAAATTTTCACGATCAAAGTTATCGCGAAAATAAATGTGTTGAAGACGTTTCTGTTAAAATGAAAACTTATTTTAACGAAACAGGACACGCCCCAGAAGAAGTTATCCTTGAAATGTTTTATGATGATTGTATGAGAGACGCTGGGTGGCTCAAATAGATTTGTAGCTACTCCAAATAGTTTCTTTGGCAATGTGTGTTTTCATTCAAAAACAAAATTCTTCTTAGAACCTAATTTAGGACTTCATTTTTACTGAGAAATATGTAAGCGCTCAGTTAAAGTACTTTCCAAGGCATATTAGGTCAATTTTATATTTATCGAGCCTTAAAACGCAATTTTGAGGCTCGTTTTTTGCTTTAGATAAGCCATTTTAAAGACGTTGTTTAAACACCTGCTTTTGCTTGATCTGCTTATAACAAGGTTAAAGATTAGGCGGCCGTTCATTTAAAAATACTAAATCTATGCATAAGAAGTGTGGTGTTTGTTAATAGAGGTTGAAGAGAGTCTAATAATATAGAAAAAAATAGCTTTACTAGAAAATAAAACATAAAATATATACAACGTCGCATAATATACATTGTGCGACGTTGTATAACTTAAATATATTATACTATATTGTTATCCAAAATAGATATTATCCTCCCTACTAAAGATTTATAGCTTTCTAGTAATAACATGTTAATTTAAAAAGAACTTTTTTATTACAGTTAACAAGAATATAACACCTCAAGACCTAATTCAAATAAATCTACTTCTTAACAATTAACAAAAATTATCAGAAACGTAATGTTATATTTTGCGCAAAAGCCAATAATAAATCCTTTATTTAAGCGTTTTTAAAGGTATACTATCAACTTTCTATTTACAGGGTCTTAAAACGCAATTTTGAGGCTCGTTTTTTGCCTTAGATAAGCCGTTTCCAGAGCATTGTGACTACTCTTTAAGTCACGTTTCGAGATAGTTTTCTGCTGCTTTTTGTGTTAAAATTAAAAATAGTATTGAAAATAAAAGCTTAATATACAGATGCAAGAGAAATTTTCAAAGGAGTTCTATGTTATAATGTTGATAACCTCAATTGCTTTTTTGTATATCATCTTCAATTTCTTACCCGACACAACAGAAACAATTTTCATTGGCGAAGGCTCTTCAATGGAGCCAACATTGCAAGATGAAGATGAAGTTGTTGTGAACTCAGAAAGAAAGCCTCAAGCTGGCGACATTCTTGTATTTAAATGCAAAACAAAGTGCAAAGAATTCCCTGGCGAAATTATGACAAAAAGACTTGCTCAAATCGATGAAAATAACTGCTACTGGCTTCTTGGTGATAATCAGGAGGTTTCATATGATTCAAGAATTTTTGGAAAACTATGCCCACAAGATTTAGAAGTATATGGCGTAGTCACAGACGTAATAAGAAATAAAAAATAATAACACTTCCCTACTTTCTACTACTATGAAAACATCATTCTCAGCTTTAAGCACATTTAAAAGTTGTCCCTTAAAATATAAATTTCAAGTGCTAGACAAAATTAGGACACCAAAATCCCCAGAAGCTGTATTTGGAACATTAATACATTCCACTCTTCAATTTATTCATTCTGGCGGGTTTCTACCTCCAACAGAGCAAGATGCTCTACAATTTTTTTCAACAAAATGGAACCCGGAAGTTTTCACTGAAGAGCTTCAGGAAAGAACTGCTTTTGCTCAAGGAGTTAGGATTATTCAGCAATATTTTTCTAAAACTGATCCGGCTAGAGTTCAGATAGTTGATCTAGAATCACGCTTTTCTGTTGAGCTTGATGATGAGGAAAAGAAGCAAAAACATTTTATTTCTGGCTTTATAGACAGAATTGATAAAACAGAAGATGGTTTTGAAATAATAGACTACAAAACTTCAAAAAAACTACCTTCTCAAGAAATCGTAGACAATAATCTTCAACTTTCAATTTATTTGTTAGCATTTTTAAAAAGATATCCAAAATTTAAAGATATCGAAAAAATAAAATTGTCTTTGTTTTTTGTTCATCATGGAACGAAATTGACAACAACTAAAACCTGGGAAGATCTTGAAAATGTAAAAAAAGAACTAATATCTGTAATGACAGAAATTGAAGAAACCACCTTCCCTGCCATCGTAACACCGTTATGCGCTTGGTGTGGTTATCAAAAGATGTGCCCTATGTGGAAACATAAGTTTAAAGAGGACTTATCAGTCACTGATCAGGAAAAAAGCAAGATAATAGAGCAATATTTAAAAGCTCAAGAAGATGCAAAAAATGAACGCAAAAAGGTTTCTGAGTTGCAAGCAAGGATATTGGAAATTATGGAAATAGAAGAAGCAAAAAGATTGTTTAGTGCAGGAAAAATAATAACCAGAACATGCAGACAAACATTTGGTTATGATGAACCAAAGTTAAAAGAGATTTTACAAAAAGCCGATGTTTGGGATGAGGTGGTCAAGGTTAATCAAATTCAACTAAAGAAAGTTGTCGATGCCTTACCTTCTGCAACAAAGAAGGAAATAGAAGCAACTAAAAAGCTAAAAAGGGAGTCTTTTGGATTAAGTATTAAAAAAGGAGATAATTAAAACAATGTTGGAAATCAAAAATCAAAATTTATATTGCTCTTGGGATTAGTGCTCTGATAGCATTAATCATCTTCTCTTTTGATCTCACTTTGTTAAGCACTGTCGAATTGATTCCAAGACCAAATGATTCAATTAATACAAATGTGTTATCGCTAAACAATCTATCCTGTGCTGAAAAAAAACAATCAGGAATAAAGAAACATGCGAAACACTATATCAAGAGGTAGAAGAGGTACTTAAAACAATAAATACTTGTGAAATTTACACAAGCAGCGATACTGTAATGATAGGGAATGTTTATGTAAAGAATGATTAATATTATTATATAAATAAAAATACTAATCAACAGATTGTTTTGGACAAAATGAAAAAGTATTCAAATACTGGGTGTAGCAAGCTTATAGGTGGTTGTGCTCCAACTCCAGAAACAAGATGTGTTGAAAAAAATGTATTGAAAAAGAGAATACGGAAATAGTAAATTCCACTAAAGTTATAGGAACAGTTGTTTTTGCTAGAAAGGGCTTTGGTGTTGGTGAGAAATTTAATATTGAAAGCAATTTTTCACCAAAGAAATATCATTTAAAAATTTCTGCCTTCGACAACGAAACCAATGTTTTAAGAATAGAATATGATAAAAGATTTCTGGGTAAGAATTGTGATTCTAACGATGGAACTGGTGAATTAAAACTACCATATGACAGAAAAGTTTGTCTAATGTCTACAGAATGTGATAAAGGGGAAACTGTTTGTTTTGAAAACATTAAAACAGAAGATGGAATAAAAATACGACACACTACCGAGCTATATGATGGCAAGGAATCCCCAAAGGATAGACCAACAAAGCTCTTTTATTAATGAAACTGAGGAATATTTTATATTGACAAAAATGTGTATTTATGCTTGTATAAGCACAGTTCTCAACAATTTAGTTTTTCAATCAGAATTTTTATGGAGGTAAAAAATGAACGAGTTAAATGGTCCATTGAAAGAGGCAGTCTTTATTTCTAAGTTTCTTCCAGTGATACTTCTGTTGGTCGCAATAGATTTTTTTATTGTAAGCGCATTGTGTCTATTTCTGGATGTTGCAACTAACCCATGGATGATATTTGGGTTTATATGTTTTAAGATGGCGTTCCAGCTAATAATAAAAAGGCAAATGCATCGCTACAAAGACATTCTCGTAGCCTCATTTCTTGTCCTGGCTTCAAGTATCCAAGCTTTTTCTTTAATTCTGGCAATTTTTTTACCAGAAAACAGCATAATTGATTTCAATGTTCTTTTTACCATTAGTTCATTAACTTCATCGATTTTATTCCTGTCCTGGGGAATTATTATTGCTATCCTTAGAGCAAATTTTTTGTCGAGTAAAGGTTTTCTACTAGTCGTGGTCTTATTCTTTATAAGCCTTCGTTTGACAACTACCATTGAACTACCTTTCTTCGTCATATTGTTCTCAAATTTACCAATTTTGCTTTTGTTTCTTTGGATTTGGGCAACAAGGAAAGCTTTGTTTATTCGCACCAACACTACTTATGATAATTTTGCATTCTTTCTTGGTTATGGAAAAAGCTCCACTGGAATGAAAAACTAAAACCATATTCTAAACAGAAAAAACCCTCCAATTCAGCATCGCCAGAATTGGAGGGTTTTACTTTACATTTTTTTATTTTTTGCCTTTCTTGTCATGAGCTACTTTAAATAACCAATGTTTTTTTTCAACATAAACTAGGTACCACCATCTTTGTCCAGCTGGAAAGCCTAAGATTACCCCTAAGAAAACAAAAAATATTTGAAACCAAAGAGGAAAAGCTATCTTCGCTCCTTGTAAAAACCAAAGATCATTCATACTTAGAGTTCCTGAGGCGATTTGGGTAACAAGATGCAATTCCAACGCTTTTAAAAGAGCGAAATTAACAAGCCCAGTTGCAAACATTGTCACAAACAAATATGTTCTTTTCATTTTTTTTATTATAAAAATTCAAATCTAGAAAACATTTCTAGATTATGTAAAGCAAAAATTAACACTACTAATATAAAATATACCAAAAAAGTAGAGATATGTGAAGAGGAGAATATCTTCAATGCTGTACCAAGTGATTTTTTTGATCTAAATTTAAGATTATTAAAGGCTATTGATGAATATAGCTCATCGAGTAAAAGATGTACGATGCATCCAACAAAAACAGCCGCCGATAGTATTAGATTATCTCCATCTTGCATACCACTCTTTTTCAAAATCCACATCACCATAAGTCCAAAAACCAATGCAGTGGGAATAGAATGAAACATTCCTCGATGATGTGTGAGTTGCATAAAAACATAGCCGACTAAAAAACGAATCACCAAAAATACGCCAATTGGTAAAAGAAGTAAATATTTAAAATTTTTATTGCCTTGATCAAAAAAATAGAAACAAACTAGCATAGCTAGTCCTGACGATAATAATCCAAAAACTATTTTAAAAGGAATTCCATCATCAACATCTAGGTCTGGCAAAAAAGAACCTACAACCGTAAATAGAAAAACCCAAAAAATAACATCAAAACTGGTTGTCAACGAATAAACAGCACAAATAATTGCTAGTGCAATCCCTATAACAACACCCCAGGAAATATGAGTTTTAAAATTTGCCATCTAATCTTGTTCTTTTTTATGAAAGTCTATAACCTTTTGATCAATAATAATATCTCTGGGTCTAAGTGGATTCTTTAAATAGAGACCAGTAATATCCGTACATCGACTTAAAGCGACATACGTTTGTCCATGCGTAAAGGCCCCATATCCCAAATCAATGATCACTTTTTTGAAGGTCTTACCTTGACTTTTATGAATTGTTACTGCCCAAGCAAGTTTTAGCGGTAATTGTGCAAAAGAGCCTTTTTCAAACTTATCAATTTCTTTCGTGCCCGAATTGTATCTGTAATCGTAAACCTCCCAAACAGATTTCTCTACTCTATGTGCCTTGTCGCCAACCTTAACAAGCGCATAATGTTGTCCAAGTTTCTTTATAACACCAATCGTTCCATTAACCCAACGCTTTGGAGTTTCTGTATCATTTTTTACAAACATTACTTGAGCACCAACTTTCAATTTTAGCTCTGGCTCAACGGGACAATCCTTCTTGTGAAAATCACCTTTTAATTTAGCTTTAAAAACCTGCTCTGTCCCACTAACAAAACCAAGTTTTGTCATATTGATTTTATCAGCAATAGCATTCGTACTAGAAAGTGTAATTGCTGGCACATGTCTATCTTTGTCAGCACAACATCTTGCATTCAATGTTGCAAAGTCTTCTTGTGATAAAGTTTTCTCTCTAATTCTATTTAAAAGCTTCTGGAAAGTAGTATCTTTCTGACGAAATATTTTAGTTAATTGCACTTTCTCAAAGTCGGCCTCTTCAAAACAATTTGCATTAAAAAAATACACGCCATCATATTGATCTGCAAAATATGCTCTCTCTTGTCCCATAACAACAGGAGGCAATTGAAAAAGATCACCAAATGCAATTATTTGTACCCCTCCAAAAGATAAGTCCTTTCCTCTATTCATTCTAAGAGAATAATCGATAGCGTCTAATATATCAGCTCTTACCATTGAAATTTCATCAATTACAATGGTTTCTAGGTTTTCAAAAATTTCAGCTTTGTGATACAAGTTTTTGACATCATCCCTTCTAACAACTCCAAATGGGAAAAGAAAAAAAGAATGAATTGTGCTACCTTTGATATTCACAGCCGAAATTCCAGTTGGTGCTAAAATAACTACGCTTTTTTCAGTTTTTTCACAAAAATGTTTTAATAATGTCGATTTTCCCGTCCCAGCTTTCCCTGTTATGAAGATATTTCTATCAGTTTCTTCCATAAGACAAAGAGCGTCTTCAAATTCTTCTGTTATTTTTATTTCTTCCCTCATTTATCTTTTAATTTATTTTCAATTTTTAAAGTATAACACAGTATTATGATTAAAATAAGGAATTTACTTTAGAATCAAAATGAGCTATAATTCTTATAAATACAATCTTTTAAATTGATAAAAAATAAAACTGGATTTTGAAAAAAATTCAAAAAGAAGAGTCTGAAAATCTTAAGCTGGAACAACAGTCTGCAACTGAAAAAGCGGCTGAAGATTTTGAAGATGAAGATATTGAACAGACCTATACTCCAAAGGAACAAGCAGAAGCAAAAAATGACTCATCAAAATCACTAGAAGAATCACCAAAAAAAAGGTGAAGTTGAACTTTATAGTGGTGCTAAGGAAATTGAAAATTTAAATCAAAAATTGAGAAATGAGAATCTACCAGATAAAAAAAGACAGGAAATCTTTGATTAAATAGTTGATTATGAAGAAAAACTGGATTTACTACAAAATCAATTAGGTCTCAGCGACAAAGAAGCCAATGAGGCGTTGACGATACTCTACAAAAGAAATATTAATGTTGATGAGTAACTTAAAGAAATAAAAAATTCAATGGAAAAATCAAGCAACATTGGTGGAATTTTAAATTTTGCAAAAAAATGTTGCAAATTAGCAATAGATTTAAAAAAACCATAGTTGCAGCAACAATTTTAGTTAGTTCAGTAGAAAATTCTTTTGCTGAAGAAGTGAAGACAGGAAATTTAGACAATTTAAAAATCACAAGTAGTATACAACTAAACACAAAAACTGGATTAGCTTCAATGAAAATCAATTCCATAGAAGACAGTTAATCCAAAAATACTTGGCGAATTATGATGGTAAAAGCAGGAATACCGAAAATGAATGAACCAGCCACAGGCTTCATTAAAAGAATTCTTGAAAAAGTTGATTTAACAAAGGGTCAAATTGATCATCTAATACAAACGCTTTAAGACATCCCCTACCCTACTTGATATTAAAAAGCCTTATAATCTCTTATAAGGCTTTTTGCTTTTAAAAAACAAGTTTCATCCGTTCCTTGGTATCAACTTTTTCAATTGAAATGATTTTTACTTTTGGGGTTTCTTGAAAGTTTTTTCTTTCGATCATACCTTTTAACAAAACCTCAGATTCACGAATAAAGTCATGGAATTGTGCAATTTCCTTGTCCTTGTCAGACAAAAGACATCTTTAAATTCTATTTCTTATTCTAAGACCAATATCATTATATTCTTTATTCAGCCTAGTTATTTCACCTGTAAGTTCGACTGTCTGTCCATTTCTCATTTCCGGTAAAATCTTTTTTGTTTTTATAATCTCAAAAAATTCGTTCCGTTTTGATCTCAAAAGGTCGATATACCTCTCTCTAAAAGAAAGTTGTAAATTCCCTAAGCTTTGTCTAAGTGGTACAACTATACTCTGAACATCCTCTGGAAATTTTCTACTGTTGCATAAAGTTAGGATTTTGGGGCTTACTGCATCTGAAACAACGCTGTTTTTTAGATTGAAAACTTTATTTATTCCAAATTTTTGAATAATCCCAAGTGACTCTATGATTAATTCAACCAACATAGAAGTTTTCTTGGGCCCGATTCCTTCTAATTTGAAATTTAAAGTTAAATCTTCAGAATTTACAGGTATAACGAAAATCTTAAAACTTTTAAACTTCAAAACTTTTGCAGCTTCTTTTAGACACCCTTGGACACCCAGATTGCATTTCCCAGTTCCTTAGCATCAATTGCTTTACAATTAGAATAAGACACCTCCACATACTTTCCATCTTTTGCCTCAAAAAGACAATCTTCATTCAGTTTTTCCATTTCATTTTTCTTTTTGTGTCTTTGTTTTTCTCTTTTCTCCACAAAAAGAAAACCAAGAAAATTAACTTATTTCGAAAACTTCACAGACCCTATTGTGCCACACTAGAGATTCTTTCCCTTTGCTATCTTTTGCTCCCATTGCCATGCAGTTTTCATTGCATCATCTAAACTACTCTTTGTCTTCCAATTCAAAGTCTTATTTGCAAGACGAGTATCAGCAAAAGAAGTCTCGATATCACCATCTCTTCTTTCTGTGATTCTAAACGATAATTTTTTTCCACTCACTCTTTCAAAAGAGTGGATTACATCCAAAACAGAATTTCCTTCCCCCGTTCCTAAATTGAAAATCTCCACCCCTTTTTTGTTTTTAGAAATAAGTCTTTTTACGGCACATACATGAGCTCTGGCTAAATCAACCACGTGAATATAATCACGTATACAAGTTCCATCGGGAGTATCATAGTTGCCTCCAAAAACTTGCAACTCTTTTCGTAATCCTATGCCAGTTTGAGTTACAAAAGGTACTAAGTTAGCTGGAATTCCTATAGGTGACTCCCCAATTTCAATTGAAAAATGTGCACCAATTGGATTGAAATAACGCAAAGCTATAGTAGAAAAACCCAAATCGCTTTTTACAAAAGAAGATATAATATCTTCACAGATTTGTTTTGTCTCTCCGTAAGCACAAGTAGCCTTTTTTAGAGGAGATTTCTCTGTAACTGGTAACTCATTCGCATCACCGTATACTGTTGCTGAAGAAGAAAATACTAGATTGTTCAAATTTTTCTCCTTCATGACAACCAATAAATTCATTAGGGAGTTTAAATTATTTTGATAATATTTCAAAGGATTTGTAATTGACTCAATGACTGACTTGTAGGCTGCAAAATGAATTATTGCATCGATATCTAAGTTATCCTCAAAAAATGTTCTACATTTTTTAATATCACAAAGATCAATCTTTTTAAACTGTGGTTTTTCCCCAATAATTTTTTCGATACCTTCCAAAACACTTTTATCAGAAGATGCTAAGCTATCAATAATAATCACTTCGTATCCCGCCTCCATTAGCTCAACAACTGTATGCGAACCTATATAACCGGTACCACCGGTTACTAAAATTTTGTTCATATTCTTTTTTTAATGATAACTCAATTAAAGCATAGTTCTACTAACTTACAAAATTAGAAAGACCAACCCTGTATTAAACTCATTGACAAATTCAAGTTCTCATGTTAAATTATTGGAAAGTTCCAAACAATAACCTTTTTGTGAAAGGAGAACTTTCATAGCAGATATAGTCTTTTATAGCATGGCAGATTTTTTCCGTAGCACTTCTTAAAAATGAACCCAAGAAAAAACGGAGAAAATGAAAGGAACGAGCTCATACTAAAAAATGCCTAAAAGGCTAGACTCTGGAACTAATCTTGAACTTTATTACAAAAACCAAAAAACGTCCACACAATGCTAATATGTACCGTGTGGACGTTTTTATTTTTCAAGAAACTTAACGCTTTTTGTTGTCTGTGGCAAGCTGTCCACAAGCACCATGAATATCATCGCCCATACTTTTTCTAGTTGTACAATGTATCCCGCTTTTTCTCAAACCATATTGAAACCTCCTAACAATTTTCTCGGAAGATGACTCAAAATCACCTTCAATTGAGTTGTACCGAATCAAATTTACATGCAAAAGTTGTAAACTACCAATTGATCTTAGAAATCTTGATAAATCCCGAATATCCACCTCTGAATCGTTCACGTCTTTTAATAGAATATACTCGATAAAAACCTTGCGTTTACTTTTTGTGAAGTATTTTTTCAGAAAAATTCTAATTTGGTCTAGATCGTACATCCTATTCACCGGCATGTACTCTCCTCGTTTTGTATTGTTAGCAAAATGAAGTGAAATAGCTAAATTAATTTGAGGAAAATCATCTACGAATTTTTGCATCCCTTTAACAATGCCAGAAGTAGAGACTGAAATATTTCTTCTGCCAAAATCAAACAAGTCTTCGTCAATAAGAATATTAAGACTATCTTTTACATTTTTCCAATTCAAGAATGGTTCCCCCATACCCATATATACAATATTTGAGAAAGACCCCCCGAGTTCTTTTTGCTTTAAATATTGCTTCCAAAATAATACTTGACTGACGATTTCATCACTTGATAAATCTCTCACAAAACCACACTTCCCCGTTGCACAAAAAGCACAACCCAGGGAGCATCCAACTTGAGACGAGATACAAGCTGACCAAGTGTCTTCCTTTGGAGAAAGCAGAACTGTTTCAAGAAGTTTTCCATCAGAAAGCTTCAAAACAGCCTTATGAGCTCTGCCGTCTTTTGAGGTTAAGACCCTGACCTTTGAAAAAGGTAGTATTTCCAAATTTTTATCCAAAAAGACTCTTAGATCTTTTGAAATTGTTGAAATATCCAGAAAAGAAGATTTTGCTTCCTCAAAAACTGCTTTGTATATCTGTTTTTTTCGAAAACTTTTTTCGTTTTTTTCAATAAGTAGTTTTTCTAATTTTTGGATATCCATTTTTTTGACTTAAACCTAAGATAAATAAAAAATTTTACGATTATATTAAAACATAAAATAGACATTTAAGGAAGTTAAAGAAAATTTTACCCAAATTATTATATTAACAAAATAAACTTTATATGACTTAATATATACGTTTATACCTTTCTTGTATTGGAGAATTTATATTTTTTAAAAACCACAAATCTAAGGGAGTTGAAAATGAAATTTTTAGAAAAAAAACATTGTGAAATAGAGTAAAAGAGATCTACCCTCCAGAGGTTTGTAATTTCTTTCACGGTGGAATTATTCAAAAACATGTTGCTGACTGGATCGATCTCCTCCATGAAAAAACTCGACAAGAAATCACCTGGAGACATCACAAAGAAAACTATATGATTCATACATTTGGCGATCTAGAAAAGGTTTTTCTCGTAACTACAAGATTTTCTTTCAAATTAGGAAGAAATACCAAGTTTGGTGTAAGAATTACAATCATTTTAACTGGCAACAGCATTGAAAGTTCTAATCAATTTAGAAATTAGACATGTTTCTGATTGCAGTCACAAAAAATTACCAATTCACAATGTGATTTTGGTAATTTTCTTTTTTTTATAAATATTTCTTTTTGAACTCCTATCAGTCCCTTATAAGCTTCAGTTCATCCCGAAGACAAACTAGGTCATCCTTCAAGGGATTCTCCTCCCAACGAGCTAAAATAGCATCGATAGCATCAAGGTAATACTTTAAAACTTTATCCTTTGAAGCATGAAATATTTCAAACATCTCTTCCCCGTATCTTCCATAATCATCCACAGACTCAGATTTATTAGCGATAATATCAGCAGATTTAAGCAAAAGTGAATCATGAGAAAATTCTTCCTTAATTTTACGAATAACTTCAGCCTTGCGGTTATCCCATCCCTTCCCAGTTTCCGTTACACTTTCGACTAAGTTTGCCACACTTAACCCGAATCGATCATGAATCATATTTCTCGTAACCTTTTTCTCTAGCGTACTATCTTCAATAGTGTCATGCAGAATTCCTGCTGCTACTAAATCTTCATTTGCACCAGCTAATGCCAAAATCAAGGCAACTGTCATTGGATGTGTGATATATGCAATGTCCTTACCCTTTCGTTTCTGCTTTTGATAAACCTCATGTGTCTTTATCGAAAAACGCATAGCTCTTTTGATTTTTAACGTGTATTTCATAATGATAAGATTAACTATTATTCTTTGGACATTTGGGAAAAAACTCTTTAGACTATTATTACAGATATAAACTGGTTTTTCAAAAACTATGAAAATAAAAAAAACTCTATTTAATCCTTTTTCTTCTTCTTGTCTCATTCACGCTCCTATTCGGAGTCAAAATTTTGCCCTTTTTTTTATCAGTAAAGATAAACCAGTCTTTATAAAAACAAACAACGAAAATCAAGGAAAGTATCAAGGAAAAAAGCAGGAAAAGGAAAAACCAGAAGAAAAAGAAGAAGAAGAAGAAGAAGATTTAATTTCTCCACTTTCAACACTAGAGAAAAGAATCACAAAAAAGAATTTTGGAAATTTCATCATATCTTAAAACTCATCGGCTACACCTAAAAAATTCACTGGCTATCATATTGGAATTGATCTGAAAATTTTTCCAGAAGAGCTAGAAAATATGATAACTGTAAAGACAATTTGCAACGGTAAGTTACTCATCAAAAAAATCGCTAGTGGATATGGAGGTGTTGCAGTCCAAAGTTGAGTGATAGGAAATCTCCCTGTAACAGTAGTATACGGTCATCTTGATCTTCTAAGTATTGAATCTTCGGTTGGCGAAGACCTAAAACAAGGTGAGAAGATTGGAAATTTGGGCAAAGACAAAAGTTCTCAAATAAGTGGCGAAAGAAAGTATTTGCATTCAGGAATTCACAAGGGAAATTCTATTAACATTCGTGGTTATGTAGGAAACAAAACCCAGTTAAGTAATTGGCTCAATCCCTGCTTTTATCTTTGCACAAAATAATTACCTTACACACTCTGCCCACAACCCGACTTCTTCTCGTTTTGCTTTTTTCTCAGCAGCACGAAATTCTTTTTGATATTTATATGCGCTTCCTTTATATGTGTATTCCTTCGCGAATCCGTCTTCTATCAATTTCTTATTTAACATTGTTCCATCTTCCAAAAAAACATAACGTAATAAACGACCGTATTTATCTTCGTTATCCTGAGTTTCGTCACTTTTTAAACTAACTTTTTTTTCAAACAAAAGTTCTTCTGTTTTTTCGGTTGCCTCTTTTCCATAACATTCCTTGCCTCGATATTTCTCTCCAGTCTCAGGAGTATCAATACCGATAAATCTAACTTTTTCAAAAACCCCATTCATATCAATCGCAATTGTATCACCGTCATATATATACAACACGTTATAAAAAGTTTCCTCATTTTCAACAGCCCAACCTTTGAGGGCTTCTCTATCTTTCATCAACCTTTCGTCAATCTCTTTTTCTGCTAGATAGTCTTTTTGCTCATCTTTCTCGATTTTTTGCAAATTCTTTTCTTGTCTTCCTTCTTTCTCAAGTAGAATTCTGTTTCTTTCACCCTCTTTCCAGTTATCTTTCTCGATTTTCAATGCTTCCCCTCTTTGCTCTTGCAAAGCATACGAAGCAAACCCCCAGACAATCATGATCGTCATAAAGGTAAAAAGGAGCGTCGCAATCAAGATAAAAGGTCTATTTTGATTTTTTATATTTTTTCTCATTTTAAAAGTTATTTTCTTGTATTAGCAATTTCTTTTCTTTCTGCATCTGCAGATAATTTAACTGCTACTTTTTTGAAAATTAATTATATTAGCAGAAACGCAACAATAAATAACATTATACACAAAAAAGGCTTTGTTCCTTTTGTTTTATTATTTATTATTTGTTTTCATCTTGTTTAAATAAAGTCTTTCAACCTTCGTTCGAGCCCAATCGGTTTTTCTCAAAAAAGTTAGACTTGAGTTGATGCTTGGATTTTTTAAAAAACAATTTATATTAATCTCCTCCGCTAATTCTTTCCAGGTGTATTCTTCTCTTAATGCTTCCATAATTTCTTTTAGTGTAATCTCATGTAAAGGATTATTTCTTTGTTCTCCTGTTCGTTTCTCTTTCATAGTTTTGTATATTTTTGAATTTACTTGTCTCTGGTATTCTTCCGTAGTGATTCTGTCATTGCTTTTGCAAATAATCAACCTTAAGACAACTTTTAAGACTATCCCCTCAATTCAATCACGACCCTAGTCATCACAAACTCTGTTTTTTATGATATTTGTATTTTGTTTTTTCATTTAGTCATTACATATGTTATTACACGTGTAATGACATACTAAAACTTTTTTCATCAATTATATCCTTAGTGTATTCTCGAAGTCTCAAGCTCAATTTGAATACTAACTGCTGATGGAACCTTTGTTTTTATCTTTTCTTCGATTTTATCAATCAAAACTTCAATCTTGTCAGTTGTAAGTTTATTCTCAAAATTGATTTCAACATTAATCATTAACTTTTCTGGTCCAATATGTAATGTTCTCAAATCAACAACTTCTTCAACTTCCGCAAATGATTTAATCGTTTCTGCGATTTTCTTTTCAGTGGAATCACTTGCACTTCTTCCAACCAAAAGATCTTTTGCTCTTTTGATTAGATATATATCCAAAAGACCCAAGATTCCAGCAATTAGCATTGCTCCAAGCCCATCCCATCTTGCATCACCCGTAATTTGATACAAAAACAAAGTGAAAATTCCTAAAGCTGAAGCCAACACTCCTGTAAAATCAAGAACCAATGATGTTTTTGTTTCGATCAATACTCCGTGTGTGAAAACACTCCAAAGTTTGCTTAAATGTTTTTTCCGCAACAGCCTTTGCATACTAAGCCACATTGCATACCCATTTGTAAAAACAGAAACAAACAAAACTATATAAGCCCAAAAAAGTTGACTAATTGGTTGAGGATTAATAAATCTTTGAAGACCAAGATAGAAAGAAACCACCGCAGTGATTGTAAAAGTGAAAAGCGTTGAAAGAAAGGTCCAAAAATACAATTCTCTACCATGACCGTATGGATAACGCTTATCTCTCGGCAACCTTGCTCTTTTCACACCGAAAATAAGAAGTCCTGAGGAAACAAGGTCTGCAAAACCTTGCAACACTTGTGAAATCATAACCACACTACCACTCATCACAGCCACGACAAGATTGATCACAACATCGCTTATATCAACCAAAAAGGAAACTACAACAGCTCGTTCAGCAGATACAATTTTAAGTTTTTTTATTTTTCGCATTTATACACTAACTATTTAATTATTTTTTTGTTTATTATTTATAAATTTAAAAACATTTATATTATACCATCTAAAAGAACCCTTTCAAATTTTAATTCTAAAACAAAACAAGAAAGTTCTGTTTTTGCTTTTTATTTTCAAAAGAATAGAATTAAAATAGGTTTGACTATTTAGCAGAAAAATGAATTTTGCCAAATAGTCAAGAAGATTAACCTTCAAAACAGGAGAAACCTATGTATACCAGCTGGCGTGTAAGGAAACAAAACATGTATTCTTCTTTTAGGTGCAAAGCTATTTTTTGCGCAAACAATCGTTGCTATTTCTATTGCAAAGGAAGGAGGTGATCACCTTTCTAGTGTCTCCTGGCAATCGTGCCATACGGCACTAGGGTTAATTGCTATAAAAACTGTAAATAACCCGCCGGGGCCAATTCCCCTGGTTAAGACTCTTTAAAACACATAGGGGCTGGTTCAAAATCGAATCAGCCCACTCTCTCTTATTCAAACAAGACCTTTTTATTCTAAAAAGAGCTTTTTTTATTTATATCCTGTAAACATCACTTGATAAAACTAAGATTTTCAGTCATAGTTTTCTAATTTTCTGCAAAATGCGAAAGATTGAGTACTCTCGAATCAACTAATCGAATCAAAACTGTTAAAAGAAAACGAGCACTTGCTCGAAATCGACAACAATCCTGATAACAACGCCATGTGCGCAATTGCTGTCACAAGGATGGATGAAATCATGGAAGAAATTCCATGATTTCAAACGTGATATTGCTCTTGCACACCTTACCGGCGAAAGAAAAATGCCCGATAACTCTCCTGGGTGTCTTTCAAAACATCATCTGGAGGAATGATAGTGGAATCTTCTTTGATCCCGACTTTCTCTCCCCAATCACGAATTCCTTGTTTGTCAAAACTGGGAGACGCACCATCATACAAAACCCCTTCATGCTATGGCCAGCATCTTGAGGAATCAGAAGTCAAGACCTCATCAATCAAAATGAGAGACCAATACTCCTGACCCTCCACACGTACCAATCCGAATTCAAATTTGGTATCAGCAAAAACAATACCATGCTGACTTATGACTTCATTAGCAATGCTATAAAGTTTAAGAGATTTTTCCCGGATCTCTTTTGCCAGACCCTTACACCTCCTAATCGCAAGACCATCTGTTCAAAATTGATATTCTCGTCTTTCTCTCCCGCAGGAGCTTTTGTGGAGGGAGTGAAAAGTGGCTCTGGTAATCTGCTACCGTCAGACAATCCTTTTGGCAGTTCAAAACCACAGACCATTCCGGATTTATTATAATCTTTCAAACCAGATCCAGTGAGATAGCCTCGTACAATAGCCTCAACGGAAAGCACGTCTACTTTTTCAACAATCAAGCAACGCTTTTGTAACTCCACATTTCCTTGTAACTGCGAGAGAATGAACGAATCAATTTCGCTACCATAAGCAATTAAATGATTATCAATTTCTGTGAAGATTCGATCCAGCCAAAAAACTGTGACTGCAGTTAAAACCATGCCCTTGGTTGGAATGGTTGCGCCCAAGACACGATCGAAAATGCTAACCCTGTCAGATGCATAAATCAAACAATATGAGAAATACTCTGGCAAATCAAACATTTCACGAGCTTTTCCAGTTGCAATATGCACCAAACCTGCCGTTTCAAAGTGCTCTATCAGCTTAATTTCTCTTGCATCCTTCGAGATAAAGCTTATATTAACATTGCTTTTCATAATCTGACTCCTTTTTTGTCATTCTAATCAAATTTAACATCTTTTCACTTGCCTCTTTCTTTGCCTTATTCAAAATTATGCCATAACCTCCTTATCTCAAAAATGATTTGAAACTATATTTACATTCATATGTATTAATAAAAAGAACAATGCTGAAGTCTAACATTGTTCTTTTGTTTTTTCAACAAGACCTCTCTATTCAACAGTCACTGATTTTGCTAAGTTTCTTGGCTTGTCGACATCAAGACCTTTTAGTTTTGCGACATAATATGCAAATAGTTGAAGTGGTACTGTTGCCAAAATTGGAGTAAGCATTTCCAAAGTTTTAGGAATATAAATCACTTCATCAACAATTTTTTCAAGTCCTTTACACTGTCTTTTGGCGCAATGAAAAATGAAGGAAACTTTTTATCAATAAGTGCAATTGAACCATGTTTCATTTCCCCAGAAGGAAATCCCTCAGCATGAATATATGAAATCTCCTTCAACTTAAGAGCTCCTTCACTAGCAAGTGGCTGACAATATTTTCTGCCCAAAAAAGCAAAATCCTTAACTTTATAATATCTTTTTGCAATTTCTTCGACGTTATTGTCTTGTAGAAATTCTTCAACTCTTTTAGGAAGTTCTTTAAGTTCACTCAATATTCGCTGCCCCATCACAAGTGACATTCTTCTTTGTCTACCCAAGAAAACTGTCATAAGAGCCAAAATAGCCACCTGGGAAGTAAATGCTTTAGTAGAAGCAACTGATACTTCTGGTCCGATATGATTATAGATTCCCGCATCAGTTTCACGTGCAATTGTTGATCCAACACTATTAACCACTCCCAAAATTAAAGCTCCTTTATTCTTAGCTTCACGAATTCCAGCTAATGTATCGGCAGTCTCTCCGGATTGACTAATAGCAATAACTGCTGTTTTCTTATCTAAAATTGGATTTCTATAACGAAACTCACTCGCCCACTCAACTTCAACAGGAATTCCAGCATATTCCTCCAGCATATATTCGCCTATAAGACCTGCATGCCAAGCTGTTCCACAAGCTACAATAATAATTCTCTCAATATCACGTAAACGATCTGAGACTTCATTCAAACCACCTAATTTTGCCCTTCCATCTTCAATGGAAATTCTCCCTCCAAAAGTATCTTTTAGTGATTTTGGTTGTTCGAATATCTCTTTTAGCATAAAATGTTCAAATCCTTTTTTAGAAACTTCTTCAATATCCCATTTTACATCCTCAATATTCTTTTGAACTAGATTTGAACTAGCATCAAAAACTCGATAACCTTCCATTGTGATTTCAGCCATTTCACCATCTTCAAGATAAACAACTTTTTTTGTGTATTGCAAAATTGCAGACACATCTGAAGCAATAACGGTTTCACCTTCACCAACTCCTATCACCAAGGGACTACCACATCGAGCCACAAACAATTTCTTAGGTTCTTTTTCACTAAAAACCACCAACCCGTAAGCTCCTTTAATAATATGTAAAACTTCTTTTAATGTCTTCGCTAAATCCCCTTTGTACAAATCTTCAATAAGATGAGGGATTACTTCTGTATCAGTTTGTGAACAAAATTTATGACCTTTTTTCTTTAACTTCTCTTTTAATTCTGCATAGTTTTCAATAATTCCATTATGCACAACCTGGAACTTGCCTGTGCAATCAGAGTGTGGATGCGCGTTTGCTTTTGATGGTTTCCCGTGAGTTGCCCAACGTGTATGTGCAATTCCAATACTTCCAGTCACATTTTTGTTTCCGATTTTTTTTTCTAACTCTTTTATCTTGCCTACTGACTTAAAAGTTTTAGTTGTTTTATCAAAAATAGCAACGCCTGAAGAATCGTATCCACGATATTCAAGTTTCTTCAAACCATCTAACAAAATAGGCATTGCCTGCTTTTTCCCAATATAACCAACAATTCCACACATATTTTTTTTAATTACTTTTTAGTCTCATAACTCTCAATAAATATCAAAATAATCTTTCTATTTTTCTAATAGATTCCAAAGTTGCAGAAATATCACTCTCTGTGTTTCATATATCATTCTATTTTCAATAATAACTCCGACAGGAACACCGCATATATCTCGAGAAATGAAAGCACATTTTCCAGCATAGATTAGAATAAAAGTTGCTGAGTTTTGCTTTGTCCCAAGCCATCTGCGTTTATCTAAACCATTTGTCTTCCCACCTTTAGCCAATGAAATTGCTTTTACTTTTAGCCCTTTTTGGATTCTATCTTTAGTAAAATTTGGATATGCCTCCTTGATATCCTCACTAGCCTCTGTCGCAGAATAAACATAATATTCCTTCTCCTCATTCGTCTTCATTACTTCAAAAATATCTTCTAAAATAACCTTAATCCCCATCCGTCCTTCATAGAATTTTGTTGTTGGTTTTTGTCCATTTTTGTCTTGCACTGATCTAAATTCTGGAATCATCTTTTCAATTTCACTTTTTGCTGATTGCAACTTTCTTTCTTTTTCTTTCACTAGAATATTCAACTTCTCTGGATCTTCAGCAATAAATTTTTGTTTTGTTTTATGATGATAAAAAGCTGCCAAACCTTTCGCTTGGAGTTTTTTTAAAATATCATACACACTGCCCCTGTTTATCTTAGTAATTTCTGCTAAGCCCCGAACAGAAATAGCACCACTTTTCAGTAATGCTAGATATATCTTTACTTCCTTCTCCGAGAGTCCTATTTTTTCAAAAATAGCTGTCTTCATTTGATTATTTTTTACTTTAAAGCTAATCACTAACTACTATGCTCTATATTATGATTGATTTTAAATATTGTCAACTTTAGTTCTACACTTTATTATTAAGACTCTTATCTTTGCTTTATAATAAGTTTAATGAAAGAATATCTATGTCACAATTTCCATATACAACTTTTCAAACAACACTCTGCGTAAGTTCATTATTTCATTTTCTTATATCAAAAAAGACTGTTGATTTAAATTCAAATCAACAGCCTTTTTGGCTCTCTCTTGTTATGATATTTTAAACTCTTATTTGCATACACAGCTCCCTGAATCCCAGAAATTCTTTTTGCGTATTTCCCAGCCTCCAAATTGACAGGAGCAACTAATACGAAAAAGTCAGAAAGCTCAAGCAATCTTGCGCAAACATCAGAAGAGAGCTGAAGTTCTTTCATCACTCTTTCTAGTCAGCTTTTGAATTCCTTGGCATTAGCATAACTTCCATCGGGATTAATTGAAATTTCTTGGACAAGACGATAAGCGTCATCTTCAATTCTAATAGCCTTAAGATAAGTTTGTATTGCATTCCCACACATCCCAGGATATTCAGCAAGATACCTATCAATATTACGATAGTTAGGAACACACCTCCCAAATTCTTTCATGATTCGATCAATACCGATAAAAAATGGCATAAAATAACCACCTATCTTTCTGAAAAGATAGGATCTCGACATATTATCCTGAAGAGGATAATTCGGCAATTCTGCTATAAAAAATTCAGATTGCTCTGCACTTCCCAAAAGCATCGTGATAGCACCTTCGATACCCCAAAAATTTGTTTCCACTGACATAATCGAGGAACCTTTCTCTCCTTCCTTTTTTATTTTTACAAAAAATTGACCCAGGCAACTGGTTAATCTGCAAATATCTTGTGCGAACTTGATTATCTGTCCCAGCATATTGACGATTATACTCAAGATTCTAACTTCCTTTTGATAGGGATTACATTGATCAATCATCGTATCATGGTGTAAACCCAGTTTTTTGGTCACAAAATCTTCAAAAAATTGCCATCAATCTAATCCGGAAAATGCCGCATAATGGCAAATCATATTACCAGTAGCACCTCCCATTTTCCCGGAACAAGATTTCAGTTTACCTTTTTGGTCTATCAGATTCTTCAAAAAACCAACAGTAGCTACCGCTGGAACAGAAACACTTTTGTTATAAACAGTGGGTTCAGTCACTTGCTGGTGGGTAAATGCTAGCATAACCAACAACTTATTGGGGTCTTCTTGTCACTTTGTAGCTTGGTTGATTACAAACTCCTAAAAATCAATCACTTTGGGAATTACATGATGATAAACCAACTTGTTAGTCATCAAACCAGTAACATTGCCAATAACGTCTTCTGAAGTTGTAGCAAAATAAACGCCCTCAATTAAATTAGCCAGCGAAGGAATTTCCTTGGCAATCAGAAATTTCAAAAAATCTCCTGCAGCAGCGGTATCATGATCTGTGAATTTCTCAATAAACTGGACCCGCATAATTTCATTTGACCCAAACCGCATCGTTCGCAAAGAATTCTTTTCTAAACTGGTCAATTGACGCAAAATTGCATATCGGAAGTTTTGTTCTGATTTTTACCGACAAAATCACACAGAGCAATAAAATACTTAGCCATTACTCTAAATCGCAACTTTGCATATTCCATATCAGACGTAACACCCCAAAGAAACTCAACATGCTTCAAATATCTGCTGAGTTCTAGCGTAGGCACAAGCAATTTTTTAATATCTTCTTTGGTTGCCTTTTGTTTAAAAAGTGTTTCCAGCGAAGGAAATTTTTTGCCATAACCTCTTAACATTGCTTCGACTATCGAATTTTCTTGCATAGTTCCAACTCCTTTACTTGAGATTTATCTAGAATTCTTTTGCATTAAGCAAAAACATCATAAATTTTCAAAAAAACCAATTAACTATAGTTAAGTCAATTGCATAATAATACTATATCACAGCAAAAAAACAAGGTTTTTATCTATTAACAAAAACCCTGCCGATCTAATAATCAGCAGGGTTTCACCTAATAGAATTTTCCATCAAAAGATTTTTGACAAAACCCAAATCACAAAGAAAACAAAAACCATTTTCCCAATAGCGCTCTTGGGGATAAAATTAAAGCTATTGCCACCTCTTCTACCTGCTCCTCTTTTCATAAGAGACTCCTTTTTTCTAGTTTTCGATTATTGTTCCAACAAACTCTTTGTTTTCAAAAATATTTCTAAGATTATCAATATTCCTGCCTTCTGCGATGATCACCTTGAGTCCTAGCTCCTGAGCATGCTTCGAAGCAATAGGATCAAATGGTATATTAAGTCCCGGATCCCATGTATCACCAACAAGCTTTCTAAATTTAACCCAATCTATATCTTTATATTCTTTTGCATCATCAAATTTATTTGGATCTTTATCACAAACATATTTAATGTTTGAAAGATTTATCACAGTTTTTGCTCCCAATCTCTCAGCCAAAATTGTTGAAACATAATCAGTCGACCAACCTGGTCTCCAACCTGCTGCAACCATAAGACCTTCACCATTTTCAAAATGAACCATTAAATCCTCCTTAGTTCGAGGGTTTTTATTAATTCTTGGATGAGCATAATCACGAAAGATCGTCTTTATTAGATGTGCATTTAAACGTGTTGAATGAATTCCCAACCAGTCCATATCATCCTTTGTCAGGTCTGTAATCTTTCCAGCAGCCTGTTGATATTTTCTTGCTATGTCTCCACCACCTGTCACAATAATAAATCGAGTCCCTTTATCAATTTGATTTATAATAAGTTCTCTAAATGATTTTAAAAACTCCCAATTTATCTCTCCTGGCACAATCAAAGATCCTCCAAGTGACACTACTAATATTTCATTTTTCATATAAACAATACTTGGTTAAAAATAAATAAAAATCAAATTAAGAAAAAGCCCCTCACTACTGGAAGGGCTACTTCTTATCTCCCAAGTTCTTTAAATGTTGGCATCCCCGTACTTGGATTTGTTGGAACATAGATTGTTCCCTCTCTCTCTTTCAAGTCCTTGATATATAGATAATATAGATAATTTGATGATAAACTTTCATTGATAATTTTTTGAGCTTCTCTTTGACCTTCAGCTTCAATTATCTTTCTTTGTTTTTCTTTTGATTCCTTTTCTAAAATAAATTCATATTTTTGAGATTCTTGTTCTGCTTGTAACTTTTCTTGAATTGTTCTTGCAAGATTTGATGGCAACTGAACATTTCTAAGCAATACATCTTCCAATTCGATTCCTCTTTTTTCAAGCTTAGCATTCAATGTATCCTTTAGTTTCTTGTTAGCCTCTCCTCTTTTTTCGGAATAAACATCTTTGGCTTCATATTGAGCAATAATCTCTCTAATTGAACTTCTGATCTCTGGTCGAATCACTTTCTCTTCATATTCTAGTCCAACTGTTTTATAAACTCTTGCAGCTTCTTCTTCTTTTAAGTGATAGAGTACTGTGATATCGAGATCAATACTCAAACCTTCTTTTGTCAAGACAGAGATAGAATCAATCCCTTGTTTTCTTCCTTCTCCTTGAATAACACTCATTGTATATTCATCTGTTCGAATGTTCATCCTTGTGACTATTCCCAAAGGATTCACAACATGCAATCCAGAAGAAAGTTCTTTATCCTTCACTTTCCCAAAAAGTGAATAGACTCCAGTTTCTCCCGCATCAATTGTTACTAAAAGCTTTGGAACAAAAATGATTACTACGAAAATTAAAAGGAATATTTTCCAGAAACTAGCGAATTTCTTTTTTACCTTAGTAGCATCAATATTAATTGGTTTTACCATACTTTTATTTAATAAATTATTTGTGACAACATTTTGCCGGCTCATAACCAGCAAGTTTTGCTTCCTCAACTGAGGAAAAACAAACTAGATTACTGTCTTTTATTTTAGTTGCATTCTTACAATTTGGCAAATGAAATTTTGTAGAGTTTTTAGAAGCAATCAAAGCACATTCTTGTTTGGAACGCGTGTCTTTCGTCTCCTCAGGAAGAACATTTCCAATTCTTGCTTCTATTCCTTTTCTTTTCAATGCCTCGTCAATAACCTTTGCACTCTCGCTAACTTCTCCTGGGTCAATCTTACTAACTAATGATATATTAATCTTGGCCGCCCCACTTTTTGCCTCTTCCGCCCTTCCAGCCCTAAAAGCAATTGTCACTACCAAAACAACTACTAGTGCAATCAAAAACCCATTGCCATATTTATCCCAAAAACCGCTAATATGTATTGACATAATGTTTTTTGTATCTATAATAAGAATTACTTAATCAGAAATATCCTTCTTTTTGGGTAAAGTATAACATTAAACGAGCTTCGTGCCTACCTAGTGCGAATCTTAGATAATATATTACAAAGATATGGCACATCGTAAAGCCGGTGGTTCGACAGACAATACCCGCGATTCAAGACCTAAATATTTAGGTGTTAAAAGGTTTGGAGGGCAAAAAGTAAAAGTAGGTGAAATTCTCATTCGACAACGTGGTTCAAAGTTTCGAGCAGGAGAAAATACTAAAGTTACTCGAGACGACACCATCATTTCATTGAAAAACGGGTTTGTTTCTTTCGCAACAAAGAAAATCAAACTTTTCACTGGAAAAATAAAGAAGGTAAAATTTATTGCAGTCAAAGACGAAAAATAGACTTCAATTCTTAAAAAAACCGCTAACGTACGTTAGCGGTTTTTTTGTTTCCCAATTATCCATTACTTTCTAGACGATTATTTGCTCTTCAGTCCTATTCTATTCAAAACAATAGCCATTGAACAATATCCACTAAAAGCAAATACTACCATGAAAATACCAACAAACAAAGCGAAATAAATAAAATTATCGACTCCAAACAAAACTAAAATAGCGGAAATTGAAACAAACAACCCAGCAATTAAAAAAGAACTCTTTCTAAATACCAACCATCTGTCTTTTGACGATATATTTTCTTCTTAATAAATTTCATTTAGTTTTTTCATTATTAAATTCCACAAGTAGAATCGGGAAAATTATCAATGTTAAAAAAGCTGACAATGACAGTCCCCAAATAATCGCCCAAGAAAGACCAGCCCAAACAGGATCATTGATAATTGTTAACGACCCTAGAACCGTCGTCATTGAAGTTAGCAGTATTGGTAATAGCCTTGTTTTCCCGGCACGCAAAATTGCAATCTTGTATTCAATTCCTTCTTTTCTCAGACCCTCTAGATACTCAAGAAAAATAATCGCATTATTAACAACAATTCCAAATAGAGCAATTACACCTATCATGCTTGTCGAATTAAAATAGATTCCTTTTGTAAATCCCAACAAAGCAAATCCGGGCATAACACCAATCAGCGCAAGTGGAATTGTTCCCATCACTAAAACTGGCACCTTCAAAGAAGCAAACTGTGCAACTAGCACGAAATAAATCAAGAATATAGCTATTGCCATTGCGATCCCCAAATCACAAAAAACCTCTAATGTTAATTTCCATTCACCATCCAATACAATATTGAAGGTTTCATTTGTTTCCATATCTTTAAAATCAAATCCCCAAAGAGAAATATTTTCAATTTTTCCACTTCCAGAAGGGAGTCGATAATCCAAAAGAAATTTAAACATATCAATCATTCCATAAGTAACACTCCTATCGCCCATTTCAGCTGAAACATATGCAGTCTTTTTTCTATCATCGGAAAAAATGATCGGGGACTCTTCAACTTTTTCCCATGACATCAACTTTGAAAGAGCAACCTTTTCTCCTTGTCCGTTTAAGATAGAAATCTTTTCTAAATCAAGTTTCTGATCAAAATCACTTTGCTCAAAACTAACAGTAATAAATTCTTGTTCCTTTTTAGCAAATTCTTGTTTTTCTGTTTCATGAAAAAGTCCAATTTTTGTATCGCCTAGTATTGCGCTCAATGTTGAAGCAATTTGAGTAACAGAAAGTCCAACCTTCCCAACTTCTTCAAGATTCAATCTCAAGGCATATTCCAGATTTCTTTCTTGCACAGTAGTATCAATATCAACAACTTCTTCGATATTCGATGCAGCATTCTCAATGTCTTGAGCAATCTTCGCCAAACTCTCGCTATTCTCACCTTGAATCTTAATCAAAAATGTAGACAAAACTGGAGGTCCAGGAGGATCTTCGATTATCTTCAATTTTGCATCAGGAAAATTTTCCATTTTCTGCAACAAAGAGTCTCTTAGACCAAGAACAATCTGGGAAGAACTTGGCTTTCTCTTATCAGGGTGGGTTAAATTCACTTTTAATGTTGCTTGATTTTCACCAACCCTACCATCACTGCCCTTGAAAAGGCCATTGAAATCAACAATTTGCGATTGACCTACATAGCTTTGAACACTCTCTATGTTATCCACAGAGATAAGCAATTTCTCCACATCACTTACCAAATTTCTAGTCACACCAATATTTGCAAATGCTGGCAAATCAAGATAAATAAAAAATTGTTCTCTATCAGCTTTTGGCAACATCCTAAATTTCACCACTTTAAAAACTGGAAGTGACAAAGAAATAACCAAAAGCACAAAAACCAAAACCAAAACCTTTCTTCTTAGTTTCTTGAAATTCAAAAGTTTCGTGAGTGTCTTAATATATAGATTCTTAATTTTTTCAATTATCTCCAAAAAAACATTCCTTTTAACAACATCATCACTACCCTTTAGAAAAAAATTCATTAAAAAGGGATTTACCGTAAATGCTATTATAAGTGAAATCACTAAAGCCGCTGGCACAAAAAATGGAATCGGTCCCATATAAGGTCCCATCATTCCAGAAATAAACGCCATTGGAATAAAAGCCAAAATAGTTGTGATAGTCGACATTGTAAGACCAACGCCAACCTCGTCAACTGCCGCAATAATAAGATCTTCATTGTCATTACTTATTGTCTTTTTCTTTTTATGGAAACGATAGATATTCTCAACCACAACAGTTGCACTATCGACCAAAAGCCCCAATGATAAAATCAAAGCGAATAGTGTAATCCTATTAACTGTCTGCCCAAAAAGATTACCCAACCCAAAAACTGCAGCTAGTGTAAGTGGAATTGTAATTGCAACCACAACAGCATTTCTCCACCCCAAGAACAAAAATAACACAAAGGAAACCACCCCCACAGCAAGGAGCAAACTATTTGTGAGTCCTCCTATTGATTCTTTGGCAACCTCTCCATCGTCCCTGACTATTTCAAAATTCACTTCTTCTGGTAAAAATTGTTTCTTGATCGAATCCATCTCGTTGATAACATTCTTGGAAACAGTTGTTGCATTTGAACCTTTCAGCTTTGCAATCCCAAGAAAAACAGCCTGTTCTGAATGTTCTTTGGTTGAAAAATTTGCAAAACTTTCCACTTTGCCAATATCATAACTAACATTTGCCACATCAGAAACCAAAACAGCCCCTTCTTTCGTTTCTGTTACAACAATTTTTCCCAATTCTTTTTCATTTTGAATTGTACCAACTACAACAATTTTATTATTATTACTTTCACCTTCAATATTTCCAGCAAAAACTCTGATATTATTGTTTTTTATTGAATCAAAAACTTGATTTACAGAAACTCCCAACAAAATTAATTTATCTTCATCCAAAACAACAGATAATTGCTTTGTTGCTCCACCTCTAACATCTAACTTTGACACTCCTTCGACATGTTTGATTTTATCCCCAACATCCAGAGCAACCTTCCGTAACGATTCAGGAGAATACTGCTTTGAGCTAAAAGCCAGTGTCAAAATTGGAATATCATCTGGATTGATTTCTTTGATTTGGGGATCATTCGCACCAAAAGGTTTGAACTCCATATTGCTTTCAAGTTTTTGCATAAGTGAAATTTTCGCATCTTCAAGATTTTCTCCTATTAAAAATTGCACCATCACAACACTCTTGCCTCCATCAAAAGATTGAGACATAATCTTATCCACTTTTGATAATTCTTTTAGCTTATTCTCCATTGGCCTAGTGATGAGCTGATACACTTCATTGCTATTAGCACCCGGAAAATCAGTCACAACATTAAAAGCGGGAGCAACTATTTCTGGATTATACTGCTTAGGCATCAAAACAAAACTTAAAATCCCCCAAAACAGCAGTACTACTATTGATAAGAATCCTAATTGCTTATTTTTCAAGAATAAACTTGCTAATTTTCCAGCAAAACCAAGTTTCTTTTTATTCATATATCTTTACTTTATCTCCATTTCTTAGACCATATTGCCCTTCAACAACAACCATTTCACCATTCCTAAGTCCATTTTTTATTCCAACAAATTCCTCACCAATAGTTCCAATTTCAACCAATCTTTTCTCTGAAACACCATCTTTTACTACAAACACGATATCTTCATGAAAATCTTTCTTTAGACTTTCTTTTGAAATCATCAAGGTTTTTCCCGAAAGTTTTACCGGAATAAAGACTGACAAAAAATCTCCCACGCTAGAATTTGAACCCTCCGTCTCAAGTTTCAAGTTGGATTTTCTTGTTCTAGTATCAAAAAGTGGACTAATAGAAACAATCTTTACATCAAAAACAATCCCTTTTTTGTTTCTGGCTTTTAAAAGCTGTCCTATTTCCAAATTCTTTGTAAACTCAACTGGGATTTGCATTTCGATTTGAACTTTCTGATCAAGACCAACTAACATAAAAAGCTTTGTCATAGGAGAAACAAGTTCCCCTTCATTTTTATAATTCCTAGTCAAAACACCATTAAAAGGAGCTTTTATTTTTGTGTTCTCTATTTGAACGCTATTCATCAGCTTTTGCTTTTGCAAAACACCAATTTGCCCTTGTGCTAATGAACTTTGCAAATCTCTTAATTCTTTTGCGCTTTTAAGTGCTTCTTGCGCTAACTCTTTGTTTCTTTTTGCAATTCTTTCCTCATCCTTATCAGAACCCCTTTTGGCTATACTATAAAGATTCTCCGCCTTTTCAACAGCCACACGAGACTCATCGACTAATTGATCTTGGTGCCCCTTTGTTTTTACTAGATTATTTCGTAAAGAATTTATTTGCTCTGTATCCAAAACTGCTTGAGCCAAAACTTCATCAGCATCAATAATGGCCAATAGTTCACCTTTCTTAACAGCTTCACCTTCCTTTTTCAAAATACTCAACAATCTTCCTGAAATTTCTGGACTAAGTTCAACTTCTTTTTGATATTCAGTAAAATTAGAAAATTCGATTTCCTCTAGAATCTCCCCTTCCCTTACTTCTTGAATTTTCACAGTTTTGCTCTTATCTTCCTCGCTTTTTGAAGCCTCAACCTCTTTATTAAAGACAATAACAACAAGAATAAGGGATAATGCAAAGAGTAATAGAAAATACTTTTTCATGAATTATATTTTAAACAAATTAGATTTAAGCTCATTTTCTTTTGCTCAATCTTATCACACCCCCGGGGGGTGTCAAGCACCCCTTTATTCCTTGACTTTTTCTTTTATTGTGTTATGGTAAGCAATCGTCTAATAAAAACCTTATTTAAGACGTTTCATTTAATAAATTTTTAGAAACTTAAATTCATGAAAAATATGAAGAAAATAACAGGATTAGTTCTATTCCTATTTATCATTTCTTTTGTATTTGGTATCAAAAATGCTAATGCAGAAACTTTTGATGATTGGTTTAATCGAAATGAGCAGGAATTTCAAGATCAAATCGATGAAATCTGTGAAGATTGTCAACAAGAGCCGACTGAAGAGTCAGAAGAAGAACCTGCTGACGAACCAGAAGAAGAGCCAGAAACTGAAATCGAGGTTGAAACTGTGGTTGAAACTGTGGTTGAAACTGTGGTTGTTTCACTAAGCAACTCAAAGTGCAAAGGTTCAATTGGAAATTTAGTTTGGAATGATGAAAATGAAAATGGCACTAAAGATGGAAACGAAAGAGGACTTGATGATGTGAAGATAACTTTGAAATGGATCGGAAGAGATTTCAAATGGAATACTGACGATGATGAAGAGCTTGATACTCATACAAACTCAAATGGGAAATATGAATTTGATGATCTTTGTGAAGGAGATTATAAAATCTATGTAAAAGAAAGAGACATCTCTGGTTATACACAAGTTTATGATCCAGATGGAGAACCTAACCACAAAGCTAAGGTTTATCTTGATGGTGACAAAGATGATCACACAAAAGCAGACTTTGGTTATAAAAGAAGAACAACACCTGCAACAGGAACTGGAGTTCTAGCAATCATTACAACAATAGCTTTATCGTTGATTGCTATAAAGCTTAGCTCAAAACAGTTGAAAAAGGTTTTATACTAATAGCAACCTACACTTCTTAAGATATGAATCTGCAGATTACTATACAAACAATCTGTAGATTATTTTTTCAAACAACAAAAAATGCCAAAAGGAATAAAGATTTTCATTGGAATATTTATATTAATTGCGATACCATTTGCAATCTTTTATCTAATAAACTTTGATTTTAAAGGGAGTTTTTCTAAAAAAGCTTGCTTATTCTGCAACAAAAGTTTAGCAGAACAAAGTGGAATTCCCGAAAGTTGGTTACAGAGATATTCACTAGAGGTAAAAAACAAGGAAGATATAGAAAACGACATAGACAATGATGAATTATCTCTTTTGGCTGAATATCAAAACTCCACCAACCCACTCAATCCAGACACTGATGGAGATGGATATAACGATGGGAAAGAAGTTCGTGATGGATACAGCCCAATTGGTGAAGGAAAACTTGATAAAGATAGGGATGGCCTACCAGACTTTTGGGAAAACAAGGTTGGTCTTAGTACTACAAAAGATGACTCAGCACTAGACCCTGACAAAGATGGCCTATCAAACCTTCTTGAATTTGCCCATCTAACAGATCCTTTCAAAAGTGATTCTGATGGAGATGGATTCTTAGACCAAGCCGAGATTCAGAATGGCTATGATCCAATGGTAGAAGGAGACGCCAGACCAGCACTTTCAATTGAAATAGAAAAAATAGACGTCACAGCTCCAATTGTTTGGACTACCAGCAACAATGAAAAGTCTCTTTTAAAAGATCTTGAAAAAGGAGTTGTTAGACTTCCTAAAACTGGTATTCCCGCACAAGAAGGAAACATGGTTATCTCAGGACACTCAAGTAACTATGTTTGGGCAAAAGGAAATTACAACTATATTTTCCAAAATCTAAATGAACTTATTCCTGGAGACAAGATTATCCTAAAAACAACTCAAGCAAATGGCAAGGTTTTTGAAAAAACATACATCATCAAAAAGAAACAAGTTGTAAAACCAGATGATCCATTGATATTTGAAAACAACGAAGGTCTTTCAGAAATAACACTTGTTACTTGCTGGCCTCTTCGTACAACATGGAAGAGACTAATCATCAAAGCTGAACCAGAAACCGAATAAAATTTTGAGATATACAAAAAACAGGAAATCTATTAATTTAGACTTCCTGTTTTTTTATTATTGACCAATCTGAAACTTTTGCGTGAATAACACATCTAGCACTTAACAAAATCATATTTATGTACTACCATCAAGCGTAAAAGTTATTTGACCCAAAACTAACAACAAAAGGCATTCTATCAAACCTTGAAATCAGAACTTACCTGCAGAAACTCTGCTCGTAAGTTTTTTATACAGTATTATCTTTTTATTTAAAACTATAATTAAAGATTAGAATTTCTTCTCTGTCCACTGCCCTTCTGCTTGGCACCATCATTTTGATTACCACGTTCATTTTCAGAATTAATAATTGTCTCATATTCTGCTTTTTTCAATCGCTGAGGTTCATAGTTTTGTCCTTGACGAGTCATTGTTTTTGTAAAACTTCTCAAATGATTTCTTGAACCCCTTAGCAAATTTTCATACACCAAGATAAGATCTTCGTTTTTCGTCTCCTCTAAGTATCCTTCTAAATCTATAATATCAATTTCCTCAATCAAAGCTCCTATTTTCAAGGCGTCTACTATTGAAATTTCTCCCTGGGTCACCAAGTCATTATACAATCCAAATAATTTTTCATCTGTGAATTTGCCGACTTCATCGTCAAAAAAACTAGCATCAATTTCATACTTATCAACCAATCCCTGAACAGCATTCATGTGAGTTTCTTCACTTTTTGAAATATTCTCAAATGATTGTTGTCCCCATTTTTCGTATAATTTTATATAAACATCACGAGCCAACTTCTCTTCTTCCAACATGAATTTGATGCCATTGGCTTCTTCCTTATTCAATTCTATCTCCGTAGACTGACTCAGATGTTCGGCAAGAGCCTTTTCGTTTATTTTTGTGTCTCCCTCATCATTCACCTGCAATATACCTTCCGACACTTTCGTCGTTTTCTTTTGCTCATTAATTTGCGGCTTGTCTTGAGTTGTGCAACCAACAAGCAACATTGCTGTCAATAAAGGCAAGATCAGCAATAACTTTTTTGTCATAGATTTTTATTTTAAATTTTAGCTTAATCCTTCTAAATTCATTGTACCAAAGAAACAATAATCCACCCAATTAAAAACTTACTGTTTCACAAGCTCTTCTAATAATTTTCTAAACTTATCTTTATCTTCTTCATTCTCTCGCATTGAGCATTCTGTGAAACTATCCTGCAAAAAATCGACTGTGACTCTATTGAAAGCTGATTTTGCAGCCTTTAGTTGAGTTAGAACTTCGAAACAATCAGTTTTCTCATCCCCCATCATTCTTTTGATTCCTTCAAGTTGCCCAATTATATTATTAATAAGCTGTTCTTTGGTTTTTTTCATAGTTGAAAATGAATTTTTATATACTTTATCTAAATCTTATCACACACCCCCTACAGGTGTCAATTAAACAACGTTTATTATTCCCTACTGACATTTTCGAAAAAATATTCTATAATTTATCTATATAATTAGTGCTAAAATAAATAGAAATGAATAACAAGAAAGCTCTAATCGCAATACCTTTGGTTATTGTGATGATTATAATTATGGTCAGTTTCAAAAAAGACCCTGAGCCAAAAACGATTACTGCTCAACCAAACCAAGAAAGAAAAGATAAGTCAGTGCCATATAACCCTCCGGCCAATGCTTCAAAGATCACTGGCCTTGCATGTGAAAATTACACCAAAAGACCATTTGCTGTAATGTATTCTGGAGATGCCGTTGCTAGACAATGGTTTTCAAATCTTTCCTTGGCAGATTTCGTACTTGAAATGCCGCACCGAGCTGTTCATGGAGATCCACGACTAATGGGAGTTTTTCAATGCAATACTCCAACAATCGTTGGGCCAATGCGTAGCGGAAGAGTAGACAATATCTCAGTCGCTGGCTCACTAGACGCTATTTTTGTTCCCTGGGGAGGTTCTAGTATTGCAAAAGGTATTCTAAAAAAAGGACTGATAGATCATATCGACTGCAATGGAGAGGTTGCACCAAGTGGTTCTGATGGAGAGACTTGTTTTAGAAGACAAGATATATCTGCTAATTCCATGATTAAAGCCTCAACCAGTATTCCAAAATTGATTGCGCTTGCCGAAAAAGTTGGATATCGTAAAGAAACGACTCTAAAAGGATATGCTCATCAAGGAGATTTACCACTTGATCAAAGACCAGAATATGGCCGACTTAGAGTGAAATTTGGCAACGAAAATGTTGGGGTTGAATATCTATATGATAAAGCAACAAATTCCTATCTTCGTTGGCTTGATGGCAAAAAGGATCTTGACTATGCAACTGGGAAACAATACGCACCAAAAAACTTAATCACCATCATTACAAAAAAAGATACTTGGCTACTTGACACTGATTATAAGGCACAAGGATTAGAAGATCCTTGGGATGGAGTTGACGACGCACATAGTCTCAATGACAGTGGAGGTTATCCAAATATGCAACTAGGAGATCCCTGGTTCGACACAAAATATGAAGGTGAAGCAAAATTTTTCTTAAACGGAATAGAAATAGAAGGAACTTGGAAAAGAGAAAAAGGTCTCGAAAATCAATTCCAATTTTTTGATGAAGATGGAATAGAAATCAAATTTGTACCAGGCCAAATTTGGATGCATGCATTAGGACATGACCAAAAGATTAGCTATGAAGAAAGTGCACAGAGAGCTGCAGAGAAAGAACAGGAAGCTATCGAAAAAGAAGCAACTGAAAAAACTACTGGAACTCAGAGTTAGCCAAATTTCTTCAAATAACAAAAACAGCCACTAAAATGGCTGTTTTTGTTTTGGATTATTCCCCCAGTTTTTTTGCAATTTTCACTAAAATTAGAAATTTCTTTTCCACTTCACTTTAACTTTCAAACACTTAAGAAATGTTTTGAAATTATCTTTCATATAGTGCACAATTTTTTTATCCAAAACAGCCAGATCTTTCAATAAACTCTTCACCAACTCTTCGTCAACTCTCCTCTTCTTGAACTTCTCCTAATCAATCGGAAACTGACAAGCATAATAGCCAACATCATCAAAATCGCTCTCTTGATAGAAAAATTCATATAAATCCTGCGCATTTTTATCATAGATTTCGTGGTGAGCCCAAATCAGATTCTTATAACATTGATAAAGTTCAGTCAAAACATCTGAAATATATCTTTCTTTTCCTTTAGCTGTTTTCAAAAATTCTTTTTCATCAGTATACTTTGCCAACTGCAAAAAACATCCTCCCAAAAAGTTTGTGTCAATCTCAACCAAAGTGCTGACATATTGTACTGAATCTTTGGAAATTTTTCCATTTATCTTGACTTCTCTGATAGACATTTATTGACTTTTTATTATCTTCTATCTTGAGAGTATCCTCGATAGAAATAATTACTATTAGAAATAAACAAAGACCAAACTACTCTGCCTTCAACTCATTCTTGAGATTCTTTGGATGATCAAAAACAAAAGCGTCGTCACGGTGAAACCATAAAGATATTTCGTCTCCTATTTGATATTTCTTCCCAATCCCCTGACCCTTGATTCTTTTGTATGCCTTGAACGTATGCCCTTCTACATTAATTCGATATTCATAGAAATGACCAAAAAAGTTTATCAATTCTATCTTCCCAGTGATTAATTTTTCATCAATTTGCTTTTTTAGGTGAACCTTCTCAGGTCTGATGCCAATAATAACTTTCTGATGTTTAATCTTCTTTCCAATTTTAATGGTTTTTCCCAAGAATAAAACCTCGTGATCTGAAACTTTTTTAGCTGAAAAAAAACTACACTTCCCCAAGAAATTAGCAGAAAAAATTGAATTAGGATTATTATACATTTCTTCAGGAGTCCCTGTTTGAACAACCTGTCCTTTCTTCATCAAGATGATGTTGTCTGCAATAGTCATTGCTTCTTCCTGGTTGTGAGTGACATGAACAGCAGTTAAATTATTGTTTTTTACAATTTTTCTAAGCTCATAACGTAAAAAAGCACCAATTTTTGCGTCCAATGCAGACAAAGGTTCGTCAAGAAGCAGGAGTTTTGACCTAGAGGCCAGAGCTCTTGCCAAACCGACCCTCTGTCGCATCCCCCCAGAAAGTTCATTAGGGAAAGCATCCGATCTTTTCAATAGACTCACCAAATCAAGAGATTCTTTCGTGATCTTTTTGACTCTTTCTTTATCCCAATCTCTGATCACTGGCCCATAACTAACATTGTGCCAAATATCCAAATGAGGAAAAACAGCAAAATGTTGAAACACAAACCCAATATTCCTGTTCTGCACTGTTTGGCCTGAAACATTCTTGCCATCAAAATAGATTCTCCCTTTTGTCGGCTCAACCAAACCAGCAATTGACCGAAGTAAAGTTGTTTTTCCACAACCAGAAGGACCGAGTAATATATTGAATTTATTATTTGGAATTTCAAGATTTATTTTCTTCAAAGCAGTCACTTTTCCTCCTTTAACAGAGTCATATACTTTAGATAAATTTTTAATTTTAACTTGAGGCATATTTTATTTTTAATTTTTACTTAGTTTATTGTATTTTAATATAAACAAAAATATCAAAGAAATGATAAACAGAACACTGCAAGCAAAAGCAGCTTGGCTCAAGTTATCAGCTCTAACCAAATCAACTATCACAATTGGAATGGTCTTTATATCTTTCGAAACAGCCAAAGTTGCACCTGTTTCAGACAAGCTTCTCAAAAAAGCCATGATTGAGCCCGCAATTATCGCTGGTTTTATAAGTGGCAACAAGATGCTAATTAAACATCGTTTTGGTGCTAGCTCCAAGAGAGCAAGAAGCTTCCTCCAAAGAATGAGAAATATCTTTAAAAGCAACTACAAGTGGCTTCAACAACAAAGGAAATGTGAAACTCAAATGAGTCAATAAAAGAATCAAGAATTCATTGGAGAATACATTTTGCCAATACAAAACCAGAGACAAACCAAGAGCACTGGTTGGAACCAAAAGAACAATCTCATTTAAGCCATCGAAAACCCTCCCCAAACCAAACATATTTCTAGCAATCAAATATGCTAAAGGAGCAGAAAAAACTAAATTTATCAAAGTAGCAAAAAAAGCCAAGGCAAAAGAAATAGCCAGACTCTTCAGCAAGATACTACTAAAGAAAAAGTTTAAACTTGTCACGTTATACAAAACAATAAAGATGGTTGGCAAAAAGACAATTACAATAAAGAATATTGCCAAACTAATATGCATAATTGGTTTTAGTTTTGTCAGTGATTTTTCAAAGTCTGGATAAACTTTTTCAAAATGTATGCTTTTTTCTTTGAGGAAGAATTCAGCCATAAATAAAACTGCCATAGCAGACAAAATCAAAACGATGCTAGCACCAGCAGCTCCAGGTATATCACCTGACTGTTTGAGTCCAACGATAAGAATAGGAGCTGTGCTCACAGCGCCAGCCACCATCATGGTCGCCCCAGTCTCTGACAAACTTCTTGTGAATGAAAGAATTGAACCAACAATCACTCCGTCCTTGAAAAGAGGCAAAGATATTGTGCGAAAAATTGTAAAAGGGTTCGCCCCCAATGTTACAGCAGCCTCTTCAAAATCAACATCAACATGAGAGATAGAAGCTGCAATCGAACGAATCATATAGGGAATAGTGAAAACAACATGCAAAAGCACAATCATGATTATTCCTTTTGAAATGATTCCATCTTCCAAACCGAAAAGACCCGCAACTCCATATTTTGATCCCCAATAAAGATAGATGGAAAATCCGAGTGCTGCAGTAGGCACAACCAAAGAAAGATCAACTAGATTATCAAGCCATCTAGACACCCGACTCTTCCCTCTCACCATCACCCAAGCCAAAGGCAGTCCAAATATTAAATTTATCACAGTCACAACTGTTCCAATGATGAACGAAGTGAGTACTGCTTGGATCACCGCCTCTGAAAACATACCTTCAGCTTTCCAAACATAACTCAAGATGTAGACTGCTGGTAAAAATATAATGAATAGAAAGAAAATAATTGCCACAAAAAAACCGGCAAATCCCAATTTTTTCTTTGGGTCTAAATCTTTCAACACGTCCCTTAATCTATTCATTTTGCTAATTTAATATTAAATCTGAACTAATCGCTCCAGTCTGTCATCATAATAACACACCAGACACTTTTGTTATCCCAATTCTTTTTTGATACTTTTGTCCATAGATCTAATTATGAATTTTTGTTTTTATTTTTTATATTCTAGATTATCCCCAAAGTCCCAAGCCCTTTGAGAATTTCCTTGTTCACAAGCTCAACCTCTTCTTTTTTGAGTCGATAATTGTGGTCAATTCCTGGGATAATGAAAAAGCTTTTCGGCTCATTGGCATTTTCAAAAAGCTCCTGGACAATTTCTGGCTCCACGGTGTCATCCAATTCTCCGCTGAAAAATGCGATCGGCACAACAATTTTTGCCACATCAGCCAGAGCATTATATCTGTCACGATCCAAAACATGATTGAAGGGAACGTGGAATTCCACGCTCGTATCTCCATCAAATGGCAAGTCTCTTTTTTCAAGCCATTCTCCGTTCCTCTCCCACTTGTTTCTTCTTTCTCCAACAATTCGTCCATGTGAAGGCATGATCGCCAGCACAGCAGAAATTCGAGCGTCACGGGCAGCATATAAAACAGCCATCTGTCCTCCTCGGGAATGTCCACCAATCAAAATCTTTTCAAACTTCTCCTCGGTCAACATGTAATCCAAAACACTCTTGATATCAGCTAAATATTGTGTCATGGTGTAATCTTTCATGTCCCCATCGCTCTCCCAAACTCCAATTGGATCAAAACGCACCACCACAAAACCTTCCACTCGCAAATCCTCTGCCAAAATAGCCAACCCCAAATAGTCTTTGGAGTCCAAGAAACCAGGACAAAGAATCGCAAGTTTTGAGTTCTTCTCCTTTGGATGATGAACAGTTGCAGCGATGTTTCCTTTGGGAGTTGAGATTTTTATTTTTTGCATATTTTTTATTATTCTATATATTTATCTTTTTCGTCTAATTTACATGAAATTCTTAATCCCTGTTTTCTATACATCCCACTGAGCTTCATATAGAATTTCTGCTTTCTTGTTTCCATCCTCAAAGTCTTTCTTGTCAATTTCTCTTAGAACCATCCCATAGACAGACAATCATTGAAAACAAAGAAAATCCATATGCTATTGACCCTGCAACAGTAACGATGATAAACACCAAACCAACAAACATCACAACAACAAAATTGTTTTGAGAAAAAGTTTCATCTATAACCTTTTGCAAAAGTTCCCGATAATCAAAAACAAAAGACAACATCCAAAGAGTAACCGGAACGATAAGACCTGAAAGAGTTGCAATAATAAAGGTAATGAAATATTCCTTTCGAAATGCCCTTCCCCAAACCAATGAGAGATCAAAGAAATTAATCAATCTTTTACTAGAAAACCAATTAATGATAGCAACAGGGAAAATATAGAAAAATGGAAAAAACACAATAAAAGCCATGAAATAATCAAGTGGTGCTAGCTTGGAAAATTCAAACCCACCTTTCTTGCCAAGAGATTCTGCCATAAATTGGAGAGTCAGATTCTCGAAGAGAAAACCAGAAAAAACAAACCCAAGACCCAAAACTATCAATATCGGTACCACAAAATAAAGAATGAAAGCCAACCCAGCTATCACAAAATTCACCCACAATGTTGGAAAGTCTTTCCACTGTGGCAATTTCTTCTCACCTCTCATGGCACCAGCACCGGCTTTGCAGAAATATCCTGCGCCAATTGGATTGGTGACAAAACCAATAACTGGGATGCTAAGCCCAAGCAAAAAACCTTTGAAAAGGGTTGATTTATCACTGAATGCTGCCTTGAGAGCACTCTTGTATTCTTCGATTTTCATGTTTTGTTTTCTTTGGTTACTAAACCCTCAACAGAGATTTTAGTTGTTTGATAATTTCACTTTTTCTAAATTCACTCTCTATTTTTGTCTTTCAAAATCTTGAATTATTTTCAAATATTCATCCTGAATATCTTTTGGTATTTGAGAATGCACTAATGAAGAAATTTCACCTTTCTTCTCAATGATAGTATTTATTTCATCAAAATAAAAACCATCAAGAGTAATCAGAAACAAATAGGAAGGATTCCAAGACTGATGCATTCGGTTAGCAACCTTCAATGTATCACTCTTATCCAAACGCCAACGATATTTCACTTCAATCAATTTGACCTCCTTGGTCTTTTGATTGATTACTGCAAAATCTGGAGCCGTCCTCAAAGTTTCAATCATCTCTGAGTCTTCTCTTTTGCAACCAACATGGGTCAATTCAGGAATTATCTTTTCATAACCAAACTCCAAAACAGTGAATTCGCCAGAATGCCTAAGCATTTCAGCAAAAACTGTTTCAGCAATCCTTCCTTTGACCAAATTTCTTACGAATTGAATGTCTTTTGCCATTTTGTTTTTTTTATTTACTTACATATGTCATTACACGTGTAATGACATGATTTTGAGATGGACGTTTTGAAATCTAAACTTTCTTGGGATTCCAAGACTTCTGGGTCTTCACAAACTTATCCCCCACGATTGCTTCCTCAAACTTCCTCCGACTGACTTTTTGTTTTATCTTCTTTCCCTCGACTGTTTCAAAAACCAAAACAAAGCTTCGAGTGGTTCCAGAAGAATGGTCATCTTCGTCAACACCTGAATTATTCTGTTCTCTTATAATTTTGTCTTTCAATGTTCCCTCCCAAGCAGAGTTCCATCGCTTGAGAACCAACCAAACAATGAAAGCTATCACCAAAGAAGCAACACCGGCTGTAATAAGTGTTTCTTGCATGTTTTTTGTTTTATTTTTTTAAGAAAACTCCAATTTTCATTTTTGTAAGACCTTTAATGTAGACTGATTTGAAAACCATAGTCTCAGATGCTACTTTATTATTTTATCTAGCCACTCAAGAGCCGCTTCTCCTTCTTTCCTCATAACAGAGCTCATGGGCTTGTTGTGTTTTATTGCATCTCTGTAGGTTTTAAAATTATTAAACTTTTTTTCCAATTCATATTTAGATACAAAGTTTTCTTCGAATAAACTCCAATTCCCAGTAAACAAAGTAAAATAGTCCATTACATCACAATAATTGAGCTTGTCCCTGTCCGTTAAATCACTCATAGTTTTATCAGGATTCTTTTTCAAATAATCATTTATTCTTTTACCAATAATATCCTGCATATGACTAGGAATTATTTTTTTCCAGTAATCTTTGTTAAATTTTCTAGTAAATTCTTTATTGATAAAAGTTCTTAATTTTTCTTCAATATTGTTTAAAGGTTTATCGAGATTGTCTGCAAAATTCTCTTCCATCGAAGTTAAGTCATTCACTAATTTTTTTATTTCTTTAAGAATAGTTTTCTCTCTTTCACAAATAAATTCTTCAAAATCTTTTTTCGTAAAATTCGGCCTTAGAAGTATCTCTATAGCTGTTTCTGAAATAAGGTGAGTTTTGAAAAGTTTATAAACCTCTTCTTTGTTTTTAGCCTTATCAAACATCTTCTTTATATAAACATTGGGCAGTTGACTACCAATAACATTACAGTTAGTAGCATCAGATAAAGGAGTTCTATTTAGTACTGTGTTTATATTTTTTATATTTCTCTTACCCCAAGAATAAGGAACTATGCGATGGTCATGTAAATTGGCATATTCAGGTAACTCATAGCTATCCCAATCTTTGGCACCTTTCATAATTAATAAATTGAAAATAGCCTTGTAAATAGCTGAACTTTGCGTTTTCTCGTGTTCCAAATTAAGATTACCAATCTCTCTTTTAATTTGAATAACAACATTTGGCTCCTCATCATCATTGTTAAACCATTTTTTTAACTCAAGATGATCTTTTGCCATTTGAGATTCGGCTGAACTAGAATAATTTCTGGTAAAAATAGAAGCCCAATACCAAGTTTTAATTTTTTTCTTGATATTTTGTTTATCTTCATATATGTCTTTCTCTTTCTCTATGTTCAAAGCAGTGATTATAGGAATCATAACTGGATAAGGAATAAACCTAGGAATAATTGCCCCAAAATCTCTAGCATTTCTTATTGATTGCAAAGTCTTTCTCATATTAATAACTACAAAATCCCAAAGATCGATAAATTCTTGTTTTTCCTTTATTAATACAACTTTTTCAAATGTACCATCAGGACATTTAATAGTTTTTTTCTCACCAGGAACCAAGTAATAAAGGTAACTTGGGGCACAATAATTTTGTTTAAGAATTGACATGGTTTGTAATACGCTCTTTGCTTCAATAACTCCAGAAAAATTTTCTGCGACTTTCCGCCATTCCTTCTTTAATTGTATTTCCTTTGGTTTCAAAACTGCATTAAGCAAATCAAAAATACTCAAAGGCACTCCCGTGCTATTAATTTTTGTAAAAATATCGCATACTTTTGCAATCTCAATATTACGATCAAGTTCTATATAACTAATTTCATATTCATGTAAAATATCATTAAATTCTTTTTTTAGCTCTTGCCTCTCACTTTCAATTTCTTTATTTCCATTTCTCAACCAATATACCTTGTAACCCTCCAACCATTCATGGAAATCATCTTTTTTTTCGGATAATACCTTTAGCGGGAAAATTTTCTTAGCAAACTGCACTTCTTTATTATTTACTATATTCATTGTCTTTTTTGTGCCCCAATCATAATAAATAGCTTCTTCAATGTTCTTATCTAATAACTTTTCTAGATCAATAAAAAAGAAACAACGATTTGATCTTTTTCGATAATTAATATTGGGAGCAAAAAAAACATGATGCAGAGCACTCAATCTCTGCTGACCATCAAGCACTATATGCCTTGGTTTAAGTCTGTCCTTAGGAAAGCCATCTATTGACTCACAAGAAAGTGCTTTTATATTTTCTTTATCAGCTTTCCATAAAAGCAATGTACCTACATAATAATCTTTAAAAATAGATTTAATTAACTCTACAACATCCCATGGATGCCATTCAAACTCTCTTTGAAAATCAGGAATAACATAATGTCCATCACCGATTCCATCAATAATTCGTCCAAGAGATATTTTATCTGGAGTTTCCATCTTTTTCATATATTCAAACTTAATAGTTATTTTTAAAACCTAGTTATGTCTGTGTATATTCTGATAACGATTATAATCTGCATCAATAATTGATATATCATAATGTTTTTCATTATAACAATCTCTAGGTTTTTTTAAATCATTTTATTTCTTAGACACATTTAACCACTCCTTAATCTTATTCACACAACCATCCATGTCATCTCTTATTTCATATACCCAAAATCTTTTCACATCCCAACCCAACTCAAACATTCTTTGATTTCTGAGCTGGTCACGATAACATAATTCACCATTCAAGTCCTTGTGATAATGTTCACCGTCCACCTCAAGGTTCAGTTTTTTATCCCCATTAAACAAGGCGAAATCTAAAGTATATTTTTCTTCTTGGTACTGAGGAATTGCTCTAATTCCAGCATCATAAAGTGCCTCATAGAATACGTGTTCCCATTCAGAAACTCTCTCTGGATTATTGACAACAGGATAGGTTCTACTCAAATTTTTATTATCAATACTTGTTTCTTCTTTTTTATCACTGAGCGATTGAATATACTTAGAAAATTTTTCCATATAAGAAATTCCACAAGTCGCTATAGCAGAACTATCTCCAACAACAATGAGAACTGCTCTTGCTCTTGTTATTGCAACGTTAAAAAGATTTCCAGTATTTTTCAAAAAGATAATTGATCCATTTGGCATATTCTTGGATATGACTGGTGAAAATATCATTACGTCTCTCTCATCACCTTGAAACTTATGGACTGTATCACACAAAAAACTATGATTTGATAGCTGCATTGCTAAGATGCTATCATTCTCAACTAATCTTGTTATTAAATTGGCTTGTGCACGAAATGGACTCACAACACCTATTGTTCCTTCATATCCTTGGTCCATTAATCTACGCAATTCGTTTACCACAGCATTTGCCTCTTTGTCATTTTTTGACCCACTTCCTTTACCTGGTTTTTCTGCCATCCCAACAACATCAACCCACCTTATACCAAGCTTTTCTCCTTTCAATTTTTTCAATGAATCATATTTAGTTGCTACACGAAGATGTCCTCCATAAAAAGCACTATTTGAAAAATTAATAATATCTGCATGAGACCTATAGTGGTCGCGTAAATCAATGAGATCACTCCCATTAATCAAGCCAGAGGCTAAATCATAAAGAGAGTTGTAAGAATATGCCCAATCACTATAATTGCTTATCAATCCATAATTTTCTAGCAATCGTTCGTCTTGTCTTTTTGCTATAGAACTAATGTGCGATAATTGTTTTGGATCTCCTATTATAACTGCTTGCTTTGCTCTATATAAGAGTGGCAATGCAGAAGCAATGTCACACTGACTTGATTCGTCAAAAACAACTAAATCAAAAACTCCTTTTCTCATTGGTATCCGTCCCTTTGCAGAAAGTGAAGTCACTGCCCAACAAGGAAGTATGTGTGAAACCTTCTGAGACTGCTCAAAATAGTTTCTCCAAGCCCCCTTAGAAGGAGAATCGTGCGAAACCATTTGTAGTGTTGTTTTATATTGACTTAGCAAGGACCTGTCTTCTTGAGATAATTCACTAGCTCTTACTTTCAACCATAAACGCCAAATATTCTCAGCACTTGATGCCATCTTTTCAATAAGACGATTCTTAGTTCTTGTCAGATCTTCAAATGATTGTGCTTTTTGTAATTTCCTCAGAACTTTAAAATACCTTTGAACATTAATTATTCTAGTTATTCTTTCTGCCAAATCCCCAGAAAAAAGAACCCACTCCTCTATATTAACATCACTAATAGGTCTATCTGGGTATTTCGCACCTGTTAGCATAAGTTCTTCCCTTAAAATATTTATCTCGAGATTTATTTTTTTATAACTTGAGCGTTTGAGTATCAAATGAATAATTTTAGATACAAAAGATTTATTAGTATCTGTTATTTTCTCTAAACTACTTAATAATTCCAAAAGTCTCTCTATCAAGACATATGCATCCTCTTTTTTTATATAACCAACCAACTCAACAGAAAGCTCACTTCTATAAGAGTCCACTTCTTTATCTAATCTATCCACTGTATTTCTTAACACCATCAACGCCTGCTCTTCTGAATCTAAAATCAACAAATCTCTTTGCATATCTTCATATTCTTTCTTCTTCTCTTCATATTCTATCTTGTCATTTTCATCGGCAGATTCAGATAATAAATTTGATATATATCTTATCAGTTGTTGCTGATATTCATTTCCGCTCCCCATCCTTAACAATATAGGTTTGTCACCAATGTTGTTTATACGAGTGTCAACAACATCAACTGCTTTGTTGTTTTTACTTGCAAATAAAACTCTCTTATTTTGCCATGCAGCATTTATCAAAAGATTCGTAACTACCTGAGATTTACCTGTCCCTGGTGGTCCAGTAATAATAGTTAGTTTATTTTTTAGAGATTTTTCCACAGCAAGTCTTTGCTCCGTATTCATTGGTAGGACTTCTAAAAGTGAATCTAGATTTTTCTCATTGCTCTTCTCGATGTCTCTGTTCACCCATTGACCAAGAGCTGTATCTGCATAATCTTCTTCTGAAAGCTTTGCCAATTTACTAAGTTCATATTCCAATCCCTTTGTGTAATTATTTGCTCTCTCTTTGATTCTTAACACAATGGCTCTATTTAGAATCCCTTCACTATTATGCTTGGCTAAAGAACTTTCATTCGAAATGTTATAAGGGTCTATTTCTTCTGACCACTGCCATTCTGGTCTGATTTTTCTCAGTCTTTGTACTAAATCATCCAATTCTGGTTGTTCACCTTCACCAGAGAGACCAAGTTCGTCCTCGAGTTGGACCATTTCTTTTATCAGTTCTTCTCCTTTAGTTCCTGTAAATTTTCCCAAGACTCTTTTATTTATTGTTGGAAAATTATAATCAATTTCAGCTGAATGTCCTACACCTTCTGGCACTTTTATTGAAAAAAGGAAAATTGGACTCAATAGATATCCATTCCAATTAGATTTTGTTGAATGAATATGCATAGAAACTATAGGATACCCAAAATACATCTTTTTTGATCTATCTCGTGTTACATCACGAAGAAACCCCTGAACTTCCAAGGACGCAAACAACTCACTGTCATCTCCTTCTACTGCAGGTAACTTATCGAGTTCCTTGTAATCTAAGCCATACTTTCCTTCTGCAAATACACTGATATCCAAACCTTCATCCTCAGCAATACACGCAGTATAATAACGACACAATTTCGTTAGTGGCGTATCAATTGTATTTTTATTCTTTCCAGTAGATTCTTTAGGGATATCTTTTTTAATATACCACTTGTAGTCTCTATCTTGAGCACACTGACTACGTAGGTAACCATAAAGTATATGGTTAACTGTTTTCGTTTCAGTCTTTAACTCCTGAGAAATTACTTTTGCTCTTTGTCCAGGATTTTCTTTTAGAAATGCCAATATTTGTTCTACGAGTATTTTATTTTCTTGTTTTTCCATGATTCTCCCTAAAAAAATTTATTTGATTTTTTATTCACAAAGATATTTTAATAATAGCATTGAAAACTCTATTTCAAAAGGCAACTTACTTGAAATTAAGAAATTTTCTGTCGTTTCAACTTATATCAATCTTCATCTTTCACTAGTCTCCAAGAAACATAGTCTAAGCTTGGATCTTCAAATTTCTCAATGATTTCATTATTTTCCAAATCTTCAATTGTCTTTACAGCTCTTGAATATCCAACTCGAAAAGTTCTTTGAATCGTGTTAGTCGAAAGATGCCCTTCTGTCTCTACAAAACACTGCACTTCGTCATACAAATCATCATCGTCATATTTTGGCAATACATCAACTCTTTGTCCAAGTTCAGCAAAAGTTTTTTCTATTTTCATGGAAAGTGCCTTTGCATTTTGATCACTTGTTTGTGCAAGGACAGAGACACCAGAAGCAACATCTTTAATTTCCTTTCGAGTTTTTCGAATAGAGGAATTCGAGACTAAAAGTCCGATAAGAACCGCGACAAGCAAAATGATAAGCACGATCAGCAGAATTATTGTTGTATTCATTTTAGTTAACTTAACTTATAAAAATGTTCTATAATTTCTCTCTCTGGTAGGCCATATCTATTAGACATCTTTGTTTAATTATATTTTTATCTTCCGCTAAATTCACGAAGTTCCCACTTTGCAATGGAATCTTCACTTTTTTTGTTTTTTGCCTTATTATCTTTTAGTTTTGAGATAATCCTTTGATAATCACCCTCATCCATCTTCGTCCATCTTGTTTGAGACTCCCCTTCTATCATTTTCAATACAATCGAATCAATTGGACAATGTGGCGGTTCCTGAATTTCATCAAGACACCAGAGATATTTCAAGTATAAATTAAGTAATTTCTGTACTGTGCCGAAAGAGATACTCCCACCATGTAATATTTTGCTGTTTTCGTTTATCAAAGATTCCAATTCATTTAGATTTGAACAATGAGAATCCTCATTCACTTTATTTTTGTATTCCAGTAAAAATCTGTCCAAATATTCACCTATCTTAATCTTAAAAGTCTTTTTTTCCTCATCATCTACATTTTCTCGATAGATTTTGTTTCTACTAAAAGCTCCTGCTATTGTGAGTAATAGGATTTCTCTTTTGATGAATTCTTGTTTCATTTAATAATTTTTATTATATTCTTCATATATTTCTAATTTTCCTCAAAAAAGTCTTCGTCTATTTTCTTGATTTCATAAACAGTTTTTGTTTGCACACCCACATTGAAATTGACCATCAAGTCAACTAATTTTACACCATCAATCAAAACGATATGATCCCGACACTTTTCCGCTGTACTTTCTGCTGTCTTGCTAAATGAGCTAGTTGTTACAAGAAGTCCCTTACTTACACCATCACGAGAGATTGCTCCAATGAAGTTTGTCATTTCTTTCGCGCCAACTTGATTATTCGTATATCTTTTGGCTTGTGTGTAAATCTTTTCAACACCCAATTGATCCTGATTGATGACTCCATCAATTCCACCATCGTTAGTCTTGGAGGTTTCAATAAAGTCACCATATCCCATTTTTTTGAATAAAATCAAAATCACTCTTTCAAAATAAAACGGGTCGGTTTCCTTTAGTCTTTCCAATAGATCACTCTTTACTTGATTCTCAATCAGTTCAAACCCAGAGTTCATCATATCTTCTGGCGTAGAATTTTTATCAACGACCAGAATTTCTTCGTCTTCTTTTTTCTGATCTCTGATCATCTTCCTGTGTTCTAAAAAATCAGAATCTTTAGCGACTGTTTCTTGTGTGATGTTTCCTTTTTTTAAAACTTCCAAACCTTTTTTTGTGATCTTTACCAGTCCCCTTTCAGGTTGTTCAAGCATTTTAGCTTGTTTTAGATACGCTTTGCCCCAACCAATTCGATTCATGATTATTAAAGCTCCTGTTTGTGATTTTTCTTTTAATAACTCTTCTGGAAGATTCGAATAGAATTCATCCCGCACACGTTTTTTCATTTCACCAAGATGAATTTCTTTTTCATTACTTAAAACTTTTAAAATCGGTATATATGTTTCATGATATTTTGGTAACTGCATTCTAATTTTGTTTAGTTTATATTTAACGTCGCATGATGAAATTTACTACATTGCGACAACTAGTCCTTAGACAACTTTCAGCTTTTCCGTATTTTGATACAGCTTTTCTTGCAATCCAAAGAAATTAACTTTCACAATATCTAAATCTCCCAGTCTAAATTCTGCATCCGAAACTGTTTGATATTTCAAATTCAAAAGTTGTGGTAATTTCTTCTCTTCAAGTTCTTCAACGCCCCTCTCGACATATTTCTCAAATACAAATTCCAAAAATTCTTTTTGTTCAGCATTCAATCCTTCCAATGCGGAATCTTTAATCTTTGCAACCCGTTCTTTTCTTGAAATTGGCTGTTTTGCAAATGAAATATACGAAAGCACATCGAATAAATCGCTTTTTTCTGCATCAATCATTTTTTGCACAATTCGTAATTCATCCAATCCATAGCCAAGTTCTGCAATTTGTTTCAAAAAAGTTTTTCTGGTTCTTGGATTAGACCAAATTTCTCTTAATTTATTCTCATCTTTAAAAAACTCTGGAAGTACTCCAAACATTTTCTTCAAAAAATCTTCTCCAGAAATCGGTTTTCCGTCTGCACTCCAAAAAGAAGTTGAAATCATGTGCTGAATTTCTCGCTCCTTTCCATCTCGCAATTTGATTTTTAGTTTCTTTTTCGAAACGACTCCTTCAGTTTCACTTGAATCATTATTCTCAGTAGATGTGTTCTTTATTGCTTTCGGTTCTTTTGGCAAAGGATCGTTCAATTCCTCAGTTGTCTCATCAACAGGCTCTCCGTCCCATTCTGGGTCAGAAAAATGTTTATAAGCATCTACAAAGTCATAGATTGTGAAATATTCTTTTCCATCAAAAACTCTTGTGCCTCTTCCGATGATTTGCTTGAATTCAATCATTGAATTTACCTGTCTCATCAAAACAATGTTCCGCACATTACGAGCATCAACTCCTGTTGAAAGTTTTTGTGAAGTCGTTAGAATAGTTGGAATCGTTTTGTCATTATCCTGAAATTCTCTCAAATATTGCTCCCCCAAAGCCCCGTCATTTGCAGTAACTCGAGCGCAATAGTTTGGTTCTTTGCTATCTTTTATTCTATTTATCAAATCACGTATCAAAAGAGCATGTCCTTGATTTGCGCAAAAAATAATTGTCTTCTCACTCTTATCAATTTCCGAAAGAACAACTTTCACTCGTTTCATTTCTCGCTCTTCAATTTCAATTGTTCTATTAAATTCAGCTTCTTCATATATCTTTCCTTCTTCAACTTCTCCTTCAATGATTTGGTCATCGGAAACATAGACATATTCATCAAGCGTTGTTTGAATTCGCTTCACTTTGAAGGGAGTCAGAAAACCATCATTTATTCCTTCCTTCAAAGAATAGATATAAACTGGTTCACCAAAATAACGATATGTATCCACATTGTTTATCCTTTTTGGTGTTGCTGTCAGACCAATTTGAACTGCTGGTGAAAAATATTCTAAAATTCCTCGCCAACTACCTTTATCGTTTGCACCTCCTCTATGACATTCATCAATGATAATCAAATCAAAAAAATCTGATGGATATTCTCCATAATAAGGCGTATCGTTTTTTCCACTCATGAAAGTTTGAAAAATAGTGAAAAAGATATTAGCATTCATTGGAACTTTTCCTTTCTTGTGGATATCTTTTGGATCAATCCGCACCAGAGCATCTTCTGGAAAAGCAGAGAAAGAATTGAAAGCTTGATCTGCGAGAATATTTCGGTCAACAAGAAAAAGAACTCTCGGCCGTCTTCCTCCATCTCGATTCAGATTCCAACGTGCATGAAAAAGCTTCCAAGCAAGTTGAAAAGCAATAAAAGTCTTCCCTGTTCCAGTTGCAAGAGTCAAAAGGATTCTTGGCTTATCTTTTGCAATTACATCTAAGGTTTTACTCACTGCAAGCTCTTGATAGTATCTAGGTTTTTTTGTTCCGCTAAGAGTTTCAAAAGGAATTTCAGAAAATCGACCCATCCATTCATTATAATCAGAATAGACAGCGTTCCAAAGTTCATCTGGAGTCGGAAATCTTTCTGGTTGCCACTCCTTTCCAGTTTTCATGCAAATCTCATGAATCTGCTTTCCGTTTGTGGAGTATGTATAATCCAATTTCAGTTTCTCAGCATATGTCTTCGCTTGTGCAATTCCTTCACCAACGGCCAAGTTTTCTCTCTTAGCTTCCACAACAGCCAATTTTCGATTTTTATATACCAAAACATAGTCAGCAATTTCCGGCTTTGAACGTGTTCCACCAGTCCCGATTTTCCCATCAGTAAAACGAAACTCTCGGAGAACTTTAGAATCCTCGATAATACCCCAACCAGATTCTTTCAATTTAGGGTCAATATATTCAGCGCGTGTCTCTGCTTCGTTCATATGTTTTTATTTAATAATTTTTCGTAAACCAGAGAAAGTATAAATTTTATTACGTTCTTTTCCAGGAGTAGCGTCAGAAATAATCTTAAATTCAACAAATTTCTCAATCACTGTGTATAAAGTTTGATTGTTAGAAATTTTAGCAATTTTCTTGATAGATTTAGCCGTGAAAGTTGGCTTAACAAAAATAGCGTCCAAAAATGAATTGGCGTAGATTGAATTAATTTCCGGCATTTGTTCTTTAAACTCTTTGTATAATTTTTCTATCTTCACTACTCTTTCAAGAGTGATTTTTGTTTGTTCGAAAACAGCATCGAGAAAAAAATTGATCCAAGGAGTCCAATTTCCCTTTTCACTAACTTCACGCAACAATTTATAATAAATATCGCGATTTTCTTCTAGAAATTCACTTATATAGATATTAGGATAAGCAGTGATTTTTTTCTCATACAAAAACAATGGAACTAGCAATCTTCCAACTCTTCCATTTCCATCCATAAAAGGATGGATCGCTTCAAACTGATAGTGCGCAATAGCAATTTGCACCAAGGGGTCAATCACCTCATCAGAATGAAGATACTTCTCTAAATTTGAAAATAAAATCGGTATATATTGAGGTTCAGGAGGAACAAAAGTTGCCTTATCAATTGTTGCCCCATATGGACCAATGAAAACTTGGTTTTTTCTTAATTGTCCCGGCGCTTTATTTTGTCCACGAGCTGAATTCAAAAGTATTTTGTGTAGTTTTTTGATAACATTTTCAGCTAATGGTTTTTCCTTCAAAAGATCCTTTCCATATTTTATAGCTAGACGATAATTAAAAACCTCTTTATAATCCCTCTCCTTTTCATTTTCCTCTGTTTTTATATCTTGCGCATCAAACATCAAGATTTCATCAAAAGTAACTTGAGTCCCTTCAATTTTTGAACTCAAAACGGCTTCCTTCGTTTCAAAGGATCTTTGTATAATTTCTGGATTTGGCAATCTTTTGACTGCTTCATCATATCGTGCCACAATGTCACGTGCTTTGATAATGCGAGAAAAGATTGGGGTAAAATCTAGATTTGGAGGTAATTTAGTTGGGATAAAGGGCTTTTTTAACATATATTTATATTAATTCTAACCAATGGAATTATACCATATCTTATTCTAGTTTACAAGCATTTACTAGAATAAGGAAAATATTAAGCTAGGCACTGGAATAAGGTTTTTGACTATTCTGCTTTGTATTCCGAAGCTAGATTTAGGAAATGTATAGAAACTTTTTAAGTTTACAATTCTCCCTCAAACGCTTTCCTCGTTACGCCGAAGCTTTATAGCTCCCCAGCGAAGGCGGACTTCAAAACCGACTTTTTCAACTCTTCTAAATCATCAAGTTTCTGTTGATAGATTTTTTCTAGTTTTTTGGTTTGTGCTGAGAGAGCATCCAGTTTTTTTACTATTTTTTGTTGTTCTCTTAGAGACAACATTGATACTTTTAATCCTTTAACAAATGGTAGTTTTACACCATGTACTGTTGCACCAGTTCCATTTTCTATGATAATCTTCGAAATACTTTTTAGCCACCAAAATAAATAGCTTACAAAAACTTCATCATTATCAAAAGGAATAATTCCTCTTAAATCCTGATTAATTGCAGTATCCTTTTCTATTAAACAAACTTTACCAAGTCCAACTCTTGTTGCAATAACAATGTTATTTTTAGGAATAATGTTTGTTGAGCTCCTTTTAACAGCCTCTTCCGTTATATAATGTTGGGTTTTTTTAATAATGTCACTTTTCATATCTCTAACTGTAGCCCAAGGAATTGTGCCATTATAAAACTTTGTAAAATTAGTACTCTCTTTTGAAGGAGTACCTCCTCCAATAACTTTGCAAATATCTCCTAAAGATTTTTTATCGGATTTAATATCTTTAAATGTCTCCTCCAAAACCGCCTCAAAAAGCTCCTTTGAATTATCCAAATTCTGTTTTGTATTTTCCTTCGCCTTTTCAATTTTCTCAAAAACCTCATCAAGAATTTTAACTATTCTTTTTTGTTCTGGGAGAGGTGGAAGTGGGATTTCGCAATTTTCAAATTCCTCTTTATTTAAATGAGGAATAGCACTACCTGTTCTAGACTTTGTAAAATCCTCTCTATTCATATTCAAAAAATATAGCAAAAATCTAACCCTTAACATCTCTTTTGAACATTTAACTATTCCCATTGTAGAAGCCACAATTCCACTCAAACCAGTGAACATTTCTCCAGAATTTGATCCATCCATTATAATTAAAATTTCCTCAGGATCGACACAAACAACACCGTCTTCCTCTTCTGTATATTGAGCTTCTTCTAATGCTCTAATAACCCTAGCTGTAAGATATGCCTTTCCAGTATCAGAAAAACTCTTTGGCTTTTTTCCTTTCACCAAAGTACAAATTTCACCAAGTTTTTTTGTTTGCCAGCTATTTTCCATATTAACTCTTGTTATCCTTGTTAGCTTCTGAGATACCTACTATTCTTTTTGCCCTTTCTAATACATGATCAAATGTTAGCACACTAATATTGTGAAAACTTGAATTCAAAATCCTATAATTCTCTCGCTCGGTATCGTCCCATTTATTAGATCTTCCATAAATTAAAGTAATTTTAGGTTTTACAACAGAAGAATCTCCTAACTTATCATTAAATTTTTTCGAATCAATCTTTTTTTCTGTTTCAGATATATATTTAATACATTGCATTATAGCTTTTATTAAAGTTGCACTAGGATTTAATTCTTTAGTCCAAAACGAAGCAGAATGAAGTTTTAATTCTATAATATCAACAAAACCATCATAAGACTCCAGCAAATAATCTGTTATATTTTGCTCATCAATGTTTCTTTGATCTAAAATTTCCACATAATCAGAACCTAATATCCAATCATGCTTTTGAAAAAATCTTTGCCAAACTTCCTCATCTTTCCCAATTTCTAATTGTTCTTTTAATTTTTTAAATTCTTTCTCGCTATTCAAAATTGTATCAAAACACTTAACAGCTTTTTGTCTTTCTACTAAATCATCAATATCACCTTTTTTTATTAATTTAAAGTTTTTTACTATTTCAATTAGTTTGTCCTTACCAGTTGGATCAGTAGCCACTAAATTCAATAAATTCTCTAATTTTTCTTTATCTTGTATTATAGTTTTATCTAGTTGTAATGTTCTACTTGTAATCGACTTTAGATCAATCTTTGAAAATATTTTCAATAACTGTAAAATTCTTTCAAATGCCATTGTTGAAAAATGAATTTTTTCAACAATGGCATTATACAATTTGGAAATTTCAACTCCAGCTATTTTATCTTTTTTTGCTATATAAGTTATTCTTAATTGAATTTTAGGTGAAATATTTATTTCTAAATCGCCATGTTCCATAGAATCAACAACAGAAAGATATTTACCTTCTCCACTAGAAAAATCTGCAATATAAATAACGTTATTTTTTTTATTTTCAAAAATATCCTTTTCTGTCGAGTTAAATGGAGTTATAAGATTCTTTTTAATCATTCCTTGATAAAATTAAATAATTTATTAATGCTCCCTCGTAGACTCAACAGCTCCTGCCACAAACCCAATAAGTTCCCATTTTAAACCCTTCCATCCTTATTCAAAAAAATCCTTTTTCTAGTTCCCCCTCAAAATCAGAATCAATTTTCTGAATCTTATTAAACTCATCAAATTTCAAAATGTTTTTAATCTATGCTATCATAACCATATTAATACCTGTCACGCCTCTTCACAATGTGCAACCGACAGGTTTTTTTATATTCTGAATTTTTTTGAACTCAGGATCTTCTAATTCTTTTTTTATTCTTTTCCAATTTATTCATCATCTTTTTCATTTCTTGGTCAAAAGCACATCACGAATTTTAGTGAGAATTTAGATTTGATTGTTATCTCTTTTCTATTAACTCGTTTATCTCTTTAATAAGAAAATGGATACTTGTTGAAGGATTTCCGTTTTGTCCTAGAACTTCTTGCCAGCCAATATCTTCATATTTTTCACAACCTAGAATCTTCTCCGAATTTTTAATCGCTTCTCCTTGAAATGGCAATAGCACTCCAAAAACTTTTTGATTTTTGATGAAACTTCCTAATTTTTTCTTCTTGAAAAAAGCAATGATTTTCCTCTCCAAATCTCCTCTTGGAACAGGATTCGTAGGTTTCTCGAAATGAAATAAGATCCAAAGTTCAAAACATTCATTGATATATGCAATTTTTATGTTATTTTCATGAGCAACTTTAATCATTTTCAACATCTTTTTGGAATCTTGTTTGAAAAAATCATCAACATCAAAGATGCACCAAACTTGATCATTATCTTCATCACAAATTTCATCTGCTTTCCATTCAACAACTTTTGCAATTAACTCTTGTGGCGTCCCACAAAGCTCTTTCTTGGGCATAAGCAAAGGACTTCCAAGATGGTTTTTAAATTCTTGAAAATATTCTATTTCGGCTCTTTTTGTATGCGACCAAATATAAATAGTGGGATGAGCTGGTCGGTGATGTTTTTTGCCTCTATATTTTTGTTTTGCCATATCATTTGGAAAATTTTAAATCTTCAAATTCTGCAATATATGGCAATGCGTCATATCGACCTTCTAGATATCTTTTTGCAAAATTAACACCCTTTCTCTCTGAAATATCTGCTAAAGAAAAAAGTTCTGTAGCTCCTCTCTTGTTTTTGTTTGTGAAATATATTTGATCCCTTCTTAAAAACTTTTCATCTAAAAACGAAATATCGTGAGTCGTGAAAATTAATTGAGCATTTTTAGGATTCTTTTTCTTAGAATTAAAGATGGTAATCAAATATTGACACAAGATGGGATGTAAACTTGAATCAATTTCATCAATGAATAGAACATGTCCCTTTTCTAAAGTATCAATGATTGGTGCAGACAAAGCGAACATCTGCTGTGTTCCTTCTGACTCTTCTGAAAAGAAATCTAGTGCCTTGCTTCCTGTCTTGTTTCCCTTTTTATCAAATTTATTGTGCAAAAATTTTAAATTTCTTTGTGCTACTGGTTGAATATCTTCAACTCCAAAATCAGCTTTCGAAATAAATTCCTTTATTTTTTCTGCCCTTTTGGAATTATTTAGAAACTCTTTAAAAGTATAATCTAAAGTAGCACCTCTTTTTGTTCCGGATATAATATTGGTTTTTTGAATAAAATCAATTATTTTTTTAGAAATTGGTTTATTATTGCTTGATAGAATCGATAAAAACAAAACTCTTTCTCCTGTCTGATCTTTCAACGACTTAGTTGCTTCCTTGAAATAATTTTTATTACTTTCAATTTTCTGTTTATTTCTTTCAAATAACGTTTTATTCCCTTTCTTCTGCTTCAACCATTCCTTGCAAACTCTTTTTTTATCGATTTCAAATCCATAGATAAAAACCTCTTCCTCAATCAAAAAAGTAGCTTCAAAAAAAGAAGGTTTGTCTTCAGTCTCTGTATTTAACTTGAAAAATTCGTTTGGCAAATCCTTAGGAAGATTACTTCTAAGCAAAGATTCCAAAATCATCATGCGAAAAACAGAAAAAGCTTTAAAAACATTGCTTTTCCCTGAAGCATTATATCCGTAAATTGCAGCTGATTTTAAAAATGAAATATCCCCTTTCTCAAAAGTCGCTTGTGCCAACATTGTTTTGTCAGAAGTAGCTTGCAGATCAAGAACTATTTCATCTTTAATTGAACGAAAATTTTTAATTTTGAAATTCAATAACATACATTTAGCCTAAATTCTTATTCCTTATCTGTTTATATTTTAGCAAATTATTTCTAAAAGTCAAACATTATTACAATTTAACTGCATATTTATGAAATAAATGGAAAAAGAATCCTAAAATTCAATCCTTACCTCCTACTTATCAACTTCTACATTAGATACGGCTTTTGAAACTTAAATCAATTTATCTATAGAAGACAAAACCTTCTCACTCTCCTTGTCCAACTTGCCAATCTCCTCCAAAATCTCCTTCGGCTCCCGCAAAACAACCTCATCATTCTTATTCGGATTCTTCACTGATAAATCAAAAGTCTTTTCATCAATCTTCGCAATCTCAACAGTCCAGGAATGCTCACTGTCAGCTTTTGTCTTTTGCAATTTCAAAAATTCTTCTAAATCTTTTTCATTGAGTGGATTTGTTTTCCCCATGTTTCTTCCTGGGTCAAGCTGGTAAAACCAAGTTTTTCTGGTCTTTTTTCCTTTTTCAAAAAATAAAACAACCGTTTTAACTCCTGCACCAAGAAATGTTCCTCCTGGCAAATCAAGCACTGTGTGCAAATCACAAGAACTCAGAAGTTCTTCTCGAAGTACAACAGAAGCATTGTCTGTGTTTGAAAGGAATGTATTTTTGATAACCACACCAGCTCGCCCACCAGCCTTCAAATTTTTGATGAAATGTTGCAGAAACAAAAATGCTGTTTCTCCTGTTTTGATTGGAAAATTTTGTTGAACTTCTTTTCTTTCTTTTCCACCAAAAGGAGGATTTGCCAAAATCACATCATAGCGATTTTTTTCTTCGATATCCAAGATATTTTCAGAAAGTGTGTTGGTGTGAATGATGTTTGGAGCTTCGATTCCATGAAGAATCATATTCATGATTCCAATGATATATGCCAATGACTTCTTTTCCTTTCCGTAGAAAGTTTCTTTTTGTAGAACCTCCCAATCTTTTGATGAAAGTTTCTTCCGGTCTTTTGAAAGATGATTAAAAGCCTCCACCAAAAACCCAGCCGATCCCACAGCTCCGTCATACACCTTTTCACCAACTTTCGGATTAACAACTTTTACAATTGTTTTGATGAGTGGTCTTGGTGTGTAATACTCTCCACCATTTCGCCCAGCATTTCCCATATTTTTAATTTTCCCTTCATAGAGATGAGAAAGTTCATGCTTTTCTTTCTGACTGCGAAATCGCATTTTATCCACAATGTCCAAAATCTCTCGCAACGTATGACCACTTTGAATCTTATTCTTGATTTCAGAAAAAATCTCACCAATCTTATATTCAATGGTCTTCACATCACCGTCTTCTTTTTTGAATTTTTTAAGATATGGAAAAAGTTTCAAATCAACAAAATCTTTCAAATCATCACCAGAAAGTGCCTCATTGTGATCTAATTTTCCTTTTTTCTTGGGACAAGCCCAAGAATCCCACTTAAATTCATCATCAAGAATAGCTCGGAGTTCTTTTCCTGCAAGTTTCGCTTCTTTTTTCTTATCCTTCTCAAGGTCATCAAGATATTTCAAAAACAAAATCCACGAAGTTTGCTCTACATAGTCCAATTCACTAGAAGCCCCAGCATCTTTTTGAAGAATATCATCAATATTTTTAAACGATTGCTCAAACATTTACTTTTTCTTTTAATTTCTTATCTTTCTTTATTTTTAAAATCTGCTTTTCCCACATTTCGTCTTTACAAAAAAACAGCAGGACTTACAAGTCCTCTCTACTCCTACCATACCATCAAGTCACAAAAACTTCAAAGGAATACTAATTCTTCACTCCTCTCAATCCAAAACCCTCCTACCCCTTCCAATCCTCAATCAAAACCCCACCCCTCACTCTTTTAACTGTCACCTTTTATTCTCCCTCCACCCCAGATCCCAAACAATCTCAACTGGAATCGTCACAGCAATCAATTGCTTGCCAACATAGGTTAGCTTTCGAGTGATGAAATTCTAATTGGATTCATTTTTCTAAACTGTTTTTCTGAATATATTCCAATTCCCCTTAATCTTTCTTCTGGATTAGTGCTATTTGAAAAAATGGTGACGTGTGGTAATGGAATTTCAAATTCAATTCCAACAAGCTTTTGTAGTTTTTTATAAAAATTTTCCAATCCTCTGATTTTGGCAATTTGTACTATCGATTCACGAATTTCATTTTTCCTTTCAGGATATTCCTTTTTGATATAATAGATTTCATCTCCAAGTCTTGCTTTCCAATCTATTGATTTGCTAAGATCTTCAATCTCATCTAAAACATTTTCTTTTTCTCCTTCTTTAATTTTTTTCAAAATTTCATCAGTCGTTTTGCTTCCAATTATTGTAAAGTGAAACTCTTTCTTTTCAAAAAGACTTTTGTCTTTTGCAAAATTTCTCACCCTTTCCAAGTTGATATTTTCAGGACTAACGTCCAAAAACAAAATTGAATCATCCATTGAGAAGATCACTCTAACGCTCAAATATTCCTTATTTTCAAGATGTTTATTCATATTATCACAATATCATTCGCTTAAAATTCTCACAAACCTGTCCCCCACGATTGCTTCCTCAAACTTCCTTCGACTAACTTTTTGTTTTATCTTCTTTCCCTCAGCTATTTCAAAGACCAAAACAAAGCTTCGAGTGGTTCCAGAAGAATAGTCATCTTCATCAACGCCAGAATCATTTTACTCTCTTATGATTTTATCTTTCAATGTTCCCTCCCAAGCAGAATTCCATCGCTTGAGAACCAACCAAACAATAAAAGCTATCACCAAAGAAGCAACGCCAGCTGTAATAAGTGTTTCTTGCATGTTTTTTGTTTTAATTTTTTATACATGTCATCGTAAAATATAGAAACTTAAAGTTTCAAGCTTTCAAATCTTTTTATAGATAAATCTAAATAATTTTTGTCTAAATCAATTCCCAAAAATTTTCTATCATGCATTATTGAAGCAATTCCGGTTGTTGAGCTTCCAGTAAATGGATCTAGAATCCTATCGCCTTCTTCTGTGCTAGCTAGAACAAGCCTCTTTAATAAATCTAATGATTTTTGAGTAGGATGTTTGCCAAATATTTTCTCCTCTCTCTTGGGAGTGTTGATTGACCAAACAGATCGCATCTGCTTATTTGGCTTTTTGAATGCATCCTCGCTCCAATCGCCATTACGCATCAAATCATAGTTAAACTTATGTTTCGCTTTTTTGTCTTTTCTTGCCCAAATCAGAGTCTCATGACTAGCTGTGAAAAATCTACAAGAAAGATTGGGTGCCGCATTAGGTTTGAACCAAGAAATTTCATTTAAAATATGATAGTTGTTTTTTTGCAAAGCAAATCCACATTGATATATAGAATGATATGTTCCACTAATCCAAATAGTCCCGTTAGGTTTAAGAACTTTTTTACAAGCCTCTATCCATCTATTGTGAAAATTAAAATTTTCCTCATGCCCATTTCCCATATCCCAGTCACCTTTTTTTACACTAACCATCTTGCCATTCTGACAAGTAAAACTTCCCCCTGAGAGGAAATAAGGAGGATCGGCAAATATCATATCAAAGTGATTTTCTGGTAAAGCTTTGAGCAATTCTAGACTGTCACCATGATACAAAAAGAAATTTTTGTTTTTGTAATACGGTTTATATTTTTTCATATAAAACTATTTATTCCAATAGCCCCGATCAAGTCCTATTTCACTAAGAATATCAGTGAACGCAACATATTTTATTTTGTGTTTTTTGCAAAAAGCTAGACTTTCTTGAAGTTCCTTTGTTTGATTGTTCTTATCCAACAAATCACCAAATGCAAATCCTTTTCTAGCTTCGTACTTTTGGTAACCAACCAGAACGGGGTTTTCTGTATAATCTTGGAATTTCTCCATATTTCATTGGTACACCAAGTATTTTTTTCTCCTGCAGTTCCCGTTGTACACCAGCTCCTGCCCTTTACTTCATAGACATAATCATCACATTCCAAGTCAGGTCTATATTTCTTATCTCGTAAAGAACTCTTTTTCGAAGTAGTTTCCTTTACGTTTTTTCTTTCTAACACAATCAATGCTTCTTTGATCAATTTCTCACAAAGTTTTGTTGTTCATTGCTTCTTGTCCTCTTCTTGAATGACAGAGTTTCCCCATCCTTTCTCTTCCTCTTTTGACATCTTTAATCGCTCTTTGTTTTTAGTAGTTTTTAATTTTAAAGAGTCTTATGTAATTCCTTCATAACACTAACGAATAACTTCCGGATTTTCCAATAATTTCATAAATTTTATACTTTACTAATTCTACCAATTCAACTCATTTAGAATCCCATTTTCAATCATATTCAAATTAAAAACATAGTCATTGTGATTATACGTTTCCTCTAGTGGCTTCTTAGTTGTGTGCCATCCCAATCCATCTGTAATCCAAATAAAATCTATACCTTGACCTTCCAACTCACGATATAAACTCTTGAACTCTCCACAAACAGCTTTCAATTTCGATCCACCACCATTATAGAAATTAACCTCAACTAACTTAATCTTCTTATTCTGAGGATTAAAAATTGCAAAATCAAAACTTCTTTCAGTTTTATTCACCTGCACATCTACACCCCACTCAATTTTAATCCACTTTGCTGTTGCTTGATTTTTGTATTCGAATCCTTTCTCCTCACAAAAATCGCTAATGTGTTTTTCTGTAATTCTTTCCATTAGAGTTCCGCCCCTGTTCTTTCGTCCATTACTATCAAGTCCAACTTCTACTCCAGTCACATAATCAATTAGATTCTTAATCTGCCCTTTTTTGAAGAGATTCAATAGCCCTGTTTTTTCCAGAAAATCATAATATTTTTCAAAACCATCATCCTCTTTTTGACTAGAGTCAAAGTTGAAAAATTCCGAACTTCTATTTTCCAAAGAAAAAACTTCCAATTCTTTATCTCTTATAGCCAACAAAGAAGGAAAAGCTTTTATGATATCGGGATTACTGGTATACAGCTTCTTAAATTCAGATTTCAAATCCTCTTTCCCAAGAAGGTAATTTAGTTTGTTGAGAATGATTTCTAGTTCTGATTTATTTACAGATACCTTATCCCAGTTTACAAAATAATCCCAGGTTTTGATTGAATTCTTTAATGTCTCTATTAATTTACTAAAATCTTTTTTCATATTTTTTTTAAATTTATAAATTTCCTAGAAAAGCGCTCTTGTTAACCTCTTATCGCTCTTTCATTCTAGCTTAGAATTCCTTCTGCTCTTTTGACTAATAATCCTTTCGGTTGCTTTTCGGTTTGTGTTATGTCTAAAGTTTAAGTTTAAATGAATGTTTAAATTGTATATAATAAAGCTTGGAAATAAAGTTTCTTTTTTCTTCATTTTCATCCGAAAACTCTCTGATTTTATTATCCAATAGCAAAGTTACCTTTTCGCAAAGGAAAAAAGAGATTAGGCAGGAGAAAAGAAGGAGTGGATTTGCCACATTAAAAAGATTCGAATTCATCAATTTTTTATATTGTATAAAGAATAGAAATGGAATTAGGACAATAGAAAAAACAAGGAGAATATTTCTTGATATCTTAAAATATCTAAATAAAGGATCCTTTACTAGTTTCTCTAAAACAGAACTTTTTTTATTAATCTCATTAATCGAAAAGAAAAACATTTCTGCAGTATATTTTCTCTCTACTAACCAAAAAAGTATTTCAAGCAGCCTGTTGACGACAGAAGTTCGTAATCTCTTAATTTTCAGAATAAATTTATCCTTTACATGATTTTTTACTAAAATTTCAACAAATTTATTGATTGTAACAGATTTTTCATTTTTGTCATAAATCTTTTTTTTGTCTTTATTAAAAGTAAAATTTTCCTCTTCGTTGAAAGCAAAATTAGTAACCATTCTCTTGGACTTAAGATTGCTAGTTACTAAATGATATCTCTTTTTGTTCTTCTTATCCTGTTTAACTCTTTCTATTCCACCACAAACAAAATCATTAGATAGATACAAACGAATAAACATTAAACTCTGATCTTTATTTAATTTTGATTTTTCTGGATATTTCTTAACTATTGAAATTCCGTTCGCATCTTTAAATACAACAACTTCTAGGTCATCTACTTGTCTTTCGTATAATTCATTAAAATTTTCTGAATCCATTTTTCTCTATACAAACACCCTCTATATTAAAATTTTTTTCCAAGATTTAGCTTTTAATATTTGCTTTTGCTTATTAGTTATTATTTCATCAATTTAGTTTGGATATATTCTTTTATTTTCTCTTCAAATTAAAAAATTCTCACTATCACAATTATAATATTTTAATAGTTAACCACAACAACTTCCTTAACCTTACCTCTCTTATTTCCCTTAGAATTAATAGCTCTCCCAGCAAAAACCTGATTGATCTTCACATTCTTGTCTAATCCAGAATACAACTCATTAATAAACGGCGTATTTGAATTTGAAAGCTTCACAAAACAGCCTTTCTTGTGAAGTTTCATGAATGCATCCTTCAGTTCGATTTGCTCTTTTTCAAAAAAACCTTCTTTTGTATAACTCGTGAAACTTGAAGTTACATTTACTGGATAATATGGCGGATCAAAATAAACAAAATCACCTTTTTTTGCTTTGCCTAGAACTTTTTTATAATCTTCATTTAAAATTTCAATATTCTGAAGCTTCTTGTGAACTTTCATGAGATTATCTTCATCACAAATAAGCGGATTTTTATTAGCTCCATAGGGAACATTGAACCCGCCACTTTTATTCACACGATACATTCCATTAAAACAAGTTCGATTGAGAAAGATGAAACGAGCCGCAATATTCACATCGGAGAGTTTTTTTAAATCCCAAGCACGAACCTCCAAAAAATGCTCCTTGGTGTTTTTCTTTTTATGCTCTTTAAGTTTCCCTATTAGTTTTTCAACATCATTTTTAATCACATTATATGTTGTGATAAGTTCACTATTCAAATCTGAAAGAACAGCCTTCTGTGGCAGAAGGTCAAAAAACATCGCTCCACCTCCAACAAATGGCTCAAAATAAGTTCCTGTTTTTGGATCAAATTCATCTGGAGGATACAAATTCATTTCTCGAAATTGTTTTGCAAGTTGTCTCTTTCCCCCAACCCATTTAACAAAAGGTTTCGGACTCTCTTTATAATAGACAATGATATCTCTTTCAAAAGAAGCCTCATCAATGGTCTCTGTTTTTTTTGCATACTGCAAAAAAAACATCTTGATATGAATTGGATGTTTCCCTGTTATTTCAGCTAATCTATTTATTGTTTTTACGTTTTGCATTTTTTCTTTTTTAACTTCTATTTTTTCAGTATAGCAACAATGGATTCAAAGATCTACCATTGAAATTCTAAAAAAATACCGATATTTTTTCTCTCGTTTTCCTCAAACCAAAATCCTCCTATCCCTTCCAATCCTTAATCAAAACCCCACCTCTCACTCTCTTAACCGTCACCTTTTGCTTCTCTCGCCACTTCAACTCTCGAACAATCTCAATTGGAATCGTCACAGCGATTGATTGCTTGCCGACTTTTATCAGCTTTCGAATGTCTTGATCTTCTAGTTTTCTCATTTTGTTTTAAATAAGTTATTTAGTACTTACATATGTCATTACACATGTAATGACTTTTTGAAATTGTTTTTAAACAAAAAATCAGTCTGGTCTCAAAATTTATCAGCAAAATATCCATTTTCTTCCAATCAACACTCCATCTCCCATTAATTGCGTTTTTTTACTTCTATCTTTGCATAACAACTCACATCCCCGGTTGTTCTTTTAGTGTATAAAATCATTATAACCACATTTCTTCTTCAAGTCTACCTAAATTTCAAAGAAAAAGCCCTACAAAGGCTACCTCTTTACTCAAACTGAGCAAGGGATTTTTTTGTATACTTATTACACGGGGTGATAAGAAATGTTAAATTTCTAAACCCCTTAGATATAGCCTTTTTTGGCTTTCTGCATTTTTTTGGAATGTTCTTGAGACCTTTTTTGCTGTTTTTGGACTAATTTATCGTTTTTAGAACTTTTAAAGACATCTAAAACACCATATATAAGGCATTTGGTGTCAAAATACACGAGGAAACACTTTGCCTTTTCTCCAACCCCTTATATAAGCAATTTTTCGATTTTCATTTTCTCTTTTTAGAAAATAAATTAGTTAGTGTTCACACACACTTTGAATCTTCGCTCTACATAACAACCAAGAAAGCACCTCCAATAACAATCAAGGCGGCTAGTATTTTTTTGAATAAATCTTTTTTCTCTTTGTGAAAAACTGCAGCGACCAGAATATTCAACAAGACAACGGAAACAATCAATGGAGTCATGAAGAAAACATCAGCCACTTGAAGCACTCGAATCATAAAGAATGCAAAAAAACCCCAAGAAATTCCAGTGACTATATAATATTTTTGACAAGGAACTGAATTCTTCTTGCATTTCCTTCAAAGGAAACCTTCGAGCTAGATAAAGGAAAATTGCAGGAACAATAAAAGTCAGCATCAGATAGAAAGAAAAATTGAACTGCTCGGAAACTCCAACATCAATCAACATTCCAGTAGCAACCAAAAGAGAAACAAAAAAAGACAACCAGGCATATCGATTGAATTTAAACCGTCCTTTTTTGTAGAATATCAAAATATTTCCAAGTAAAATCAAACCTCTACCTATCAACTTTGAAGCAATGATTTCTTCTTTATAAATCAATATTCCATAAATAACGATAAGAACTTTAGTTAGTTGATCCAAAATGGAATAGACTGAGACCTCTAAATTCTTCCTAACAGTGACTTGGAGTCGATCGGTTAACGCATAAATAGTAGAAGCGGCCAGAAGCAAAATATACACCTTGGGACTGCTGGGCCACTTGAAATCAAAAAAGAGCACTGCGGTCAGAAGGCTTGTCCCCGCAATAATTTGCATGATAATTGTTGAGATACTTTCCTTGGGAATGTCCTTAACTGCTAGTTTGAAAAATTGATTGAAGGTTACTCCCAAAATGAGAACCATTGTCAGATTGAACTGCCAAGAACCAAAGAGCATTTTGAATATTTCCATTTCAGATTTTAAGTTAAGGCCTTTGCGAAATTATAAGAATTCTAAATCAATTTTGATTGTACTATTTTCATTTTTCTTTCTCAACTTAGAACCTATATTAAAACTATCCCTATTTCTTCAGAAGCAAAAGAATAAGTCCAATGATATTCTCCCTTTCCTTCGGATCACTCTCAGCAATTAGTAGCGTCAATGAAGTTAGCGCTGTTGGGGTCATGCTTTCTTTATCTAGCATTCCTGCTTTTTGCAAAAACCAGACAAAGCTAAAAGCGCCAGACCTTTTGTTTCCATCATTAAAAACATGATTCTTCACCACGAAATACAAAAGATGTGCTGCCTTTTCTGAAACAGTTGGATACAATTCTTTTCCTCCAAATGTTTGGAAGACATTTCCCACAATTCCAATAAAGCTATCTTTGCTCTTCTCTTGAGCAAACAACTCAGTTGCTTCCCCTTTTTTCACCAGCTCTGTTTTCAGCATACCTATTGATTTTTTCAACTCTTCTGCGGCAAAACTCACTCCTTTTTCTCCAGATCCTTTCTTCGGCAAATTTGATTTATCATAGACATCGAGCGAAAGCCAAGTACTAGCAAACGCCTCAACCAAATTCAAAGCCTCAGCGCTTCCAATCAGTTCTTTGTTTTTCGAAAGTTTCTTGATTGAATCGACAGCTTTTAGGAAATTGTCATAGTTATTCGCGATTTGTTTATTGTTGATTACATAGCCTTTTACCAAATATTCTTTTAAAACTTTTGTTGCCCAAATACGAAATTGAGTTGCATTCTTTGAGTTAACGCGATAACCAACTGCTATTATGGCATCTAGATTATAAACTTCTATGGAACGTTTAATTGTTCTTCCTCCTTCAATTTGAACTGTTTCCATTTTGGAAACAGTTGCTTTCTTAATAAGTTCACCTGATGCAAAAATATTTTTGAAGTGTTTTGAAATTGCAGCTTTTTGTACGCCAAAAAGATTGGCGATTTGATTTATATTTGCCAAAATTGTTTCTTTATTTGCATCAACAGAAAGCTCAATCGCCCCGTCCTTAGTCTGATAAATCTCAATATCCTTTTGTTTTGTGGTTTTTTTATTCACTTTTCCAAATTAACTTCTTAAAAAGTATCTTGATTATACCACTGCGCTTCCTCTTTCTCAATTTAGAACCTATATTAAAACTACCCATTTTCATCAAGAAAAGTTTACTCGAAAAGAAGCGAGAACTAAAACAAAAAACACACTCCCTCCGAAGTGTGTTTTTCTTTTCTATTAATTTTTACTGATTCATATCTTTCAAGAAACTTCATTTAATTTGTCCGAAGCCTCCTTGTCCCATAGATCCACCTTTCTTGCCACTACCCATTCCAAGTGCTGGAAGAAGTTCTTTGTCAATTCCATTTTCTTCTAACCAACTTTCCATTTCAGCTTGCTTAGCTTCTCTTTCAGTTTTTCTGCTTTCTCTTTCAGCTGCTCTTTCCTCCTCGGTCATATTTTTCATTTCTTCTCTATTTTCTTTTCGGTCTCCTCTTTTTTCTTCCATTTCGGTTCTATCCGCTTCTCGCTTAGCAGTGATCAGAGCTTTTTGATCCTCTGTTATTTTGCCATCGGTCACTAATTGAGTCAGTTTTTCTTCTCGCTTTTCTGCTCTTTCAGTTTGACGAGTTGCTTTTTCCTCTTCAAAAAAGGAGTTCACCTCATCTTCACTCAAACTGAATCTTGCTGCAATCTTTTGTGTTAACAAAGTTTCATCATTCTCACTTGCGAAGGCACTTCCAATTCTAATTGTTCCTGCAATAGCGACTGCCTAGTACCATTGTTGCAGCAATCATTTTGCGCTTATTTTTTCTTTCAAGAATATCTTTGTTACTTTTTGACGTATTCATCTGTATATATTGTCTACTTAAATCTAGTCACGATCTTGCACAGAAAATTCTCGACAATTTTAACTTTAAACTTTTTGTTTCTAACTTGTATACGAGCCAGATGAAATTTAAATTGGAAAGTAAATTGTGTCTCAATTTTCTACCGCTTGATCATGCCTTCACTTATATTTACGCGAATTTTCTAAAGAACTCTCTTTTTCACTCAATTACTTACTTGAGTCGCTAAACCTTGACAATAACTCTATTTTGTGTTATTCTTATTCGTAGTAAAATGTTTATCACAAGAACAAACGTACCTTAACCTTACAAAGCAAGGAGAAAAGACAATGAAAGCAATTAGCATTCTGCGCGCAACAGCAAACATTGAGACAAATCCAACTTCGAGTTTCTGGATGAAACTTTGGCGATGCTTCTCTCAACTCTTCTTTTTCAATATCTTCTTCAGTGGAAAGATTTCTCGCAGTCGAGATTGGAAGAATTTCACTCAAGCAACTGACAAGAAGGTTGCAGAGCTCATAATCCAAGAAAAAGCGGCATTTTATAAAATACCTAAAATAACTTCAATCCCCTTGCTATAGTCAAATAAGTTAACCAACTTTAAAAAAATCCGGCACCCTCCACTAGAGACTGTCGGATTTAATTTTATTCTCTACCTATTGACAAGATTTAGATTGTATGTTTAAATATTTTATTGGATTTGTTTCCAATGACGGGTACCATCAAACATCAATCTATCAGAAGGAGTTGCACATGCAAACCAAAGAAATCGTAGCAAAATTGCCAGAACTCGAAGGAACTTTCATTGAAGAACTTTTGAAAACCATGGAAAGTGACATCGATATTGCTTTTCTATCAGAGATTCCGCCTTTTGACAAAGAAACAGACCTCGAAGAAATCGGCCAGCTCAATAAATTTGAAATAGCCCTTCGGTGTCTGATGAATTAGTACCAACCTCTTGAAAAAGAAATCGTTGCCGAATTAAACAAAATTGACAGTATTGACGATTCAAGACTACCTGATCTGAAAACCAGACTTTCTACCTGCTGGTCCAAATTCAACATTGCAACCAAAATGTTTTGGGATAACATCAAACGCCGTTTGGAAAAACCCGAACATGGACTAGGAGTCAGAAAAGATGGACAAATTGTGACCCTCAAAGAAGACACAAGTGACGACAACCACGACTGTGGGACAACTAAGTCCATATGATGTCCATGAAAAATAAAGACTTTCTTGAAGACCTCTTTGGGGGAATTACCAGAAAATAGATCAATCTGAACCAAGAACCTTAAGACCGTGGGAAAATTTTCTCCACGGTCTTTTACCTTCTTCAAACATCAATCCTGAATATTTTTAATGATTTTTTCTATTCTAGATCCAATCTATAATAACTTCTGTTTGTAATCTTATCAAAATCGACAAAAAATCCTTTACTAAATAAGAATTCTTCCCCTCCCAAGGTGTCTGCAATCCCAACGATGTATTCACAACCTTCCTTTTTGGCGACATCCTTCACGTCTTTAAACAATTCATTCATCACTCCCTCACCCCTCGATTCCTCTCTTGTCAGAGCAATCCCCAATGAACAATATGATACATTTTCATGATCTTCTGCCATAGAATAGGTCAAAAAACCTTCGATATCACCACTATGATCCCTTTTCTCCATCACTTCTTTTCCATCAAGACTGTTATTCAAAATATCCTCAACATCATAGTCACTATCTCCCAATGGATAGTTCTCTTTCAAAAATTCTTCTCTTTCTTGATATAGTTCTTCCTCATTTTCCTCTGCTTCCTTTTGTTCTTTTTTTCTGATTGGAAATCCTTCGAATCCTTTCATTTTTATTTTTAGTTATGGCTAAAATTCTATCTCTTTTCTTTATTTTACCACCACTTCAATAGAACTCCAATCTCTATTTAGCATAGAAAAATATAATCCAACCCTTACACTACCTTGAAAATCGTGTTATTATTTTTTATTAAGAGAATAAGGTTAAATGAATATTAACGAAAGGAAAAAAGAGGGAGAAAGATACCCTTAAAAAATATAAGTTGTAACGACTATGTAAATGGACTAAAAAGATCACTTGGTTGGATTTTTTTCGAAATACTCCATACTTTTTTCAACAACGGCATATTTGTTTTGGCTGGTGAAAACGAAAACGGAAAAGACACTGAAATTACTGCAACCGAAAAATAGCTAGAGATCAATCATGGAAGTAATTTTGGGATGATTATTAAAACGGCTACAAACTTTGTTATCCATATGGATTCTTGCAAATCGCCTGGTTGTATTGAATCCATGAAAAGATACAAAAAAATCTATCCATTGATATGTATGGAGACATTCTATCCAAGCCCACCTTTGAAATGATTGGTAAACACTATGACGACGGCTATGACGCAAAAGTTGTTTTTTCCAGAAAAGATGGAACAGCAATGTTCATTGATAAGATTATGCCATTTGTAGAATGATTTACTAGTGAGAATAAATCTTTCTGGATTTGGACAGACAAAGAAACATCTGACAGTTCAAAAAGTCAGTAAACCAGTTCTCTATTCTTTTGTCAAAAAGAAATTAAAAATTAAAAAAGGAGAAACGTTTAATGAAACACTTCTCCTTTTTCCTTTTTTGGTTGAAAAAGGTGCAAAAATAAATACATACTATGCAAGTATTCTTGCTGGTTAATTTTTAAGTTACTTAAAACACTCTTTGGCATATCTTTCTCTTAAAATTACTTCTTTCTTAATGGTATACAGTCTGAAACCATAGGATTTGTAAGCAACTTTACTTTGTTCATCGATACCATCTTCATTTAATTCAGCATCTTCTAGTTGGAAAATATTCCACCCTAGGCACTTGTTACAAAACTTGATGACACCAGCGTGGGTGCTAATTTTCAAATCGGGGATATCATCAGACTTGCAAAATTTTGCAAGTCTACGATAATAGCTGGACATACTAGCAAAAAGTATCTTACCAATCTCCCGTCTGACACTTACCAGTCGATAATAATTCCCTTTGTACTCTTTTGCATTTTGCCATCCCTCCTTTTCCTCTCTCTTTTTAAGGGTTTTTACTGGAATTTCTTCAATTCGATACCCCACATCAGGATGAATTGAAAAACGCATAATCTCATGTGTGAGATTTGGAAAATCAACATTATAAGTCTTCTTGACAGGCAAATCCCGAAACTTATATCCCAAAGTTCCGATAATTTTTTCATTACAACGAATAGCGCTATAAATATCAGGTTGTGAACCAAACCTTTCATTTGGATCTAACATCTGATAGTGTTGATAAACACTTGTGCAGAAACGATCAATTTCTTCAAATGCTTCACAGTCCAAAGAGCGAAACATTACTTCATCATACCACTTGCCAAGAGCCACTTTTTGCGATGCTTGCATTTTTTGCATAGCTCCATTGTCCAATTTAGGAGCCACTCCATTTGAAATTAGAGTCGTCGGCAACGACATACATCCCAATTTTCTTTGTGCATTTGTTGTTTCAGTTAACCAATAGTCGGGAAATGCTAATTGGGGAAACAACTCTTGTTGTAGCGTCACAACATCAATTTCTCTTGTGGTTTCCTCCCTTTCATTGAATTTTAACACTACATTTGGATCCCAGTAAACCTCTTCTGTCAAAAAACCTTTTTTCGCAATTATTGACTTGAGATCTAAAAAACCATTTTCCAAACTAAGCGGTGATACAAACTCTGAGAATTTTCTTTTTTTAAAACACATTTTTTGTATCCTTCCTTTGACATATTAAAACCAAAGCTTCTTTAACTATAATTGAGCAAGCTCAATTATCGAGAAAACTGAACTCACTCAATACTATTATCAAATAACAATCTTAACTGAATATAATAACCACAAAAATATCTTTTGTCAAGTGTTTTGCTTAGAAACAATCTCCTAGAAAGGCTTTATTTAATTAGTAGTGTTGTTTGAAGCAATAACAACTATCTATATAAAAAGGTCTGAATCATTTGACTCAGACCTTTTTCCTTTGGAAAACTGCATCTTAGAAATAACTTGACTGATTCCAACAATGGGTGTATAGGTCTTTTTTGGGAAGACCAATCGCCCGGATCAGGTCATCCAACGCTTGAAATTTCAAGGTTGAGAGTCCTAAACGAACTCTGATATTCTCAATCATTGCCAAATTATCTGGCGAACCTGCTTGAGCAAAAACTTCAAGATTTTCAGCATTTTCTCCTACAATTTGATTTGATTGCCTTTCTTCCAATCAAATCAAATGTTGAGCGTGATTGAGAAAAATTCAAAAATGGACAAGGGTAAATCAAAGTTGGACAGGCTGGACGCATATGTGCTTCTTTTACTCCATAACCAAAAAGCAACTTAATGGTGTCCTGCAGTTGAGTACATCTGACAATTGAATCTTCACAAAATAAAATCCTTTGACCGTTAATTAATTCCTTAATTGGAATCAATTTCATTCTTGCCACAAGGTCTCGCATGTTCTGATTCTGTGGCATGAAACTTTTTGGCCAAGTTGGAGTGTATTTCACAAATGGCCTCTTCTGTGGCAATCCTCTGGCATTAGCATAGCCAATGCCGTGCCCAATGCCGGAGTCAGAAATTCCTGCCACAAAATCAACAGTAACATTATCATTTCAGGCTAATGCTGCCCCACACCGATACCGAATCTCTTCAACACTTCTCCCTTCATAGGTCGAGGCTGGATAACCATAATAAACCCACAAAAAAGAACAGACCTGCATTTTTTCTCCTGGCTTTTTGAACACTTCACATCCATCAGGTGTGATCCGAATAATTTCCCCTGGTCCGAGCTCTCTTTCAATTTCATAGCCCAAATTGGGAAAAGCACATGATTCAGAAGAAACTGCAAAACCATTTTTCTTCTTTCCAATAACAAGAGTGGTTCAACCAAGACGATTCCTAGCTGCAAAAATCTCACCATTATCAGAAACCAAGAGCATTGTGCAAAATCCTTCAATGCATTCTTGCGCATAAGCAATCCCTTGCGAAATAGAATCTCTTTCGCAAATCAACTTTGCAACAAGCTCAGTTGGGTTCATAATGTTGTTGATCTTTAAAACAGTAACCAGTCCAAATAATCCCAGATGCGAACGCATCAAAATTGGCTGAACTTCATAATCACTGATTACACCAATTCCAAGACTACCTTCCAAATCGGGAAATTCTGATTCAAATTTTGTTCTGAAATAAGAACTTGCCAAACTATGAATCACTCGCTTGATTTCATTTTCAGTCAAGACTGCCATTCCACTTATTTTTGTGCCGAGATGCGATAGATAATCTGTTCCATAAAAAAGATCACCAATACAACTGTTTTTTGATGCACAACCAAATATTCCACTCATCTTTAATCCTCCTTCTAGTAAAGTTTTTCAAAAAAATAATTTGGGACAATTCCCAAAACTTCCAAAGCACTGAAGGCTTATTTTACTCTGAAAAAAACAAGGATGTTTTACTTATTTTTAATATCAAAGTTTTATATTCAAATTTCTATAATCTCCCACTGATCTCCTGTCTTGCCAAATCTTTTGGTCTAACTTCTTGTTGCCTCAAAGAGCATCAAAAAATCTGCTTTCAAACCATCCATAGAAGAAGGATTATACAAAACTACAGCTGGATGAAACAATGGAACAATTTTAACCTGTCCATAATCAACTTGAGCCACAAAAACCTTGCCATGCATTTTGGTGATTCCCTCAATTTGAGATTCCAAACCAAATTTTTTCATGATGTAGATAGCCGAAAATCTCCCCAGAGCAGCAATGATTTTGGGTTGAATGATATCAATCTGCCGATCCAAAAACGGTCCATATGCCTCAATTTCTGCTGGCAAAGGGTCTCTGTTAGCGATTGGTCGATCTTTCACGATATTAGTAATGTAGATATCTTCTCTTTTCAAACCAACAATCGACAGAAGTTCATCAAAAACTTTTCCGGAAGCACCACAAAAAGGTCTTCCCGTTAAAGCTTCGTTCTTCCCTGGTGCTTCACCAACAAACATCAAATCCGCATCATGATTTCCCTCGCCAATAACTGGAAAAGTTTTATCTTTCTGTCTTTGGATATACAAAGGAGAATCTTTCAAATCCAAAACTTCATATTTAATCTTCTTCAACTGTTCTGTTTTATTCATGACTGTTAATTACTTTTTCTTAAAAATATAAAGAAACATGAAATAGATTGTCATCATCGAGATAACTGAAAATATCTGACTGAAAGGACAATTCATTATACTTGTAAAAAACAAATCGATATCCAAAATATTAAAATAGTTAAGCTGTGAAACATCACTTTTGACAATCGAATATATAGCAAGTGACACCAAATGTGTTACTTGCTGAAAATAATATCATCTTAAAAAACACATCTAAATATTTGTTTTTCATTATAGTCGTACTAAAATATTTAATTAGATTGGCTCATCTTTTTGATGAAAAGAGTGCTCTCTATTTAGAGACACACTTTTATTTTTTTCAAAAATAGAGGGCTAAATATTTTAATCCACCGCAACCCACTAGAATAGGAAAGAATCTCCTACCCCCTTGTTCTCGTTGAATGAGTCAAAACCTGTTTAAATATGCTAAGTCATTATGACCCTTAAAGCTTTTTACCTCAAAAGGAATAAAAGCATTCCACAATGTGCCTCGAAGCTACTGGAAAAACAAAATACAAAACAGGATGTGCTATTTTCTCCAGAATTTTAGCAATCCTCATTACCCTTTTTTTCCCGAAAAACGGGACTAGTCTAGAATACACATGAAGAGCATTAAAATAATGCTGAAGGTGATTGAACTATTTGGTTTCCATTTCGGACTCCATGTTGTTTGCGGTTTATTGACTCAACCAGTCAGATAAGTAACCGCCAGAATCAATAACAGTTATACACCTAGTTTAACAAAAAACCCCAGTCTGTAAATAGACCAGGACCTGTTTTGTTATTTTTCTTCCTTCACCGCTTTGATGAACCTTCTAAACATTGGGTTCGGATAAAGTGGAGAGGATGTCAGTTCTGGATGAAACTGACTTCCAAACATACATGGATGCTCCTCTTTTGAAAGTTCAGCAATCTCCATTAGTGTTTTGTCGGGAGACTTTCCTGAAAAAATCAACCCTGCTTTTTCAAGTTTTTCAATATATTTTGGATTCACTTCATATCGATGTCGATGTCTTTCCTTGACCTTCACTTTGTTATATGCCTCGAAAGCAAGTGTTCCTTCAGAAATTTCACATGGATAATCCCCAAGACGCATCGTTGCACCATAGTTTCCATTTTTCAAATTATCTTTCTGTTCTGGCATAATATCAATCACTGGATTTGTTGTTTCTGGCATGATTTCTGTAGTATGTGCATCTTCAAGTCCAAGCACATTTCTTGCATATTCCAAAACCAAAAGTTGCATTCCATAACAAAGTCCTAGATATGGGATCTTGTTCTCACGCACGAATTTAATCGTTGCAATTTTCCCTTCAATTCCTCGTTCTCCAAATCCACCAGGAACAATTACTCCGTCATATTTCCTAAGCTCTCCTAATTTCTCTGGATGATTTTCATACTCTTCAGAGCTGAGCCATTCAATCTTAGCTTTTCTGTCTTCTGCTATTGCAGCATGCTTAACAGCTTCAATCACTGAGATATAAGCATCTGTTAAAACACATTCTCCTGTTCCAAAATACTTCCCCACAATTCCAATTTTCACTTCTTCTGTTGCTGATTTCATGTTTTGGATAAATCCTTCCCATTCAGATAAATCACTTTCCCTTGAATCCAAATTCAGTTTTTTTAAAATAAGCTCGCTCAAGTTATCTTTTTCAAAGTTGATAGGAACTTCATAGATTGACTCAATGTCAGGTGCAGAAATCACTGCCTCTTTCTTAATATTACAAAAAAGCGCAATCTTTTCTTTTCTTTTTTGATCAATTGGAACACTACTTCTTGCAATAATGATATCCGTTTGAATTCCGGCTGAATTCAAAGATCTGATAGCTTGTTGAGTAGGTTTTGTTTTCATCTCACCCGTTTTTTCAGGATATGGAACATAACTAATTGTTACATACAAGATGCTGTTTTCATCATGTTGCAATTTCATTTGACGAGCAGCTTCAGTGAATAGCATATTCTCATAATCACCTGTGGTTCCCCCAACTTCGATTACCACAAAATCTGCTTTGTTATTCTCCGCGGCTTTTTCAATGGTTTCGATTACCTCATTTGTAACATGTGGAATGATTTGGACACACCGCCCTTTGTATTCCAAGTTTCTTTCTCGTTCAATTACTTTTTGATATATACTCCCAGTTGTCATGTAATTAGTCGGTGGAAGTTTGATATTCAAAAATCTCTCATAATTTCCCATATCTTGATCGGTCTCAAGACCACTTGAAAGAACAAAAGTTTCTCCATGTTCTGTCGGATTCATTGTTCCAGCATCAACGTTCACATACGGATCAATTTTCACAGAGGTCACCGAATATCCCCTAGCTTGAATGATTTTTGCAATAGAAGAAGCAGAAACTCCTTTCCCAATTCCACTCATCACTCCTCCAAAAACAAAGATATATTTGGCGTCTTTAGACCAATTTTTATTCTTCATTTCAATATATAGATTAAACTTTTAAACTCATACAAAAAGTCGCTCCCCTCTGTAGCGACTAATTTTTCCTTAAATTTATTCCTTTTCAACCACGATTTTGATAGTTGCAGAAATTCCTTTAGCAAAACCAATCTTGACTGGATATTCTCCTAGATATTTTATTGGTTTTTTTAATCCTATGGTTGCTTCACCAACTTTGATATTTTCTTTTTCTAATTCTTCGATTATTTGTTTTTTATCAATTGAACCAAAAAGTTTTTCTGAAGACTCCTGAGTTCTTGCCTTTATTACAAAACTTTTTTTATCAACATCAGCAACAATTTTTTGAACTTCTTTTAACCTCTTCTCTGCTTGTTCTTGTGCTTTTTTCGCAGATTCCTCTGCTCTTTTCACATTACCTGAGGTTGCTTTTTGAGCTAATTTATTAGGAATCAAAAAATTCTGAGCATAACCATCAGAAACATTTTTCATATCCCCTGCCTTCCCTATTCCTTTCACATCTTTAAGCAAAACTAGCTTCATATATTCATCATTTTTAACAAATTAGCAACAATTCTATCATTTTTAGTTTAACCAAAAAACAAAAAATTGGCAAGAGAAAATATTACTCTTTTCCGCATTTCTCACAAGCACAGACAAAAACATCCTCAATCGTATCGACCACCTTTTCGTTCATTAAGTCTGGAACAATATTTCCTTTTGTTGGACTCTTCACAATTGCTGCCAGAGCTTTGGCAATCTTCACTTTTATCTCATTTGTGATTTCGACAGTTCTAGTTTCTAGCGCACCTCGAAACAATCCAGGGAAAACCAAAGCATTGTTAATCTGATTTGGAAAGTCAGACCTTCCTGTGGCTAAAATACCTAGATTTTTTGCCTCTTGCGCCTCAGTTGGCATGATCTCTGGAACTGGGTTTGCTAAAGCAAAAACAATAGCATCGTCATTCATCTTTTCAATGTCTTCGACAACAAGCAAATCTGGAGCTGAAACTCCAATAAAAGCATCTGCTCCCTTCAAAGAATCGCTCAATGTTCCTGAGAAATTTTCCTTATTAGTTCTTTCTACTAACTCAATCTTGCTAGGATCAACAAGTTCTTTCCTTCCTTTGTGAAGTGAGCCTCTTGAATCAAACACAATCACATCGCCACATCCATTTTGCAACAAAAGATCGGCTATCGCAAAACCAGCTGCACCAGCACCAGAAATTATAATCTTCAAACTTCCAAGTTCCTTCTTCACAACCTTAGTAGCATTTATAAGCCCTGCCAAAACAGCAATTGCAGTTCCATATTGATCATCATGAAAAACAGGAATATCTAATTCTTTCTCGAGTACTTTTGAAATTTCAAAACAACGAGGAGCTGAGATATCTTCCAAGTTTATTCCGCCAAACCCTGAAGCGATGGCTTTTACAATTGAAATAATCTCGTTCGTATCTTGCGTATCAAGCACAATCGGTACAGCGTCAACTCCACCAAACCATTTGAACAATGCGGCTTTAGCTTCCATTACTGGCAAAGCTGATTTTGCACCTCTGTTCCCCAATCCCAAAATAGCACTACCATCACTAACAATCGCAACTGTCCTTCCTTTCCAAGTGTGTTTGTAGACATTTTCTTCATCAGCTGATACTTCTTCAACCAATTTAGCAACACCTGGTGTATAAATTCTAGCTAGATTTTCTTTTGTAATATCTTCTTTTGAAATAATTTCTATAACACCTGTTTTTCCATTTAATTTTTCTTTTGCCATTTTTTTAATTTATTTTAATCTCTTGAAAATTTCTAAAGCAGCAACTGCGCCTTCTGCTGCAGCTGTTATAATCTGACGAAAACCGTTTGAATTTGTTGTAATATCTCCTGCCGCATATATCCCCTCTATACTAGTTAGCTGAGCTTGGTCAGTAACAATGAAACCATTTTTATTAATTTCAACACCAAGATCCACTAGCATCTGCTGATTAGGGATAGATCCAATTTCAACAAAAATTCCGTTGGCTTCAACCACGATTTCTTCATCCTTTTCATCTTTTAGTATAATCCTTTCAACAACATTCGCACCCTCAACTCTTGCTATATTTTTGTTATACTCTATCGTAATCCATTCGCTATTTTTCATTCGATCAAAATAGTTCGGGGAACAAGAAAGTTCCTTTCCTCTATGCACTAATGTAACATTATTTGACTGCTCTGCAAGCATAAGCGCTGCCATTGCAGCAGAATTACCACCCCCTACAACTACTACCTTTTTATTCCTAAAAAATGGACCATCACAAGTCGCACAATAAGAAACTCCTTTGCCCAAGAACTCTTTTTCTCCTTCAACATTCAATTTTCTTGCAGAAGTTCCAATCGCATATAAAAGACTTCTTGCTTGATATTCTTCCTTATTGGTTGTCACTTTGAAACCACCTTCTATTTTTTCTATCTTCAATGCTGTCTCTTGTTTCAATGTTCCACCAAGCGATTCGACATGAGCTTTCATCTTCATTCCAAGTTCCATACCTGAAATAGCTTCAAAACCCAGATAATTCTCAATCTTGTGAATTTCATTTAAATATCCTCCAACTTCTTCTCCTAAGATAACATGTTTGATTTGATATCTGGATGCATAAACAGAAGCACCTAGACCAGCTGGTCCAGCCCCTAAAATAATAAGGTCTTTCATTGATTTTTTATTATTTCTTTTTAACTATACGTTTTTTAATTCTTCAACCAAAACTTCTTTGGCTTGAGCACCAACAAGTTGTTTAACGTTCTTACCATCTTTGAACATAATAATAGTAGGAATTGACATAACTCCATATTTTTGAGCTGATTCAGCGTTTTCGTCAACGTTGAGCTTTCCTACTTTTGCAACATCACCAATTTCACTGGCAACTTCATCAATAACAGGACTCATCATTTGACAAGGACCACACCAAGATGCCCAAAAGTCAACCAAGACTGGTTTTTCACTTTTCAAAACTTCTTCTTCAAAGTTTGCATCTGTAAATTCTAATGCCATATTATTACTTTAATTTTTATAATTTCTATAACTAATTTAGTCTATTCTACACTAACCACCCATTCTTCTGAATCTCATTGAATAGCTCTTAAGAGCATCATTGAATGCCTCTTTTGTAAAAGCAGGAAACATATCTGTCGAAAATTCATATTGTGAATTCATCGTTTGCCACATCAGAAATCCTGCACTGTTATGAGGATCATCGTCAACACCAGTCCTTATCAGTAGGTCCACTTCTGGTAATTGAGATGTTACTAAATTCTCTTTTATTGTTTCTTTTGTAATATCAAAATACTGTTTCATTTCTTGCGCTTTTTTTGCAATTCTTTGTACAGCTATAAGCATGTCTTCATCTCCATTATATGCCAACAAAAAACAAAGTACATGTCTTGAGTGATTTTTTGTTCGCTCTATACCTTCCTCTAGGATGTTCTTTAGTCTCCTGGGAAATTGGTTCCTCCAATCACCCAAAACAACTATTTTTGCCTCTGAGTCATATACTTCCTGGCTATTTATCAATTTATCAAAATATTCTTCATAGATAGACAACAAGGCTTTCTTTTCCTGAAGCGGTCTTTTTGTTAAATTATCAACTGATGAACCCCAAAAAGTAAAACACTTAACACCAATCCTCAAAGCTTCCCTTATAATCTCTTCTATTCTATCGGCACCTTCTTTATGACCTTCCCACGGATCAAGTCCATTTTTTCTTGCCCATCTTCTATTCCCGTCTGGAATAATTGCGACATGATTTGGCAAATTTAATTCTACTTTTCTCATAAAATCATTCAAATGCTTAGTGTTGTCTACTAACAATAAAATGAGCTATCCCTTCAAAAAATATCCTAGATTCTTCGTTTTTCATTTCAATTTTCTCGAGAGCCTTGAGAGATCTACCTACCAACTCTTGAGAAAGTTTGTTTGCATAGTCCAGAGCTCCTGATTCAGTAACTATTTTTCTAAATTCATCGATTTCAGATTCTGTTATATCTTCTTTTCCCAACAATTGTTCCATTCTTTTCTTTTGAACTTTTATTCCAGATTCCCGAACCTTGATAACAAGCAAAGTTTGCTTTCCTTCTATAATATCACTACCAACTGGTTTTCCCAGTTTTTTTTGTTCTCCAAATATTCCTAAAACATCATCTCTAATCTGAAAAGCAGCACCCAAAGGCATTGAATAATCAGTAAAATGTTCCAAAACACTCTCATCAGCATTAGCAAGCAAAGCTCCAATGTGAGAAGGACCTTCAAATGTATATCTTGAAGTCTTTCCTTCGTACATTCGCATGACTTCCTCTTCAGTAGCAAACCCTCTTGCTTCCAAAATTACATCAACCATTTCTCCTGGGATTGTAACATAAACAATATCTTGCAACTTATCTAAGACTCTAATAATTGTCTTTGCTTCAAAATCAGCATTAAACACGATTTCACTTCCCATTGAACCCGCTAGATCACCAGCTATCATTGCCATTGAATTTCCAAAATGCTCTGGATCTGCTTTTGGGAAAAACTTTTGCGCAATAGATTTGTACTCGGCATTAAGAGTTTTCACTCCATGTCTAAGCTCATCTTTATCAATAATGTCGTCGTGAATAAGCAAAAAAGAATGTACCATCTCAATAGACATTGAAACATCAATAATTCTATCTTCGTCTTTCCCACCACATGCAAGATATGCATAATACATTATCGCTGGACGAAGTCTCTTTCCCCCGGAAAGTGTAAAATTTCGAATCAGTTTAACAGACTCCTCTGCTAATGGATCTATACTGTTTGCCTTTTGTAGTTTTTTCTCAAAATATTCTTCTAAAAACGGTTGTAATCTATCCCTATAGTTATTCAATAATGTTAATGCTTCCACTGTTTTGTTTGTTATTGTTTTTATATCAAACATTCATACTCCGTATCGAATAGGGGAATCGAACCCCTGTTACCNNTGAAAACCTGGCGTCCTAACCACTAGACGAATCCGACAAAAACCAAAAACAATACTAGCTTAATAAAGCATATTGTCTAGCCTCAAACTCTTTACCACTATACTCAAATTTTTTTTAATAGTCAATCACCATTAGCAATGAAGGCACCTGGAATAATAAACACAAAAAATATCCCTCAGGTCAAATATTATATAAAACTGAGAGTATAGTGCTTGTTAATCGCAATTATTACCACTGGGATCATGATATCCTCCAACAATATAAGCCCCTAGAGTAAAGAATAGTATCATGGCTATTCCCCAATGCAAAGGAATATCACCAATAGCAAACCCTATTGTGAATATAAATACTGATAAAACCAAAGATAGAAAAGCTAATTGTCTCGTCTATTTTTTTCGAAATTCTAATTTAGCCATACAAATAATGAATTTTAATTTTCATAAAATATATTTGATTCAAACACTCTTTTTTCTTTTTTATCACATTTTTTAGCACCATGCTAAGAAACAAGAACAATCTATAAAATAAGGGTTTATAACTGTATTATAACACACTTAGGACAAAGCCCATAACAATCGATAACACCACTTTCCAGACTCCCCCTATTGACAACAATCCTTTTAAATGTTATGTTACTCTTGTTTTCCAAATTGGTTGGAAACTTTTTAGTACATTTTAGGAGAAGGAGAAAATAAGATGAAAAAATTTAATGGTGTTTTATTGGGATTGATTCTTTCCGTGACAATTATTGGAAGTGTAAACGCCCAAAGTGTAGCCTTTGAAGACATGATTGATTATTGGAATCCCAGCGGATCGCAGTACGGTGAAAACCAAATAATCGGGCAACATGCTTTTGATTCAGTGTTTATCGGGCAAAACAGTCCCCTTGCTTACACCCATGACATCAACGACTCCATTGATCTGAGCTACTATTGCGTGACTGATGCCTCTTTGGAGCTGGACTTCACCAATGATATCTCAGATGACGCTGGAAGCAAAACAGTAGGAGTTCTTTGGTGGAAACACACAATTCAGTGGGATTTCAGTGAACAAGCCAGTTATGGCTTTGACGGAAACAGCTGGGTTACCCTTGGCGAGGTCAACAACGGCCAGTATGACATTTTATTAGACGTTGATTGGTTGAATGATGACGGTCGCTTAGACGTCGCATTGAATATCTCCAATCCCTTAGAAACAGCCACCGCCTGGTTGGACCACTCCAAATTAACTGGCAACGCTACCTCTGCTCCAGTGCCCGAACCAGCAACCTATTTGCTACTCGGTTGCGGACTTCTCGGAATCGCAGGTATCAGTAGAAAAAAAATAAACAGTTAATATCACTGTTTGAAAAATGATAGCGCCTGAATCTCAATGATTCGGGTGCTATTTCTTTTTTAAAATTGAAAATCGCTAGAAAAATTACACAAATAACCAAACTTAAGCACGTTTAAGTTTGGCTATTTTATACAAAACATATATTTCAGAAATTCTATTGAATATCAATATCAATAACCATGGCTTGTGGGTTTCTGTTGCCATTCCATTCATTCATTTCGAGATTAAATGCTAAATCAACCACATCTCCCTCTTTAAGATTTCTAAATTTCTTAGCGATACTAAAACCAATTGCATCTAAGGTGTTTCCCTGTTCCCCATTTTGAAATTGAAGTTTGAGGTGAGCTTCAGTAGCACCAACTTTTCTAACCTGCGTAACACTAAGATTCTTACAACAAAAAATTGGTTTTACATTCCCCATACCATATGGCTCTAACAGCTCTAATTCTTCAATCAATTTATTAGTTATCCTGTCGAAAGAAACTTCAAGGTCAATTAAGATTTCTTTAATTAGATCCTTCTCGTCAACATCTTTCATTTCAGCTAGCATCCGCTCTTTAAACTGATTAAGGTCAGACTCTTTGATTGTGAGTCCTGCAGCCTGTGAATGTCCTCCATATTTCAACAAAATGTCTTTATTTCGTTCCAAAGCTTTCACCATATTAAATTGAGAAATTGAACGACAAGATGCTCTTGCTAATCTTTCTCCATCTTTCTCGTATTCTTGAAACAAAATTGTTGGCCGATGAAAAGCTTCTGCGACTCTTCCTGCAGCAAGCCCAACCACTCCAAAATTCCAATTCGGAGAAGACTTGATAATAATCTTTTCCTTCTCATTTTTTTTGACCTGTGCAAAAACATCATCAACAATTTGAGCTGTGATTTTTTGTCTATGTTTATTCTTATCTTCAATTTCAAGTGCCAAAAGCCTTGCTTGAGATTCTTGAAATTCATTACAAAGTAAAAGCTTTTGTGCAGTATTAGCATGATCCATTCTGCCTGCTGCATTGATTCTAGGTGCAATCTGAAAAGAAACAGTAAAACTAGAAGGAACAGAACTCGGATCAATACTTATTTTTCCAACCTGAAACATATGATGCAATCCAATCCTTCTAGTTCTAGAAAGAACAACAAGTCCATATCTAACAAGCATTCTATTTTCCTGCGACAATTTCACACAATCAGCTATTGTTCCAATTGCAACAAGATCCAACAACCACTTCAATTGCTCTTCGTCATAATCATCCATCTTAGAAACTAACGCTTGAAGAAATTTGAAAGCAACTCCAACTCCAGCAAGGTCTTTATTCGGATAGACATCCCCGTCTCGTTTTGGATCAACAACAGCAATCGCAGAAGGAACGTTCTCTGGCAAGTGATGATGATCCAAAATAATCGAATCTATTGCTATCTTTTTCCCATATTCAATTTCATCAGCATTAGAAACCCCACAATCAACGGTTATCATGAGCGTAACCTCTTTTTCCTTGATATAATCAAGAGCGTCACAATTCACACCATATCCTTCAGTAGCACGGTCAGGCAAATAGGCGACTGTTTCAATATCAATTTGCCCAAAGAAATCCAAAAGTAAAGCTGAAGCAGTAACACCGTCGGCGTCGTAATCTCCATAGACACAAATCTTTTCCTTTTTCTCAATAGCAGACAAAACACGATTAACAGCCAAATCCATATCTGTTAATAAAAAAGGATCTATTGACTCTGATTCATATCCTGGCTCCAAAAAAGCTTTTTTTTCTTCAAGATTTAATACCTCTCGATCAATAAGCAATTTTTCTATTTCTTCTTCTAATCCAGGAAAGATTCTTTTATCCAAAGAAGTTCTTTCTTTTATCTTCCAGTTTTGTTTCATTTCTAATCTTCTCTTACATTCTAATTAAAACGCTTGTTACACTTTGGACAACGAATAGAACCTCTGAAATAATCTTTATCGGTAGATTTAAATTTAATTGAAAGTTCAGTGCCACACTCATCACACATAAAATCAATTGGCATTCTTTGTTCACGTATAAACTTTTCAAAATCCTCAGACTCGCGATTCACTTTGAAAAAATAATCTTCTGCGTTAACAACATGCACCACTCTTTTAATTATTTCCGCAGGTGAAACAAGCCCTCTAATAATGAAATCGTTTACACCAAGCTTTTCCATCGCATTTCTGTCTTCCTCTCGTCCTAGGTGCGAATTTACAACAATTGGAACGTCAACAGTGTCTTTATATTCTTTCAAAGCTTTCACAAAATCGAAACCGTTCATTCTTGGCATAATAATTCCCGTAAAGATTCCATCCAGTTTCACGCTAGTTGCAACTTCCAATCCTTCCACCCCATCTTTTCTCTCAATAACATCAAAACCACTTTGGCGGAAAAGTTCGGAATACATCAAACGTATTTGATCATCATCGTCTACAATTAGAATCTTTTGTTTATTACCCATATATTTATTTTATTTTTATTTTGCTTCGCATTATGCAAAAAATTGCAATTACAACAGAATTTTGATATCAACAATCATCGGCTCCTTTTCAGAATATAACATTATTGGATTAATATCCAATTCCTTTATCTCTTTATTATACATTGAAAGCTTCGCTACTCTCTGAGATTGCAAGACCACTTCACCAACATCGATTTTTTGTTTTTTCAGAATTTTCCCTAACATTGAACCTTCGATTTTTCTTCTGATTGCATCTTCACTAGCTGGTAAAAGCCACAACAATTTGGTGTCAAGAAGCTCGGTGAAAATTCCACCCAAACCAACCATTAGCACATAACCAAACAAGTCATTTTCTTTGATTCCAATAATCACTTCTAATCCAGATTGAATCATTGGTTGAACTAACATTCTTTCTCCTGGAAAAGATTCTGCTAACTGAATTCTCTTTTCCTCTAATTCTTCTTGGTTCTTGATATACAAAAAAAGAGCATCCTTCGCATTTTTGTGCAAAATATTAGGACTATCAAGCTTCAAAACAACTGGATATTCCCCTGTATATTCATTAGCATTTTGAACTAAATATGTCGCAGGAAGAATGTTTAGTCCGAATTTACTCCCAAGCTCATCTGCTTCATCATAGTAGAAGACTCTTCTGTCTTCAGCTTGAAGCTTATCAATAATGACATCTTTCTTTACAGAATCTGCAAATGAAGTGTCAACTTTCTCGCCCAATCTTCCAGATCTTTTAGCATTCGCAAATTCCAAAGCCTTTTCAATCGCCCTCACTGCTCCATAAGAAAAACGAAAGTTACTCAATCCTCTTTTTGCTAAATATTGTTCAGCCTTATAAGAAGCAACTCCTCCCATAAAAATCGGGATTACTGGAATTGCCAATTCTTCATTTGCGTCAATTACAACTTGTGCGATTTCCTCAATTGGAGTTTGCGCCTGAGGAGTGACTATTACCAAAATTGCTCCGATGCCATGAACTCCTCTTAGAATCTCCAATGTTGTCTTGTATCTATCCTCCATCGCATCGCCCAAAAGATCAATTGGATTTTTAGCAGAACTTTCAGAAGGCAACACCCCTTCAATCTGCTCTCGTAGCTCTGGAGAAATTTCAAACATTTTCAATTTTGAATCACTTTCAATAATATCAGTTGTCACAACTCCAGGACCTCCAGCATTTGTAACAATTGCAATCTGCTCATTTTCTGGCAAAGAAAAACTATTCAAAAGAGAAATAACACCTGAGAATTCTTGCAAATTACTACAATATATTCCACCATTTGCTTCAATAGCCTCTTTCGTAACAGCAGCATCTCCAGCCATTGCTCCAGTATGTGACAAAATAGCAGCCTGTGCTTTCTTTGAAATCCCAGCCTTCAGAACAACTACTGGCTTCACTTTTGAAGTTTGAGCTAATTTTTCTGCAAAACTCTTTCCATCAGCAATATCTTCTAGATAAAGTGCAATAATCTTTGTCTCTTCATCTCTCGTATAATAATCCAATAGATCATTCTCATTAACAACAGCCTTGTTTCCAAGTGTTGTTACAAGAGAAAAACCAAAGTTACCGCCTGCGGCCATATCAAAAAGTGCGGTAGTTAGAGCTCCTGACTGCATAATTAAACCAACGCCTCCCTTCGCGATATTCTTACCTGCAAAAGAAGCATTTAAGTTTTCTGTTGTATTTATTACTCCCAAGCAATTTGGTCCAACAATACGAAGATCATTTTCTTTTGCTAATTGTTTCAACTCATCTTCCCTTTTAGCGCCCTCTTCGCTTTCTTCTGAAAAACCAGCTGATATAATCACAATGTTTTTGATTGGAGAGTTTTTCCAAGCACAATCACGAACGGCTTGAATAACAAACTTAGCTGGAACGGCGATAATCGCCAAATCCACTTCACGCTCAATATCCAAAACACTTGCATATGCCTTCAATCCACCAATTTCATCATGTTTTGGATTGATAGGATAGATTGTCATCGTGTCGTTTTGAGAAATATTTCTTAGGATGATATTTCCAATTTTCCCTTCTGTATCAGTAGCACCAACAATGGCAACTGAATCTGGGTTTAGAATTTTATTCATTTGTGTTATTTAATCTTTTTGATTTTAACTAAAACTTCTTTTTCTGCTCTCAACAACTCTTTCTTTTTCATAAGCCCTTTTGTGCCTCCCTCTACTGAGATAACCGAAGCACTATTCAAAATCCCCCAAGCAATTGACCTTTTTACATCAAAAAATTCAAGATATGCAGCCAAGAATCCACTAGAGAATGCATCTCCCGCACCAACTGTATCGATAACCTCCTTGGCCTGAGTTGCAACATAGAAAATACTATCTCCTTTTGCTGCATATGCACCCTTCTCACCATCAGTTATAACCAACACCTTAGGCTTATATTTCATGAGTCTTTCAAAAAGTGGTCTGATCTCGGTTTCCTCACCACCATCAACTCTTTCCAAAAGCTCAGTTGCCTCATCTCTATTTAAGAAAACAATTTCAAAACTAGCAAACATTTTTAAAAGTTTTTCAGGGTCCTTTTGGATTTGGAGACCAGAAGGATTGCAAGATATTTTTACTTTCTTTTCTTTGGAAAATTCAATCAATGCTTTATATTTCTCTTCCCAACCTTTTTTCTGTGAACCAATATAAACTCCGTCAGCCCCAAAGCGAAATTTCGTCAAAGCCTTTTTCAAATCAAATCTTTCAACTGAATCACCTGTTCTGAATATCACATGATCATTAAGCACAGAGTCTGAAATAATAATCGAGACTTCACTTTCGATAACACCGTTTCGTTGAATAAATCTTTTCTTCAACTTCTCTGCTCCAATTTTTTTCAAAAGCCAGTCCCCTGTACCGGAATTAGAGACCCTTGAGAAAACAAGAGGCAACATCTCACATTGCAAAAGCCCGGCAGCTACATTGATTGAACTACCACCCAAAGTTTCTCTATAACTATCTGCATAGACTTTTGCTCCAAATTCAAAGCCAATCAATTTTTGAACTGCAACATCGCCAGTATTTTCGATCAGCTTCCCTTCCTTTGTTGAAAGGAAAACATCTTTCGTTATTGAACCTATACAGATTACTTTTTTCATTTTTATCTAAGTTTATTTTAAAATTTTATCAAAGAGTTCAACGTCATCTCTGTTGGTTTTTCAACTTCTAGAATATCCAATATTGTAGGTGCTACATTTCCAAGTCTCCCACCATCTATTAGCTTTATTTTTTTTAACTTTTTTTCATAGGAAACAACAATAAAAGGAACTTCACACTTGGTGTGAAATGTATAAGGAAGTTTGAGCTCCTCATTATATGAAATATCTGCATTCCCATGATCCGCAGTTATAACAAGTGTCCCACCTTTTTTGAAAATCATTTTATTTAATTTTTCCAGTTGTTTGTCTAAAAATTCAACTCCTTTTTTTATCGCCTCAAAATCTCCTGTGTGTCCAAGCATGTCAGCGTTTGGATAATTAATACAAACAAAATCATGTTCACCTGTCTCCAGTGTCTTCAAAACAATGTCAGTGATCTTCTCAGCAGACATCTCGGGGATTTCTTTATATGAACGTACTTCTGGTGAGTCAACAAGAATTCGCTCTTCTCCACCAACCGAATCAGCATATCCTCCATTAATAAAATATGTAACATGAGCATATTTCTCTGTTTCAGAAATGTACAATTGTTTCAGATCACTCAATGCCATTGGCAAAGTCCCGCTTAAAGGAGGGCTGATAAACGCAGTCTTCAAATTCAAATCAGGACCAAATTCTGTCATTGCCACAAACAAGATATTCTTCAAAAAATCAATTTTAGGAAATCCTTTTTTGTTTTTAACTTTAGTTCCTACAAAAAGTTTTGACATTTGCCTCGCTCTGTCAGACCTAAAGTTAAAGAAAATAATACTGTCATTGTCCTTGATTCTACCAACTGGCTCACCTTTTTTATCAACAATAACTGCTGGCTCTATAAATTCATCTGTCCTATCTTTTTTATAATTGAAATCAATTATTTCCTTAAAAGACTCAAACTTGTCACCCTTCCCCAAAACCATAGCATCATATGCCTTTTTCAATCTATTCCATTTTTTAATCCTGTCCATTCCATAGAATCTTCCACTAACAGATGCTAGTGTTGCCAATCCTTCATATTTTATCTGATTCTCTAAAGACCTCCAATGCTCCAATGCACTCTGTGGATATGAATCTCTTCCATCCGTAAACAAATGCAAGAAAACATGACTTTGCAACTTGTGATTTTTCAAAAGAATCATAAGCGCCAACAAAATATCTGGATGTGCGTGTGGGCTGTCACTATTTCCCAAAAGTCCTACCAAATGGATATTGGATTTATTCTTAATCGCATGCTTTACGGCACTCAAAAGTGCACTGTTATAGAAAAAGCTCGCATTGTCTATAGATTCCAATATCATTCGCACATCTTGCTTTACAATTCTCCCAGCTCCAATGTTCATGTGTCCAGTTTCTGAACCACTCATCTGATTTTTCTCCAGACCAACATCATGACCAGACGCTGCAAGCGTAGTATTTGGAAATTCTGCTGTTACTCTATCAACAAACGGCGTGTCAGCAGCAAAAATTGCATTTGTTTTAATATTTTCTGGGCCTTTTCCCCACCCATCTAAAATAGCCAAAACAAGGGGCGCTTTATGTTTTTTTTCTCCCATTTTACTATCTTTATATTATATCAAAACTGATGAGTACCTCTCTTTAAAAAGCAAGGTACCCTCAGAATTTTTAACGATCGAATCTTATTTATTGTATTCTCTTTCAATTTCAGCAACACGGTTATACTTCGAAACTCTTTCGCCTCGTGCAGTGCTTCCGAATTTAACATAATCAGAGAAGAACCCAACAGCCAAGTCTGCAATGAAATCATCTGTTGTTTCACCACTTCTATGTGAAACTGCTATCTTCATACCATATTCTTTTGCAGCTCTCACACATCTAGCTGTTTCAGTAACTGAACCAATTTGATTTACTTTAATCAAGATTGAATTAGCAGCATTCTTTTCTTTTGCCTCATCAAGAATTTTCTTGTTTGTAACAGTAAGATCATCAGCAATAATTGCAATATCTTTTCCTGATTGTTCATTGAAAAATCTCCATCCATTCCAATCAAACTCACTCATTGGGTCTTCAATCAACTCCATTTCGAATTTTTCAATCCATTCACGATACATTGCACTAATCTGCTCACTGTCCAAAGAAACATTATCCAAACTTAGATTATATTTTCCAGTCTCTTTGTCATAGAACTCACTAGCAGCAGCATCAATTCCAGTCTTAACTTGTGTCCCAGCTTCATATTTAGTACTAGCGATTCCCTCCAAGATAAGCTCTAGCGCCTCAGCGTTTGCATTCAATGCTGGAGCAAAACCTCCTTCATCACCAATTGCAACACGATATCCTTTTTCAGTTAATACTTTTTTCAAAGCCTGATAGATTTCAGCACCAGCTTGCAATCTTTCAGCAAAAGTATCAAATCCAGATGGAACAAGCATAAATTCCTGAATATTAAGACCACTGTCAGCGTGTTCTCCACCGTTGATAACATTAATCATTGGTACTGGAAATTTCCATCCTTCTGGTTTTTCAAATTCATAAACTTCTCTTAGATGTTCCCAAAGTTCAACACCCTTAACCAAGGCACCTGCTCTTGCGACTGCCAAGGAAACTCCCAAAATTGCATTTGCACCAAGTCGTTCTTTGTTCTCAGTTCCGTCCAATTGAAGCATCGCCTCATCTATCGCAATAAGATCTTCAACATCCATATCTTTAACGTGTGGAAAAATATCTTCGTTGACATGTTTACACGCTTTCAAAACTCCTTTACCACCAAAACGTTCTTCTCCATCTCTTAACTCAAGCGCCTCTCTTGTCCCCGTTGAAGCACCAGAAGGAACTGCAGCTTTAACTTTTCTACCATCCTCCAGTGTCAGTTTCACTTCTACTGCTGGATTTCCACGAGAATCGAGAATTTCGTGCGCATCAATGTGTTTTATTTTCATTTTTTTGTTTATTGTTTTAATGAAATTTCCCCTGTCTTCCTCAATTATACTGCTCCGTTGACATTTCTGCAAGTTTGTATATAATGAATTATGTTTAAAAAATAAGTTATTACGAAATACGCTTTTGAGCGATATTTTTGTTTTTAAAATAGCTTGTTTACAAACATTTTGACAATTCATGCGCGCATAGCTCAGTTGGTAGAGCAACTGCCTTTTAAGCAGAAGGTCGGGGGTTCGAATCCCTCTGCGCGCACTAAAGAAAAAACACAATTATTCAAAAGATAATTGTGTTTTTGTTTTTAGACTCATCTATAGAGTACTCTATAGATACCCCTATAAATGAGTCTACTTTAAAATACTAGCTAGTTATTAGATTAGCAGTTCGAATTCGACCCCGGGAGCAAAGCCCAAAAAAAGCCTTTAATCAAGGCTTTTTTAGATTACCATTCTTCAATTCCTATACACCAATGTCACTAAAGTACACTTAAAAGTTCCAGTACACTCTCTACTTTAAATACACGACACGTATCACCATGTATTACTGCAAGAAATTTCAAAGCAACTATTAGATTTTTTATGTTTTGAATTTAAATTTGACTAAAATCCCCTTTTCTTGCTATATTCAAGTTAGCAACAACACTCTTCTGGAAGAGCATTTGTTGTTTTTTAGTACTTTAAAAAATTTAGCAATTTAAACAAGTCTTCGGAAAAAGGAGGTTTATGAAGACTTTTAGTATCTAGTTTCCCTTGTATCACCTATTTAAAAATCCAATTTTGGATAAAGACAAAAAGGAGGTCACAAAATGACCAAGAAAGGTTTGACTGGAATTACTGCAATTCTCTGTCTATTGTTTACAGTGCAGAGCTTTGCAACGGAAAATTTTTGGGTAAAGGAATTTCACTTAAACAGCGATTACTCCGCAATTAAGGCAACGTCAGTTTTGCATATTGATGGAGGAGGAAAAATTGTAACTGGATCTTCTTCTGGATATGGACAAGAAGGGATTTTTGCAATAAAATTTCTCCCTTCAGGCGCAATAGACTGGCAGAAACGTTATGGTAATGTCAATTCCTTAACTTCTTCTGACTGCGTTAAGAATGGATCTAATTTCCTTTTAGTTGGCCAAGGAACAAACTATAAAGGATTTTCTTTTGAGATAGATTCTGATGGAAATGTTGTCTCAAACAGTGCAAAGAGATTCACTGGGATAGACAATATTCACAATATCAAAAGAACTTCGGATGGTGGCTATCTTATTTCCGGAAAAGAAGGCTACAATCCAGGCAAACTTGTTGTGGCAAAATTAACAGCACAGTTTGGCATAGATTGGACAACAAAAATCACCACATTGGGAAATCCAACTGGAGAAATGAGCTGGGCATGTGAAGTGCCTGGATGTGGTTATTATATCACCATGTTGGGATCAGGCGTTGTAAAATTGGATTACGATGGTGATGTTATTTGGAATAAAATTTATTCCACTACATCAGGTGTTGTTAGGGCTCGTGCGATTTACCCAACATCAGACGGGAATATTGCTCTTGTAGGACAACACAGTATAGGATATTCTCACAATCCCTGTGTACTCAGGATAGACCCAGACGTGGTTACGATCTCCCCTCTTCATCGAACTAGTTTCCTGAAAGGTGGAGATTTCCAAGCCATAACACAAAATACCGCTGGAGACCTATTTCTAGCTGGAAAAGTAAGTATGGACAATACTCCTTATAGTAGTGTTTTTGTTGCAAAAGCTACGTGGGCTGGAGTTACTCAAAAGGTTAAAAGGTTTGGAGATACAAGATATGCTGGTCCTCCAGTAGATATCCAAAGTGGCTCGGAAAATATCCTTTTATCTGGTTCTGTAAGAAATAATACTCTTAAGGATGGGGTCCTACTTGCAAAACTTACAGAAGCTTTGACTGTGAATTATTTGTGTGGTGCAGGAATTGATGAAACATTTACAGTTTCTGAACATGCAGTAACAACGGCAACCTATGACTTAGTGGCCAATCAAGCTGTTACTAGGGACGATATTACTATTCTGAGCTCCAGTATCTCCGCTAACACACTGACTTTGAGTGCTGCTAACTCTTGTGAAGCAGAGCATCCACGCTTAACAGTTGAGTTAGACACTACAAAAGGATTCGTTGTTGGTACTGAACTTTATGTAAACCCAGTGAACCTAACAATAAATTGTAGCGAGGAGGAATCTGATTGCTCTGAAGTTATAGAGTCTTTAACAACAGCTACTGAACTCACTGCGCATTCTAAACCAGGTTATTTTTTTAGTCACTGGGAAGTTAACGGGACATATGAGTCTGATAGTAATCCAGTTCACGTTTATGTTTTTAGTGATGTGACTTGGACTGCGATATTTGAAGATGTCCAGGCTCATGACTTTATTTTTCCTGTACTAAAAAAAGGTCAAACAGACCCATTACTCAACAAAGATGACCCTTTATACGATGATATACAGATTCCAGCAAATGATGGTGGCTGGTGGGGCTCAGGCGTTGGTGAACAATGCTTACGAGCAGGTCATTTAGGACAAGACTACACAAAGGATGCTAACAATGGTATTACGGCTGGGGAGTCTGTTTATGCCGTAGCTAATGGAACCATTGTTAGTGTGGCAAATAACCAAAATACTTCATATGGTTGGCCAGATAATGGAAGCCATGGATGGGGACCAGTTGTTGTAATTGAACACATAAAGCTTTCTGGGTTTAATACCTCAAATTCCATTGTCCAGCCAGATGATTGCAACACTGAAACTAGCCCGACTGTAGTCTACTCCTTATATGGACATCTATCCCAGACTAGCATCGCTAGTCTTTACGTTGGAATGAAGGTGTTTATGGGCGATTCAATTGGTGTATTAGGAAGCCCTAACGACGACTGGGAAGTTAGTTTGAATATGGGGTCTCATCTTCATTTTGAAATCAAGGACCAAGCTGGTTTTGATGAAGGCTCTTGGTACAGGTCTTATCCAGGAGAGTGCCCTGGGAGCATTAGTCAAGCCATCCTTGGTGTTGGTACAGGATATTCATATGAAACTGGGTTTTCTCCACATCGTTATAAACCAGACGCATTCATTCAAAACAATCAACAATAAACTTCTAAACAACTAAGACTATCAAAAAGCAGTTAGAGAAACTTCTCTAACTGCTTTTTTCTTGGACTATTTTGGACTAGTTTATTTTCTTGAAACTTTTGATAACCTTAACAATCTCAGCTGAATTAGTAGCAAGATTTTCTTTTGATTCATCAGTCACTAAATGAAACGAAAAAATGTAATTACTCTTACTACCTATAATTTCATAAACTTTTTTCGTACTCATCCCGTAACTCTCATAAACAATCGCCTCCCATTCCCCAATTTTTTCAAGTCTTGGATTTGGATCTGGATTATCACTCCCTTTTTGTTCATTGAAGATATCCTCCTTATCTCTTTTTTGCCTAGTATGAAAGCCGAACGGACGAGCTTCAGTTGTTTGTCCAAAAATCACTTGCCATGACTCTGGGTTTTTATAAGAAAAGTAAGGCAAAACAACACACTCCTCATTCCCCCAATTCTTGTTATAAGGAACATCGAATGATATCCCCAAATCATCATTTGTGTATAAAATCACGATATTTGCAGGATCATTATTAAAGTCTTCACGAACTATTCCATGAACGTTTTCATTTCCATTTATTTTCTTGTAACAACCATCTCCAATGGTTCTTTCCCTTACAATCATCTGCATGGGATTTTGCCCAGATTTTGAGCCTTCCTGCAAAACAGATATTAAGGACTCTTTTTCTTTCAGACTCTTATCACAATCGAGTAGTTCGCTTTTGAACAAATTTTCCTTCTGAAGACTTTGCGCTTTTTTTTCCTCAAACATATCCTTCAGTTCTTTAATATAAAGAAAACTGCTCCCAAAAATTAAAATTAAAACAGTCCCAAGAATCAAAACTAAAATCCTTGAAGAATACACGCGAGACTTTTCCTCCCTTTCTTCTTTTTTTGACTTATTCTTGGGATAATTAACTTTTTCTACTTCTTTATTTTCCATTTTTATTTCTATTACTAAAATTACAATTCTATTGTACCATGAGAACAATTTCTAATAAAATTTAAATTCGAAACTATACTTTCATATTCTGTAATAGTCCTAGATATGCAATAGTCTCTCTGCTTCGTATAATCTTAAACATATCCACCAGGGAAGCACACAGTTTATGTCGAAGTTGTGGGAATGACAGACGCGGCTGTTTACAAAATAGTTGCTTGTGAAAGCATACGGGTTCGATTCCCGCCTTCGAAAGGTATTGATTTATTTGATATTTTTCGAAGGCGGTTTTTTGTTATTCAAAAAACATACCAGGACTTTCTCAAATCAAGAATTTGGATTATTATTATAAGCATCTTAAACTTAGTCCCATTAAAAAATCTCATGTCTAATGAATATAAAAATAATCATTATGTGCCAATTTGGTATCAGAAACGATTTGCAACACCCACCTTACCAGATAATAAAATGCATCAACTTGATTTAAAACCTCCAAAATATACTGATCGAAAAGGCAAAATTCATATAGGAACAACTGTCAAAAAATATGGTTTTGCTAATTGTTTCTGCGAGGAAGACCTATACACAACAACATTTAATGGAATTACTTCTAGGGAAATTGAGAAACACTTTTTTGGAAAAGTTGATACTGTAGGGAAAACTGCTATAGAACAATGCGCAGATTATTCGCATCCATGGAACGGTGCTGATTTTGTAAATGAATTACTGATGTACATGAGCACTCAAAAGCTACGCACACCCAAAGGACTTGCATGACTCAACAAACAAGCAAAAATAAGTAGTGCCTGCGACAAGAATAATACTCTTAGATTAATGACTCAATTACATCAACTATATTGTGCTATTTGGATGGAAGGAGTTTGGGCAATAGCGGATGCAAGTAAATCTGATACAAAGTTCATTATTTCTGATCACCCCGTGACTATATATAACCGTTACTATGGACCTAAACATCCGTTGTGCAGAGAATACAATGATCCAGACATAAGACTCCATGCCAGTCATACTATATTTCCACTTTCTATTGATAAAATACTTTTTCTCACCAATCTATCCTGGGCAAGAAATCCCTATCAAAATGGCAAGAAAATGCGACCTAATCCTAACTTCTTCCGAAGTGCTTATTTTGGCTTTCAAGATATCCAAACATCTCGCTTTCTTTCTGAAAATGAAGTGCGCGAAATTAACTTTATTCTGAAAAGTCGTGCGTTTAGATACATAACTGCAGCAAAAAAGGAATGGTTATACCCCGAAAGATATGTGACGAAATCTAATTGGCATAACTATGGCAAGGGATACCTATTTATGCCAGACCCAAGATCTATGACCTACAGCGGAGGGATAATTTTTGGCAATAACAACGGAACTTCAGCTGCATATGATGAATACGGGCGTCGTCCAGGACAAGAAGGTTTCAGAGGGTTTGATGATACTAAACCCAAAGATGACTGGGAGCCATTTCATCAATTTCAAGGTCAATTTGCAAGATTATTTGGACCATACAGAAGAGGTCTATCTCACCACGGACCGAACATCGACGATGAACGCGATAGTGACGAATATTATCAACGTCTACTAGACTCTGAAAAGCTACACATGAGACGAAGATGGAACAAAAACACTTCTAATAACTAGGTGCTTGAGAAACATTATTTGAACACAACTGCTCTAGATTTCTGATCATAGTTTTCATATTTCCAACTCGAAACACATCCACTAGGGGGAGCAACTAAATTTGAGGCTTATTTAAGCCTCTTTTTTTATACCCCGAGTCGGACGTTCGAACCGCTAGACAAGATTAGTCTTGATTTTTTATGTATTTTATTGTACCCTCTATCTTCAACAATAAAGTTGAAGAACCTTAAATACAGGAGGGCTCCATGAAAAAAGAAACGATTATAACTGATAATGCTTATTATTTTATCCTCGTGGTTGGAATGGCATTGGGATTTAAGATGTTTTCCCAATCCATTCTGGAAAGTTATGGGGATGAAGATTCCATTTTATTCCCCACTGATATCGTTAACCGGGATAAACTAGGATACGTCAAAGTTGACCTCTCTGTTGTCAAAAATTCCTGGCCTGAGTTCGTAGAAAAAATCAAGGGTGGTCTTTTTGAAAGAGCTTCCTACGAATTCAGTAGTAACACAAGATTCAAGGGAGATCTTTATGAAAAGGTTAAATTTGAAAAAGACGGCTACCAATTCTCTTTTGAAATTAAAGAATACGAAAGAGACCAGGAGCATGAATTCAAAATGATGCCTCCTGAAGAACTCCCCGACATTCCGGAAAAAGAAAAAATCAGCAGACTTGTCTGTTTGACAATTACGCCAATTGAATAATGCCCGCCAAACCAATCTTGGCAGAAAAACTGCTAAACACCCCACGGTCAACTGACCATGGGGTGTTTCTTTTTGTCTTAAGATCCCATACAAACGGTTCGAACATCGTCCGATAAGGGGAGCAAACGCTTTTAAATGCCTTGTTTAAGGCATTTTTTGGTAGTCTGAATGTCATTTAAAAATGATAATGTCACCTTATACGTCAAATAGAAATGTCACCTTTGCTAGATAATGCTAAAATTATGAGTTAATCAAATAACTCTTAGCATTATGGAAAACCAACTAATAATTATGACTAATAAGGAAGCTCAAAGATATGAAATTATTAAAAATTTAATTAATAAAAAAATAACTGGAGTTCAAGCAGCTAAACAGTTAAGTCTTTCGACTAGACAAATAAAAAGACTAAAAAAAAGCAGTTAAAGAACAAGGGATGGAAGGAATAATTCATGGAAATAGAGGAAAAGAAAGTAAGAAAAAAATACCTAAATTAATTAAAGCTAAAATAATTAATTTAATAGAAAGAAATTATTTAGATTTTACTCCAGTTTTTGCTCAAGAAAAATTAGTGGAAAATCACAGAATTAAAATCAGTTATGGTTCAGTCAGAAATATTATGTTAGAAGAAGGCTTGTATAAAATTAAAAAAAGAAAGAAGATCAGATATTTCTCTCAAAGACCCAGAAAAGACCACTGTGGAGAGTTGATTCAATTCGATGGTTCTTACCATAATTGGCTAGAAGGTAGAGCCTCGGAAGACGAACAATGTTTACTCTTAGCAGTCGATGATGCTACTGGTGACATAACACCAAGTTTAGATAAGAATGAAGGGATTCAGGCGGTATTCAGTTTTTGGAAAAACTATCTAACCAAGAAAGGTAAGCCCAAAGCTATCTATTTAGATAAATTCAGTACTTACAAGGTTAATCATAAAAAATGCAGTTGATAACAAGGACTTTAAAACTCAATTTCAAAAAGCGATGCAAGAACTAGACATTGAAGTTGTCTTTGCTAATTCGCCCCAAGCCAAAGGAAAAGTGGAAAGAATGAATAAAACCTTACAAGATCGAAAGATTAAAGAAATGAGGTTGGCTAAGATAGATGATGTCAAAGAAGCCAATGAGTTTGTTAAAAAAGAATTTGTTGTTAAATTTAACAAAAAGTTTTCAGCTAAACCAAGCAAAAAACAAGATTTACATAGAAAACTAACTGATCAAGAAAGGAAAAAATTAAATAATATCTTTTCTGTTAAAAACCAAAGAACTGTTAAGAATGATTTTACAATTCAATATTTAAATATATACTTTCAGTTAGACTAAATCCAACCCATTACTGTTTTTAGAAAAGACTCAATCACCATAGAAGAGCATTTAGATAAAACTATTCATATTTGTAAAAAAGATGCCTATCTTAATTTCAAAGAACTAACAGAAAAACCAGTTAAAGAAATTGATTTAAAATTAGCAGCTATTACTCCCAATCGAATTCAATACACTCCACCTGCTGATCATCCTTGGCGAAGATTTATTGTTAAACAAAAATCAGAAAAAGTTAAAGTTTTTAAAAATTAATAAATTTCCGGAAGGGGACATTTTAATTTGACGAAAACAGGGGACATTTTTATTTGTAATTGACATTTTATGTAAAAAGCTTGACAAAAACTAAATTATAATATATAATAAAATGTTAACTTTTAAGTTAAAGTTTAACTTTAAGAACATTTACAAGGTTATCACTAATCGAAGCCAAATAAACTACTAGCAAAAGGAGTAATTAAGATGAATTTTTTTATTGACATGCCAACCCCGATGGACAAAGCATTGGAAAAAGTTTTTTCTCTTTTATTTGAATCCTGCTCTGTATGTAAAAACCATGAAGAAGCAGATCTCATAATCGTTAATGATAGAGAGACGCTGCAAAAAAACTTCAACACTGATAAGTTCTTTGCAATTTTTTCAATCAAAGAAGTGGGAAGTCTTCCCGAAAATGCCCGCTGGATTCCGATTATTGAATACATCGTTCCCATGACAGAATATCTGGCGCAAATTAAGGAAAGCATTTCTTCAAAAAAGACAGTCAAAAAAAACTCAATCCAAACTGGAAAAGAATTTCAGCCATCAGAAGTTAATGAAAAATCCCAACGCATCTTGGTAATTGATGATACTCCTGATAATCTCAAATTGGCTATTGATCTCCTTGGCAATGATCATTTTTTAACACTTGCTTCGGGATTCGACGAAGGATTAGAATTAATCAAAACTAATCAGTATGACGTCGTTCTATCAGACTGCCAAATGCTTCCTGAGACAAAAAAAACCGCACTGTCCATTGAAAATATCACTATTGGTCAAACTGTTCATAATGGTATCTTTTTGATTTTCCACGCAACTAAACGTGGAACCCGAGTTGCCATTGTAACCGATGCCAATCATCACATGGACTGGGTATCTGCTCTCTTTGATGATAAAGACCTCCGTGAACCCCAAGAAGTAAACGGGCAACCTGTTTTGTTTATAAATTATATAAACAAAAGATGGGATAAAGCCTTGAAAAAAATTAACGCGCTGTAAAATAGCGAATAACCGTTCAACAGAAAACCAATCTTGTCTGAGCGGTTTTCTTTTACACAAAAGCAGTTCGAACATCGTCTGGTAGGGGGAGCTAATGCCTTTAAAAGCCTTTACTTAGGGGGTTTTTATTTTATTTATTAGTTTTCATTTTTGTATTTTATTTTTTGCTCATTTTTAGTTTATTGTTTTGCTTAAGTGTTTCTTTAAACCCCTAAACAACTAAGACTACCAAAAAGCAATTAGAGAAGCTTCTCTAATTGCTTTTTCCTTGGACTAGTTTGGGCTAGTTTATTTTCTTAAAACTTTTGATAACTTTAACAATCTCGGCTGAATTAGTAGCAAGATTTTCTTTTGACTCATCAATAACTAAATGAAAAGAAAAAACATAGTTATTCTTTTGACCTATAATTTCGTAAATTCTTTGTGTACTCATTCCGTAACTTTCATAAACAATCACTTCCCATTCCCCAATTTTTTCAAGTCTTGGATTTGGATCTGGATTATCACTCCTTTTTTTTACTTTTTCTTTTCTATCTACCAAATGACAACTATTGAAGCTTGGCATATAGAAAACCCCTTTTTGGATGAATCTTCATCCAAAAGGGGTTTTTTACAACACAACTTCTTTCAAAAATCAAACATTGAAAACTATCCGATAAAATTGTATAATCAAGAATACTGAAGTAAAAGCTGTTTGGGGAATCCCTAGAAGGCTTTCTTATTTAATGAGAAAATCACAGCCAACCACACCATGCCATCAAAACAAAAATTCACTCATCTTCATGTTCATACTCACTACAGTTTGCTAGACGGTTTAGGGAAAATCGATGATCTTTTGGACCGTGCGAAAGAACTTGGAATGGATTCGCTTGCCATCACTGATCATGGAACAATGTATGGTGTTCCTGAATTTTATGACAAAGCAACTCAAAGAGGAATCAAACCAATTCTGGGCTGTGAAATGTATGTAGCACCTAATGGACTTCACAACAAGCAACCTCGCATTGATGAAGATCGCTATCATCTAACCCTTCTTTCTGAAACAGATGAGGGCTATCACAACCTAATGAAGCTCACAACGATTGCTCATCTTGAAGGATTCTATTATAAACCAAGAATCGATCTTTCTGTCTTAAAAAAACATGCAAAAGGTATAATTGCTCTTAGTGGTTGTGTTCAAGGAGAAATTCCACAACTTGTAATCGCTGGAAAATATGAAGACGCTAAAAATAAAGCTCTTGAATATCAAGAAATTATGGGGAAAGGAAACTTTTTTCTTGAAATCCAATACCTACCAGCATTAGACAAACAAACAATTTCAAATAACGGACTTATTAAAATCTCCGAAGAAACTGGGATTCCTCTTGTAGCCTCAGCTGACCTTCATTATGTATATCTTGAAGACAAAGATGTTCAAGATATTCTTCTTTGTCTTCAAACTGGAAGAAAAAAAGATGAACCGAATCGAATGAGCATGATGGATTTCGATTTATATCTAAAAAGTCCAGAAGAGATGTGTGAATGTTTTAAAGATACTCCCATAGCTATTGAGAATACTCAAAAAATTGCTGAGCGATGCAACGTAACAATTGAATTTGGCAACACAAAACTTCCTCATTTTGATGTTCCAGAAGGTTTCACTGCAGATTCATATCTCTTGCATCTCTGCAAAAAAGGAATCAAACGAAGATATAAAGAAGGAGAATATGTCAAAGAACATGAAGAGAGATTAGCTTTTGAACTTGGAGTAATTTCAAGAATGGGCTTCTCTGGTTATTTCTTGATTGTGCAAGATTTTATGAACTGGGCAAAAGAGCAAGGAATCGTTGTTGGACCTGGGCGTGGAAGCGCTGCTGGAAGTTTTGTTTCCTATCTAACAGGAATTACGAATCTTGATCCTTTGGAATATGATTTGCTTTTTGAACGTTTTTTAAATCCAGATAGAATATCCATGCCTGATGTTGATGCTGATTTTGCAGATCATCGTCGAGATGAAGTTTTGCAATATTGCCGCAAAAAATATGGCTACGATCATGTTGCTCAAATCATCACTTTTGGAACAATGGCTGCACGAGTTGCAATTCGTGACGTAGGTCGTGTTTTGGATATTGAATACAGCTATTGTGATAAACTGGCAAAGATGATTCCTCAATTCACTACTCTGCCAAAAGCCTTAGAAACTTCAAAAGAGTTGATAATGGAATACAACGGAAATGCTAATGCTAAGAGAATTCTCGATGCAGCTTTGCGTCTTGAAGGAGTTGCTCGTCATGCTTCCATTCATGCTTGTGGAGTTGTAATTACTGCTGAACCTGTTGTAGAATATTCTCCTTTACAATACATGACCGGAAAAAAAGGCTCTGAACCATCAATTGTTACTCAATATGCATCCTCTTCCAAGGCTTCTTACGTAGAAAAAATCGGTCTATTAAAGATGGATTTTTTGGGACTTAAAAACCTTACGATTATTGAAAATGCGCTAAAAGTTATTGAAAAAACGACTGGTGACGTAATCAATATCGACGAGCTTCCTCTTAATGATATCGAGACCTATAAACTGCTACAAGAAGGTGGCACAACTGGAGTTTTTCAATTGGAATCTTCCGGGATGAAAAGATATCTGAAAAAATTAAAACCAAGTGTATTTGAAGATATCATTGCGATGGTAGCACTCTATCGTCCAGGGCCAATGGAATGGATACCTGATTTTATTGATGGAAAGCATGGAAAGCGAAAAATTGATTATTTCCATCCAAAACTAAAGCCTATTATTGAAAATACCTATGGTGTTGTTGTCTATCAAGAGCAAGTGATGAAGATCTCTCAAACACTGGCTGGTTTCACCCCTGGTGAAGCAGATGTCTTGCGAAAAGCGATGGGAAAGAAAATTGTTGAGATGATTGAGAAACAAAAACAAAAATTCATCGAAGGTTGTATAAAAAATAATGTTTCTAAAGAGCTTGCAACTAAGGTCTTCTCTTTTATTGAGCCTTTCGCTGGCTATGGATTCAATCGATCACATGCTGCTTGCTATGCGCTTATTGGCTATCAAACAGCTTTCCTAAAAGCTCACTACCCTGCCCAGTTTGTAGCAGCTCTTTTGAACTCTGACAAAGATGATATTGATCGAATTGCAATTGAAATTGAAGAAGCTCGAGAAATGGGAATTGAAGTTCTTCCACCTGACGTAAATGAAAGTTTCAGAGATTTTGCAGTAATCTTGCCAGACGAAAAGATTAAGGATGATAAAATAAAGATTCGTTTTGGACTTGAAGCGATTAAGGGTGTTGGGACACACATCGCTGAGAGAATTATTGAGGAAAGAAAAAAAGGTGGACAATTCAAAGATATCATTGACCTTCTAGAGCGAGTACAAGATAAAGATATGAACAAAAAATCACTTGAAGCACTTGCAATGAGTGGTGCTCTGGACAGTATTATTGCCAGAAATAAAGTCATCAAAAATGTTGAGACTCTTCTTAATTATGCAAAAGAATTTCAGAAAAATGCATTAGCTGGACAACCTTCTTTATTTGGAATGTTGGACGAAGGAAGTGCAAGTATTCCAAAAATTACACTTATTGAAGCAGACGCTGTTCCAAAAAAACAACGATTATCTTGGGAAAAAACTCTTTTAGGACTCTATATTTCAGATCACCCTTTGCGAGGATATCAAGATTATTTCAAAAAATTCTCAACTCCAATTCGCGAGCTTTCCACAGAACATGTCAATAAAAAAATCACAGTTGGAGGAATTATCACAAAAATGCAGAAGGTTTATACAAGAAGAAATCAGTTAATGTTTTTTGCAACGATTGAAGATGGGATAGGCAAAATTGAAGCACTGATTTTTCCAAAAACAGTCGAGCGAACTGGAGACATTTGGGTTGAAGAAAAAATCCTTTTGCTAACCGGGAAACTTTCCGAAAAAGATGATGAGTTGAAACTCCTTGTAGAAGAAGCCTTGGAAGTAGATGAAAAAGAACTTTGGGAGTATAAAAAGAAAGAAATCAAAGAGAAAACCCCTATTGAGAATAAATTCAAGAAGAATCATATTCCTTCATCGATTTCCCCCACAGCTTCAAAAGAAGAATCTATCAAGAAAAATATCTTAATAACAATCAACAACGGTTGTGACCAAGCTACATTACAAAAAATTTCAAAAACTCTGCTCGCAAACAAAAAAGGGCTTTGTAGCGTTTTTATAACCTCCCCTGAAATTGGAGGAAAACTTGAAACTCCTCATCGTATCACTTTTAATCTTGATACAATCGACAAAATCAAAGCGATTGTTGGAAATGAAAATGTAGTTTTCGAATAGCATCAAACCCATTCTTTAGATAATAAAAAACAGACCAACCGTCTGTTTTTTATTATCCCCATTTTGAGCATAGTGATATCTATAGATGTCACTATGCTCAAATCGAAATTGCAATACACTTATATTTCTACACTAATCTATTGATATCAGAAAATTTGTTTGTCATTGTGGGATTGCCGCGTGTCAATCTTTTAATTGTCAAATCCTCCGCCTTGTTATTAGCAAGACGTAGATTGTTTTCAGAAGATAACAAAGCATCTCTAGTTTTTTGGAGATGATTAATGATCTTATCTATTTCCTCAATAGCAGTCTTGAACTTACGACTTGCTAAATCATAGTTTTTTGCAAATCCATCTTTGAATTTATCCAGGTTGTCTTCAAAATTCGTAATGTCTATGTTTTGATTCTTTATTAAAGCAAGTTCAGCTTTATACTTAAGTGAATTCAGAGCTGCGTTGCGTAACAACGTTATAATAGGAACAAAAAATTGTGGCCGAATCACATACATCTTGGGATATTTATGTGACACATCAACGATACCAGTGTTATATAATTCATTTTCAGCTTCCAAAAGTGTTACCAAAACAGCATATTCACATTTTTTCTCGTTACGATCCTTATCAAGCTCACGCAAAAAATCTTCATTCCGATGCTTTGTAGCAGTTTCGTCACCTTCATTTTTCATTTCAAACATAATAGAGACACTTTCGTTGCCAAATTCATCAGCTTCTCGATAAATATAGTCACCTTTGCTACCAGTTTTAATGTCATTATCTTTTTCAAAATATGAGTCCTGAAAACCAATTGCTCGAAGTTTGTTAAATTCGTTTTCACAATGTTGCTCAAGCGTCTCACCTATCATCTTTGTTGAAAGCTTGACCTTCATATCTTTTCGAAGTGCAATCTCCTCATCTTTCATTTTGATAATGTCATCTTTAGTCTTGAGTTCAATCGCATATTTCTCCCTCAATGAGGTTTCAAGCAACTGTTTCTCAGTGTCTTTACCCTTTAATTCACCAGCAAGTTCATCGTATTCTTTTTCAATTTTATTAACAGCCTTTTCAATAGCAAGTTTTTTCTCAAGCTCTGCATTATTTATCCTTGATTTGATTTCAAACAATTCGGTCTCTTTCAACCTAGCAAGCTCAGACAACTCTCGGTCTTTACTAGCTTTTAGTTTAGCTATTTCTGCCTCTTTCCTTGCAAAATCTGACTGCAATTCTTTCTCAATATTTGCTCTGGCAAGACGCACTGCACTTTCCTTGCTTTCATTGAATATGCGCTCTCTCTCTGCTAATTCCTTGCTGAATTCTTCGTCACGAACTTGTTTGAGAATATCAGCAAAACCAGTTTCGTCAATCTTGAAAGTGGTTTTACAATTAGGACATATAATTTCGTTCATATTAGCTTTTTTAATTCTAAAATAGATCTTTTCTTCTCAAAACTCATCATCTATCAATCTTTAGCGGTTACTTATGTCTGAAGTTTATTTGTTATTATAGCAAAGTCCATACATCATTCCAACTCTTATAAACTCACTCCCAATTTTTTGATTTCTTCTTGATATTCCTTTTTGAGTTCTTGACTTGTCACAACCCTCTCAGCTTTCACGTCATAATAATTGATGTTTGGTGAAAATATCTTCGCAAACAAAGCTTTACTCCAGCTAATGTTTTTGCCCTCTCCTTTCAGAGATTCTAAATCAGCAAGATAATTATCAACACTCGTTCGATCAAAAATCATAAGCAGTTCTCTGTCTGTAAGACCCCTCATCAGATACACAAATGAACTCATGATTTCCATTGAAATTTTTTCAGTATGTAATGATTCTCCGTGACTTAACTTTCCCTCTTTTTTCAATAACCACATTTCTTGAAATCTATCAGAACTATTCACCAAATCATACGACTGAAAAAAAGGAACAAGGCTATCTTGATAAGCGTGTACAATCAAGAAATTTGTCTCTAGATTCCTAGCAATATAATTATGACTCCAGTTTTCATATCCGTTTTTTGCACCTTTTTCTACTCTTTTTTGATATGGTTTCCAAAAATCTTCACTTGGCGATTCGCGCGTCCAATTCAACCAAGATTCCATATCGCTTGGTGGATAAAAAGCAACTCCAACAACTGGTTTTACCGATGAGTTCACTGCTCCATATAACGCTTCGAACCCTCCCCAAGAACCACCGTAGATTCCGATTTTCTCAGTCTTGTCTTCTAGAAATTCTAAACCTGCTACGATATCTTCAATATCATTACTGATATCCCCTCCTTGATAGAAACGTGCATAAACAATCAACACTCCAAAACCATTTTTCAAATACAAATTTGCACTCTCAGTTGCCTGAGCAATTGTATGAGAGTTCCAATGATGTGAATCAATTTTCTCTCCTGTCCAATTGATTCTGTCATAAGGAGCTGTCACCAAAATAGTCTCTTTTGCTTTTTTATTAGAAAAATATACACCATAAGATGGATCATGTTTCCCTTTAAATCTAAGCATTTGGTAAGTGTAGGCTTCTCCATCCTTTTTTATTTCAGAGCTCTTGATGACTTTGAACTCGTTTTTTACTTCTATTTTTTCTCTTCCTCCAAATACAAAGAAAAACAAAATAACACACAGAAGAACTCCCAGAACAATAATCTTTCTCTTTTTTGAAAACATTTTAGTTTGTTGCTGTTGTCTTAATAAAAAAACGAGTATCTGCCCTTGCACAAACCATGCTATTGTGGTATAAAACTTGCAGATGAACAAAGTGATACTTTACATAATGTTTTAATCAGCAAAAGAAGAGTGCGATGTTAAAGGCCTTTTTCCCGGTATTTGTTGTACTTATTATCATGATTACAGCTACAATATCCCTCCTTTCTTATTGTATAAACAGCGAAGAAAGATACAAGACCAACGTTACTCAACTTCAACAAACCCTTAAAACAAAGAAAGCTAGAAGCCATGATTAAACTTGACCGTTTATCGAAAGAAAATATAAACGCAAAATAAACAAAGGAAGATTTCGATGTTATTCGTGTAATCTTCAATCAGAAATAAAGAAAATCTAGGACAAACCTTACAATTTGCCCAATAAAATTCACTTATCTTCAAATTCATCCAACCCTGGACTTGCAATGCAAACTCCATGGATTTTATTTATTTTTGACTCTTCAAAGAATCTCTAATTTCTCTTAAAAGAAGAACATCCTCTGTTATTTTAGCTGGTTTTGTTTCTTCTTTCTTCTTGAGTTTATTAAGTTGTTTTATTACGACAAAAATTGCAAACGCAATAACAATAAAATCAAAAATAGTGTTCAAAAAGTTTCCATAATTAACCGTAATAGCATCTGTTGTACTAGTTGCCTTTTTCAAAGTTATCATTAGATTGGAAAAATCCATCCCTCCCAAAACAACTCCAATTGGGGGCATGATGATATCGGCCACGAAAGAACTAACAATCTTGCCGAAAGCAGCTCCAATAACGATACCGACCGACATGTCAACAACGTTTCCCCGCATAGCAAATTCCTTGAATTCTTTTAGCATATATTTAATATTAGTTATTATTCTTTAAAGTATCATAGCAATTACTTGACAAAACATACAAACATCCTAAACTAAATATAGTTCATCTTGTGATAGTTGATATGACTACCAACCATATGTTATCTGACGTGGAATTGCTTTTCCGCCTAAATCACAGAACAAATAAACGAGAGTTTAGAAAAGAAATCTTCTAAGAATCTGAGTGGAACCGCGAGAAGCCTCGTCTCAGAATGTATTTGAAAATACCATTCACTGCTGTGTTGAGTATTTGATGATATATTCTGAGATGAGGTTTTTATTTTAATAAACAATAACTCTTAAACAATATTATGAGCAAAATAGACAGAAGAGAACGTCTACAAATCATAAGACATAGTTCTTCTCATGTTCTAGCCTCGGCAGTTTTAGACATGTTCCCAGAAGCAAAATTTGCAATTGGTCCAACAATTGATAATGGTTTCTATTATGATTTCGAACTTCCAAGAACGCTAATTCCGGAAGATCTAGAAATCTTAGAAAAGAAGATGCAAGAAATAATAAAAGCTAACATCTCCTTTGAAAAAAGAATCCTTCCAGCAGAGGAGGCTATTTCCATTTTTGAAGAGATAAACCAGAAATACAAAGTTGAACTCATAAATGACCTTGTAGCAAGCGGAAATAAAACTGTAACGGTCTATCAATTAGATAATTTCATTGATCTTTGCAGTGGTCCACATCTTGAATCAACTGGAGAAATTGATACACGTGCAATCAAGTTAGACAAAATCTCAGGAGCATATTGGAAAGGAGATGAAAACAATGCTCAACTTCAGAGAATCTATGGACTAGCTTTTGCCAACAAACAAAATTTGAAAAAACATATTCAAATGATGAAAGAAGCTCGAGAAAGAAATCATCGAAAAATTGGGAAAAAACTTGAATTATTTGCAAACATTCCTGAAATTGGACGAGGGCTTCCAGTTTGGCTTCCCAGGGGATATGCAATGAGAAGAGTTCTCGAAGACTACATGATTGCGCTAGAGAGAAGCTTTGGCTATGAACACATCCTAACACCTCATATCAACAAAAAGAAGCTCTTCGAGACTTCTGGACACCTTGGGTTCTATAATGAATCAATGTATAGTCCAATCGAAATTGATAATGAAACATTTTATCTAAAGCCAATGAACTGCCCTGCTGGCATGATGGTCTACAAAATGAAACCTAAAAGTTATCGTGAACTTCCCTTGAAAATGGGAGAACTTGGAACCGTATACCGATATGAACGTTCAGGAGAATTGCATGGTCTTCAAAGAGTTCGTGGATTTACTCAAAATGATGCACATATCTTCTGTACACCAGATCAATTGAAAGCTGAATTCATTGAAGTATTAGAAATTCTTTTGAAATTCTACAAAGACCTTGGTTTCGAAAACTACAAATTCAGACTATCCCTTTCAGACAACACAAAAGATAAATATGTTGGAGACAGAGCTGACTGGAAGAAGGCAGAGGAAACGATGAGAGAAGTTCTCAAAAAAGCAAAAGTGGACTTCTATGAAGAAGAAGGGGAAGCTGCTTTCTATGGACCAAAACTTGATGTACAAGCGATTAATGTATTTGGAAAAGAAGATTCAATTTCAACAATTCAAATAGATTTCAATTTACCAGAAAGATTCGATCTGAATTTCATTGATAAAGATGGAGAAAAGAAAAGACCATTTGTAATCCATAGAGCACTTATCGGATCATTTGAGAGATTCTTTGCGTTCCTCATCGAATACTACGCTGGAGCATTTCCAGTTTGGCTTGCACCAACTCAAGTTGGCATTCTACCAGTATCAGAAAAATTCAATGATTATGCAGATTCTCTTTTCGCCGATATGAAGAAAAAGGGCACTAGAGTTGAAATGTTTAATTCAGATGATTCGCTTGGAAAAAGAATTGCAGAATCAATTAAACAAAAAGCTCCATTCCTTCTTATTGTCGGAGAACAAGAAGAAGAAGATGAAACAGTGGCAATTAGAAGAAGAGGTGAAAGAAAAAACGAATCCATGAGCAAAGAAGATTTTTACAAGCTATTGGAAGAAGAAATCGCAGAAAAGAAGTAATCTTTTCGGATAAGGTTTTCAAAAAGACAGCAGTTTTAATACTGTTGTCTTTTGTTTTTCCATCAGGTAAGCTTAAAAAAAGAATTTTAAAAAACAAGCTTATATGAAAAAATATTTTATCAAAACGTTCGGTTGTCAGATGAACGAGTCTGATAGCGAACGAATTGAGACATTTCTAAAACAAGAAGGTCTTTCAAAAAGCAATTCAATTGAACTTGCTGACTTAGCGATTTTCACAACTTGTGGTGTGAGACAAACAGCAGAAGACAGAGTCTATGGACAAGTACACAATTTACGAAAAAAGAATCGCGAAATAACAATCGTTATCACAGGATGTCTTGCTCACAGAAAAGATGTGCAAAGAAGATTAAAGGAAAAAGCCGATTTCTTCATTCCAATCAAAGACATTTCTTCTCTAAAAGAAATTATCCAAAAAGAGAAAAATCTCCCACCTTCAAGAGAGGATAATAAATACTTACAAATAACTCCGAGTTATCAAAAAAAAGACACTGCTCTTGTTCCAATTATGACTGGGTGTAACAATTTCTGCACCTACTGCATTGTTCCCTATGCAAGAGGAAGAGAATGGTCAAGATCATTAGATGAAATCACTCAAGAAATCCAAAACCTTGCAAAGAACGACTGCAAAAGTATCGTACTACTAGGTCAAAATGTAAATAGCTATGACTACTCCACTCAAGAAGGAGGGGAAATAAAATTCCATTCACTCTTTGATACTTTAGCTAGTAAATTCTCGCAAATAGAGTTTTCGTTCTTTTCCTCTCATCCCAAGGATTTTTCAGATAAACTAATTGAAACAATTGCCAAAAACAAAAATATCTCTCGCAAAATTCATCTGCCTTTTCAATCCGGAAGCGACAAAATTCTTGCAGCGATGAATCGCAAATACACACGGAAACATTATATAGGAATTATCGAGAAGATATTAGCAAAGATTCCAACAGCTAAATTCTCAACTGATGTTATCGTTGGATTTCCTGGGGAAAGTGAAGAGGATTTCCAAGCGACTGCAGACATGTTCAAAGAGATAGACTTTTTTGAGGCATATATAAACAAATATTCTCCAAGACCTGGAACCGTAGCAGAAAAACTGGAAGACTCCATTCCTTGGTCAGAGAAAAAAAGAAGAGAAAGATACTTGCGAACACTTTTTTAGAAAAATTGAGATAAACAAAAACAGCCACTTCTTTACGAAGGGCTGTTTTTTATACTAAGCATTCCTACCAAACTTTAACATCTACACTCCTCTTTGTTGAGTTCCCAACTTTGTCGTATGCTTTTACTGTAATGGTGTGTGTGCCTGGGGATGTGTATTGCGGAATTGTGAATTGAGAGTTAATGGTTTTTGTATTTTTGCCATTAAAATAGACTTTGTATTTCTTCACCTTTTCATTGTCTGTCGCTTGCCAAATTATTGTTTTTCCTCTTTGGAAATATTGGTTGTTGTATGGAAAGTTTACAAAAATTGGATCTTCTGAGTCTACCTTTACTTTGAATTTGTCAGTATCTAATAGAGTTCCATGATTGTCAAAATATTTCAGTTTTAAATCATATGTCTTGTTGTGTTTGAGTTTTATTTCTTCTTTCCATTTTCCATATTTATCTACGTTGATGGTTTCGATTTTAGTTCCGTTTTTGTAGATTCTTACTTTTCCATTTTTTAGTTTTTGGTTTTCTCCTTTAAGAGTTGGTTTATGTTTGTTGATGTTTATTTTATCTTTTTCTATCTCGAATTTGTCAGAGCTCCCTAATTTGAAAAAATTGGAAAGTCCTGAATTAGAAGTAACAGATTTTCCAAAAGATATTGAATTAAAAGTTGGAGAAGATAGTCCATCTTTAGAGATTAGAGTTACTCTGTATGTTAGAGATATTCCTCTCCCAACAAAAGAGTCTCCGTTGTCTATTTCTGCCCAAGTTTCTCCTTCGTCTAGTTGAGGATGTTAGGGTGGAGGTTTCCTGTTGTTTATTGAAGAGGAGGACGCGGTTGTTTGCTTCATCTGTCACAGCTAATACTTCTTCTTCTGTTGAAACCCAATCTGGTCTACCAAAAGTATACTTGCTTGTAGCATAAGCATCACTACTAATAAAATCTGGTTGTCCAATTACCTCATCTGTTGGAGAATTATTTTCTGTTGGTGTAGCATTGAGGATTAAAAGTCTTCTGCTTGAAGTTAACGGCAAAAAGATTCTTTCCTTACAAATACTCAACAGATGCGCACCATACAATGTTCTAGCTGAGATATCCTCCTCTGTATATATAACACTTGTATTAAAATCCTCCTGCCCAATAACAATATCTGCTGGAGCATTGTTTTCTGTTGGGATTTCATTATAAACCAATACACGATTATTCCCCATATCATTAATAAAAAGATTTTTTCCATCATAGAAGACTCCCGAAAAATGATATGCTGTATTAGCTGCTGGATCACCGCCCTGATTTATATCTGCACTTATAAAGTCTGGTTGTCCGATAACCACATCAGCAGACGCATTATTTTCAGTAGGGATAGAGTTATAAATCAAAAGTCTATAACTATTTCTCTCCGCAATAAAAAGTTTTTCACCATCGCTAAAAACAGCAAAAGGATAATTTAATGTATTTGCTGCTGGATTTGCATTTCCTTGATTAACGTCCGTACTTGTAAAATCCAGCTGACCAATTACAACATCAGCTGTCGCATTATTCTCCGTTGGAATTTCGTTATAGATTAAAACTCGGTTATTATTTCCATCTGCCACAAAAAGTCTTGTGCCATCACTAAAAGCGTGAATTGGTAAATTCAATGTATTTGCAGACGCACTTCCACCCTGATTAGCTTCGTTACTAGTAAAATCCAGCTGACCAATTACTACATCTGCAGAGGCATTGTTCTTTGTTGGGGTTTCATTATAAATCAATACTCTGTGATTATATATATCAGCAACAATAAGTTTTTCATTTTTAAGATTAATTCCATATGGTGAATTTAAGGTACTCTCATCAGGCGACCATCCCTGATTAACGTCCCCACTAACAAAATCCTCCTGTCCAATCACAACGTCCGCATTAATTTTCATTCTAAGATTTCCATCATTCAAATAAATCCCTTCTCCACCTTTAGATGAAAATTTTGTTTCATCACTCCAGTCACTCTTGCCCATCACCTCCAGACCAATTGGTTTGGGTCCATGTTTCTACTGAACTTGCAACTGTTTCATTTACAACAAAAAACGTAGCACAAAAGATTAAACTGCATAAACAAATGTCTTTAAAAAGTTTCATTATTTTTATATTTTTATATTTTTATATTTTTATATTTTTATAATAGCTCAATCAAAAAGAAACCATTTGCAAACAAAAACAGCCACTTATTAGAAAGTGGCTGTTTTTTATACTAAGAGAACTGTCAACTATTCATCTAAATTGTTATAGTCAGCGTTTCTATCATCTGATCCAATGTCCTCTAATAAAGGTGTCGCTTCCTCGGGAATTGGTTGTGACTCTAAACCTGGATTAATCCCTGGTTGAGTGCTAGCAGGAGACTCATTGCCTGTTTCGTCAATCGTTGCTCCTTCACCCAATCCATCAAGTGCTGCTTTTCCACTCTCAAGATTATTAATAATCTTATTTAGATCAGCATTGTCTGGATTAGACGCTGCAACCTTCTTGAATTGTTCAAGTGCACCTTTCCTATCGCCTTCCTTATCAAGAACCAAACCTAGAAAATATCTTGCATTAGCATATTCACTGTCAACACTGACTGCCGCCATAAATTCTTTCTTAGCTTCAGTGAACATTTCTTTCTTGTAATAGAAGAGTCCTTGTCTGAAAGCAATACTTGCAACATTTGGATATTGCTTTCTATTTTCTTTACCCTTTTCAATTGCTCCATCAATATTCCCTTCTCTTTCATATATCCCAACAGTCAGAAGATTGGCTGGAGTATAATCAGCTTTAATCTTCAAAGCTTTGTTGATATTCTCTCTTGCAACCACTAAATTCTTTTGACTTTCTTCTGGCAATTCTCCATCTTTCAATGTTCCATCTTGTCTTGCTCTCAAAACAGCAATATCTGATAAAGAAACATAAATACTAGCAATCTTTTGATACAAAGCTGGATTATTTGGATCTAGCTTTATCGCTTCTTGATAAGCCTCTATAGCTTTCTTATCAGCACCCTCCATTGTTACCAAAACTCCTTCGTATACCCTTGCTAATGCAAGATGGTTGTCTACATTCAATTTGTTCAAACTTTGAGCTCTAGCCGCACTTTCGATAGCTCCTCGCACCAGGCCACTAACCATTGCTGATTCTTCAGCTGATAACTTTTCGCCTTTACTCTCTGCAACTTTCTTATTTGCTTGAGCAAAAAGTGCAATTGAAAGATTTCTATAATACACATCTCTATTCACATCAAGCTCAACTGATTTACCAAGTTCCTTTTGAACAGAATCCAAATCTCCACCCTTAGCATCAACAATAAGTGCTTTGTTGAAATGGATAGCTGCGAAATATTTTTGATTCTCAAGATAAATCGAGGCAATAAAACCAATAATCACAAGTACAAACACAAATGAAAGCACTAATGAAGAAGTTGGTGATGCAGAAGTCGTTACGAATTCCTTTGTCTCATCTTTTCCTTCTTTCAAAGTTGAAAATGCTAAGAACAAAGCAAGACTAAACCACCACAAAAAGAGAACCGTAAGATTTGTTAGATACACAAATAGAATCAATGTTACAAACAACCAAACCATTCCAATCCCAATTGCCATATAGCCACCATTTTCGTCTTCTTTCTCTTTCGTTTCCTTGGTAACGCCTTTAAACAAAGCAAATATCCCTGAACCAACCAAGAACAAGAAAGTTAATCCTCCTAAAATTCCAGTTGTTGAAAGAAGAGTTAGAAAATAACTTGATGCACTATTAAAATTAATTGCCCAATATTTACCAAGATTATCTGGTCTATTTTTTTGATATACGTTTGTATAAGTTGTTGGACCTGAACCTAACATTGGATTCTCCTTAATAGAAGCCACTGCAATCTTAGCAGAAGTTTTGTGATTCAATAAAAGCTCTACTGGCAATTCCTTTTTAATCAAAGGTGTATTCCTAAGAATCATCATCAAAGTCAAAACTAGGAAAATCATTGGTATGATTCTAGCTTGTCCTTGAGCCTTTCTACCAATCAGAACAGTAGCACCAAACAAAAATGCCATACACAAAATAAGTGCAATCCAAATGATTTTAAAATTAAACACCATAAGCACAAAGAAGAAAAAGAACGCTAAACCGATCAAAGCAATCTTCAAAACCTTGGAAACATCACTCAAGAACATTGATAAAGAAAGCAAGAATAGTGCTCCAACATAGATCGCCAATGTATAAACAGAACCAACTGTATTAAAGAATGGGGTCTTAGAAAATTCTAATGGCAAGATATACACTCCCCAAATTTGCAAAACCCCAAAAAGAGCTGTGACAAAGCCACTCACCAAAAATACAATAACCACTCTTAACGCTTCTGCTCTTGTCTTGATTGTGTTCAAAACAAGAAAAAAGAAGGCCACTAGAAATAATAATGTTACAAAAGAGTTTCCTTCTCCACCGAAAAATCCCCAAAGACTCTGCTCTCGATAATCAGAGAAAGCTGTACTCAAACCAAAAATCGCAAAAAACGTTATCACTGGAACAAGGATAAAATTCTTCTTGAATCTAATCTCATTCTTCCATGCCATTTTTCCAACCCAAGCTAAAAATCCAATTCCAACTACTAAAACCAAGAATACCTGTTTGTTAAGTTCCAAAATAGAAGGTACATTTGGTGCAAAAAACAAAGGTAATAAAGAGATCGTCGAATAAATTGAAGATTTAACAATAATATCAACAATCTTCATTGCTAAATTATCACTATTAGACTCATCAGCTTTTGGCAATTTCATTTTTGGCAAATTGCCAAATTTTCCAGTAACCTTTTTTTGTATAGGATTTATTTTTTGTTTTTGAACTGCGTTTGCTCCGATATTCACTCCTACCTTCTGACCGTTACCGTTTTGTGACATTGCTCTATTCGGAGCAACCTGACCAATATCCCCATTTGTGTTTAAACTATTCATTTATGATTTTTAAATATATTTATTTATATTATTTTACAAACAAACAACCTGTGCTAGCCATTTTAGCACTTCCTTTAAATATTCACAAGTTGAACTATTTACAAAAATAATATATAATTAAGTTGCTTTCAACTCAAGACTGAACTTAAAAATAAAAACAATGGAATTCATAAAAAACTTGAAGCTAATTTCAATTCCACTTATTGTAATGTCCCTTGCTCAATTGACTAAGTTTGCACTGTTTTCCATTAAAAGTGGCAGCATTAGATGGAACTATATAATGACTCATGGACACATGCCTTCTGCACACAGTGCACTTGCTACTTCACTCGTAACTACAATTGGCTATTCAGAAGGAATTGGTTCTGGAGAATTTATAATAGCAGTTGTTTTGGCTCTTATCATATTAGATGATGCGCTTAGGATTAGAATGTATCTAGGCGATCAAGGAAGATTCCTAAATATGCTAACACACACACTAAACTTAGACCCCAAACAATATCCTAGACTAAAAGAACATGTTGGACATCGCGTAAGTGAAGTTCTCTGTGGAATCTTATTTGGATTTGTTATTTCTTGGCTTCTAATTCAACTTTTCATTTAACTAAATTTACTTTCTGGAAACAAAAAACTGCCATTATGTCAGTTTTTTTATACACTATTTCTCAAATTCCAAATCTATTCTTCATCTAAAAGCTCTTTAATAACTCTCTTATCATTCCATGGAATTCTCTCTTTCCCAATTGCCATAGTCTCCTCAGCGCCTTTTCCTGTAACTAAAATAAAATCACCTTCAGTGGCTATCTCTAAAGCCTTCTTTATTGCCTCTCTTCGTTGCGAGATTTTCCAACAATTCTTCCCTTCTTTCATACCACCAGACAAAATACCTTGGAAAACTTCATTAATAATCTGATCTGGATCCTCTCCATATGGATCTTCATTTGTAACAATCGCAAAGTTTCCATATTTAGCAACTATTTCACCCATAATTGGACGTTTTCCTCTGTCTCTCTCTCCACAACTTCCAAAAACCCAGATTATTTTCTTAAATTCATGGTTAGACTGAGCTCTTCTTAATAGATATCCAATTTTTTCCATTGAATCAGGTGTAAGTGCATAGTCTACCATGATCGACAAATCCCTATTATTGTCCACGTAATCCATTCTTCCACTAACGGTTTCGATTTGTTCTAATGCTTTTCTGGAAGTATTCAAACGAACACCCTGTAAACTAGCAATACAAACTGCAGCAAGAGCATTTTCAATATTAAAAACTCCTGGTAAACTCAAATGAAATCTCTCCCCTCTAATAGTGAAATATGATCCTCTGATACTTGAAGTAATTCTCTCACCCAAAACAGTCATCAATGTCCCATCTTTCTTGAAGTTTCCCCATTTATCTTTGTCAGTAGTGAAACCAATTACTCGATTTTTGTTTTTTTCTGCGATACCCACGAATCTTTGTGGCACTTCCATATCCAAATTGACTACTCCGAACCCATTTTTCTTCAATTTTTTAAATAATTTTGCCTTGGTATCACGATATTTATTCATTGAAACATGATAGTCTAGATGTTCTCTTGTAACATTTGTAACAACAGCGACATCAAAATACACGCCCCAAAGACGACTCTGGTCCAATGCATGCGAAGAAACTTCTAGAACTAGATATTCACATCTCTCTTCAATAGCTCTTTTGATAAATTTTTGCACATTCCACGCAGAAAGTGTTGTGAATTTTGTTTCATTCACCCACTCTTTCTTTGCAAACTTAAAATTAATTGTGGAAGCCATCGCCACCCTGTGCCCATCCTCCTCTAAAATCTTCCCAATCATTTGAATAGTAGTAGTTTTTCCGTTTGTCCCTGTAACTCCAATAACCTTGATTCTTTTCGAAGGAAACTTGAAATATAGAGCTACAAAAAAAGACCAAATTAAATGATATTTATTTTTAGTCCATCGTATCATCTTACGCTTTTTTTATTTTTAATTTACGCAAAATATCTTTAATACTTTGCAGTACTTTATAAGTATAATACTTCTTTTTATCAATCACAATATCCCAACAACCTGGAAACTTCACAACCTCTGTATTAGGGGAAAATCCAACTTTAAATTTAGTAATTCCAGACCAATTGTTTTTTATCAATTTATCATCTTCATCTTTTTGTATTTTCGTTCCACCAAAATCATACTTTGAAAATCCTTGCTTCCTTGCATCGCAAATGACACTCCATTGCAAAAGATGTGAAGCCATTACATTCCGATTTTTATTAGAAGAAGCACCATGCAGATATGTTACAACCGAGCCAAAGAAAGAAACTAATGCCGAGGCAATGATCTCTCCTTCAAATCTAGCAACATAGAGTTTCAAATTCTCCTTAGAAATAGACTCCAACATTTTTTCATAATACTCTCGAGGATGAATCATGATACCATCCCGCTTCGCAGTTTCTTCTGACAATTGCAAAAAGGCTTCGATAGCTTCAGCAGTAAAATCTACAGATACTTCAACTCCTCGCTTCTTGGCTAAACGAACATTATAACGAGTCTTAGACTTCATGGCACTTAAAATTTCATCTTCTGTCTTGGAAATATCGATAATCAAGGTCTGAGCCGGTTGATGATCTTTCTTCGATTTTACAATAGAAAAACCCTTGTTTTGAACAAATATCTTTATATTCTTCAAATCAACTTTGGTTTGAGGCTCAATTCGAACCCAAGCACTCCCATTCTCCTTGGCCATCACAATAAGTTCATCAACACAATCATTCTCCTGATTTTTGGCTAAAAAAATTGGACCCCTTGGAACAAATAGATAACTTCCAACCACCGACAATTTATTGCTAATTGCATTGACACGAAAAGAGTTTTTCTTGTTCTTTTTGAAAATCTTTTTCCCAAAAAATGCCTGAAAATCAATCCACTGATCTGATTGCAGAAAACCTCCATCGACTATATCCATCTTATTTTTCTCCATCTTATTTTTATTTTTTCATAGACTTAAGTGCAAATTTAATCTTGTCAGAAATATCAACCAAATCATTAGGAATTTTCTTATTTGCTTCCCTAGCTTCTCCAGTAGAATACCCCATTCCGATAAGAGCTTCTATTACTTCATATTCTTCTTCGGTGTCATCTTCTATAATAATAATTGAATCTATCTTATTGCTAAGTTCCAAAATAATTCTTTCTGCAGTCTTCTTCCCAATTCCAGAAACCTTTGTCAATATCCCTGGATCATTCTTCTTTATCGCACTCTTCAACGTTGCTGGAGACGCTATCGTTAATATCCCCAATCCAGCTTTTGGTCCAACTCCAGAAATTGAAAGCAACAGCTCAAACATCTCAAGTTCTTCTAACACTTCAAAGCCATATAAATTTATATGATCTTCTTTAACATTTGTGTGTATAAAAAGAGAAGTTTCCTTTTTCGCAGAAACTTTTCCTAGCGTAATTTCAGATAAAAACACTCTATAGCCAACACCCTTCACATCAATAATAGCAAAATTCTTCCGAATCAAGCTCACTTCTCCAGTCAATTTAGCAATCATTTTTATTAAATTCTATTTTATTTATCTTTAGTACATACTAGCATTTCCTTTACAAAACTTCCATAGCATGATAGTCTTTTAAGAGTTTCTGGTTAGCTCTAAAAGTATCTACTAGCTTGAAACTTTAGAATTTGAAAGTGTTTCAAATTTCATAATTTGTATTATAAAGTAAAGAAATGCCAAATCTAGCATCGGCAAAAAAATATGTTAGGATTACAGCACGAAGAACAGCTGAAAATCGTGCAAAAAAACTAACATATAGAAAAGATATCAAAGACTTCTTAGAAGCAATCAAGGGAAAAAAGACTAAAGAAGCTCAAAAACTCCTTGTTTTAGTTCAAAAATCTCTTGACAAAGCAGTAAAAAATGGTGTGATCAAGAAAAATACAGCATCTAGAAACAAATCTAGACTTGCAAAAAAACTAGCAAAATAGAATCTAGTTACTATACAAATTAAAAACCGTTTTTAAGCGGTTTTTTTGTTTCCTAATATTACTACTCGATTTGAGCTATTTCTTTTTGCTTTTTTGAATTTCCTTAATCTTAGCAAGTTTAGCTTTTTGGACCATTCTTCTTTTTTGCAACTTAGTTACCTTTGGCTTGAAATCAGTTCGAAGTTC
>DEIO01000018.1 GCA_002352545.1 Patescibacteria group bacterium UBA2772
CAAATCAACATCATCAAAAAGACCATTAAAATCATCCTCACTAGCAGTTCCCATTGAAGTTTGTTCAATTGTATTCAAAACATTTTTGAGATCTTCCAAGATGAAAGTGTCTTGATTCTTAATCCCTCCTTTTCCTTTTTTGACAAAATAGCCAAAAAGCTCTGTTGGTTTCAAGAAAAATCCAAGGTGTCCAATGCATCCTCCTTTGATGTGATGTAAATATTCTTTTCCTTCTTCCGTATCCTCGTTTATTTCTGCAAATTTGAAATTTTCACTAGCTAACAATTTTTCATTAACATAGAATTCCAATTTTTCAGATAGATATTTATAGAAAATGAAGCCAAGAATATAGTTCTTGTATTCATCTGCGTGCATTTTCCCCCGCAAAACATTTGCGACACCCCACAGTTGTTTTTCCAATAATCGTTTTTGCTCCACTGTCATTTTTTCTTTTTACTTTTAATTTCTTGCTCTCAACTGCTATTTCTTCTCTAATTTAAATTGAATTTTATAAGTATAAAAATCTATATTTTGTGTCACCGATAAAGCTCTTTGAACTCTAACATCATCATCAAAACCAATAATCGCTCCTCTTACTGTTTGATTTTTTTCTGCAAGCTCATCTTTGACATAGCCCATATACCTTTGAATCTGACCCACAACAACATCACTCACTCGGCCTTTTTTTAATTCTACCACAAGAAGCTCCTTCATAATAAATACCATTTCCATCTGGACAAAGAACAATATCACCGATTAAAATCCCTTTGGAAATTGTGAAAAGCATACCACACGCCAAGCCAGCAGCAACTTTCAATGTTCCCGGATTTTCTTTGATATATTTTGGGATGTTTATTTTATTGAATTCACGCCAACTCTCTGGTAATTTATTCGTAAAATCAACATCGCTAAACCAACCAGCTCCGATAAAATTTTCTTTATGCGCTTCTTCGGCATAAATGCTTTTCCTGCCAAGCATAATGCGATAATAATTTTTCATAAATTTATTTTTCAGTCACTAATTATCAACTGATTCCAAATCTCCCCATCATACCACACCCAAAAAAAATCCTCCACCTTGGCAAGCCTTGGCAAGACGGTTCCATCTCGGTAAAACCCACGACAAGACAAGTAAATATTTCTTAAGTTTCCAATCACCCTACACCTCAACACCCCCGCCATTTTCATTTTCTCCCATTCACTGAAGAATGGTAGAAATTTATTTTTTTCTTCCTCCCTCTTTCACCTCTCCCATACACTGGAGAATGGGAGAGCCTCATTATTCCTCCTTTAGCACATTAAATATCCCAAATTTAACTGTGCCAATCACTAATAATAAGAGTTTTTCCCAATTTTTTAACAACAACTTTTTGTCGCTCCCTCCAACCCAACTCCTTCACCAACTCCTTTGGAATAGTCATTCCCAAACTACTACCTTCTCGCCCCATCCGAGTCAATTTCCTAATATTTTTTTCCTCAAGTTCTCTTCTTGCCATACTTTTTTTATCCCTGGTTAAATGTTGCTTCGCAATTGAACAGGGTAAACCCGTTAAATTGTGCTTTTTTACATCATTTAACTGGAATATTTTTAATTTTTATATTTTTATTTTAAATTTACTACCAACTTTGTTACTGAACAAGTTACTTAACACTTTAATATCTCCATTTTACATCTCTCCTCCAATAAATCAATCTTTTCAAAAAATAATTCCGTTAAAAATAAATTAATAAATCTAAGAAAGAACCTTTAGACAACCAAAATAACCTAGTTCATTAAAAGGCTTCCCAATTTTAAAAGACTTAACCAAATTATTGATTAAGCCCTTTAACTTTTAAAATTTTTAGAGAGAGAAAAATTAAATTTAATTACTCAAAAAAATTGCCTTTAAAATAACTATTTCATTTCTTTTTAAAAGGTAAGGCTTTCTCCAAAATTTTAAAGAATGGTTCACCGCTGCAAGAAGAGTTTTCTCCTCGACAAAACTGAAAATAATCTCGCAAAATCTTTAATTCTCGAATAGCTTTTTCAGGATTAACCGCCACTGCTGGATATCGGCTAGGATAATGCAAATGCTGAAAAATAAAGGTTATTAATTCCTCCAAATCAAAAATAATTTTTAAATTAGAATCCAACCTTGAATAGCCAAACCTTTCCAAACGATGAGTCACTCTATTCCCAATCAACTTTTTCGCGATCCTAATTCCTCCGAAAAACAACAAGGGAACAAATTCCGTTTCTAGTTTTTCAAAATCCCGAACTTTTTTAAGACTTTCTTTTTGAGCTTCTTTTTTCCAAAAATCTCGATTAATAATCACTCCACAAGCGATTAAACCTTCTAAATAAACTAAAGTTCCTTCGACTGGAACTTTTCTATTAAATTCAATCATCTTTTCTCTCCTTTTTATTAAAGTACTTTGAATTTTCTTCGTTGCTTAGCTTAACACTATCTAAACTAATAATCAAGCCAAAACTTCCCATTTAACAAAAAAGCTATTTTAAATTAAAAAACAACAATTGAAGTCAGCCTCCATTTGTTGTTTTCACTAACCAAGGATATTTATTAAAGACCTTAAAGACGCAACAACCTCTTATCTCTTCCGAAACCACCAATATCTTTTTTAATATAAACCACCCACCACCAAAATTGCCCCCAAGAATAACCCGCCCAAATTCCAACTAAAATGATTGATAATTTAAACCACCCCCAAAAAACTATTGCCAAAAAAACGCCCCACCCAATATGTGTTTTAAATTTCGCCATTTTGCTTGCCCCGTTAAATTATTTAACTAGGGTTTTACTAATATTATTTTCAATATACCACATAAGCATCCCTCTCACAACAAAAAGCACCCTTTCAGGTGCTTTTGTTAATACAATTATTTCGACCTTTATTATTCCTTTCGTCAAAATCAAAATTTACAATTCGAAAAAATTTTATTTATATTTATTTTACCCTACAAGCAGGCCAAGGCGTGCACTTTTCAGGCTTATCATCAGGATCAGGTTCAGGATCTGGCTCAGGGTCGTCTGAAGTTGTTTCAACTTTAGTAAAATTGACCATTGAACTTGAAGAATTACCAGCCGTATCATAAGCTTTCGCTTCAAGAATGTGCTCACCGAAAGACTCTTTAAACATTGCAATTTTTCCATCGCAAATCTCAACACCTTCACAACTGAAATTTAATTTGTTATCTAAAAATACCTCAATCTTTTCCACTCCCACGTTATCTGTCGCACTGACTGAAACTACTATTCTTTCTTTCTCCAGTGCCTCATATCCGTCAACAGGACTAGCAATCTGAATCTCAGGAGAAATTAAATCAGGAAGCAATAATCCATTGGTTTGAAAGTTCAAATGTTTAATTGTTGAGATTGGTTTTCCGGTTGAATCAACCGCCATAACATAAAGAACATATTGAGAATAAGGCTCCAATAAAGATGTCTCAAGCGAAGTTTCAGAAAGTGAGACTGATTTAATGTTATCAGCGTTCATCCAAGCCGTCTCATAAGGTTGTGGGTCATAAATAGTTCCAAAGACTTTTTCTAAGGCATAGCGATACTCAAAAGACCCATAAAAATCGTCCCAATCAACCAAAATTGTGCCTCTTCCAATCTCGCCTCCCTCGATGTCAGAACCACCCATAACAACCGAAAAATTATTGATATTCGAAGACATTCCCGAAAAACCATCCACCTCGGTTTTAATGCTTGTTATTTCATCGTAAAATTCATCACCAGGGCAAGCCGTCAGGGCAACATCTCGATGAGCAAATACATTGTTTAAATCAACTCTCCAAATTCCATCATATCTTAAAAAATCACTATTTCCTTGCGTATTAATCCCTCGACTATCAGCCACAAAAGCCAAAACTTTTTCTATCCCAGCTCTTTGAACCGCCGGTAATTCAAAAGAAGTAAAATCTCCCAAAGCCGAAATGCCGAAACTTCCTGAATTGTAGCTAGACGTATGAGCCCCTTCAACGTCCAAAACCATTACATCTTCAGCGCTTGGTTCTGATCGTTTAAAATCTACGCCCGGAGTTCCGTATCTGCCTTCATAAACGTTCCCCGCTCCATCAACCAAAGCATTATAACCGATGTCTCCCCATTTGTTTGTTATTGCATGATAATAATAGACAGAACGCATAGTCGCCATATTGTCTTCAAGACTAACAACCCCATTCGAACCAGCATCTCCCGTATGATGCAAAACAACTTTTCTCATGCCATGATAGGACCTTGGCCAATCTTCTCCTCCATCAGAATTCTCTCGCAAAGTTTCATCGGCACCCCACGCTTCTCGAGAAATTATATTCACCGCTTGATCATGAGGTGAATTTTTTGTAAAATAATCAACAAGCGATTGGGCAAAAACCTTAGGAATAAAAGTTAATTTTTTAGCAGAATCTTCTTCATTGTATGAATTGATAAAAGTGAAAGTGAATTGATTTAATTTTTGTTTATATTTTTTTTCACTTTCAAAAATCACCTTAGCTTGAGCGAATTTACTCCCCTAAACACTTTGCAATGAACCGAATTGATCTTCATTTTCAATCCCATTTTTCATTTCTTCCATTAACCGAACCGTTTTCCATTCTCCTAACGCATCTGCCCTTTCTCCACTTCTAATTTTAATTTCAAAAGAATCTTCTTTTTTAAATTAAATTTTTCAAATAATTTTTGAAACACTAACCTAAGTTAATGTGAAAAAATTTTTGTAAAATTTAAATAAAAATGTGAAATTGCAGTAAAAATTTTGAGTAGCTGTAAACCTCTAACTAAAAATATTTTTATCAAAACCTTTTGCGTTTATTTCAACCAAAAACATCAAACCAAAATTGAATTGAACAAATAGCCCATAATAATAATTCCAACAGTAGTAATTCCAAAAAATATCGCCAACAGTTGCCAGCGCATAACTTTTTTAAGAATCAATATTTCAGGAATAGAAAGCGTGACAATAGCCGTCATCAAAGCTAAAACTGTCCCCAACGGCGCTCCTTTGCCCACCATCGCTTCCATTATCGGAAGGACACTAATTGAATTAGCGTAAAGCGGAACACCCACTACAACCGCCGCCGGCACTGTCCACCAAGATTCAGCCGATAAATACTGTTCAACCAAATTACTCGGAATAAAACCGTGAACAATCGCTCCAACCCCAACTCCCAAAACAACATAAGGGAAAATTTGCCGAGTGATCTTCATTCCATCTTTCCAAAGATAAGTAACCAACGCTCGAAAAAAAAGTTTATTGCCTCCATTATCAGTTTCTACTTGTTTTCTTGATTTAAATTTCAAAAGCTCCGGAATTACATATTTCCTAAGATTAAGTTTCTGGATTATCATTCCCCCAACCACCGCAATGGCCAACCCAAACAAGTTATATAAAATGGTGACTTTCATTCCGAACATCGCCGGGAAAAGATAAAGAGACGACTCATTAATAAGCGGTGAGCTGATTAAAAAAGCGAAAGTGATCCCCAACGGAATACCTGCTCCCATAAAACCAATAAAAAGTGGAATCGAAGAACAAGAACAAAAAGGAGTGACAATCCCCAACAATGCCGCTAAAAGATAGTTCAATCCGAGCCAACGCTTTTTGGTCAAAATGTCCCGAGCTTTTTCCATCGAAAAATAATAACGAGTTACCGCCATAATGAAATTGACGACGATCAAAAGCAAACCAATTTTAATCGTGTCATAAACAAAAAAATTCACCCCATCCGAAAGTTTGGTGTTTTCTACTAATCCAAAAACATTAGAAGTAAGCCAATTGGCAAATTGTTGAATCATAAATTTTATTTATAGTCATTAATCTTTTGGAATTTTAAACTGGTTTAAAAAAATTTTAATTTCTTTAACTTCCAAAACTCTTCCCGTCGAAACTATCCTTTCATCAAGCACCAAGGCTGGCATTCCCATCACACCATAGCTCATAATATCTTGAATTTCAGTGATTTTTTCGAGGCTAGCTTCAATTTTCAATTCAGCTAACACTTCTTTGACATTGGCTTCCAATTTTTGACAATTAGGACAACCCGTCCCTAAAATTTTGATTTTCATAGATTTAATCTTTAATAATTTGATTAAACAATTTTTTATATTCTTTCAAAACTTTTTGATTAACCTTATAAATAATAAAAGTGCCTTCTTTTCTTTTTTTTACCAAATCCAACTTCTCCAATCGCGCCAAATGATGCGACACTAAATTTTGCGATAATTTCAATGCTTCAAAAATTTTACAAACGCAAAGTTCCTGCTTAGTCAAAAGACAAAGAATTCGCAATCGATTAACCTCCGAAACTACTCGCAAAAAACAACTTAAATCTAAAATCTTTTGCAATTTTTCTGAATTTTTTCCACAACAATTTTTCTCCATAGAAAAGTTAAATATCAATACAAGTTGATATTCTAACAGCCTTCAATTCCCCCGTCAAACTTTTCCAAAAAAATATTTTTACCCAATAATCATCTCCATCTCTCCTCCCCCTTGATAAAGGGAGACCGAGGGCCCGTCTCGCCATAGCGTTAGCAAAGGCGAGTAGGAACCCGAAACTTTAATTTCAAAATTTTTTTACTGAACTAATTACTTAGTACTTTCATTTTACTTTCCCTTTTAAATAAATCAAAAACGCGATTTCTTGCGTTATTGTTGCGTCCGCCTATGGCGGGAAAATTCAATCTCTCTATCAATTTTTATCGATTTTTAACCAAGTCTAACAAAAAGTTTTTTATTTTAACAAACTCAATCTCCATCCCATTTTTGAAAATAATTGGTTCAATTTCCACATCCTCAAAATACACCAAACTTTTTAATATCAAGTTAAGATCTATATCAACAAATTTCTTCTGACATAGTTTTAGAATTTCTTCAAAATCATATTCCTTGAAAATATAATATAAATCAATATAATCTTTATTAGAAGACCGGCTCAAAATTGCTGACAATTTCATACAGGCAATATCTTCAACAGATGCTAAAAACAAATTTTCTTCGTCTTTTTTGTCTTTCAACAAATCATATTTATAGACAAAAAAACTAAGTCGAATATTTTCATTAATCAAAACCGTTAACGTATTTTTTTCTTCTTGAATTTTTAAAATTTTACACCCATCAAAAACCTCCTGAATCTCAACAAACAGCTTTTTTGTATCAAGCTCTCCTTGTTTAAAAAAGTCAAAATCGACGCTATCTCTGTGCCCAATTTGCAAAGCCAAAGCAGTTCCACCAGCCAAATAAAATTCTTTTTTGAAAAATTTTAATTTAGGCAAAATTTCGATTCTTTCTTTATCTAAAATATTGTAAAACATTCTTCTTTTTCTTAACATTAATCCCAAGCATGATTGACCAATAATTCAATGATTTGTCATTCCATTCTCCCGGAAGCGGATTTTCAACTACTTTTTTGATCTCATCTTGATCATAAACAGCGAACAATAAATCAGTCGCTTCTTTAGTTCCTGAATTCAAAACATTAGTAATAATCCTTTTTTTATTCGCTTCAAGGTCCATTTTGGAAACATCAAAAGACCAAAGAAATGGTTTAAATTTTTGTAAAATTTGTTCATTAGTTTGCTTCATACACTAATATAATAGCACATTTCTAGTAAAAAATCAATCAATCTTAAATTCTGTCCCAACCACTCGATAATAAAATCCAACCCTCTTTGTCATTCCCACCCCGACTACTCGGGGATAAACTCCAGCGGGAATCCAGAATTTTATTTATCATCAACTTTTCATTCCCGCCTCAAATACCTAACGATAAACTCCAACAAAAATCCAATTCAACTTAATAACCATCTCATCACTCTCGCCTCGCCATAGCTTTAGCGAAGGCGGGCCTCCCCCTTTCCCAAAGGGGGACTGAGGGGGTTTTTATCTTTAACTTCCCCACTTTTATTTATCTTTTTCGACTACACGACGATAAGATCCAATAAAAACCCAGAACTTTAACTTCAAAAATTGTTACTGAACTAATTACTTAACACTTTTATTTCATCTTTTTTTTCAATAAACCAAGAACTCCACTTACAACATCATCAAGAATTTGTTTAAAAACTAATTTCCAACTATAATTAGTTTAAATCAATAATAAAATTTACTATGAACATTGAATTAAAAGTAGGAGTAGTAATAGAAAATGAAGATTCTTCAAAAATTTTGTTAATAAAAGAAAAACTTCAAAAAAAGGAAAACTTTCTCTGGAATTTAATAAAAGGTTCTTACGAGAAAGATGATCCTAGTGTTATTAAAACAGCTGAAAGAGAATGCTTGGAAGAAATTGGAGTTAAAATAAATTTAAAACATATTTTAGCTGTTTATTTTTCTAAAAAAGCTGAAAAAAATAGAATTCAAGTAACTTTCATTGCAACAATTAAGGAAGGAAAACCAACATTATCCTCAAGCAAAAGGCAAAAAGAATTAGAAGAAAACATACTTGAATTTAAATGGTTTGATAAAAAACAAATTTATTTATTAAGAGAAAATTTTTTTGTTAATAAAAGAGCGTTTACGATAGCCAATGACTGGGCAGACGGTAAGCGATTTCCATTGGAGTCCTATCGAGAAATTGCAGTGTGAGAAGCTCTATTTAAAACCTTGGTCGTAAATATTCTCGATTGCATGGATGCTGAATTCGGAAGCAAGCAACCTTGGTCACTTACATATTTTCCTGATTCCATTTTCATTATATCACAAAAGTTAAAAAGCCCTCCAGAAATATTTTCCGAAGGACTTTTTTGTTTCTCCTTTTAAAATTTTTAAGGACCAAATTTTAAAGGTCCAAAAAAATTCAAGTTTAACTTACGGGCAAGGCAGCGGGGCCATCGCCACGGAAATAACCGCCGAGCCGAGCGCAGTTCCAACCCCACTCATCACCATGCCAATGGAGGCAGCGAACAACAAGGTCATCACCAGAGTCACGATAGATGGTCCCCCGGAAGAACACGTATTTGCTTTCCCATTCCTTAGGAATGAGGTGCGGGTTCTTTAATAAATAATCTAAGACATTTGCATTAAGGAGAGGCTTATCTGTCAACTCCTTAAGAAGCTCGTTGTCATAAACCCAGCTACCGTCCCTTTGACCTTTTAACAGATAGAATTGAATTTTAGAAACACCCCACTCCAATTGGCCTCCTTTGCGATGCTTTTCCACTTTAAAGCCATCAGGACAAAAAGGGTCAGCATCGCAATCAATGACATGTTTGACCTGTTTGAGTTCGTGAGTCCCTCGAAAGAGGCCACGAACTTCAGATAGGTTCTCAAACTGCCCAAGCTTAGTAACTTCATCGGGCGTAAACCCCCGTTCCTCAAGTCTGTCTGCCAGTTGATTCATCTGTCCAATACTATAAATCGAAGACATGTCTTCCTCCTTTTGGCACATGTGCCGTTTTTGGGTTGGTGTTTGCCTGTCACAAAAAAGATTTGAAAGATTTTTAATTAAACGAACTAGATTGAAATTATACACCTAAAACACTATTTTATCAATAGCAAAAGCTTAAATTCTATCTCAAAAGTTAATTTCAACCTACGACAAAAACGCCATTTCTGGCGTTTAAGTTTTAAACTAAATAGATTCAAGATATAGAATGATAAAAAATATATTTCCATCAAACTCTTTTGCGGTTAGTCCTGCCCAAGTAAACTTGGACAAAAACCAGCATATATAGTACTCATATCAATATTCAAAACTTTTATACTTTTCGATATCTTGTTCCCCTACCAGAACCAATTTTTTCAATTTTATTCAATTTAAGTAATCTCAATAAAGCTTGATTAACAGTTGGTCTAGCAATTTTAGTTTTTTTAGCAATTTCTCCTAGATTAGCACATTCAATTGATCGCAAATATTATAGTATTTTTTATTTAAAAACATAACTAGTTGCGGGTCCTTTCCCTACCTGTTTAATCATTCCTAGCTTTTTTAATTTCTGAAGCTCTAGTTGAGCAGTTCTTTGCGGACATTTCAAAATATCAACAACATCGCCAACCTTAATTCTACCCATTTGGTCAATAAAATCCAAAATATTTTGCTGTCTATCTGTTAAATAAATTTGACTGTCGATAGACTCATCTATTTTCCTAAAAGCTAATGTGGTCACCTGATTTTTAGTATTCATAATCTCCTCCCTAAATCCTTCCACAAAATATTCTAACCATTCTGTAATATCAGTTTTTCTTTCTTCATAATTTTTACCTACATTTATAGCTTTATAATAATTCTGCAAATCTTTGTTATAATAATCCTCTAAGGCAAACAAATGACGAAAATCATACCCTCTTTTATAGAGAATGAGCGTTGCCAAAGCCCTGGCAGTTCTTCCATTCCCGTCAGTAAAAGGATGAATAGCCGCAAGTTCTAAATGAACCACTCCTGCCACAATCACTGGATTGATTTCTTCTTTTTTACTTTTGATTATCCATTCAATCAAATCATTGCAAAGAAAAGGAACTTTTAATGCTTTGGGTCCCGTATATACGATCTCATCTGGAAAACCTAATCTTCTTTTCACTACAAAAACTGGGCCTTTTCGAAAATTTCCAGACTGTTCAACTGGCAAAGTTTTATTAGTAACTAAAGAGTGAATTTTTAGTAATACTTTTTCTGTAATAAATTTTTTACTTTCAATAAATTTTTCAATATACTGCAAGGCTTTTAAATAATTTTGCACTTCATAAATATCTCGATTAGGGGCATCTATTTTTTTGTTGGCATACAAATCCTCAACTTGACGAATATTCAAAACATTCCCTTCGATAGCCGTGGAACTATGGGACATTCTTATTATAGCTTGACGCTTCAATCTCAATTCGTGTTTCGGCAATAATTTGGCTTTTTCAATAGCACCTTTGCTTTCAGCAATATCGGTCAAGTTTTTTAATATCTTGTTAGTGAGTTTATAATTTGAATTTAACATATTTTTATTATACACGATTTTTAACAATCACGCAATAATCACGCAATAATCACGCAAACTTTTTTACATTATTAAGAAATTTATCAAGTTCTTCTTTGTCAATTCTAAACTCTTTGCCTATTTTATAAGCTTCTAATTTTCCTGCTTTAATATAGCGATAAATCGTCATTATATTAACTCTTAATTTATCAGCCAATTCTTGAGCTGTATAAAATTCTTTTTTCATAAAATTATTCACAAGAGTCTTGATAACCCGAGCAATTATTAATAATTTCATCTAGTTCCTCCTGAGAACCTTCCCAGTTATTTTTATAATCTCCTAAGTTAATTAAAGAGTTAGAACCTAATTGCAATAAACATTCTGTCTCTTCCATTTTTCTTTCAAGATCACTAACATCATCGTCAATTTCGTCCTTACAATCGGCCTCTTTATCCTCTAAATACTTTTTATATTTTTTATAATCTGTTTCATATTAAACAATCATTTGTCGTTGACTGACTATTTTCAAGGAACATTCTTTTTTTCTTTTTTCACAAACCTCTAGCAATTCTTTTCTTTCCTATTCATTTCGCTCCACTTCCTGCTGTTTAGACAATAATTTATCTTCTTCAATTTGTCTTATTTTTTCCTCTTCAAGTCTTACCTGTTCATCCTTATGTTCTTGTAATTCGTTTAACTTATTTTGAACTTCTGACATCGCCTCTGAGTTTTTCTTTTTGTTTTCAACAATCTTAATTGAGGCATAAGAAATTCCCGCTATCGCAAAAACAATTACTAAAGAAATAAATATTATTTTTTTATTCTTTTTAAGCCAATTAAAATTTGATTTTAATGTAATTTTTTTTCACAATTTTTTACTTTATGATTATACAAACACTTATTTATATTATAATTTACTATTCTCTATGTTTTTAATATACCACGCCAATTTTCTTCCCACAACAAAAACGCTATTTTTGGCGACATTGAAAATTCAAAAAGCACTCCTAGGAGTGCTTTTCAATATAACTAAATAGATTCAAGATTGTAGAATAAGAAATATATTTCCATCATTACCTTTTGCGGTTAGTCCTGCCCAGACGAATCTGGACAAAAACCAGCATATATAGTACTCATACCAATATGACTACAGATTCACTTTTGTCTTGCGACAATGGAGTTTAGGTTCTGTTAAACCCTTGGCTTGCACTCAAGTAAACTTGAGTTTGACCGCCGGATAAATCCAAGCTTAATCACCGAATAAATTTATTTTCAATTTTAAAAGCCCAGTCAATGATTATGACCAGGCTTTTTTTGCTCGAAAGAGCCCTTGCCCTTAGACAAATTCAGATTCTGCCACAAATCCCGGCAAAGCTGGAGTCTGTTTAAACTTTTGAGAAAAAGCTCCCGGCAAATTAAACTCTCTCAAAATCCTCAATATTTCAACAGCCCTGGCATGATCCCGTTTTTTGTTTATCAGGATCTGCTCCTGATTATGGGAACGACCAATTGTATCTCCCCACACAAAGAAATTAAGAAAATCCTTCTTAACCTCCCTCGGTTCAGTAGCAGCAATTCGCTCCAAAACCTCAATCGGATAAAATCTTCCAAAAATAACAGTTTGGTCACCGTTAACTCTGGCGCCCAAGGCATTTAGAGAATTCTCAACAGCGTATTTCATCTTTTGAAAGTCCTCAATACAGCCAAGATCTTTACCATAAACAGGTTTTCCATCAACGACTGCCAATAAAGGTTCTACTGAAAAAAAATTCATAACGCCTCCCTTGAAAAAATTACACCCGAACTAAAATAGTTCAAGCAAAAAATACTCCTATTAATCCGCTTAAAATAACAAATAAATCATTATCTTAAACAGACTAACAGAAATAATAATTTTATCTCAAAGAACTTTCACTCGAAGTATGACTATAGCATACCTTATTATTTTTGTCAATAGATTAAATCAAAATCCTTTCCCTCCACAACAAAAACGCCATTTCTGGCGTTTAAGTTAAAACTGAATAGATTCAAGATTGTAGAATGAGAAATATATAATTTCATCAAACTCTTTTGTGGTTAATCCTGCCCAGACGAATCTGGACAAAAACCAGCATATATAGTACTCATACCAATATGACTACAGATTGATCCAGTCGCTCGACACAGTCGTTACGCGAACGACGTGTCTCGAGAGCGACAAGATTGTAGGTTCTGTTAAACCCTTGGCTTGCAATCAACATCAAAGATTTTTACAATTTTCGATATCTCGTTCCCCTACCAGAACCAATTTTTTCAATTTTATTCAATTTAAGTAATCTCAATAAAGCCTGATTAACAGTTGGTCTAGCAATTTTAGTTTTTTTAGCAATTTCTCCTGGATTAATTTCTTCTACTAATTGCAAATATTCCCAAACTGCTAATTGCTTTACTGAGAGTATTTTTTCTACTTGCTCACTATCTAGTAATTCAACTGCCATTTCAGATTGTTTAAGAAAAATCATCAAAAAATAATTTAACCAGTCAGTTATGTTTTCAGTTTTTTTACCAAATGTCTTCTGACTTCTACGAAGATCAATATAGTAATCACTTTTATTATCTTCGATTAACTTTTCTTGAGAAATGTATGGCATGTATAAATATCCACTTTTCAATATAAGAAGATTAGTGAGAATTCTTGATAATCTTCCATTCCCGTCTTGAAAAGGATGAATATTCAAAAATTCAACAATAAAATTGCTTATCACCAAAAGCGGATGAATATTTCCTTCAGTCAACGCCATCTTTGTCCAATCAACTAATTCTTGCATCTTCTTTGGAGTAAGATACGCTGGCATAGTTTTAAAAACTACTCCTATCTCTGCCCCTTTTTTATCACGCATTACTACATCATTTTCCGTTTTTTTGTATTCACCCTTATGCCTTTCATCTTTGGATGAATACTTTAACATTTGATTATGGAAATGTTTAATCGTGCTTTCGTTTAATGACAAGCCATCCCAAGAATCAAAAATATTTTTCAAAAGTTCATAATATCCGTGAACTTCTTGTTCATCTCTATTTTTCCATTTACCAATTTTTATTCCCTGAATCAATTTTTCCACTTCTTTATCGGATAACTTTGCTCCTTCAATACGAGTTGAAGCCCCCGCAGAAGTAACCAAAACCGATTGTTTCAAACGACCCAAAATCTGAGGACTTAAACTAGCTCCTCCCATCCACCTTCCTTTAATTTCATCAATTTTAGATATCTTTGACCATATTTCAGATGAAAGATTGTTCAACCTAACTTCAAATTGATTGTTTTTCAACATCTTTTTTGCTTACATATTATCTATATAAGATTATATAAGAAAAATCAATAGATTATTCTTATATCTAGTCTATATTAGATTGTATTGGATTATGTAAGAAAAAACAGGCTCAGCATAGATTTGCTCTCCGCTAAGGAGATTATTCTTAGGAGTAAGTTATCTTATTGGTTTATAATCCAATCTTTCCAAATAATCTATGTAAAATTGAGACATACTGCGATAATTTTCTATACTAATAGATGGGTCAATGTGTTCATGCAATTCTTTATCATCAAATGAAAGTTCAGTATACCCCATGATATCATGCACTGGGACACTTTCAGCACACACCGTTCCCATAAATTTTAAACTTTCCCGCCAAACGTCCTTGAATAATTTATTTATTCCGAACATTTTTGGGTCAAAACTGTTATAGATTGCCATTTGTTCTTCTTTGCTTTTATCCTTCCACTCATTTATTGACATTCTAAAAAGATATTCCTCATCTGCAAATAGTTTTGTCTTACTGCTGTTTATTCTAACCTTAATAACAACGGGGACATCATCTCTCTCTTTGCAAGATGCTACAGCGTAATAACAAACATAGCAATAAGTTAAATACACCAAATCATTTCTAGATTTTCCGATACCCTTTTCCCAATTAGATTTTTTCTTTCTTCTTGGCTTAATCCCATCTTTACGAATTTTTTCAAAGACCATAAATTTCTCTTTTTTCATGTGTTCATACTAATCATTAAGCATTCACAGATTAGCTTCGTGTCAGGGGAAGTCAAGTTATTTCATTCCATACCTGCATCTTCGTCTATTTTTAAAAAATCTACAAACCTACCACCATTATTAAAACATTCCATGTCAATTACAAATTTAGAAAGCTTCGAATTTTCTTTATAATCGTTAATACGCTCTACGATTCTATTAAAAAGAGTTTCATTGGTATCATTATGCCTAATCCAAATTTCAAACATCTTATTATCCATATAACACCACGGCTTCCTAACTAGATTCCTAGAAATCCTTTTATTCACAAAATATAACTGAGCTCTTATTTGATTGGGAATTGAATACAACCTTATAAATCCAATTAGCTCACTATAATGATAGCTGGATTTCTTCATTAACGACAAAACCCATTTTTTACAATCGTAATTTTTATCTTTCACTCCTGAGGTTGAAATTATTGACTCACAATCTTGTATTAACTTGTTTGATTCTTCTTTTCTTTCTTTTAGAAATTGTTCTTTTGTGCACCTAAATACTGGAATTTCAAAAAAATATTTTTCGGTCATTTTATTAAATTAAAGACAAATAAATTATCTAATTACAGCTCAAAAAACTACTTTTGGAATTTTACATCAAATTGCTATAAATTTTAAAACTAAAAACTCGACAGTGTAATAGGCTGTCGAGTTTTTCCAATACTCATAATACTCAACAATCTTACAAGTTCCTGTTTTCGCTTTTTATCGGTCGCGAACCGCGCAGGTTTACTAGCTCCAACTATTACCTGGAGTTTTTGGGACTGGATGTTACTTTCCTTAGTATTGGTAAGGAAGTTTAAAGTTCCCCACAGCTAACATCAAAACAAGGGTTGGTAACCTTCTTTTTCGGTCGAAAAAGGGTAAGTCACCTCCTCTTTTTTTGAGCACGGGGAACAGTCAATAGGTGGTTCATAAAGTGGTTCATAAAATTGAACTTAACTTATTAGCTATTCCCTTTGAAGAGAACGCCTACATTCTAAATCTTTTTGCAAAAATGTCAACCCACAACAAAAACGCCATTTCTGGCGTTTAAGTTTTAAACTAAATAGATTCAAGATATAGAATGAGAAATATATAATTTCATCAAAGTCTTTTGCGGTTAGTCCTGCCCAGACGAATCTGGACAAAAACCAGCATATATAGTACTCATGCCAATATGACTACAGATTCACTTTTGTCTTGCAACAATGGAGTTTAGGTTCTGTTAAACCCTTGGCTTGCACTCAAGAAAACTTGAGTTTGACCGCCGGATAAATCCAACTTATTCGATGTCTTGCATAGCAAGTCCACCTAGTGAATAAGCCTCTCGAATTTATCGATTATCTCCCTAGAAAGGAGGTGATC
>DEIO01000010.1 GCA_002352545.1 Patescibacteria group bacterium UBA2772
AAAATGGATATTTAAATATCCATTTTTTGAAACTGTGAAATATTTGCTAATAAGTTTCTATGTCGAATGTAGGTGATGGATTGTCTATGATGAAAAAAATTATGACAAAGAAATAATATAAAAGAGGAAATGAAAATGAAATCGGACAAGTCTAGATAATCTATGGTTTTGCAAAAACTTCCTTGTCATATTGCTATGACAAGGAAGTTTTTTTGTTTGGAGTTCTTCTATAGTCCTAAGAAGTTTCCTCTATCAATAAGTTTAACGTTGTATAGTTTGAACTCGTTTTTTCCTTCTACTGGTTTTTTGGAGTAGAGAAGCTGAGTGTTTTTGTCATAAAGGACATCTCTGTCAATGATTTCTTGCGAACTTTTCTGAACGTTTATGATTGCAATGTGATCTCTAACGTCAATTCCAGATGACTTGATAGTGTTTCCCATAGTAAAGAAAATATTCTCATAATCCTCAATCCATTGAACATTTTTGATTGGAATCGATGATCTTGTGATTAGGAATTTCTCACCCTTCTCTCTGGTTGGTTGAACTTCCCAGTCTCTTAGCATTGTGTACCAAATTTCATTATCACTCCAATATAGTAGTTTTTTCCCATCATCGGAGAATTGAATATCTTGAGTATTATTGGAAAGTTCTTTAATCGAAACCTCACATTCTTCTTTCTCATAATTGAAGAGGAAGAGTTTGTGATCTTGTGTGATAAGCGCGATTCTGTATTGGTCATAGGTAACCATTTTTACAAAAGAGTCTTTGTCAGTAATCGTTAGGAGACTGGCAATTTGTTTTTTATTCTCAATGTCTGTGTTTTTAACTTCCCAAATTGAGTTATCTACTAGATGAAAATAATAGATTCTGTTTCCCGCAAAATCAAAACCACCAACTTGTTTGTCTAACAATATTTTTTCTTCTGGTTTTTCGATATTTATATAGAAGAGATGATGATCTTTCGTTAGCACAACTAACTCATCGTTTTTATTAAACATCCAACGAACTTGTTTGAATTGTGTTTTTTCCATGTCCTCAATCGTTGCTTCTTTTGAAGAGTCTTTCTTTTTTTTTGTGGTAAGAGCTTCCTTTGTTTTGGTGTTCGAAACGACTTCCTTGCTAGTAGTATTGCTATTTGGCTTAGGTGCCATAGAAGAAGCGGAGACTTCTTCTATCGGTGCTATTGTTTTGGCATTTTTGCTTATTTCTTCTTTCTCTACTTTTTCTTCGAAAAGATTATCTAAGATAACTAAGTCTTCTAAATTTTCCTCATCTACTTTTGCTATGACAAAAGTTTTCTCACCATCCTTCGTTAGAAATGGGATTAGAATTCTTTTGTTGTCGCTGCTCCATTCTACATTTTCTTTTTTATTTTGAGCTAAAAAAGAGAACTCAGATGTTTCGTATATTTTCTCTAATGAATCATCTTGGGTGTTTAGAAGTGACACAATACTTTTATCATCTTGTTTTGAAAAGATTACAACCTCATTGTTGTTTCTCGGTGATAAGAAGAACTGCTCTATATTTTCAGTTGTAAAAGATTTTTCTTCAAAATTAGAAGTTGGGAGAAGCAGGACGTTCCAAAATTCTGTTGAAATACCAGAATGAACATCTATTTCTTTAGTCCAAGTCGTGTAACCTTCTTTTTTACATGTAACAGTGTGTTTTCCAGGACGTATTCCGTTGATAGTGTAAGATCCGTTTATTACATTTAATTGACTTTTTCTCTTTTTCTTTCCGTCAACAAGGACTTCAATATCTCTGGGCACACTTTTTATTGTTACTGATCCACTATAAACAAAGATATTATTTACCGTGTCAAAGCGATATCCTTTTGTGAAAAGGACGAGTACAGGTGCTGTTATAAAGAAAAGGATTACAAAAACCAATAAATAGAGTCTTCTTTGGGTAGCTGTCATTTTTTTGTTGTAAAATTAAAAAATATTGTGTTGTGATATATCGCAACACAACCTATATATGTTTTGTTATTATGATGAGTTCTTCACTTTTCTATTATACTTGAAAAAAAATCTATTCTCAAATGTTTCAAAATAAGTGATTTTTACTTGTTATTATTTTTGCGAATAATAACAAACTCAAGTAAGTAAAGCTTAATATAGGGTATTTGTCAAGGTTGTAAAAGTAAAATGTATATGTTAAATTTAAGTAAAAGGTATGGATTGTAGGAGGCGATAATTCTAGAGAACAAATATATGGAAAACAAGGAAAAAAAGGGGGGAGAAGTCAAAATACCATGGGAAGAAAAAAAGCAACAGAAAGAAATTTCTTTAAGGAAAACAGATACTACTGAAAAAGAAGGTTTTTTTCAGTATGTTGATGTTAGGATAATTTCTTTATTTGTAGCTGGTTTTCTATTGGGGCTTGTAATCAAAACACAAGCTACAAAATCAATAGTTATGGGTGCAAATGATCCTCGGTTGGAGAAAACAAGAGGAAATTATATGTTGACTGAAATTGGTAAAACCAATGAAGAAGACTTGGAAGAGGGGGAAGCAGAAGACGATGATATTGATGCTGATGCTGATGCTGATGCTGATGGTGAAGAAAGTGATCTATAATTAACGTATTTTCAAAAGTAATTAAAAGATATGTCAAAGAAAAAAAAGAAAAACAAGGGACATGTGAAGAAGGAAATAAAGGAAGTAGAAGAAGCAAAAATTGAGGAGAAGGTTTCAAAAGTTTTAAAAGAAGAGATTGTTGTTGAAAAAGAAAAGGAAGTAAAAGAGAAAAAAGAAGAAGAAAAAGTAGATAAAAAAGTTGCAGTTAAGGCAACAAAAGAGGAAACAAAAAGTAAGGAAGAAGAAGTTGCAGGGCAAGCGACGTTAGCAGAACTTGATCAAGTGGAAGAGTCACAGAAGAAGATGAAAAATCTTGTAGCTGCAGTTATATTGCTTACTGGTATTGCAATCGGTAGTTTTTTTGTGGATGTTTTTCAGTTTATGAGTGGAGATGGTTTTTCCAAGCGAGCTCTTGATAATTCTGAAGTTTTGGTTAACGGTGATAAGACTTGGGTGGCTTTTGATGAGCCAGCTATTGATGTGAAAGTTCTTACTGTGAGTGATGAAGAAATGGAAAGTTGTAAAGGCTGTGATCCAAAGGAAGTTTTATTGTGGTTAAGGGATTACATTCCAACTATGGTTGTGAATAGCATTGATGTAGAATCAGAAGACGGAAAGGCTCTTGTTGAAGCATATGATGTAAAAGCGTTGCCAACATATTTCTTTTCAAACGAAATTGAAGAAACTAAGTTTTTTCAAGGAGAGGGTAGAGTTGTATTTGCTGAGAAGAATGGTTCTTTCGTTTTGAACTCTGCTGGATTAGGTGTTCCTGTTGGAAAATATCTGCAGACACCAGAAGTTTTTGAAAAGGATGCTGTTTTGGGGAATAAAGATGCGAAAACTCAAGTGATTGTTTTCTCTGATTTCCAATGTCCATATTGTGGAGAGCATTTCAAAAATATTAAAGAAACAGTAGAATCTTTTGGATCAGACAAAGTTTCTCTCGTATATAAAGATTTTCCACTAAGTTTTCATTTGCAGGGTAAGAATTCTGCTATGGCAGCTAGATGTGCTCAGGACCAAGATAAATTTTGGGAAATGGGAGAACTGTTATATGAATTTCAAAAAGATTGGCAAGACACTGAAGGCACAGCTAAATTCAAGAAATATGCTAGAGACTTGAAACTTGATGCAAATAAGTTCAATAAATGTATGGATGAGAAGACATCAGAAGCTCTTATCGAAGAAGATGTAGATCAAGCCAATGAAATTGGTATAGCTGGTGCTCCTGCAACTTTTATCAGTACACAATTTTCAAGTGGAGTACTTTCAGCTATGGAGATTAATGAAATGATTCAAAGGGAATTGGATAAAGATTCTGAAGATATAGACGAAGACGAAGAATCAAAAGAGGTTTCACATGAAGAAGATGAAAAAGTAAAAGTTCAATAATAATAATTTATTCCTCCGGGAATTATGAAAAACAAAAACAAATACGAGATAGTTATCCATGGCCGTGGAGGTCAGGGAGCTAAAACGACTGCGGAAATCCTTGTACAAGCAGCTATTTGTAAAGGTAAGTTTGTACAAGCTTTTCCAAATTTTGGACCAGAAAGAACTGGTGCACCGATGAGAGCTTTTGTGAGAATATCAAATAAGCCAATTCGAACAAGAGAGCCTGTGATTGATCCAGATTGTGTCTTAGTCTTGGATGAAACAATTGCAAATGTTATTGATGTTACGAAAAATGTAACAGGAACCGAAGCTTTAATCATAAATTCGCAAAAACCTAAAGACGAATTGAAAAAGAAGCTTAAGTTTGAAGGTAATATAATCCCTGTTGATGCTAGTGGTATGAGTTTGGAAGTGATTGGTGAGGATCGTCCTAATACGGTTATCTTAGGCAAGTTTGCTTTTGTGACCGATATTGTTAAGATCGATGATATCATAAGTGTTTTTCGTGCTAAATATGAAAAGAAAGTTGGCAAGGAAAAGACAGATAAGAATATAAAAGCTATCGAAATGGCTTTTAGGCTCTATTAAAATTTGAATGGTTAAAAAATGACGCAAATAAAAAAAACAAAAAGCAATCATTTCAGAAAAATAAAAAAGGGGGGTGATAGCAAGTTAGGTAAGGAGTTTGGAGCTATTATTGAAAATAATCCAGCAAACTATCCTAATATCGGAGATTGGAAGAACTCAATTTTCACTGTTGGAAAAAAATGTATTGGTTGTACGCAATGCGTTCAACATTGTCCCGAAAGTGCGATTATGATGAAAAAAATTAAAGGAAAGATGGTTGCAGTAATCGATCCAGAATTTTGCAAAGGCTGTGGAATTTGTAAGAATGTTTGTCCTGTTGCGGCAATTGAAATTAGTGACGTTCAGAAATAAATAAAGAAGAAAAGATGGAAGAAATCTGTTGCAAATTTAATTTAGTGATTGATTTTGATAGTACTTTTATCAAAACAGAAGCCTTAGATGAATTAGCAAAGATTGCTTTGGAGCATGATCCAAACAAGGAGCAGAAGGCAAGGGAAATTGAAGCCATCACAAACAAAGGGATGTTAGGCGAAATTTCTTTTCCAGCATCACTGCAATCCAGATTGGAACTTTTTAGTGTAAAGCAAAAGCATATTGATAAGCTTATTGTAGATATAAAGGAAAATATAACAAAGTCGTTTCTAGATAATAAAGATTTTTTTAAAGAAAATAATAAGAATCTATATGTAATCTCCGGTGGATTTTTGGATTATATTTTACCGATAGTACAGGATTTTGGAATTTTACCGAAGAATGTGCTAGCTAATAAATTTATATTTGAAAATGATAAAGTTGTTGGTGTTGATTCAGAGTGTTTTCTTGCGCAGGATGGAGGAAAAACTAAGGCAGTAGAAGCATTGAAATTGAAAAATATAACTGTAGTTGGTGATGGTTGGACTGATTATGAAATCAGAAGAAATGGTGGCGCTGAAAAATTTATTGCTTTTTCGGAAAATGTAAGCAGGCAAAAAGTTGTTGATGTAGCAGATATAGAATGTTTTAATTTTAGTGAAGTTATTGAAAATTTGAAGAAGAAATAGTTAGTTAAATTGATTTATTTTTGAATATAGAAATGAACACAAAAACAAAAAAAATTGCTCTTACTGGTGGCTATGCTGTCGGTGAGGCTATGCGACAAATCAACCCAGATGTTGTTGCGATGTATCCTATAACTCCGCAAACGCCGATTATAGAATATTTTGCTAAGCAAAAAGCAAATGGAAGAGTTAAGACTGAGGTTGTAACTGTAGAATCAGAGCACAGTGCAATGAGCGCTTGTATTGGTTCTGCTGCCTGTGGAGCAAGAACGATGACAGCTTCAAGTTCACAGGGGATTATGTATATGTTTGAAGTTTTGCCAGTTGTTTCTTCGATGCGTTTACCAATTGTTATGGCAGTTTCAAACCGTGCGATTTCTGGACCAATTAATATCCATGGAGATCATTCTGATGCAATGGTGATGAGAGATCTTGGTTGGGTTCAACTTTTTGCAGAAACAGCCCAAGAAGCTTATGATAATATGTTTATTGCAACCAAAATTGCAGAGAAAGCTTTTTTGCCGGTCGCTACGAATATGGATGGATTTTTTGTTTCACATAGCGTTGAAAACATTGAGTTGCTTGAGGATAAGATAATACAACATTTTATTGGTGAATATATTCCACGAGACAATCTTTTCGACTTTGAGCATCCTAAAACATTTGGACCTGTTGCTCTTCCAAATGCATATTTCGAATTTAGAAAACAAGTTCAAGATACAATGAACGAAGTACCTGCTATTTTTCAGGAAGTTGCAGATCAGTTCGCTAAGATATCAAACAGAGAATATTCTTTTGTAGAAGAATATCGAACCGAAGATGCGAATAAAGTTATTGTTGCAATGGGGAGCGTTTGCGGAACTATTAAAGATACAGTTGATAATTTAAGAGATGATGGAGAAAATATAGGATTATTGAAAATTCGTATGTTCAGACCATTTCCATATGAAGCTGTAAAAAAAGCTCTAAGAGGTGTTTCGAATATTATTGTAATGGATAGAAACCTAGCATTTGGCACAAAACAAATTTTAGCAACTGAGATTGAACATGCTACAGGGAAGGAAGTGAAAAGCGTTGTTTATGGACTTGGAGGTAGAGATGTTTTTGAAAAGCAAATTGAAGAACTATTTACCAACAAGGAAGTTCCGGAATATCTAATGTAATAATCGTGAGCAGAAATTTAAAATAAGTTTTTAGAATTTTAATATGACTAATAAAAATAAAAAACAAAAATTTACAGCAGCTACAACTTGTGCTGGTTGTCCGATTGGGGTTGTCGTGAGGACTGTTTTGGATGCTACTGATGATCCAATTGTTGTTACGAATGCAACTGGATGTATGGAAGTTACTTCAACGATTTACCCAAATACTTCTTGGAGAATCCCGTATATTCATAGTGTATTTGGCAATGCAGGAGCAACTGCTTCTGGGATTGAAGCTGCAGTTAAATCTTTGAGTAAACAAAAGAAAGTTAGCAAAAAAGTTAAGGTAATCGCTTTTGGTGGAGATGGGGGAACTTATGATATTGGATTCCAGGCACTTTCTGGTGCATTGGAAAGAGGGCATGATTTTTTGTATGTTTGTTACGATAATGGGGCCTATATGAACACAGGGAATCAAAGAAGTGGAGGGACTCCAATGGGTGCTAGTACACAAACAACTCCTTTTGGTAAGGAGTCTTTTGGAAAAGAGAGACGACGTAAAGATATTATGGCAATTGTCGCTGGACATCATGTTCCATATTTAGCAACTGCTAATATTGGTTTTTTGCAAGATTTCAAAGATAAAGTTAAGAAAGCTTTGAAAATAAAGGGTCCAAAGTTCATTTTGGTATTTTCTCCTTGTGTTGCACTCTGGAAATTTCCACCTAGTAAAACTTTTGACGTAGCAAAACTAGGCACAGAAGCAAACTTTTGGCCTTTATATGAAGTTGAAAATGGGAAGTATAAACTTTCCTATGAACCAAAAGAAAGAAAATCAATTGAAGAATTCTATGGAATGCAGGGGAGGTTTAAGCACATTTTTAGAGATGAAAATAAAGACTCAATTCTAAAGAAAATCCAAACTGAAATCGATAATGATTTTGAGAGAATAAAAGCTACAGTTAAAGCACATAAAGATTAAAGTTAAAAGATGAGTTTGGAGATAATTATAGTTGTGATTTTATTGATAATTGGTTTTGTTGGTTTGACATTTTTTCTTAATAAAAAGCTTTCAAATGTCCAAAGTGAGGACAAGGGGAAAGAACTACTTATGCTACAGCAACAAATGGGCCAAGTCATTCATACATTGGATCGACGTTTAGCTGATAACAAGCAGGAATTAGACAGGAGACTTTCTGAGTCTAATACAATTTCAAGGAGTCAATCGAGTGAAAATATTCGAGTTATACAAGATATTTCAAAAGAGAATCAAGGTCAGATCAATATGATTAACAAACAGCTTTTGGGTGTTACTGAAAGCATGATAAAGCTTGATGAAACAAATCGCCAAGTGATGGATTTTTCCTCGCAACTTAAGAATTTACAAGATATTTTAAAGAATCCAAAGCAAAGAGGTGTGCTTGGCGAATATTTTTTGGAGGAAACTCTCAAGAATGTTTTACCACCAAATAGCTATCAAATGCAATATGGTTTTGATGACGGAACGATTGTTGATGCTGTTGTGTTTGTGAAAGAAAAGATTGTTCCAATAGATTCAAAGTTTTCCTTGGAAACATATGAAAAACTTTTAAACTGCACCGAACAAGATCAGAGGACTGTTCTTGAAAAACAATTCAAACAAGATTTGAAGAATAGAATTGATGAAACTTCTAAATATGTAAAGTCAGGAGAGAATACCGTTGATTTTGCCTTTATGTTCATTCCTTCAGAGGCAATCTACTATGATCTATTGATTAATAAGGTTGGTAACTCACAAGTTTTTTCGCGAGATTTGATTGAATATGCATTTAAAGATAAGCATGTGATTATTGTTTCACCAACTTCTTTTCTGGCATATCTACAGACCGTTTTGCAAGGACTCAGAGCTCTTGAGATTGAGGAGTCTGCAAAAGAAATACAAAAGAATGTTGAAAAACTAGGAAAACATCTTGATCAGTACGTTGCTTATCATGAAAAGCTTGGAAATACATTGAAAACAACAGTAAACCATTACAATCACTCCAACAAGGAACTTGGGAAGATTGATAGGGATATTATGAAAGTTACACAAGCAGAAGAGAGACCTGAACTTATAGCAGATGACGTTGAGATTCCTAAGTTTGAAAACTAGAACAAAAATACATTGAATAAATAAACAAAAAAACTCAGTAAATTTCCTGAGTTTTTTTGTTTATTTTTTTTCGGAAGAAGGATCACTTGGAAATCCTAACAAGAAATGTTCTAGGCGCTTTTAATTAACTGAAATTCTAAGGACTTTACCTTCCTTTGTGCTAACAAAAGCTCTGTCTTGTTTTTCATTTACCCAAAAATTTTGAGCTTCAATAAAGTTTTTGTTGAAGAACATTTTTTGTTTCTCAGGATTGTTTTTGGAGATCTTAAACAAAACACCATTTTGAGAGTCTAAGGCATAAATAGTATTTGGTTTCGTGTTTGTTTCAATGTCCACAATTTTTAATTTGTTTGTATCAGAAGCTTTTAACTTTAGTGATGTTTTTAATTTTCCTTCAAAATATTGTTGAATTTCTCCTTTTTCGGAGGCTACTAATAATGAATCATCTACAGCTAAATCAGCAGCAGAAGAGAAGAATTCTTGATTGGCGATTCTTGCTTTTGGATTATAAAAACCACCTGGTTTTCTTGGAAATTGATAGATATTTCGGGAGTTTTTGTCTAGAACGTATAGATATTGAAGGTATACTCCTGCGCCACCAATTGAAATGTTGTTTGGTATTTTAATATTTACATCAGTTAATCTATTCATTACGGGACTATAGGAGAAGACATTTTTTTCCGAGATTAGGAAGATCAATCTTAAGGTTGGCATTGAAACAAGTGTTTTTATATTTCTAACGCTATTTTTGAGTGCTATTTCTTCTAACTTATTATTGGTCACATTTAGTCGGAAAAACTTTCCATTGTTTGTGTATGCAAAAATTTCATCTTTATCGCCAGTTAGGGAAATAACCTTAGATTCAAGGTTTGCTATTTCAGTCGAGTCTACTTTGTTAGCTAGTTGTAGATTAGATGGTTCAACTTTTGTGATTTCGGGTTTAATAATTGCTGCTACTGGCTCTTTTCTCAGAGTCAAAAGAAAGATCACAATCAAGATAAAAAACAAGACAAGTGCAGAAATAAGAAGAATCTTTTTGTGTTTTTTAAGTAACCTAAATAGTCTTTTTTTCCCAATTTCCCAATCTCTTTCCTTTATGGATGTTAAAACAGGAGCTGTTGATTTTTTGAGATATTTTTGTGCGCTTGAAATCCTATCTTTGAACGAAAGTTTCTCTTTGGTTTCACTATATTCATAGGTGGACTTATCCATTTCAGTAGAGCCTTTTTTGTCTGAGGATTGTAATTTTTCAAAGATTAAGGTAATAAACGAGGATATTTTTTTGAACATTTTTTCAAGGAATGACCTTATTTTTTCAAAAGTACCTTTAAAATCAAAAGGTTGAATTTTTTTGCTAATTTTCCTTAGAGTACTTTCAAAGGAAGAGACTCTATCTTGATATTTTTTTTCAAAAATTTCTTCTTCTTTTTCTCTAATTTTTCGATTTTTTGATCGCATAAGATCCTTTTCTTCTTTGATTTTACTTTTTTCTGTTTCAAGATGTTCTTTTTTCTTGGTTTCTTTAGATGGTTTAGAAGGATACGAAACACTATTATTAAAAGACATGTCTTTGATGTTGTCGTTAGCTTTTTTGATTTTGAGTTTTGAAATCAATGAGATTTTATCTGATGAAAAAGAGCTTCTTTTCAGATCTTCAAGAGTTTTTTTGGCTTTGTTAAATATCGAATTAAAGCTTTTTTCTGTACTATTGTCAATTTCTGTTAGTTCAATTCCTCCCCCCTCATCTGATTCCTTGATGAATAGTTCCGGTTGTTGTTCGAATGGCGAAATAGGCGAAGAGCCAATATCCATATTCTTTTTTATGATCTTTCGCTTCTTAGTTTTTTGGGCAGTAGAATTTTCATTTAAAGACGATTCTTTGGTAAAAACTTTTTTTTCTGCAAGATTTATTTCGCCATTACTAGTTTTCTTGGGAATCAAAGAAGATATTAGTTTTTCTGTTGAAGTCGTGTTTTTCTGGTTCTTATCCTCATTTTTATTCCCATCAAGTTTTTTGAGGGAATGACATCTTTTGCCAAGCGAAGTTCGCGTTGAAAGATCTTTGCTTTCACCAAAAAAGTTTAGTTTACTCGTTTGTTTTTTGCTAGAAACAGGCATAACACTCTTTTCTTTGATATTTATAACAATTGTTCCAACATTTTGTCCTTCGATGTCTAATGTGGACTTTAGGATATTATCAAATTCATTTGAGGTAAAAGTTTTTGTATGTCTGGTTATTTCTTCCAGGGATAATGATTCAAACAAGGAATCTGTTGAAAAGATGACCTTGTCTTTCAAAGAAAGTTCTCCAGATGATATATCCAAGAAAGTTTTAACTGGGTGATTGTTTTCATATTTGTTTAGTTCTTTGGAAATTTCCATAATGCTTTTATTTTTGGAAAGAAAAATGTGACCGTTTCCAAGTTTTGTAAAATGAATCTCACTTCCTTTCATGATGCCAATGACTACATCCAAATTATCAATCCAACTTGTGACTTCATGTTCAGCTAGATCTGCTAATGCTAGGTTTACCTTATTTAAAGTAGCTTCGAAGCTTTCTGCTGTTCCTCTGTTTGGCTTCAGAAAGAACTCTCTCTTGATAACCTGAGAGAGTAGATTTGGCAGATATGCTGATTCTTCTGAGTGTTCATTGCTTTGAATTAATCCAAAAATTTCCCCAAGCTTTTTTTGCGCGGGGTTTTCTCCTTGGAAGTGGAAGATGTTGTGAAAAGGTTGTAAATTAGCATCCTTACAAACGTCTACCAAAAAGGAATCAAGTTCAATTTCAGTTTTTGGTTTTTCTTTTTTGTTGGTCATATCAAAATTTTTCAAAGAAACTCTTGGTTTCCATGATATTTCTTTTCTTTTCTATTATAAATCAAGTGATTTATTTCTGCAAAAAATAAAGGCAATTTACTGAAGTTTGGTGAATTGTCTGTTATTTATCCCAGAGGAGCATTCAAAATAAAGTCCTCTAAAGAACTGTTTTAGGTGCTCGTTTTTTCAATTCTAAGGAAAGACATTGAATTGATCCTCAATCATAACAAAAAGCTCAGCATAGACAAGAATAAGAGAGGTTGATGTCGCTATCAGTATGCGATAAAAGATTTTGCTGATACCCTTATTTTTGTTTGTAACACAAAGGTTTTTGAGTGTGAAGTCGAAATTTTCCATTAAATACTCCTTTTTGAAAGTTGTTGTCTTGGTGCTACCCCATTTAATTCCTATTCTAGGATATCTAGAAACGTTTGACAAATATTTGAAACTATCATACAATAAATTTAGCAGTCAGGTGTGTAGAGTGCTAATAACAGATTAACAAAAAAAGATGCTTTCAGAACGACAGGGGAAAATTCTAGCGTTAATCGTTCAAGAATATATAAAAACAGCAGTCCCTGTCAGCAGTTCCTCAATAACCAAGAGTTTTAAGAAAGATATTTCATCTGCAACAATCAGAAATGAGATGTTGGGGTTAGAAAAAATTGGTTTTTTATTAAAACCACATGTTTCAGCAGGAAGAATTCCTTCTGACGCAGGATACCGTTATTTTATCGATAATCTCTTGAGAAATAAAAGTCTAACAGAGGATGATCAGAAAACTTTGCAAGTTGAAATGTTGAAGTTGAAAGCTCAGAATACAAGACTTTCAAGAACACTTGCAAAAACACTTTCAACATCATCGAGATGTCTAGCATTTTCAGGACTTATTGAGAAGAAAGAATATTATGATTTTGGAATGAATACTTTGATGAATGATCCAGAATTCAATGAATTAGATGAGGTTTCTAGGATTTCAGCATCACTTGATATTATTGATGAGAAAATGGACAAATTACTTTCTCAATTAAAGGATGGGGAGACTAGAATCTTTATTGGAGAGGAGAATCCAATTGAAGAGATTCGCAAATGTTCGATGATTGTTTCTCCATATCGTTTGGAAAATGGTGAAAGAGGAGTGTTAGCAATTATTGGTCCTAAGAGAATGGAATATTCAAAAAATAAGAATCTAATTGATTTTGTTAAAGGATTCTTTAACAGCAAAGGCGCAAAGGCATTGTTTTTCTCTGCAACAGGAGTAAATCTAATTAATATTGTTTCCTAGCTACTAAACGAAAAACGGATTATTTATATATATGATAAGTTGATTACGTATATCTAAGTAGGGGAGATAAAAATAAAAAATTTCACATGAGTTTAATGGGAAAAAATAAGAATAAGTTTAAAATGAACGAAGAAAAAAACAACAAAGAATTTGATTTTGAAAATAACTGTGTACGACTGATGGCGATTACGGTTAAGGTTGTAGTTCTTAATTCAAGTGGCGAAGTATTGTTACTCAAAAGAAGTAAAAAATGCTTGAATCCAGGAAAATGGGATTTGCCAGGTGGTCATATTGATAAGGACGAAACAATAAATGAAGCAATTCAAAGAGAAATGCTAGAAGAAACTGGCTTGAAGGTGACTGTTGGACCAATTTTGGATGCAGTTGAGTTTCCAAAAGATCATAAAGCTTTTAAGACTGAGAAAAGGGGATTACGTTATATCGCATTTGTTCAAGGAGAAGAAGAAGTCCATCTTGAAGAGGCAGAACATTCAGAATCCAGGTGGCTACCACTTGATGATGCGGAAAAGTTACTCAAAGGCAAAGGATTTGAAGAGGAGAAAAAACAAACAATTCTAAAAGCGAAAAACAGAATTGAACTTGAAAAATCCTTGAATGGTTGGCGTAGAACTTTAGCAGATTTTGACAATTTCAAAAAAAGAACAGAGAGGTCAAATGATGATTTTAGAAAGTTTTGTTTAGAGAATTTTATTATAGAGACTTTGCCTGTGATTGATAACTTTGAAATGGCAACGCAACATATCCCCGAGGAGCAACAAAGTGAAGGTTGGGTGGTAGGTGTGATGCATATCAAAAATCAACTACTAACAGTATTAGAAAGTAATGGTGTAACAGAAATTCCAACAAGAGAAGGTGATAAAGTCAATGAGTTGGTGCATGAAGTAATCAAATCCGAGGATGAAGAAGGCGAAAGTAAAGGAGAAGTGAAGAAGGTTTTGAAGAAAGGATATCAAATCGGAGAGAAAGTGATTAGACCAGCTACAGTTGAAACAAAGTAATATAAATTAATTTTGAACAAGGGGTTTAAATAGAATAATAATATTTAATTCCGAATGTTGCTGTAATGTTGATTACAACAACAGGAGGACACAAACCAATGAGAAGAAGACAACTGGTTACATGGGATCCATTCCATGAACTAACTCAAGGTTGGGACAAGGATTTTCTTGAGGAAGGTTTTGTTCCTGCTGTCGACGTCTACCAAAAGAAAGAAGATGTCATTGTCGAAATGGATGTTCCTGGAATTGAGGCTGAAAAAGTAGAAGTCTCAGTTGAGAATAACGTCCTAACAGTTAGTGGTTCTCGTGAAGAGAAGAAAGAAGTCAATAAAGGCGATTATTATCGCAAAGAAGTACGAAGTGGTTCTTTTTGTCGAAGCGTTGAATTGCCAACCAAGGTAAAGGGAGAAGAGGCTGTAGCAGATTTTGCTGATGGAATTCTGAAGGTTACACTTCCGAAGGCTGAAGATGTGAAGCCACGAAAAATTGAGGTTAAGATTAAAAAGTAGTCTGAATTGAGTTTATATCTCGGTGATGAAATTCGTCGCCGAGGATATGGATTTAATAAAAATGAATTACACTAAAAGTGATTCTTAGATCCAATTATTTAATAAGCTAAATATAAATTAATATTATGGGAAAAATCCTAGGAATCGATTTGGGAACAACTAATTCTGCAATGGCTGTTGTGGAAGGTGGGGCTCCTGAAATCGTTGAAAACAAAGAAGGAAACAGAACAACTCCTTCAATGGTCGCTGTGAATAAGAGTGGCGAAAGATTGGCAGGTTTGTTGGCTAAAAGACAAGCTGTGACAAATCCTGAAAATACAATTTATTCAGCAAAAAGACTAATCGGTAGAAAGTTTTCTGATAAAGAAGTAACTGAAACTGCAAAAAAGCTTCCTTTCAAAATTGTTAGTGGGAAGAATGAAGCTGTGAACATTTCAATGAACGGAAAAGATTATCGACCAGCTGAAATTTCTGCAATGATTTTGCAAAAGCTCAAAGCTGATGCTGAAGAAAAGCTTGGAGAGAAAATTGAAGAAGCTGTAATCACAGTGCCTGCATATTTTGATGACGCTCAAAGAAAAGCAACAAAAGATGCTGGAGAAATTGCTGGACTTAAGGTTAAGAGAATTATCAACGAACCAACAGCTGCAGCACTTGCATATGGTTTCAACAAAAAGAAAGATGAGAAGATTGCAGTGTATGACCTTGGTGGAGGAACTTTCGATATCTCAATCTTGGAAGTTGCAGAAGACACCGTTGAAGTGAAAGCTACAAATGGTGATACATATCTTGGTGGAGATGATTTTGATGAAAAGATTATTGCTTGGATTCTGGATGAGTTCAAAAAAGAAGAAGGAATCGATCTTTCAAAAGATCCTCTTGCACTTCAAAGAATCAAAGAGTCTGCAGAAAAAGCAAAAATTGAACTTTCAACAGCTCAAGAAACTGAAATCAACCAACCATTTATTACTTCTGGAGAAGAAGGTCCAAAACATCTTGTGATAAAAATTTCAAGATCAAAACTGGAAGAATTGGTTGGAGACTTGGTTGATAAGACTTTGATTCCAGTGAAGAAGGCGCTAGAAGATGCAGGATTTAAAGCTTCTGATATCAATGAGATTGTGATGGTTGGAGGAATGACAAGAATGCCATTGGTGCTTAAGAAAGTGGAAAAGTTCTTTGGAAAGAAGCCATCAACAAGTGTGAACCCTGATGAAGTTGTAGCAATGGGTGCTGCAATTCAAGGTGGAGTTTTGAAAGGTGATGTAAAAGATGTTCTCCTTTTGGATGTAACACCACTTACACTTGGAATTGAAACAATGGGAGGAGTTTTGACACCGCTTATTGAAAGGAATACAACAATTCCAACAACTAAATCGCAAATTTTCTCAACTGCTGCTGACAATCAACCTGGTGTTGAAATTCATGTTTTGCAAGGTGAAAGAAAAATGGCAACTGATAACAAACCACTTGGAAGATTTATGCTAGATGGAATTCCACCAGCACTAAGAGGAGTTCCTCAAGTTGAAGTTTCTTTTGATATTGATGCAAATGGAATCTTGAATGTAAAAGCAATTGATAAAGCAACTAACAAGGAACAATCAATTCGAATTGAAGCGTCTAGCGGAATGAGTGAAGAGGAAATCGAGAAAATGAAGAAAGATGCTGAACTTCATGCTGAAGAAGACAAGAAAAAAGCAGAAGAGATTGAAATAAAAAACACTGCTGAAGCACTTATTCATTCAACTGAAAAAGCTTTCAAAGATGCTGGAGACAAAATTTCTGATGACAAGAAGAAACCAGTTGAAGAAAAGCTTGAAGCTTTGAAAAAAGTCATGGAAGGTGAAAACTTAGACGCTATCAAAAAGGCTTCTGAAGAACTTTCAACTGAAGCTCAAAAGATTGGTGAAGAAATGTACAAAGCAGCTCAGGAGGCGCAAGCAGGAGCCGCTGGAACGACGCCAGAAGGAGCAAAGGGAGAAGAAGAAGGAAAAGTGAAAGAAGCTGAGGTTGAAGAAAAAGAAAAGAAAGACGACAAGAAAGAAAAAGAAGAAGAAAAGAAATAATTTCTCTTTAGATAGACGAGGGTAATATTGCCCTCGTTTCTTCTAAAGATAAACGAATTCAACTGGCCTTATGTTTTTTGTTGAATTCAATTCTATTATCATATTTCTTGTTTTTCGGTGGGTTACCATCTGGGGCTCCGAAATGTAATAATAGAATTAAATATTCTTGAAGGAATGTTTTAAATAACTCAATAATAATGATACTTAAAAAACATTGTTAACTTTTGTGCTTGTCCCTGTTTTGCTTTATCTAGGCTTTGGCTTGTTATTGTATCTTAATCAGGGTGATTTTATTTATCATCCGAATAATCAAAACTTCCATTCTTGTAAGAATTTCAATGAAGCTGAGAAATTAAATCTTAATGGAACAAGGGTCTATTTCAAGAAAAACTCTGATAGGATCGTAGTATTTTATCATGGGAATGCAGGGTCTGCTTGTGATAGATCATTTATAAAGAACATTTTTGAAAAGGCAAATTACTCTTATTTGATTGTTGGATACACTGGATATTCTGGTGATTCGAAAAAATCTGGAAAAGAAGTAATCTTCAAGGATGTTGAGAATGTGAGAGATTCTCTGAAAAATGAAAATTTTTCAGAGACTGTTTTGATGAGTGAGAGTATTGGAGGCGCATTTGCTTCATATCATGCTACAATTAGTGAGTTTGATAAATTGCTTTTAATTAGCCCTTTTAATAAAATGACAGAGCTTGCTGGGGAGAAGTTTCCAGTTTTTCCAGTCTCACTTATACTTAAAGATAAACATAATAATGAAGATTTATTAGCTGATAAGAAAAATATAACAATTATTCACGGTGAGAAAGACATTGTTATTCCCATTTATCATTCCAAGAAACTGTTCTCAGCTATCAAAAGCGAAGAAAAAGAGTTTATATCAATAGAAAATGTCGGACATAATAATAATAATAATAATAATAATAATAATATATTCTCCGAAGGTTCTTAAAATAATAAGTAATTATTTTGACAACTCACAAGAAAGCATTAAATAATTTAGAAAAATTAAATCAAAAACATGAATAATCAAAACCAACAACCAGCACAAGGACAACAACAGATCCAAATCAAAGCCAATGATGATGATTTGAAAGGGAAATATGCAAACACAGTGCAGATGATGCACACCAAAGAGGAATTTGTATTAGACTTTCTAAATATCTTTCCACCAACAGGCACACTGAATTCTCGCGTGATTGTTTCTCCTTCACATTTCAAAAGAATGATTGTAGCAATGGAGAGCAATTTAAAGAAGGGTCTTGCCCAGTTTA
>DEIO01000022.1 GCA_002352545.1 Patescibacteria group bacterium UBA2772
AAGTAGATATCAATGCAACTAATGCACCAACTAATGGATATATCTTAAAATACGATTCAGCCTCAGGAGGATTTACATGGGCTGAAGAAACTGGAGGAACTGGAGGATCTAAATGGACAGATAATGGAACATTTACATACTTAACAGCTGAAACAGATGATCTATTAATTGGAGGATCTACTACAGAAACAGCATCTTTCTTCTTTGATATTTCAGATTCTTCAATCTCATTTGAAGGTTCAACTGCTGATGTATATGAAACAACATTGAATATCACTGATCCAACTGTAGATAGAACGATAACAATTCCAGATGCTAGTGGAACAGTTGCATTAACTTCTGATATTCATGATGCAGTAACACTAACAGGTCAAAGCTACCTTTCACTTTCAAATCAACAAATTACTGCAAATCAAATAAATTTAACTTCAAATGTTACAGGAATATTACCTGCGATGAATGGTGGAACTGGTATTAATACTTCATCTGCTTCTGGTGTTGCTACTGTAACGGGAGGAAATTGGTCAGTCGATTCAGCTCTAGCAGTTGGTTATGGTGGTACAGGAGTTACATCTGAAATAGATTTTGAAAATAAAGTTGAGGGTTATATTTTTGATAATGATAGTGAGTCAATCTTAGGTTCTTGGAATGTAGTAGACAACGTTGGTTTGAAATTTGGAACAACACTAGGTATTACTGCAGAATATAATACTGCAAATTCAAGATTACAATTTACTGATGGTGTAAATACTCTAATGGGAATCTCAGACACTGGTACTGTTGGTAACTTGTTTGTAAGTGGAGGAATCTCAACATTCAATACTACTGTGACTGATGGATATGGTGAATTCATGGGGCTTTGCTTGGGTGATGGAACTAATTGTATTACAGACTGGAGTTCTGTTGGAGGAATTTCTGGTGCTAGTTCTGCTGGAAGAGTCGCTTATTGGGATGGAGCAAATTCACTAACAGGGGAAGATCAATTGGCACCATCTCGTGGTGGTACTGGGTTAGACACTGCTTCTTTAAGTGGTATCCCAACAATTTCTTCAGGAACATGGTCAACTTCTCCATATCTTGGTCTTGGTTTTGGTGGTACAGGAGGATCACTTTCCGATCCGAATGCTGATAGAATAATGGTTTGGGATGATAGTGCTGGAGCAACAACCTGGTTAGCACTTGATAATGGACTTTCGATTAATTCAACACCAATATTGAGTCTCGATGTGACTACATCTGGTGTGACAACGACTACTCAATCTAATTCTGGTTTGGAAATTGGTTCAGATGGACTGAGACTTATGGGAGGATGTGCTCAAGATCAAATTCTTTCCTGGGATTTAGCTGGTCAACTTTGGAAGTGTGTTTCTAATACAGGTGGGTCAAGTGACTGGACTGACAATGGAGTTATTGCATATCTAACTGATGTTACTAATGATTTTGCAATCGGTGGGAATTCTCTTTCCAATGCAATGTTTAGTATTGATGAGAGTACTGGAGTGTTTGGATTTGGTTTGGATAATAGTGCTAATCCTCGATTTGATTTTGCTGCAACAAATGGTGATACTGGAAGTTTCGGATTTAATGAAAATGATGCGTTTTATATTACAGGAGCTGATTTTGGAATTGATCAAATAGATCCAACTGCAGCCTTGGATTTACCAGTATCTACAACTTCAAGGTCTTCGCTTCGAGTGAGGACAGGTATTGCTCCAACAACTGCGAATGAAGGAGATATCTATTCGGATGGAACAGACTTATTGTTTTATGATGGATCTTCGTGGATGGATTTGACTTCTCAAGGAACGACAACTTTCTTGGGATTAACTGATACTCCTAGTTCATATACAGCTGGTTCACTTCTATTCACTTCTGGGGTAGCGGTGACGCAGGATAACACGAATTTATTTTGGGATGATGCAAATAAACGAGTAGGACTTGGGACAACAATTCCGAGTACTAATCTTCATATATATCAAGATTTGCCGACTGCTAATCAGAAATTGTTTCAAATTGGAACTAGCGATGAAGTTGAAAGATTTAGTGTAGACGAAGATGGTGATGTTAAGATAGGGGGTTTTGGCAATATATCTTCAGGTTCTAATAATATATATTTGAATAATGCAGGCGGTGGAATAACTTTAAATACCTCTAGTTATATTTCTAGCTCAAAAACAACGATTGGTTATTCATGGACAGAGCCTCCAACTGGTGGTTTGTTGGTAGCGGGGGATGTTGGTATCGGAAATATTTCACCAACTGAAAAATTAACAGTGGCCGGAAATATTGCAATGAATAGAGTAGATGCGCCTGGGATGCCAACTGCCTTGGTAAATGCAGTTGCTGGAAACTTGAACGGTGTATATCGATATCGAATTACATATATAACAACTGATGGAGAAACTGAGGCAAGTGTGGAATCAGCAGTGATAAATCCAGTTGACCAGCAAGCAAATGTGACTTTGCCAGTTTCTCCAGACTCATCAGTAACGGGGAGGAGAATTTATAGAACATTAGCAGGGGCAACTGCTCCTTATAATTCACAATTAGTTGCTACAGTTGCAAATAATGTTGATGTGAATTATGTAGACAATATTGCAGATGGTTCACTCGGAGCATTGCAACCAATTGTTAATTCAACTGGTGGTAGAGTTTTTGCAAATGCTGATCAAATTTTAGTTCTAGATTCACAATCTAGTATTTTAGGCCTAGATGCAGGATTAAATAGCACAGGTCTTAGTCAAACACTGTTTGGTAAGAATGCAGGAAATGCTAACACTGGTGGTTTTGTGACAGCTATCGGTGATATGGCTGGATATCAAAATGAGGGAGAGAATTTAGTTGTGATTGGTTATGGTGCTGGTCGTGAGAATTCTGGTGACGGAGCTACTTCTTTTGGATATCAATCTGGATACTTGAATTCGGTAGATGGTTTAGTTTCAGTTGGATACAATGCGGGTTATCAAAATTCCGGTGCTAATAGCACAGTGGTCGGATCCTATTCTGGTAATCAAAATTCCGGTGCTAATGTATCAGCACTTGGTTATCGAGCGGGTCGAGAAAATTCAGGAGATAATGGAATATTTATTGGTTATGAAGCTGGATATCAAAATACAACTGCAAATCAATTTATTTTAAAACAGTCAAATATAAATAGCACACCACTTATTCAAGGTGATTTTGCATCGGGACGTGTTGGAATTGGAACAACTAGCCCTCAAGATACATTGGATGTATATGGAAATTTGAGGTTAAGCGTAGGATCCACCGAGACCGCAACAATTAAGAGTCAGCAAAATACCATTGGTGGTGCGTATAGAAATTTAGATGTATTCGGTAATGATATAAATTTTAGAACTGCTACCTCAGAAGAAGGCACAAATTCACAAAGTAGATTAATTATAAAGAGTACTTCTGGCAATGTGGGAATTGGGGATGAGTCTCCAAATTCACTCTTTACTGTTGGGGCAGGGGATGCTTTTCAAATTAATAATAGTGGACAAATAACTTCTGGAACATGGATGGGGGATATAGTCGCTGCACAGTATGGTGGAACTGGAATTGATACTTCAAGTTCAACTGGTGTACCAACAATATCTGCCGGAACTTGGTCAGTAGCAACTTCTCTAGATGTTACAACTGGTGGAACTGGAACATCAACAGAATTTGCGCAGGGCTCAATTGTATTTGCTGGAGCTTCTGGAGTTTACACGCAGGATAATACAAATTTCTTCTATGATGATACAAATAATCGGCTTGGATTGGGGACTGCAACACCAGGGGCGATGCTTGATCTATTCGGTATTGGAAATGAAATGAGGCTTTCGTATGATTCGACTCACTATTCAACACTTTCAGCTGGAAGTAATGGTGAGCTAACGGTAGTGAGTACTGGTTCAACAGATTCAGCATTGGTTGTCGGAGATGGATTGGAAATGGATTCACTTGTTCAATTTGATGGAAGTGCACAAGATTTCTATATAGGGCTTGATGATACAGATGATGTGTTTAAAATTGGGAATGGTGGAGTTGTAGGGACTAGTACAGCACTTTCGATTACAGCTGCTGGAAATGTGGGAATTGGGGATGAGACACCAAGTTCGTTATTCACCGTTGGAGCTGCGGACGCTTTCCAGATTAATGCATCTGGGCAGATAATTTCTGGAGCATGGCAAGGAACAGCAATTGCCGCTGGATATGGTGGAACTGGAATTGATACTTCAAGTTCAACTGGTGTACCAACAATATCTGCCGGAACTTGGTCAGTAGCAACTTCTCTAGATGTTACAACTGGTGGAACTGGAACATCAACAGAATTTGCGCAGGGCTCAATTGTATTTGCTGGAGCTTCTGGAGTTTACACGCAGGATAATACAAATTTCTTCTATGATGATACAAATAATCGGCTTGGACTTGGAATTGCAACGCCAAGTTATGTATTGGATGTAGCCGGAGCTTCTGGAGTAGCTGATTTATTTAGAATTTCTTCAGATGGAATAGACATTGTGACTGTTACAGATACGCAAACAACATTTAATAATCCTGTGAATTTTACAAACGTTGGCGATGTTTCAATGGCTCATGATTTAGTTATGACAAATTCAACTGCTGCTCATGTTAAATTTGAAGGTCCTGGATATGTAATGACTGAGTCTGCTTGGCAAAATCTTGATCTAACATTATCCGCTGCGAATACTGGTAATGTTGTTGTGGATGATACTTTGCAAATGGTTGGAGATATCATTCCTGATGTAGATAATGCATATGATTTAGGCGCAAGTATTACAAGATTTAAAGATATGTATTTGAGTGGAAATTTGAACTTAGGAATTGATGGAAATGCTGCATTATTGGCATATGATACTGCTAATAACTATTTAACAATTGATCCTGACGGTAATTCAACTGCAGACTTTTTCTTTGCAGATGGAGGACAAATGGGAATCGGAACTTCTACAACAGATGCACTGTTGAATATTAGAGGTACAAGTGAGCAAATGAGACTCTCATATGATGCTTCAAACTATGCAGCACTTAATGTTGACTCGGCTGGAAATTTGCAACTACAAGTTTCATCTGGTACAACAAAATTAAATACTTCTGCAACTCAGAATTATTTACAGATATATGATTCAGTGGGAACAGATTACTTGCAACTAACACATAATGGAACAAATGCTCAAATTACAACTAATACTGGAGCTATCGAAATTGGTTCAAGTGGAGATTTTGTAATTGATACAGGTGTAAATGTTGGGATCGGTGGAGTGACAAGTTTTGGAACATCTGCTAACAATGTTTTGGCAATTGCTTCTTCTACAGCTCCAACAACGAGCATAACCGATGGAATACAACTGTTTGCTGTTGAGGAGTCTAGCTCTCATGAACTTAGAGTTCGTGATGAAGCTGGTAACATAACAACACTTTCCCCACACAATTTCTCACTTATGCCAGAAGAGCAAGAGAGAGAGTCATTGGCTTGGTCATATTATTCTGAGAAGGGAAGCGTTGCAATTAATGTTGACATGACTAAAGCAATGAGATTATTGGAGCAGATTTCTGGACAAAAGCTTGTTTATAAAATGGATCTTTTGACAAAAGCTGAGATTGAAGATGTGCCGAAGCAAGATACATTAGTTTCGTTTAAAAAGCAGGGAGATTTAGATCTTGAAGGGTTGGAGCTTAAAACAATTAATGAAATTGCAAATCTTGCAGAATTTGGTGAAAAGGTAAATGAAAATATTGCTATTGTTGGGGATCGATTTACAAGAATTGAAGAAATCGTTGCTAATCTTGGGAATGGAAAAACAGGAAGTATGTTAGAAAGCGTTCTAACTAAATTAACTGAGAAAACAAATCTAATAGAAAGCAGATTATCAGTAGTTGAAAATTCATTGGGAGGATTTGCTTCAAAAGGAGAATTGCAGGAATTGACTATTGATGCCGGAGAAAGAACAGCTGATATTTCTAGTCAGGTTGAAGTGCAATTAAGAATGATATCAGATCTTTCCAAGAAGGTTGCTTCAATTGATAATTCTACGTCAGGGGTTAAGGTTGAAACAATGTGGTACGAATTCAAACAAGGTAATGATAGTGAGTTATCAACTGATCTTGGAGAATTAGAGGTTACTGATGAATCTGTTAGTGGAATGTATAACGGAGAGAGTGATGATAGAGAATTTGTGATTCAAAAAGAGGAATGTGTCGACCTGAGTGATTATCAAGCAAATACAGGTGAGTTGGTATTTGATGTCTTTATGAGTGATGCAAATTTGATTGAAAATTTTGAAACTCAATTTGGAAATAGAGATAATTTGGCAAGATTTGAGTGGATAAAAACAGAACATCCATATTTCACAAGTGGTTGGAATGAAGTTAGGCTTTCACTTGAAGATAAGGTTTCAATAGAAAACATTGATTGGACAGATGTAGATTTATTTAGAATTTATTTAAGGTTTAGTAATGAGAACAGAGTTGAATTCAAGAATATTAGATTCGAGGCTAAAGAAATTGTGAACATAGCTAGTGTTGATTATGAAAATGGTATCTTGGATGAGAATCTTGATTTGTTATTAGATCAAGATCAAGCAGAAGCAATCACTGTTATCGCAAGTACTGTTGACGATCTAGGCGCTAGATTTGAAAATGAAACGGATAATGCAAAACTTAGACTAACTGGTATTGAGACTGCAGTTGATAGTCTGAATGAGTTCGATGATTTAGTGGCGAGTCAAATTGCAGCTCATGAAAATAGGATTGTTGCCTTGGAAAATACAGTTGGCACAGGTGCTATGATTAATAGTGAGAAGTTTGCAATTGATGAAAATGGAGATGTTAATTTCTCTGGAACTGTTTCTGCTGAAAAAATGGAAGCTGATGTGATGGTTGCTAGTGAATACACAGTTACAAATGATAAAGAGGATGGTGAAAGCAAGAACACCGGATCTACAATCATCTATGAAGATCAAATTGAGGTATTTGTTGAAAATTCAAAAGTTAGAAATACATCAAGAATTATTGTGACACCAATTGGAAATAGTCCTATTGATTGGATTGTTTCAGATAAACGTGATGGCGAAGGATTCGTTATCCGTTTAGAAAAGGAAACTGAATTCGATGTAGCATTTGATTATTGGATTGTTCAAACTGAGTAGTTCTAATTAATATATAAGTTAAAAAAGATGGATAATAATTTAACAACAGAAGAGATGGAGCAAGAGGCTGTTGAGGCGAAAAAAGTAATGCGCAAAAAGGTGAAGTATAGAATTGATTATAAAAAGCTAGGTTTTTTGTTTGGTGGACTGATTTTGATTGTTGGGGTGGTTTGGTCTATCTTTCACTTTTGGGGTTCTGGAGGTGGTGAAGAGAAGGTCTATGATGTGGCTGTTCAGTTGAGGGACCAGACAAATTCTGATCTCAATGAAGACGCAAGGAGTTCTGCTAAGAAAGGTGATGTAATTGTGTTGCGGGAAACAGGAAGAGAATGGTCAACAACTGAAAATGCTAGTTATCTTATTATCAAAATGAAATTAAATGAGAAACAAGCTAGTAAGCTAACTCAACCTAAAACAAAAAAACTCTCCAAAGATGAAGGAAAGAAAAAAGGGTTGATTGATGACGAGATTTTAAAGAATATTGATGATGAGAATCTAGAACAAATTTTAAGAGAAGATGTTTTGTTCAGAGAATATAGGATTGAAATTGAGAAAATGGATTTTGATGTAATGAAAGTTCGTGAAGCACAACCGTTTCCAGACAAGGAGTTTGATTGGGGGATTGTGGAGAAGAAGTAGTAGAATTTCCAAATTATAAATTATAAATTTTACGGTGACTATATTCAAAAATTCAAAGTGTATCTTAATATTTTTCATCTACCTCCTAACTCTAATCCCAGTTAGGGGTGTTTTTGCTGCTACTTGTAATGATCAAGCCGATGGAAATTGGAATAGTGCTGCGACTTGGAGTTGCGGAATTGTGCCAGATGCGGATGATGATGTGACAATTGATTCGCATGCGGTTACGATTACGGCGGATGCAGAGTCTCTTTCTACTAATATTTCTGGTGGAACTTTAGTTCAAAATGCTAGTATAATATTTACTGTGGGTTCGGGTGATTTTTTGCAAACTGGTGGAACCATGAATTTAAATGCTTCAGTTATGAAAGTCTTTGGTGATTTCACTCATTCAGCTGGGACCTTCAATGCTGGAACTTCAATTATCTCCTTGGCTGGAAAAGATCAAATAATCGCAGGTTCTACAACTTTCTACAAGCTATACAAATTGGTCAACGACAACGATACATTAACAATTGGAAATGGAACAAATCTTACGATAGATACGGGCGGGATAATGAGACTCAAAGGTGGAGATGGAGTTAGTGATAAATTAGCACTTCGTTCTTCTTTAGATGGATCTTCCTATACAATTACAACCACAGGAGGAATTGCAATGGAAAATTTAGATATAAAAGACTTAGCTCTTTCGGTTACAAACTCAGCTTCCTCTTCGCTGGATTCAGGCGGAAATACAAATCTTGTTGTGACAAAAGAATTTATTTCAACAATAAAGTCCTCAGGTGGGGACTACACAACACTTTCTGCTTGGGAGGATGCAGTGGAGACCGACTTAACTGCTGTGACAACCAAAGTTTTTTCACATGGCGGAATCACTGGAACTATTGCCGATGGAGCGACAGTTACGGGCGCAACTTCAACAGCGACGGCCATTGTTTTGCATGCCACTGCCACTCAAATTCTAGTGCAATCAATTGCCACTAGCACATTTCAAAGTGGAGAACAAATGCAAGTAGATGGGTCTAATTATGTGACACTTGGCGATGCAGGTTTTGGAGCGATCGCAACAGCAGAATGTTATAATGATTGGGCAGGTGGACTTTCTGATCAAGTTATTATCGATGATTGGACTACAGATGCTGATAATTATGTGAAAATATATACACCTAAGAGCGAGAGGCATAATGGTGTGAAAAATTCTGGTTTTACATTAATAGGATCAACAAATCCAATCATAGGCTCTTTTGAAAGTTATACTAAAATCAGAGGAATTGCAGTGAATGGTGACAATAGTGATAATGGCAGTGGCGTTACAGCTTCAGGAACTTATTCTGAAATTTCAAACTGCCTAGTCTATGACTTTGGTAGTAACCACTCTGGAGGATTGATTACTGGGGGGTATTCTAAAGTTTTTAATAATTTAGTCTTCAATGTTTTGGGAGATGATAGCGCGATGAGTATTGGTGCATCAGCACAGCCATCTTATGTTTATAGTAATACAGTGATTAATAGTCGGAACGGAATCTACGTCTCTGATCATTCTGGAAGTATTGGGAAAAACAATCTATCTACTGGGAATATTACAACAGATTATGCTGGTGATTTATCTAAATCTAGTTGTGTTTCCTCGGATTCTACTGCTGGATATACAAATGGGAATTTATCAGAACAAAAAATTGATTTTGCTAGTAGACTTGAAGACGATTACCATCTTTCAATTGATGATATAGCAGCTAATAATAGAGGTCTGGACCTTTCAGTAGACGCTGACTATCCGATTATAGGTGATATTGATGGTGACAGGAGAGTTTATGATGAGATATTGAATGAAAAATGGGATATTGGAGCTGATCAAAGTAGTATTGGTTTTGTTTCTAAGATCCGAGCGTCAGGAGGGGACTATTCAACTCTTACATCTTGGGAAACTGCAAATCAAGTTGACTTAACAGCTGATGGTACTTTGGTATTTTCGCATATTGAAGGGTTGAAAGACGGGATAATTTCTGATGGAATAACTGTAGTTGGAGAGACTTCTGGTGCAACTGCAACTGCAGTGCACGTTTCAGAGGGGCAAATTCTTTTGAGTAGTATTACACTTTCAGGTTCTGACGCAAATTTTGCATTTTTACCAGGAGAAAAAGTTTATATCTCAGGAGGAGTGACAACTAGTGATTATATTATTCTTTCTAATAATCCTCCATCAACAGCTTCTTCTGTTGCTGAATGTTATAATGATTGGCCGAGTGGACTAGCTGACGCACTTAGTATTGATGGTTGGACAACGGATCCACATAGATATCCAAAAGTATACGCACCAGAAGGTCAGAGACACACAGGAAAGCCATTAGACGAAGGAAATTATACAGGGTTTGCTTTGATTGAGGATATGCATTGGACAAGCACAATCAGTGTTGTTGAAGGTGGAACTAGGATTTCAGGAATTTTAATAGACGAACTCAATTTTAGTAGTGTGGGTATCAATATTAGCAGTTCAGATTATTACTCTTATAATAGTGAAAATATTGTTTTTACTACTGTTTCTTCTGGCGTTTCTACTGGTTTTAGAAGTACTAATAATGGAAAAGCTTTGCATTCAAACAACATCGCGCAGGGTTTGCAACATGGTTTTTACCTATCTAGTTGGAGAAAGTCATATGTTTACAATAACGTAGCTTTTGATTGCAACAGCGATGGTTTCCATAGGCATGATGGAATGGACGCTCACTTGTTGAAAAATAATATTGCGGTTGAAAATGGAATTGATTTTCAGGGAACTTTCGACTCTGGTTCATCAAATAACATTTCCTCTGATCTTACTGTTCCTGGCTCAAATTCAATTAATAGCGCAACCTTAACAGACTTAGATTTCAAGGACACAACGAGTGGTACTGAGGATCTACATTTAGGACCAGATTCTATTGCTAGAGGGGTTGCAACTGAAATCGAAGATTTTTCACTTGATATCGATGGGCAACCTAGAGATATTGACGCTAGCGGTTGGGATGTGGGACCTGATGAAGCTTTGCCGGATTCAATTTCAAAAATTCGTGAGGCTTTGCAAACTGATGTTGATTTTTCAACTCTCTCTTCTTGGGAAGCTGCGATTGATTCGGATTTGACTGCTGATTCATCAATGATTTTTCCAGTTTCTTCCACAGAGACTTTTGATAGCTCAACCGATTTGGACCAGGCGGTTACATTTGCAAGTGGAGCGACTGGAACTTTAAAGATGCTCAATTCTAGTAACGTTGCTTATATGACTGGAATTTCTGGAACGGTTGAAAGAGGTCTTGTTACGATTGATTCAACTTCTCATGTTTTTAGCATTTCTAATGAAGGAGAAAAAGTCGGAAGGGCTGTTGCTGAATGCTATAACGATTGGGGTGTCTCAGGGCTATCTGATCGACTTATTCTGGATGATTGGGGCGTTAGTAGTGACCATTATGTCAAAGTATACGCTCCAAAGGGACAGAGGCACATTGGAGTAGCGGGAACGGGCTTTCATCTTAATGCAAATTACTCTTATGGAATTATCACAGCTGCATACACAGAGATTGACGGAATTGAGCTTAGTGGCTGGGGGTGGAATGACAAAGTGCGAAGCGGAATTGATGCATCTTATTATAATACGATCAGAAATAACATAGTACATGATCCTGATGATGATACAGCAAGTAAATATATTGGAATTGAGGCTAATGAATACTGTGAAATTTATAATAATATTGTTTATAATATTGATAAGCCTAGTGCTGGAGATGGAGTTGGTATAACTGGGTTTAGGAATAATATTTTCTATAACAATACTGTTTATAACTCACGAAGAGGAATTGTGCGTACAGAAGATGATCAGGATGATATCTTTATCAACAACCTCTCTTTTGGAAATAGTGTAAGCGATTATTATATTACAGCTGTCGCAACATCTCCTTCTTCTTCTAAAAACATTTCTTCAGATGGGACAGCAAATGGCACAAATCCGATGATTAATGTTACATTAGCTCAGATTAGTTTCAAGAATGTGACAGCTGGCAGCGAAGATTTACATATTTCGAATTCTTCAGTTGCGGTGAGTGCTGGTTCCAATGAGGTTTTTTCTTTAGTAGACCATGATATTGATGGTGATTTGAGGTTGTCAGTGTCAATGGATATTGGAGCGGATCAGGTTGGGACGTCGGTTTATCGGAGTGTTGGACCAGGAAATGTAAATGTTCTACAAGATGGAATCGGAACGGGAATATCAAATAACATGACAATTTCTGGCACAACAGCAACTTTTGATAGTGATATTGATGATAAAATTGGAGTTGGCGATGCGATTCAATATGACAGTGATGATGATGGTACTGTTGATTCCATTGCTTTTATTCATTCTCGCGGGAGCTCAACTTCCTATACTCTTAAGAATGTTGAAGGACTTACTCCAACGCCAACTTCAGTTGCTGATTCTGATTGGGGAATTTTCAGAGCATACACTTCTTTTGCAAATGCTGAGAAGGGGAATGAAAATGATGGAATTGACGATAGTTTGGAGAATTTTGATGACTGGACTGTTGGTGGTGAAAAAGATGATGATGAAATTGGGAAAGACCTAACTAGTTCGAATCAAATTTGGTTAGTTGCTTGTTATGGCGATGCGATGGATTCTCAATCAACTGGAGTAATAGTAGATGGTTGGACCACAAGCAGTGATCAGTATCTTAAATTTTTTACTCCTGTTTCTTCTAATGAAGTAGGTGAGAGTCAAAGACATGAAGGAGTGTGGGATAGTGAAGTCTACACCCTAACAACTTCAGTTCCACAAGACGGGATTCGTCTTACTATCAAGGATTCTTTTGTGATTTTAGATGGACTTCAGCTATTGGGAAAAAGCGATAGTACATATGGAAATATTCTTCAGGTTGAAAATGCTGATGCTAGCGCAGTTGTGCAAGTTAAGAATACTTTATTCAAGAAAAGTTTTCAGCATGCAGCATATTTGGGGTCAGCAAATACAGGGAAATTGATTATTTCCAATTCAGTTGCACTTAGTTGTGCCCAGGGTTTTGTTGGGGATAGTGAAAATCTAGATGAAGTTCAGCTTTATAATGTCACTGTTGTGAAGTCTTCTAATTATGCAGCTAATTCAAATTATGGCGCTAGATATCTTTTGGCGAAGAATGTTGTTGCGTTGAATTATGGAGGGTCTTCAGGGTATCGCAATTTTTTAGGGTTACACGCTGATAGCACCAACTGTGTAGCTAATAACGAAGATATGAGTGGGATAACAGATTCGTTTGAAACGACTCAAACTACAAGTCAGTTTTTTCAAGATTCTGAAAATGACGACTACCATTTGAAAGAAATTTCCGAGGCGATAGGTAAAGGGATTAATCTCGGTAGCGATTATGCCCTAGATGTTGACAGAGAAGTCAGAACTAGATGGGATGTGGGCGCTGATGAAATGTTCAAGCCAAACTATGAAGTTCGAGGAAATGTTCAATTTAGAGGCAATGTGAAAATGAGGTAGGCTTTTTGAATTAAGGTTTCGAAGAAAATATATATTAAAATATCCATTTAAATTGCAATTTAAATGGATATATCGAATGTTGTGAAAAAACGCCTTTAATAAGAGGCTATTTTGGGTTATTTAAATTTTGTGTAATATGAAAAAGTGTGATAAAATTAGGCATGTAAGAGTTGAGTTTAGTTTTTTTAGTTTTACTCAACTAAATTGCAAAAAATAAAGTAAAAATATTGAAATTTAAGATGATTAGTTGGTTTTTGTGAAATAAAAACAACTGGTTCTTCTTCTGCGCTTTATTCTGTCTATGACTAGAAAACTGAAAATATTTCTATCAATTTTTGTTTATCTCTTGGCCCTAACAGTGGCTAAGGGTGCTTTTGCTGCGACTTGTAACGATCAAGCTGATGGTGCTTGGAATGAAACTGCTACATGGGATTGTGGAATTGTGCCAGATGCAGATGATGATGTGACAATTGATTCACACACCGTCACAATGACAGCCGATTCACTTTCAAATACGGTTATAATTAGCGGTGGAACTTTGAATATGGGGAGTTTTATCCATACAAATGATGCTGGGTGGACACATTCTAGTGGTACTATTAATTCTCAAACTAGTACATTAACATTCCCCCTTGCTACATTGACGTTTACTCCTGGTTCAGCTGAATATTATAATGTGAAGAGCAGAAGTGGAGGCACAAAAATCTTTACATTATCAGGGAATGCTACTGTGTTGAATGATTTGACAATAGATACTTATGGAAATTATATGACAATAAATGGCGATGCCTTTATTGTTCATGGTGATTTTTATCAATTAGGAACTTTTGGTGTAAATGGTAGTGCAAGTATTGAATTAGTTGGTACGGATGATCAGTCAATTTATCCTAATGGGATGAGTTTAAATTTGTCGATTGAAATTGATAAGCCCTCTGGAACACTCTCGCTATTTGATACACTTAACACTTCTGGTGATTGGACCTGGGTTCGTGGTATTTTTGATGCAGGTACGAGTACGTTACGACTAAATCGTACAGGAGGGTTATCTTTTACACCTGGAGATGTGTTTTATTATAATGTAACAATGAATCCAAATTCTGCAGGTGGTGGTTCGGATGTGTATTTACAAGATGATTTAAGAGTGACTAATAATTTAACAATTGATGCGAATTATTTTGGTCATGGGTTAACTACCAATAATCACAATATTACTGCAAAAAACATTGTCATAAATTCCCCAGCTCATATGGTTGCTGGCTCTTCAGGTGTCAAAGTCACTGGTGACTTTACTAATAATGGGACTTTTACTGCTGGAACCTCGGTGGTTTCTTTCTTGGGAAATAATCAAACAATTTCTGGGGATACAACTTTCTACAAACTATACAAACTTACAAACACTGCCGATACTTTGACGGTTACGGCAGGGGACACACTTACAATTGGTACTGGTGGGGTGATGCGTTTTTGGGGAAAACCTGAAGGGAAAACACTTTCGGTAGTTTCTTCAAGTCCTGGAACTCCATACACAATCACCAAAACAGGCACAGCCGAATTGGAATATACAAATTGGTCGGATGCCACTTGGAGCGCAGCGCAAGTTGCTTCGGCTTCTTCTCTTGGAACTGGAAACACCAATTTATCAGTGACTAAAGAGTTTATTTCGACAATTAAATCAACGGGTGGGGATTACGCAACGCTTTCTGGTTGGGAGGATGCAGTAGAAACTGATTTAACCGCTGTGACAACCAAAGTTTTTTCACATGGTGGAATCACTGGAATTATTGCTGATGGAGCGACTGTTACGGGTGCAACTTCAGGAGCGACTGCTACAGTTTTGCATGCTAGTGCCACTCAAATTTTGGTGCAATCAATTGCTACCAGCACATTTCAAAGTGGGGAACAAATGCAAGTAGATGGGTCTAACTATGCGACGCTTAGTGATGCAGGCTTTGGTGCGATTGCAACAGCGGAATGTTATAATGATTGGGCAAGTGGGTTAGCAGATACGTTAACAATTGATGGATGGGTGGTTGATGCAAATCACTATACGAAAGTTTATGTGCCTAGAGCAGAAAGGCATATAGGGAAGCTGAAAGACAGTGGCGGAGATTATACAGGATTCACTATTACCGCTGCTTCACAAAACAATTATAATTTTATTATAGAAGATGATTATGTAAGAGTTGATGGTATTGCAATGGACGTCAGCACACAGTGGCTTGCTAAAGGTATCTACCCTCATATAGGTGGCACTGAACGTATTATTCTTAGTAACATTTTACACTATGGTGGGGATTCAGTAATATGGGGTTCTGGAAAGAAATATCTTACGAATTCAATTTTTATAGATAGTTATATTAGTGCGTCTTTTGGAGATTTTAAGGCATATAATGTAACAGTTGCTGATCATGATGGAGCTGGATTTGGTTCTTATAGTGCGGATGTTGTTTATAAGAATTGTTTAGCTGATACTACTACTGGTTTTTCACCAGATAGCAATGGAGGTACGGTTGCTTTAAACAATAGTGCTTCTTTTGATGCTACAGCGGACGATTTTGGTGGAAGTGGTAATCGTCCTGGCCAAACATTTTCTTTTATCGATGAAGATAATGATGATTTTCATCTTGTGTCAAAAGACACAGGAGCAAAAAACCATGCAACTGATTTATCTGTTGATCCAGATTTTCCAGTGATTGATGATATTGACGGTGAAATGCGACCAGTTTGGGAGGCTTGGGATATTGGAGCGGATGAAGTTTCGAATGTGGAATTTATTTCAACAATCAGAGCTTCGGGAGGAGATTATTCATCTCTTTCTTCTTGGGAGACGGCGGTACAAACTGATTTGACGGCAAGCACAACACGCGTGTTTTCACATCTTGGAATTATTGGCACAATTGTTGATGGCGATGCTGTGACGGGAGCAACTTCTGGTGCAACGGCTAGTGTGGTTCATACTACAACCGATCAAATTCTTTTAGAAACAATTTCAGGAACATTTATCTCCACTGAACAAGTTCAAGTTGATGCTTTGAACTATGTAGCCATCTCAGATGAAGGACATGGCGCGATTGCGGTGGCGGAATGTTATAATGATTGGCCTAGTGGCATGGAAGCAGATTTAAATATTAGTGGTTGGACAACTAGCGCGACTAATTATGTAAAGGTTTATGCACCTGAAGGGCAAAGACACAATGGAAAAGATTATAATTCTGGATTTTGGATTAAAGAGACAACTGGATGGGACTCAGGTATAGATATCATCGAACCGTATACAAAAATTAGTTTTATTGGATTTAATCCTAATAACCAAGGGAGTATCGGAATGAACATCGGAACTGATTATGTGGATATTGATTCATGTATTTTATATAGATTAATTCCTTATTATCAAGTTAGAGGAATTACTTATGGGAATAGAAATAACTCGACTACTACAAATTGCATAGCTATTGGAATGGATAGTGGATTTTATTTAAGTGGTTATAATACTGATGTGGTAATTTATAATTCCAGTGCTTTTAAATGTAATGTTGGTTTTTTTCAAAGCTCAGTAGGTGATAAAGCTATATTGAGAAATAACGTTTCTTTTGATAATAATGAATCAAATTGGAGTAGCGTGGCTAATTGGCATGCTGATTCATCTAATAACGCCAGTGACGCTTCGGATGCAGCTTTAATTCCTGGAGACAATTCGGTGACAGGAATTGTCTCTGCTGATTTTGTTGATTTGGCTAGTAGAGATTTTCATCTTTCAGCTGATAGTGCTTTGAAAAATGTTGCTTTGGATTTATCGGCGACTTTTACCACTGATATCGATGGAGAGACTCGAAATGTTGACGGGGGTGGCTGGGATATCGGAGCAGATGAATCAGATCAGGACTTTATTTCAAAAATCAGAATAAATACTGAAAGCGATTGGGATTTCGACAAAATTTCTACTTGGGAAGATGCAATTGAGTCCGATTTAACGGTTGAGATTTCTAGGGTTTATACAGTTCTTGATGCTGGAACTTTCGATGATACTACTGACAAATCACAAGCGGTGACTTTTACTGGTGGAGGAACGGGAACATTGTTGGATATTAGTTCTTCTGGAATTGCATATATTGTTGGAGTCTCTGGCACAGTTCAAGCGGGAACTGTTACGATTGACACTAATTCTCACACTTTCGTGATTTCTAATACAGGTGCTCAAATCGGGAGGGCAGTGGCTGAGTGTTACAATGATTGGTCGAGTGGGCTGGATGATAGTTTTTGGATTGCTGGTTGGACAACTAACGCAAATAATTATTTAAAAATATACACACCAGAGAGTGAAAGGCATAATGGAATACCAGGCTCTGGATTCTATTTGAACAAATCACTTAGTGCTGCAATGATAACCGCCTCTCAGCCATATACTCATTATCTCGGTATAGAAATAAGAAATACCCATAGTTCAGGTACAAGTTTATATGGCAATAGTACTGATGATTCTGCTTATCAATCAGTTGATTCATGTATTCTTTATTCCAATACTGGATATAACTCTATGCAACCTGGTACAAAAATTTCAAACTCCCTGGTCAAAGCCTACACTCCAGGAAGCGGTACGGGTATTACCACTGGTTATTGGGGAAATGTTGGTAGAGAAATATTCAATAATACAGTTATTGATTATGGAACTGGAATTTTTGCTGGAAGTCAGGGCAATAATGACAAACTGATTAATAATGTTACTCTTGGCAATACAAATGATTACACTATAGGCACAATTCATGCTGATTCTACTCATAATGCTTCTGATGCCTTTGATGATGTTGGAATTCCTGGGGATAACTCAGTGATGGGAATAACCACAAATGATTTTTCTGATATAACTAGCAACAATTACCATCTATCTTCTTCTAGTAAACTAAAAAATGTTGGTTATGATTTGTCGACAGTTTTCACTACCGACATTGATGGAGAAACTAGGGATATAGATAACTGGGGTTTTGACATCGGAGCGGATGAAGCGCCAACTTCAATTTATCGTAGCGTCGGACCAAGTAATACATCTACTCTTGCAGCGGACAGTTCTCATACTAATACGATAACTCTTTCTGATGGAGTGGCAACTTTTTCTGCCTCGCTTGCTGATAATATCGGTGTTGGGGATGCAGTTTTGATTGATACTGGAGGGACCGATCAAACAATTGATTCTTCTGATACAATTTTATTCATTCAAAGCAGAACTGATAGTACTCATTATACTTTGCAAACTGAAGCGGGAATAAAACCTGCTGACATTGCAGTTAACGATACGTATAATATTTATAGAGCATATACTTCATTAGTTAATGCGGAAGCTGGGACAAAAAACACTTCAATTCCAATGAGTTTTACAGGGGGAAACAGAGATTTAGTTGCCAATAAAGAGCAGTGGAATTTGGCGTGTTATGCTGATACTACTGATACGAGTAGTCTTGCTGAGCATGGTATTTATGGTTGGATAACAAGCGAATCAAATTATTTGAAAATTTATACGCCTGTAACTTTTGATGAAGTGGGGATAAGTCAAAGACATAACGGAATAGCAGGTACTGGTTATTATTTAGATACTTCTGCTGGTGGGTATTCAATTAAGAATAGAACTCTATATCTAACCATTGATGGATTGGAAATATCCACAGCACCTGGTCATATTGGTATTGATACTTACTCTGATATGACCAGATACACAAATGTTAGAAATTCCATTCTACACAATATTGGTTATGTAACAGCAATCATTGCAGATGCTGGTGAAATTGAAAATTGTATAATTTATGATTTTGGAAGTAGTTCTACTGGACCATATGTTTTGAGTTCTAGTAAGCCTATTCGAAATTGTACAATCTATGCTGATGGTGGAGGAGCTTATAGTGGGCAAATGATTCTCAGGGGTGCTGAAGTCTATAATACTGCAATTTATAACACAACCATTGGTGGATACAATGATTTTTATGATTGTACTGGTGATCATAACGCTTCTAGCGACGGGTCAGCTCCTGGTTCAAATAGTATTACTAACCTGGATTTATACGATTTTGATTTTAAGTCCGTTACTTCTGGGGCAGAAGATTTTCACCTTGGAATAGATTCGCAATTAATAGACACTGGGGATGATCTGTCTTTAAACTTCACCACTGACATCGATGGTCATCTTCGAACCGAGTGGGATATCGGAGCAGATGAAGCTTCAATTGATTTTAATCCAACTGTAATGCAAAGTGGTGGAGATTATTCCACCTTGACCTTGTGGGAAACAGGAGTTCAGACCGATTTGACATTGAATACGACAAGAGTCTTCTCGCATGGCGGAAAGGCAGGGATTATTGTGGATGGAGATTTGGTGACTGGAGCAACAAGTGGTTCAACAGCGACAGCAGTGCATGCATCTGCAGAGGAGGTTCTTTTAGAAAATATTTCTGGTACTTTTGTTTCTGGTGAACAAGTTCAAGTTGATGCGTCGAATTATGTAACAGTTTCTAACGCTGGAAATCCTGCAAACGCTGTGGCAAAGATTGATGGAGCGTGGACAGCAGCAGAAACATCACCACTTTATATCAATGGCTGGACGACTGGCCCACAAAATATCATCCGAATCTATACAACTGATTCAGCTAGACATAAAGGCCAAAAAGGCACTGGCTATCAGCTTGTTGTCGATGGTACTTATGCTTTGGTATATTATAATGATTATGTCTGGATTGATGGATTGGAGCTAGCCGGTAATTCTTATAGCGTTACAACGGAAGAATCTTTTACTAAAGAATTTAAATTTAGTAATAATCTTGTTTATGGAGGTGGATGGACAGTTGGAGGAGCTGTTAAAACCGGGACTTATAAGGTTTGGAATAATGTTTTTCATTCTGACAACGATTTCGGTATCTATGGTCTCTCAGATTCCAATCCTGCTTATTTTTATAATAATACTTTCTATCATTCAATGGCTGCTGGTAATAATCAGCACACTGCTATTTATGGAAGAGAGAATGTGGTTGCAAAAAATAATAATGCTTATGGATACGGAGGAATCTCTAGTTATAAGGATTTCACAGGTTCTTTTCATGCTGATTCAACTAATAATATTTCTTCAGACGATTCAGCTCCAGGAAGCAATCCAACAATCAATGTCAATGTTGTTTTCGCGGATGCTGGGAATAAAGATTTTCATCTTTCTTCTTCAGACACTGTTTCCAAGAATGCTGGCATGTCGCTCGTGAGCGACAATGCTTTAGCTTTTAGCACTGATATTGATGGCACTTCTCGAGGGGGAACTTGGGATATTGGAGCGGATGAAATTCCAATTGAATTTGAAACAACTATCATGGAAACTGGTGGAGATTTTGCAACTCTTTTGTCTTGGGAGGGTGCAACTACAGCTGATTTAACTGTACCAACTACTCGGGTTTTCTCACATGGTGGAATCACTGGAGCGATTGCAGGAGATGCAAGTGTGACTGGTGTGACAAGTAGTACGACTGCAACTGTGGTTTGGGCAACTTCAGATCAGATTCTGCTAGATGGAATCTCAGGAACTTTTGTTTCTGGTGAACAATTGCAAGTTGATGTTTCGAATTATGTAACAATTTCAGATTTAGGCGAGCCTGCCAGTTTTGTGGCTAAAATTGATGGGGTTTGGACAGCTGCTGATGCAATAACTGAGTCACTTGTTGTTGATGGACGAGAGACCGATGAGGATAATTTTTTGAAAATATATACAACAGATCCAGCAAGACATAACGGGACTTGGGACACAGGAGCTTATCGTTTGGAATTGACTTCTTCCACACAGTATGATGCAGCGCTTCGACTGAGTGATGAGTACTTTACTTTAGATGGTTTGCAGATTTTGACAAATGTTAGCAATAATGCAAAAGGAATTGAAATTACAACTGGTGATGGTGAAAATTATATTTCTAATAATATTGTTAAAGGAACAACATCAGATGATTATGGAATTTTACTTGAAGGAGGGAATAGTAATCACATATATAACAATGTGATTTATGATTGGAATCAAGCTGGTATTTTCTTTGATAATAATAGTAATAATACAACTTCTTATTTATTGAATAATACAGTGGAAAATATATCAGTTGGTTATGGAATTGGATTTTCTGGTGGTGTTGTGGGATCTGTTGTTGTAAAAAATAATATAACCCAGAATACAAATAGCAATGGTTTTTATGGAACTTTTGGAGCTGACTCGGGGTATAATATTTCATCAGATGCAACGGCGCCAGGGGCAAGCTCAAAGCATGATATTACGATTTCTTTTGAAAATCTTGGAGCAGAAGATTATCATTTAATTGAACCTGAACCAAATGCTAGGTCTTTTGGAGAGAATCTTTCAGCTTATGCACCAAATTCGTTTGTAACTGATATTGATGGACAAATAAGACCGCAAGATGAGAAATGGGATGTTGGTGCAGATGAAGTCACGGCTGCTACGACATTGTATCGTTCAGTAGGGACAAATTCAGCGGATTTAAATACAGGAAGTGCGACAGTTGAAATTGTGGGAACAACTGCAACTTTTTCGGCTGGATTAGATGACAAGATTGGGGTTGGGGATGTGTTGCAATATGGAACGCCAACTTTGGCATTTATCACCTCGCGAACTTCTGACGCGGTTTTTGAAATTTCAAATTCCACTGGCGGTAATCCAACAACAGCAACAGCGGGGACAGCAGTTTCAATCTATCGAGCATATAGTTCGCTTGCTAACTGGGAATCTCAAACTGAAAATACTTCCTTTGATGATACTGTTGAGAATTTTGATACTTCAACTGATCTTTCTGCTAGTAATGCCAGAATGTTTGTGGCTTGTTATGGGGATGGGACTGACACAACTGCTGTGTCAATTAGCGGTTGGACGACGGGGGTTGATAATTATATCAAAATTTATACACTAGTGAGTTCTTCAGAAGTAGGTGTGAGTCAACGGCATGAAGGAACGTGGGATGATACAAAGTTCAATATTAAAACTGATGGAAATTATAATGCTATTGATATTAAAGATGACTATGTTTATCTCGAAGGGCTTCAGATTCAAGGTTCGTATAATAATGTTACTTTCAATAGTGTTATTGTAAATCGGGCGAATAATACCCGGGTTTCAAACTCAATCATTGTTGGAAATCATGGTGTTTTGTTGAGTGGCGCTTTAGTTGTTAATTCTATTGCTGGAACGATATATTTATGGAATGATGTTATATATTTTACAGGTGAGACAGTTAATAGGGCAGGTATTTCATCAAGTGGCATTGGTACGACAGTTTATGCTTATAACAATACTATATACAATTATCAAAAGGGGTTTGTTACTGCAGACTCTGGTGAAATTATTGCGAAAAATAATATTACTCAAAACTGTACAGACGGTTTTGATGGAACCTTTGATTCTTCAAGTGATTATAATATTTCGGATTTAGCTTCTGACGCCCCAGGTGCAAATTCTAAAAATGATGTAACAGTGAAATTTCGTGATGTGATTGGCAAAGACTTTCATGTTACATCAGATGACACAGTCGCTATCGATGCCGGGGCTGATTTGAGTGCTGATGAAAATTTGTCTCTCACGACTGACATCGATGGACATTCTCGAAGTACTTGGGACATTGGTGCAGACGAAGCCTCAATTGATTTTGATCCAACTGTAATGCAAACAGGAGGAGATTATTCCACGCTTGCCCTTTGGGAAGCTGGAGTTCAAACTGATTTAACAGCTGATACCACTCGAGTTTTTTCTCATGGAGGAAAAACTGGTACAATTTTGAACGGTGATTTGATTACAGGAATGACAAGTGATGCCACGGCAACTGTGGTGCATGCATCTGATACGCAAATTTTGTTGGAAAACATTAGCGGAACTTTTGTTTCTGGTGAACAGGCTAAAGTGGGCTCTTCAAACTATGTAACTCTTTCAAATGCAGGAAATCCAGCAAATGCAGTGGCAAAAATTGATGGATTTTGGGATGCTGCTGATACAACACCTTTGCTAATTGATGGATGGGGATCTTCTTTGAATAACAATATAAGAGTCTATACAGCATATGATGCAAGACATCATGGGAAATGGGATGACAGTGCATATTCACTTGAAATTTCAAATGCAACAATAGTGTCGGTCAGTGAAAGTTATGTGCAAATAGATGGTTTGCAGATTGCTATGGATGGGACAACTGGTTATGTGCATGGAATTAGAATTAATGACTGTGCTTTAGATAATGTAGCGATAAGCAACAATATTATCACAGACAAAGCTGTAGATCTTGATCGTTATGGAATATACAGTGTTGGTGCGAGTAATACTAATATAAAAATATACAACAATATTATCTACGATGTCTATAAAGGGATGATAGTGGAAACCGTAAATCAAAATGGATTTGTTTATTCCAATACAATTTCTAATACTACTGATGATTGTGGAAGTTTTGGTTATAATGATGTTTATTTGGTTAACAATATTGCACAGAATTGTGGCGCAGATAGTTTTAAAGGCGATTTTTATTATAGTTCAAATAATTTAGATAAAACAGACGATGTTCGGTTTGCAGATGAAGCTAATCGAGATTTTCATCTTTCCTTTTCAGATACTGTTGCTCGAGATGTAGGCACAGACTCTGTCTTTACGGATACTAATCTTAATTTCACAACCGATATCGATGGTACGCCTCGTGGTGCGGGAGTAGATATCGGAGCAGATGAGGTGCCGGTGGAGTTTGTCTCGACAATTTGTGAAAACACTTCGGCTGGTGGAGATTGTGCAAATTTGGATTATAACACGCTCGCTTTTTGGGAAGCGGAAGTTGATTCTGATTTAACAGCAAAAACAACCAGAGTTTACACCGGAGCAAAAACAGGAACTTTGGCAAGCGGAAGCATTGTGATGTTGATGCGAAGCGCTGTTTCAACTGGTATCACTGCCGTGGTTGAAGCCGTGACCAGTGATCAAATTTTGATTCGGGACATTGCAGGCACTAATGCTTGGGAGATGGATGGATTTGTGGCGTCGGCAAATGATGTATGGGAGAAAGATGCTTCGAATTATTGGACCGTTACGGGAACAGGGGATGATTTTGGTGCATCCGTGAAGGCCGTGGCAAAGATTGATGGAGATTGGGCGAACACGGATCCAACTACTGCTTGTATTACGTTATATGATTGGGATACAGACAATGACAACTCAATTAAAATCTACACAACTGACTTGGCAAGACACGACGGAAAATGGAGTGATTCAGCTTATCGTTATAAACGCATTACAGCTGCGAATTATTCAGGTGGTCTTAAAATTGCGGAACATTATGTAACAGTTGATGGTCTGCAAATAGAATATGACAATAGCATTGAGTATGCGGGGTCTAGCGGATTATTAGTAGATTCCATTAATGGAAAAAAAGCAGAAATTTATCTTTCAAATAATATTATCAAAGCAACTGCATCAACGGCTCCAGGTTCTGGAATTGGTTTTGGTAATAATAGCCATGATGAAGAATTAACTGATACTTATATTTATAATAATCTCGTTTATGATTTTACTGGATATGGAATCTATAATTATTACTCCAATAAGGGATATCTTTATAATAATACTGTTGTAAATTGTGCCACTGGCTATCGAGGAGCAAGTCTAAGTATCTATAAAAACAATATAGCACAGGACTGTACCAATGGTTTCTTTGACTCAATATTCAATGCAACTTCCGATTTCAACATTTCTGACATTGCTAGCGACGCCTACAATGCAACTTTTTCGACTTATGCAACGGAGGTTTTGTTTGAAGATGCAATGAATAAAGACTTTCATCTAGCTTTGACGGATACTAGCGCTAAAGATCAAGCAATTGATTTGAGTTCAGACAGTAATTTAGCATTTTCCGTCGATATAGATGGTGATAATCGTGTGGCTGATTGGGATATTGGTGCTGATCAAGCTCCAAGAGATTTTGTTTCAAAAATTCGAGCATCTGGAGGGGACTATGACAAGCTTTCAACTTGGGAAGCAGCGATTGAATCAGATTTAACATCCACAGCTTCTAAGGTTTTTACAGTTTCAGATGTCGGAACATATGTATCAGCAACAGATGATGGTACAGCCGTCACATTTGCTGGTGGTGCTACTGGAACTTTGAAGAAAATAAACACCGATAATATTGCATATATTACGGGAGTTAGCGCCGGTAATCTTTATGAGGGAACGGTGACGCTGGCTTCTGGGCATACTTTTGTTGTTTCAGATACAGGGGCAAAAGTTGGACGAGCGATTGCTGAGTGTTATAACGATTGGGCAAATGGACTAAGTGATCAATTAATTGTTGAAGGCTGGACAACAGGCGTTAGTAACTATGTGAAAATTTACACACCTTTAAGTGAGAGACACGCGGGAAAGACATGGGATGGTTCTGATTATAGTGGCTTTGCCTTAGTTGGTAATAATGATTGGGGCGTAATACAGTTTAAAGAAGATTATTCAGTAGTAGATGGAGTTATTTTGAATGCGAATGGTTATAATAAAGGATTCAGAACTCAGGGTTCTCAATATTCAACAATAGAAAATGCAATTGTATTTAATACTACAGGAGCCGCTTATAATGTTTATATAGGTGGTGGAAATTTGAGTATCATTAATTGTATAGGATATAACTCAGGTACGGGTTTCTCAAGATATCAATGGAATGGTGCAAATATTTATAATTCTACTTTTTATAATAATGACATTGGTATTGATGGTTCCAGTGATGGTTCTGAATATACTTTGGTAAAAAATACCATAAGTGTAAACAACACAAATGGTGATTTTATCGACACTGGTTCAAAATTTAATTCAGTTTCTAGTAATAATATTTCCTCAGATGCAACAGCACCCGGATCAAGCTCAAGAATAAATACAGCAGCTGGACAAATCGGATTTATTTCGATAACTGCTAACTTCGAAGATTTGCACATTTCAAAAGATTCCGTTGTAGTCGGTGCAGGAATTGATTTGTCAGCGACATTCTCAACTGATATCGATAGTGAAAATAGGTTTGCCAGTGCTACTATTAACAAACCTGAAAAAGACACAGGTCTCTTATCTTGGGATATTGGAGCTGATCAAACTGCGACTGGTTTTGTTTCGCACATTCGAGCAGCAACAGAGGCTGATGCAGATTCAACAACACTTAGTTCTTGGGAGGCAGTGGTGCAGAGTGATTTGACAGCAGACACAACAAGAGTTTTCTTCTATGATAAAGACACTGCTAATGGTGGAATTCCTAATGCATCATTGGTTATTGGTGAGGATTCTGGTGCCACAGGAACAGCAGTGACTTTGACAAAAACGACCTCAACTGCGCAAATGCTTTTAACGGGAATTTCAGGGACTTTTCAAAATGGTGAAAAGGTCTATATCCAAGGACATTCAGCTGATGCAGATTTTGTATATCTAGCTTCGCCAGGTCTTTCTGCGATGGCAGTGGCTGAATGTTACAATGATTGGTCAACTGGTCTCGTTGATGGACATACTAGCATCTCAGGCTGGACAACTAGTGCTGAAAATTATGTAAAAGTATATACTCCTGTCAGCGAAAGACACAATGGGGTAGCGATGGATGGTAGCAATTACACTGGCTTTGCACTTGTTAATACTTCCACGTATTATACACTTCAAGCATCATCTCCATATTCAAGAATAGAAGGAATTATAATAGATCAAAACAACATGGGGGGCAGCTATGCTGGATTTGATATGGCAAGTGATTTTGGTAGTGCTGATGCAATGATTGTTTTTAATTCATCAGGAATTGGAATAAATCTAGAGTCTTATGTACTATGGACAAATCCAATTTATCTATCTAATTCAATTTCATATAATAATGACGGAGCGGGGCTTTATATTCCGTATGTAACGTCTGCATATAACATAACATTAGTAAACAATGGAGGCGCTGGAATTTTGAAAAACAATTCTGGAACTGCATACAATAAAAACATTTTGTCATATGGGAATACGGGAGGTGATTTTGTGAATACAGGAAGCGGAACATTTGATCTTGAAAATTCTCTTTCTTCCGACGGAACAGCAGATGATTTTAGTGGCACTGGTAATCAAATAGACCAAACTGTTCAGTTTGTGGATGAGGAAAATGATGATTTTCATCTTGCGTCTTCTGATGTTGCTGCTAGGAATAAAGGTGTGGATATGAATAACGACACAAATTATTCTTTCTCAACTGATATTGATGGTGATGAGAGAGGAATTGGAAGTTGGGATATTGGAGCTGATGAAACTTCTTCTGAAATCTTCCGCAGTGTCGGACCTTCAAATGTCACAACGCTTCAAAATGGAAGTGGAAATAATCTAACAATTTCCGGTTCAACGGCAACTTTTTCTTCGGCCATTTCGGACAATGTAGGGATTGGTGATGCAATTCAATATGATTCAACTGACGACGATGTTGTTGATTCAATCGCTTTTGTGCATAGAAGAATCTCAAATACGCAGTTTACTATCAAAAAAAACACAGGAGAATCACCAACCATCACAACATCAGCTGATCAAGATTGGGATATTTTCCGTGCTTATACATCACTTTCCAATGCAGAAAGTGGAATTGAGAATACAGGAATTATAGAATCTCTAAGGAACTTTGATGACTGGACTGTTGGAGGAGACGCATTAACTGATGATATCGGAAAAGATTTGGCAGCTGAGAATCAAAGATGGAATATCGCTTGTTATAAGGATGCAGTCGATATTGCGAATGTTGTGATTGATGGTTGGACAACAAATGATACAAGTGTTTTGAAGATTTTTGCACCAGCAAGATTAAACGAAGTCGGAACATCTCAAAAGCACAAAGGCATCAAAGACACTGGATTTAAATTACAAACAGCAGGAGGATTTGGAATTACAACTAATACAGGAATAATCATCGAAGGACTTGAAATAGAGAATACTTTGAACGGATCTGATCAAGGTGAAGTTTTAGTATCAGGAGCAAATTATTCTTTTGCAACAATAAGGGAGAGCGTTATTTATGGAGGAATTTCTGGAATTGAAACCTCTGCTACATTTGGTACAAAATTAGAAATTTATAATAATTTCATTTTTGATGCTGTGGCTGGAATCAGGTTTGATAATATTGGGGCAAATTCAAACGTCTTTATATATAACAATACTATCGCTGATTGTGATAGTGGAATCTTGCAAAATGTAATCCCTATAACTTCAACAGTTAAAAATACGATTGTCGTAAACAGTTTAGTTGAAGATTTCGACATCAATAGTGGAACAATGGATATTTATTCTTCATTGTCATCTGATAGTACGGCTGATAATTTTGGAGGAAGTGGAAATTTTGTAGACCAAACAGTTTCTTTTCAAGATGAAGCGGCTGACAATTTTCATTTGCAGGTTTCAGACACAGTGGCTCGTGAAAAAGGGACAGATCTTTCGGCAGATGCGAGTATTCCATTTTGGTTGGATATTGATGGAGAGGCAAGGGCTTATGGAGTCGCTTGGGATATTGGAGCAGATGAATCAGTAGACACAAATGCTACAATTCACGGTGGCGTGAATATTAAAGGTGGTGTAGAAATCAAGAATTAGCTTGAATGGATCTAGATTTTTGCTTTTATTTATTGTTACGTAACATGCTACGTAACAACTAAATGGTCAGGGATATGTTATAATGTATGTGATAAATGAAATATTATATAGCAAACACTAAAAATGCTTAAGAAATTAAAAATTCGTTTAAATAAGATGAGTAGGTTTAAAGATAGTAAAAATAAATTGAAAAAGTTTTTGAAATGGGAATTTTATGAAGACAGGGTTGTTGCTATCTTGAAGTTTTTTATTAGAAGAAATCCAATTTCTCCTTTCTATGCTTTTTGGAAAACTCTTTTTGTAGCAAAAGAATAGAAGTCTTTCAAGACATATTTTGGAAAATTCAATAAAAATTTTTGGACTCACCATCTTTTTGTGAGTGCTTTTGGATTCTTTATATTTTTGTTTAATAATTATTAGCGGAATTTTTCTTTTTGTTTTTAACCGAAATGTAAATGATGTAAAGGCTGATTGGTGGGATGAAAGTTGGAGTTATCGAAAAGAAATTGGTGTGACAAATTTAAACACAGAAGTACTTGAAGACTTTCAAGTAGAAGTCGTCATTGATACATCGAGTTTGATTTCTGCTGGAAAAATGTAGAGTGATTATGATGATATACGTTTCACGGATATTAATGGAAGTAACATTCCTTTTTGGTTAGATGAAGGAAATCCTAGTTGTGACAATATTGCGACAAGAGTTTGGTTAAAGGTCTCAGCTTTGCAAGTTGGAATAAATGCTACAAAGATCTACTTTTATTACGGTAACGAAAGTACCAGAAATAAGAGTAATGGAAACGATACATTTGAGTTCTTTGATGATTTTGAGAATGTTTCAAAAAGTGAGAGTCAGTGGAGTCCATATAATCAAGGTGGTGGAGCAGTTGATGAATGGACAATTGCTAATGGCTATGCTCAATTGAAAAATGGAGCAGGCACAGCAGCAGTTAGTTTGGTTGATTTTGCAGTTTTAGATGATTTTATCGTTGAGGTCAAGATAATGCATATTGGTTTCCCAGGAAATTCAATGGGACTTGTTTCGAGGGCTGATAATAGTAGTTTTCATCTATATCGTTTTTCGGATTGGAATTATAATGATCTGGGTAGTGTTAGTGCTTCTGTTGTTGTGGACACTTGGTATACAACTTATCTAAGTAACATAGGAACTACAATTTCTGCTTATACATATTCACAAAATGTGTCATATTCTGCGGTTGATGCTAATCTTGCCTCTGGAAAAGCTGGTGTTCAGGTCTATAGCCAAACTGCTCGTTTTGATGATTTTAGGATTCGAAAAGTTGTATCTTTAATGCCGAGTGTAAGTGTGTCCGCTAGCGAAGAACTTTCTCCAGCTCCAGTTGAATATTGGGGTTTTGATGAGGGATATGGTGTAACTGCTTATGATGCAAGTGGGGAGGGGAATAATGGAATAATTTCGGGAGCAACTTGGAAAGGTGAAGGGAATTGTGTGATTGGGAAGTGTTTGGAACTTGATGGAAGTGATGATTATATTGATATTGGAGTTGATGATTCGATGAATTTCTCTGCTAATCAAGGAATTACTGTAAATGTGTGGTTTAGGACATCCGAAGATTACGGTACTATATTTTCCTTGCGACATAGTTCTACACATACCCCAGTTTTCGACATCACAGTTGGTTATGATGGAGTTGGTATCGAGGTGGGAAAACTCATGGGACTATTTAGAGGAGATGGTGGGTCTTATATAAGAACAAGTGGCGATTTGGTTAATGACGGAAGTTGGCACCTCGCGACTTTAGTTAGGCAAGTAGATGGGCGAATTGAATTGTTTAAAGATGGCGTTAGTCAGGGAGTCTCATCTTCTGTTAGTGCAACGTCTCTAAATACTGATATACGTGCAGTTGGGAGCGAAAGGAGATGGGTTCAGGATGGATTTGCGACGGCTGATAAAAATAATTTAAATGGTGATGTTGATGAGGCTAAAATCTATCCATATGCACGAACAGCAGGTCAAATAAAGCAAGATTATAACGCTGGGCTTGCTGGGGCTAGTACAAAAAAAGGTACAAACGTTTCCTTCGGAGGCGAATCTGATAAATGGATGAGTGATGGTTTGGTGGGATATTGGAAAATGGATGAAGCTGATACTTCTGGAGGAGCTGTCGATTCAAGCGGAAATGGGAATGATGGAACTTCCTATGACACTAGTGATGTTACTGTTGGTAAATTTGGGAATAGTTATGTTGGTGGCGGTGGCTCAACTGATTATATGCGAACATCTACTAATAATAATTTGGACAATTTGGATGCTCTCACAATTTCTTTTTGGGCAAATCTAACTGGGAATTATTATAGCATGGCATTAATTGCTAAGGGTACTTATTATTCAGGAAGCAATGGCTTGCAGTTAGTGACGGATGAATCAACTAATAGTGGTGTTTTGATGTTTAGAAGGCATTATAGCGGAGCTACTCTCGATGTTCGAACAGAAGGTGGTTTTTTGGAGAGAGATTCTTGGAATTTGTATACAATAACGACAGACGGGACAGATTTTGCTGATGGTGTGCATATTTATAAAAATGGAGAAGAGATAGCATACGGTTTAAAAAGTGATGCCACTGGTACAAGGGATTCTGATGCAGGTTATGATTTTACAATCGGAGATACTAGTAATGGAGATATTTGGAATTATGATGGAAAGATGGATGAAGTTAGGGTGTATAACCGTGAACTCTCTAGTGACGAGGTTAAGAAACTTTATGAATACGCTCCGGGCCCAGTTGCACATTGGAAATTCGATGAGATGAGTGGATCTAATGCTTATGATTTTAGTGAAAACGGCAACAATGAAACATTGACCAATGAACCAACTTGGAATCCAGTTGGAAAATATAGTAGTGCTTTGGAGCTTGACGGGGTGGATGATTATGTGGACATGGGAGTAATTAATAGTAACCTACATTCTGTTGGAATGTGGATTTATTTAGAGAACGAGCTTACAGGTAGTTCAGCATGTCAAGAATTAGTCAAATATAGTGATTATAATGATGATAATGATCAAGACTCAATTGTCTTAGGTTCTTGCTCGTCAACCGTTAGTGATGAAACTGTTATGATAATGGGATATGATAGTGGTTCCAAGAGGACTTATATAAAAGACAACCTATCGTCAGGATGGCATTATTTAGGAATGGTTTGGAATGAGAATATTAGCCAATATGATATTCTTATTAATGAAGTCAAAAAAACTGTTTACAATTATAATGGTGGTGTTCAAGTTTCTGCTATTGATGATTTTGAGTTGGCAAATGGAGGTGATTCAGTTAGTTTTGATTTTTTCGATGGACAAATCGATGATGTAAGAATATATAATTACGCAAGGACACAGGAACAAATTCTAGAAGATATGAACGGCGGGAAATCTGCAACTAAATCTCCTGTTTTACATTTGAAATTAGATGAAGGAAATGGAACTGTTGCGAGTGATGCTTCTGCTTCTGGGAATGATGGAACTTTGACAAACTCTCCAACTTGGCTTCAAAATGGAGTTTTTGGAAAAGCACTTAACTTTGATGGTTTGAATGATTATATTGCAATGGGTGATATTTCTGCTGTCGAACTATCCACGTCTTTTGCAGTTTCTTTTTGGGCTAGAACAAAAGAGAATGTAAACAAAGTTGTTCTTGAAAAAGACCAGAACAATGGTTTTTCAGTACAGACACTAGTTGGTGGCCGCATGGAAATGAATGTTGGTGGAAGCAGTGCTGCTCTTGAGTGTAGTGCGGTGAATAACGATGGGAATTGGCATCACCATGTTTTTGCGTATGGAGGTGTTGGTGACGGTAAGGCATATTTGGATGGTGAGGATAAGACCTCGGCAAATCCAAGTGTTTTGACCCCATCCTATTCTTCCGGAGCGTTGACTGTTGCTGGCAGGAGCGCATCGTATAATTTTACGGGTGATTTAGATGAAATCAAGATTTATAATTTTGAGCCTTCTTTGGAGGACATCAAAAATGAATATCAAAATGGAATTAAGGGCATTGAAATTTCAGGTGGAAATGTTTTTTCGATGGGTGGATCAAGTGAAAGTGCAATTTCACGTAGACTAGAAGATGGACTTTTAGGTTATTGGAAAATGGATGAGGCTTCTTGGAGTGGAGTCGCTGGCGAAGTGATTGATTCTAGCGGAAATGGAAATGATGGAACAACAACTGGTAATGCAAACACAACAACGGGAAGGTTTGGAAGGGCGGGTGATTTTGATGCAATTGATGATAGTGTGAATACAGGAATGTCCATGTCGGGTGATTTCACTGTATCAGCTTGGGTGATAAGTAATGGTGGAAGTTTCCAATATATAATGTCAGATACTGCTAGTAAATGGTTCTGGTCTTTGTCTTGGGGAGGATTCTACAACGGAACCGATTGGACTACACCAGTCTCAACAGGAGTTTATGATGGAAAATGGCATATGGTTTCTTGTACGGGAAACGGGGAATATATCAGGTGCTATATAGATGGAAGAATAGTTAGCACTGATGAAGGAGCAAATCCAGACACAACAACCGCAGTTCAAATTGGAAGACGCTCAAATGCGTATCACTTTGATGGAAAAATTGACGAGGCTAGGGTTTATAATAGGGCTTTGTCTGGAAATGAAATAAGAGAACTTTATCTGAAGTCTGCTGATCCTATTTTGCATTTGAAGATGGATGAGATGACTGGCACGTCAGCATATGATAGTAGTGGAAATAATCTCACAGGAATTTTAACTAATGGACCGACTTGGAATCCAGTTGGAAAAATTGGGAGTGCTTTAAGCTTTGACGGTGCAACTAATTATGTTATAGTCCCGGATAATTCTTTGCTGGAACCGAAAAATTCGATGACAATTAGTGTTTGGATGAAGGCTGATAATGCTCAGGCTGGCGCTACTCCTGTGCAAATTGCTGGAAAATATTCCTATCAATTGAATTATGACCATAGTAACCCTAATTTTCAGGGGGCCTTTGGAATACACAATGGTGGTGGCTGGCTTCATTCAGATGGACCATTGATTATATCTTCTGGTGAATGGCACCAATTCGTTGGAGTATACGATGGTACTTATCTTAAGACTTATTTGGATGGCACTGAGAAACTTAGTAATAATGTTGGCGCAGTCACTATTGCAATAGGAAATTCCTGGTTTATGGCAGGTGCTAATCCAATGGATCTTGATGGAGGAACTCCTAGTTCATATTTTGCTGGATTAGTTGATGACGTGAAAGTCTATGACTACACTCTGTCTTCAAGAGAGATTGCTTATGATTTTAATGGTGGAAAGCCACTTGCACATTGGAAAATGGATAAAGGTGAGGGGTTACTGTTTATGACTGGGGCGCTGGAAAAATAAACGGAACAATGAACAATATGGACAGTGGGACAGGTTGGGTTAGTGGAAAATTTAACAAAGCTCTTACATTTGATAATATTGATGATTATGTAACGTTTAGCTCTGATCCAACTGTGGGACTCTCAGAAGTTACAGTTTCTGCTTGGATCAAGTTTAATAATGAGGGGTGGTCTAAGAATATTATTGGTGCATGGAATCATGACTCGGATATGTCTACATTATTATTTACTGGTTCTAGTGATAGTGCCTATTGGAGGATTAGGACGGCAACTAATACAAGAACTGTTTATAGTTCTATAGCAGTACAAGATGATAATTGGCACCATGTTGTGGGTTGGTATAATGGAAGTATTATGAGACTTTTTGTAGACGGAAAAGAAGAAGGATCCCCAGTTGCGATAACGGGAAAGATTCTACCTTCGACATATGATTATGAAATGGCTCGTTATGATCAAAATGATAATACAATTCCGAATGGTTTAATTGATGATGTAAGAATCTATAGTTACGCACTAACTGAAGGTGAAATAAACAATGTTTATAATGGTGGAGCTTCTATGCGATTTGAATAGTTTCGAATGGACATTTTTCTGCTCTCGGCGTATGATATAGATTGTTGATGAATAAAAAAAAGTAAATATAGAAAGAACAGATGCAATTGGTGATTTTGGCAGCAGGGGAAGGGAAAAGAATGTATCCTATCACAAAAGACATTCCAAAGCCAATGGTTCCTCTTTTGGGAAAGCCAAAGTTGAAATATACATTGAGTAATTTACCAGGTATCATTGACGAAGTTATTCTGGTGGTGAATTATTTGGAAAAACAGATTAGAGATTTTTTCGGTGATGAGTATACTGGTAGAAAAATAACCTATGTCAGGCAAGAAAAATTAGATGGAACGGGTGGTGCAATCCATGCTTGTAAAGATTTTTTAGAAGGTAGGTTTTTGGTTATGATGGGTGATGATATTTATGCTCCAGAGGATGTTGTAAAAATGGTTCAATATGATTTGGCAATTTTGGTCTATGAGACAAAAAAAGTCGGAAGATTCGGTAGAGTAATGGAAAATGAGGATGAAAATTTTGTTGGGATTTTTGAAAATAGAAATTTTTCTCTAGAAGATAATAATGGAGAGAAAGTGCTTGTGAATGCAGCAATGTATTCTTTGAATCAAGAATTTTTCAAACATGAGTTGGTAGCAGTTTCTGATAGTGAATTTGGGTTGCCGCAAACTCTAGCAAAAATGGCCAATAAATATGAAATAAAGGTTGTGAAAACAGAAAAATGGTTTCCAATGGGCAAGGCCAGCGATGTACAAGTTGCTGAAGAGAAACTGAAGGAAATTATGTTTTAGATTGATCCTGGGAACAGGAAATAGACACAGATTAAATAAGAAGTAATTTAAGTTGATGGTAAATTATTTAAAGAAAATATTTGGATTAACTGCAATAATGATTTTATTTGCAGGTGTCTTTGCTTTTGTTGAAAGAGCTAATGCAGCTGACGAAATAGAAGTATCTTCAGTAAGATTATATCTTTTTCATTCAACTACATGTCCTCATTGTCATGACGAAATAGAATTTTTAGATAGATTGCAAGAAGAAATTGGTTTTTTAGAGGTTTCTAAGTTTGAGCTTTCTGACAAGAATAACACAAAAGAGCGAAGTTTATTCTCTAATGTGACAAAGAAATATGACTTGCAAGGTGCAATTCCTATAACTATCATTGGAGAAGAATATGTGACAGTTGGTTTTGATGACAAAGCTCACATAGGACAGGATATAAAGGATGTGATTAAGAAATGTGCGCTGGAGGGTGGGTGTGATTCTTGGCTTGATCGGATTGTTGAGGAAAAACCTGTTTCTGTTTTGCCTAAGAGTACTGTTTCTTTGAAGAAGTTTGAAAAAGTATTTGGTGCTGCCAATGAAATTAAAGTTGTGAATACAGAAAATAAAAAAAGAGAAGCTTCAATTTTTGGTTTCAAATTGAATGTGGACAATGGAATGCCTATTTTGCTTTTAGGGATAATACTTGGTTTTGTTGATGGAATTAATCCTTGTATGTTGTCTATTTTGTTATTTCTACTTTCATATTTGTTAGCGATTGGTTCTAGGAAAAAGGCCATTCAAACAGGTGTTGCTTTTGTGATTACAACCTTCTTTTTATATTTTTTCTTTATGTATGGAATATTTAAGATAGTAGATTCTTTTCAACTTTCTAATATTGCAAGAAAGGTTATTATCGCAACATCATTTACACTCGGACTGATAATGTTGAAAGATTTCTTCCATTATGGAAAGTGGGTTTCTTTGGAAATACCAAAAAAATACAAACCTATTGTTGAGAAATTAATAAAAAAAGGTACAATTCCAAGCGCAATTGTGTTAGCTATTTTTTCTGGGATAGTTGAAGCTCCTTGTACAGCAGGTCTTCCAGTTGCATATACAACAGCTCTTACTGATAGAGGGATCGAACCACTTTGGTACATTGTTTGGTATAATGTATTCTTTATTGTACCTCTTTTGTTGATAATTGGTGCAGTGGTTTTCTCTTGGGCTAAGGCTGAAAAAATGGAGAAGGTGCGAAAGAGTTTACGAAAATATATGAGATTAGTGTCTGGAATACTTTTAGTTTTTATTGGCCTAGCATTTTTGTTAGGTTGGTTATAGTAAAATTGGGGGTCAAAATGTTGGCAAGTTTCGGTAAATAGGCTATAATTATGAAGAGAAAAATTAAAAGTATAAAAAACTCATTGGAAATGGATTTTCTTAAATGCGTTAGTTGATTTTTGAGATGAGTTTTAAAATATAAACAAAAACGCAAGTCACTTTTGATGGCATAAGTGTTGCTTGCTTAATATTAGATAAAATGCCAAATAACGATTATATTGTTGCACTGGATATTGGCTCTTCTCACATCAGAACAGTTGTTGCTCAGGTAATTCCGAATGATAAACCTCGTATTATTGGTGTGGGGGCTTCAATTTCTTCAGGAATTAGACGCGGGGAAGTTGCTGATATTGAAGAAGTGTCAAATTCTATTGCGCAGTCTTTAGAACAGGCTGAGCGTAATTCTGGAATTAAAATAGAAGGTGTCTACGTTTCCATTGGAGGAAAACATATTGAATGCTTTGAAACAAAAGGTGTTATTGCTGTTGGGCGTGCTGATGGTGAGGTTGATGAGTCAGACGTTGAAAGAGTGATTGAAGCATCACAAGCGGTTAGTTTGCCACCAAATAAGGAGGTTTTACATATCATACCTCAAAGCTATAGACTAGATGATCAAGAAGGGATTAAAGATCCTGTTGGAATGGGTGGTGTTAGACTCGAAATGCAAGGGATGATTATCATGGGAAGTGCTCCGCATATTAAGAATATTACGAAATGTGTTAATAATAATAATTTGGAGGTTGATGGTTTAATTATATCTCCACTTGCTGCAGCAAAGTCGGTTTTAAGCAAAAGACAAAAGGAATTGGGCGTGATTTTGATTGATATTGGTGGTGGAACGACTGCTATTTCAGTATATGAAGAGAGAGAACTTATTCATGTCGCAGTTATTCCGATAGGAGCTGATCATATTACAAATGATGTTGCTATTGGACTTAGAACTTCAATTGATGTTGCTGAAAAGGTTAAGATTAAATTTGGAAGCGCATTACCTCGAGAAATAGATAAAAAAGAACAGGTTAATTTAGCTGATATTGATGAAGGAGAAGAGGGGTTAGTATCACAAAAGCATATTGCTGAAATTATTGAAGCTCGTTTGGAGGAAATCATGTTTTTAGTTGAAAAAGAGCTGAAGAAAATAAAGCGTAGCGCTCTTTTGCCTGCTGGTGCAGTTTTGGTTGGTGGGGGTGCTTGTATGCAAGGTTCTGTTGATTTAACAAAAGATATCCTAAAGTTACCTGCACAGACCGGTTTTCCAGTTGAGTTATCAGGGCTAGTAGATAAGGTTGATAACCCGGCTTTTTCAGTTGCGGTTGGGATGATAATCTGGGTAACAGAAGAGTCTGTGATAACTAATAATAATGATTTTGGTAGTGGTGGCGACGGTAATCTGTCAGAAGCTTTGAGAGTTGTTGTTGGATTTGTTAAAACTGTTAAAAAAATACTTAAGAAATTTTTACCTAACTAGACCTTATAATATAGGGGCATGGTTTAACTAAAAATACTTGACTTATTCTTTGCGTTTGGTAATCTAAACAACTAACGTATATTTTGAATTGTGCTAAGGAGTGCGATAAAAAGGAATAAAAGAATAATAACAAAATGATTGGTTTTAGAAATATCCAGTCGTATATAATGCTTAGATCATGGCAGAAGTAAAACCAGACATAGAAACGTTTGCTAGAATAAAGGTTGTGGGAGTTGGAGGATCCGGAAGTAATGCAATCAGTCGAATGATTGAATGTAATATGAAAGGTATTGATTTTGTAGCAATAAACACTGATGCACAAGATTTGCATCATAATAAAGCTGCAGAGAAGATTCATATTGGAAAAAATTTAACAAGAGGGCTTGGAGCTGGAATGAATCCAGAAATCGGAAGACAAGCTGCTGAAGAAAATAGGGATGAGATTCAGGAAGTTCTGAAAGGTACCGACATGATTTTTATTGTCTATGGTGCTGGTGGTGGAACTGGTAGTGGCGCAGGACCTGTAATTGCAGAAGCTGCAAAAGAGGCGGGTGCTCTTACAGTCGGTGTTATAACAAAACCTTTTATGTTTGAAGGCAAGCAACGTTCTGCGATTGCTGAAGAGTCTTTAGAAAATTTAAGAGACAGAGTTGATACACTAATTTCAATTCAAAATGATAAATTACTTCAAGTTATTGATAGGAATACATCTTTAGTTGATTCTTTTAAAATTGTTGATGATGTTTTGCGACAAGGTGTACAAGGAATTTCAGATCTTATAACAAAACCTGGGATTGTTAATGTCGACTTTGCTGATGTTAATGCTGTTATGCAAGAGAGTGGAAGTGCTCTTATGGGTATCGGTGTTGCGTCTGGTGAAGACAGAGCGATTCAAGCTGCTAAGAGCGCGATAAATTCTCCATTACTAGATGTTTCAATCGATGGTGCTAAAGGACTGTTGTTCAATATTACAGGTGGGAATGATATCACAATGATTGAAATCAATGAAGCAGCGAGTATTATCACTGAGACTGTTGATCCAAATGCAAAAATTATTTTTGGTGCTTCTTCTATTGAAGAAAATCTAAAAGATAATGATCTTAAGGAAGGGGAATTGAAGATTACAGTTGTTGCTACTGGATTTGATTATGTTTCTGGAAACGAACCTTCATTTGGCAGACCTAGTAGAGAAAAGATTAGACTTAATGATACAGAAGAGCACAGAGCTCCTTCAAGTAGTTTGATGTCAGCAGCAAATGCAGTTACTCAAACACCAAATCAAACTTCAAACTCAATACAAGAGCAAGCATCTTCTGAAATTACTGAAACAATAAGACCAGTCAAAGAAGAAGAGCCAAAGAGGAGTGAATTTGAGCAATTAACCTCAACTCTTTTAGAAAGAGAGGTTGAAGAAGAGGCTCTTGAAGAGAAAAGTAGGATGAGTTTTGATGACGATCTTAGTATTCCTGCTCCAAAAATGAATCAGTCAAATGACATCGTTGAAGAAAAGAGTCCATTTGATGATGATGCTAATACTGATGATCTTGAAATACCAGCATTTATTAGAAAGAAATTAGGAAGATAAAGAATCCTTTCAAATAGTTTTGATAAAAAATCTCTCTAGAGATTTTTTATTTTGTTTAATTAAAAGAGTTTTTGACAATTTTTAAGGTTGACAATTCTCACCAGTGCGATATAGTATTTAAAGCCTTTAACGTATTTTTGTTTAAGGCTTTGTCTGGTGGTTATCTTTCAAACTGTTTTGAAATAGCCCCCAGTTGAGTTGTGTTTTTGTTATTTTTTATTTCGGTTGTGGCTGGCTTGGATTTGAAATGACAAAAAAATGTAATAATATTGAGATTTGCGCCATTTTTGGGTTGTCTCAAATGTTTATATATTTGTAATTCGTTAATGTAAAAGAAACGTGCCTACAATCAATCAATTAAAAAGAAAGAATCGAAAACCATTGAAAAAGAAAGCAAAATCACCTGCTTTGACTTTTGGTTTCGATAGCATTAAAAACAAGCCTTCAAATTATACATCTCCTTTTAAAAGAGGTGTTTGTGTTAAGGTTGCTACAACTACTCCTAAAAAGCCTAACTCAGCTCTTCGAAAGATTGCTAGAGTTCGTCTTTCAAATAAAATGGAAGTAACAGCTTATATTCCTGGAATTGGACATAATCTCCAAGAACATTCAATTGTTGTTATTCGTGGTGGTAGAGTTCCAGATCTTCCAGGTGTAAGATATCATGTTGTTCGTGGTGTTTTAGATTCAGCTGGTGTTTCTGATAGAAATAAAAGTCGATCAAAATACGGAACAAAAAAACCAAAGAGTGAGAAATAATAACTAAATTTAGAATTTAAATTTTTTAGATATGGCAAGAAAAAAGAAGGTTTACAAAAAACATTGGAAACCAGATGTTAAATATAACTCACTTATCATTGGAAGATTTGTGGGATACCTTATGTTGAGTGGAAAAAGAACAACTGCTGAAAGAATAATCTATGATGCTTTTGATATCATTCATGAAAAAACAAAGAAAGGTGGATTAAATGTTTTCGAGCAGGCTATTAAGAATGTATCACCTCTTATGGAACTTAAAGGACGAAGAGTTGGTGGTGCAAATTATCAGGTACCAATTCCTGTTATAGGAGATCGAAGAGTTACTTTAGCAATGAGATGGATTCTAGCTGGTGCTAAAAGTAGAAGTGGAAAAGCTATGTCAATGAGATTAGCAGAAGAACTCCTTGATGCAACTGAGAAAAAAGGTTCAGCAATGAAGAAAAGAGAAGATACACACAGAATGGCTGAGGCAAACAAAGCTTTTGCTCATTTTGCATAGGCAAATAAAAACTTTAAAAGATAAAAGACAATTATATGTCACGAAAATTTCCTATTGAAAAATATAGAAATATTGGGATTATCGCTCATATCGATGCTGGTAAGACCACGACAACAGAAAGAGTTTTGTTTTATACAGGGATTTCTCATAAAATTGGTGAGGTTCATGAAGGTGAAGCAACTATGGATTGGATGGAACAAGAACAAGAAAGAGGAATTACAATCACATCAGCTGCTACAACTTGTTTCTGGGGAGATTGTCAATTAAATATTATTGACACACCAGGGCATGTTGATTTCACTGTTGAAGTTGAAAGAGCATTGAGAGTTCTTGATGGTGGAGTTGTTGTGTTTGATGGAAAAGAAGGTGTTGAACCTCAAAGTGAAACTGTTTGGAGACAAGCAGATAAATATGAGGTACCAAGAATTTGTTTTATTAACAAGATTGATAAAGAGGGTGCAAACTTTGAAAGAGCACTTACTTCAATCTGGGATAGACTTTCTCCTAATGCTCTTGCTGCTCAATTGCCAATTGGTGAGAGTGGTGAACATGAGGGAGTTGTTGATCTTATTAAAATGAAATCTTTCAAATTTGAAGGTGATATGGGTGAGAAAGTTGTTGAAGGAGAAATTCCTGCTGATATGAAAGATCTTGCGGAGGAATGGAGAGACAAGATGATTGAAAAGGTTGCAGAAACGGATGATATTTTGACAGAGAAATATTTGAACGGAGAAGAAATATCTGAAGAGGAAATCAAGAAGGCTATGAGGAAAGGTGTTATTGCTGGGTCACTGATTCCTGTCTTTACTGGAACAGCTCTTCGGAATAAAGGAGTTCAATTGGTTTTGGATGCTGTAGTTGACTACCTTCCTTCACCCATTGATGTTCCTGCGATTAAAGGTATTGATGTTAAGGATCCTGAAAAAGAACTTGAGAGAAATGCTGATGACAATGAACCATTTGCAGCACTTGCATTTAAGGTTGCAACAGATCCATTTGTAGGACAACTAACATTTTTCAGAATCTATTCTGGAACATTACAAGCTGGTTCTTATGTATATAATTCTTCAAAAGGACAAAAAGAAAGAATTGGAAGAATCTTGCAGATGCACTCTAATTCCAGAGAAGAAATTGAAGAGATGAGATCTGGTGATATTGGTGCTTTGGTTGGGATGAAATATACAACAACTGGGGACACGTTATGTTCTGAAGATGAACAGGTTATTCTAGAAAATATTGAATTTCCAGAACCAGTGATTGATATTGCAATTGAGCCTAAAACAAAAGCAGACCAAGACAAAATGGGCGTTGCTCTTAGAAAACTTGCAGAAGAAGATCCAACCTTTCGTGTTAGAACTGACGAGGAAAGTGGGCAGACAATTATCTCTGGAATGGGAGAACTTCATTTAGACATTATTGTTGATCGAATGAAACGAGAATTTAAGGTTGAAGCCAATATTGGTACACCTCAAGTTGCTTATCGAGAAACAATTAAAGGGACGGCTCAGGCAGAAGGAAAATTCGTTCGTCAGTCTGGTGGGCGTGGACAATACGGACATTGTTGGCTTCGAATTGAAAGCTTCAAAGAGGAAGGAAATGAAGAAGGTTTTGAATTCAAAGATGAAATTAAAGGTGGATCAATTCCGCAAGAATATATTCCAGCAATTCAAAAAGGTGTTAAGGAAGCTATGCTAAACGGTGTTCTAGCTGGTTATCCAATTGTAGATATTAGAGCAACTGTTTATGATGGTTCTTTTCATGATGTTGATTCATCTGAGGCAGCTTTTAAGGTAGCAGGTTCTATGGCTTTTAAAGAGGCTGTAAGAAATGCGATACCTATTATTCTGGAACCTATTATGGCTGTTGAGGTTACAACACCTGAACAATATATGGGTGATGTTGTTGGAGATTTAAACGCTAAACGTGGACAAATCGAGGAAATGATTGATAGAGGTGAAGGAAATGCTTTGATTAAAGTAATTAAATCTCAAGTTCCTCTTGCTTCATTATTTGGATACGCTACTCAACTTAGGTCAATGACGCAAGGTAGAGCAAACTATTCAATGGAGTTTGATCATTACGCTGAAGTTCCTTCGAATGTAGCAAAGGAGCTTATAGAAGGTAAGAGTGGGAAATAGTTCGAATCTTGATGCGTTGATATAAAGAGTGACATGTATCAAAAGCGGATTAAAAACAATACGAAAATAAGGTTGATTCGAGAGTATAAAGGTCTACCAAAAAAAGCATTTAAAGCTAAAAAGTATTAGTCAGAAAGGTTTGACAAGAGAGTAATTGTTGGATAGAATAAATACCGACATTACATAAGTTGAAAGAATGAATGTCCAGAAATAAACTGTTTTATCTTTTGAGTAAAAACATAACAAAAGAGAAAGTAATAAGTGTGGAGTTTTATTGTGAGAAAATACACTAATTTTGTGTATTCATATAATTAATAAGCCGCTAATAATAAACGCTTCAGTGGTGGATAATCCACTGTTGTGTAAACAAGACATATGGCAGAACAATTTGATCGTTCAAAACCACATGTTAATGTTGGAACAATTGGTCATGTTGATCATGGAAAAACAACATTAACTGCTGCTATCTTGCATTCTTTGCAGATTGCTGGAAAGTTAAAAAACGCTAAACCTGTTGAAGAGATTGACAAAGCTCCAGAAGAAAAAGAGAGAGGAATCACAATTTCAACAGCTCATGTTGAATATGAGTCAGACAAGAGACATTATGCTCATGTTGACTGTCCAGGACATGCTGATTACATCAAGAACATGATTACTGGTGCAGCTCAGATGGACGGAGCTATTCTAGTTGTAAGTGCAACGGATGGTCCTATGCCTCAGACAAGAGAGCACATTTTGCTTGCAAGACAAGTTGGTGTTCCTCAAATCGTTGTATTTGTTAATAAGGTTGATATGGTAGATGATCCAGATCTTATTGAATTAGTTGAAGAAGAAATTCGAGAACTACTTACAAAATATGAGTTTGATGGTGACAACGCTGTTATCATTAAAGGTTCAGCACTAAAAGCTCTTGAAGCTACTGACCCTGCTAGTGATGATGTAAAGCCTATCATGGAGCTACTTGAAGCTCTTGATGAAAAAATTCCACAACCAGAAAGAGATATTGACAAACCTTTCCTTATGCCTATTGAAGATATTTTTTCAATTGAAGGACGAGGAACTGTATTGACAGGTAAGATTGATAGAGGTGTTATTAATATCAATGATGAAGTGGAGGTTGTTGGTCTAAGAGACACTCAAAAGACAACTGTTACAGGAATTGAAATGTTTAACAAGCCTTTAGATAGAGGTGAAGCTGGAGACAATGCTGGAATTTTGGTTCGAGGATTAAAGAAAGAAGAAGTTGAAAGAGGACAAGTTCTTGCTATCCCTGGATCAATCAATCCTCATGTTGAATTTGAAGCAGAGGTTTATGTTTTGACAAAAGAGGAAGGTGGAAGACATACTCCATTTTTCAAGGGTTATAAACCTCAATTTTATATCAGAACAACAGATGTAACAGGTGACGTTACTCTTCCAGAAGGAACAGAAATGGTTATGCCTGGTGATACTGTGAATCTTAGTGTTAAATTAGTAGCTGATGTAGCTATGGAAGAAGGAATGCGATTCGCAATCAGAGAAGGTGGAAAAACCGTAGGTGCCGGAGTTGTAACAAAGATTATTAAATAACAAAAGTGCATTTGTGGTATAGTTAGAGAAACTTCAAAAAGCTCGGCCTTGTGCCGAGCTTTTTGTTTATATTTTTTTGTTAACTATTGTTGACAAATTTGATACTTTTTGGTAAGATATCTCTTATAGTGTCAGAAAAAATTAAGGAAGCTGTCAAAAATGAACAACAAAAACAAACAAAGAAATATAATGATAAGTATAGGTATATTGGGAATTGGCCTTGTGGCTAGTTTTTTCTTGACGCTTGAAAATCATATAACTCAAACAAATCTATTAAATGGAGTAGACGCAGTGCCAGAAGTTGTTATATACGAAGGTAAGATCGCAGAATGTGGAGATAAACATATTGAAAGTTGTATAAAAATTGGTGGAGGCGGAAGTATAGAAAAACTAAAATAATTTTGAAAAGTTAGCAATATACAACAAAAAACAGGTGTTTACACTTGACAATTTTTGTTGTATATGTTATGTTAGTTACTGTTATGAGCCATTAGTCTATTGATTATTGGTTCTTAGTTCTTATAATATTTACTTTTGATTTTTAATTCTCAAATTAATCAAACAATTTGAGAAAACCTTAACAGCAGAGAGATCTGCAAATTAAAAGGAGGCTTCCAGATGAGGAAATCAATATCTTTTTTAAGTGCTATGGCGCTGGTAGTATTTTTTGCTTTTCCAGCATTTTCAATCCCAATTACAAATACATTCGAGACTAGAACTTTGGGTTCGCAGAATGATTTTGGTATTGGACTTAACCCAGATATGAGCTTTGACCGCATGTTGCTTGGCAATTTTGACCCGATGTCTCCGCAATATATTATAGGAGATGATTTTACAGATACCTGGATCCATTCTGCCACTGATGATAATGGAGAAGGACACTCAGATCATGGCAAGTTCACTTTTGATCTGAATGGTTTTACTCATCAGAACATTACTTCGGCATTTATTGAAATTGGTTATGGTGGTTTTGAAACAGCTGAAATAACTCCAAGACTCGGTATTTTGCGATGGGATGGTGCTGGTGGTTACACAAACAGTTACTTAGCCCACTTAGATCCTCATGAAGATGGTGATTTCATAGCTGAAATGTTCTGGATTGATGCCGATCTATTTGGTGACTTGCTAACAGGGGATACAATGACTTTGTCGTTTAATTTCCTCAGATATTACGGTGATTGCGGTGATGGTGTGGTTGATTACATTAAAGTTGGCGCGTGGGGTAATGATGGTAGTGGTTCTGCCCCTGTTCCTGAACCTAGCACAGTACTTCTTTTTGGAACGGGTATTCTCGGTTTTGCTGGTTTTGTTAGAAAAAAGAAAACTTCCTTGAAAAGTTGAAATTTAAAGATAAAGCAAAGAGTCTCGGTGAGTTAGCATACTTGCCGGGATTTTTATTTTGTTAACTATTGTTGACAAATGGATTGGTCTGTGCTATACTTTTCTATGTTATCTTTTTCCTCTAGAATATAATAAAAAAGGAGAAATGGATAACAATAAAGCTCTTTTAAAACACTTTTTTGCTCATTGTTATTTTTTTTAAACAGAAATTATTAGAAAAGGAATTTAAAGCATGGTAAGAACAATAAAAATGGGTATTTTGATAGTTTTGGCATTAATCTTAACAACAGTAACTGCAACAGCAAGTCCGATAACGGCTGTAACACAGTCCTTTGTAAGTGACGATCAATTCGCTGATTCACGGTTCCCTGATGAAGTTTCTCCAGGGAATAACCCATATGGTCAATATCTTTGGAGCGGACATCAGGAACATGGAAACATTCACGCTTATACCTTCTTAAAGTTTGAGATGGGCCAGGACTGGAATTGGCAGATAGCTCAGTTAAATCTGCCGTTCAATGCTTTTAGCGGAAATGACGGAGAAACATCAGTTTGGTTTAATCCAAATGATTCTTGGACAGAAAATGATGTTACTTACGAAAATCTTGTAAGTGCAAGTACTTGGGATTGGACGAATCCTCTTTTATTGGCACGTGAATTTGTGCCTGGAGCTTATGGCGATCCTGTAACACCTTTTTCCTTTGATGTTTCGAGTATCATAAATTTCGAAACCAATGACGTTGTTAGTCTTGTGATCGGTAGTATTTTGCCGAATCAAATTGCTAATGGAGATTATTGGCGAGATATGGTCAATAGCGAATATTATGGTGGAGCATGTTCCGCTAAAGTAGTTGCAACAAATCCTGTTCCGGAACCAGCAACTATGTTGCTCTTGGGTTTGGGTATTGGGCTCATCATCAGTATAGCTGGAACTGCACGTCGCAAGAAAAGTATTTTTGTAGCATAATCTTTCCAACAACAATAATAATAATGAGTTGTGTTTTTCAAAGAGCTGACTCCCTTCGACACAATGTTTGTCGAAGGGAGTCTTTATTCATTAGTTTATTGGTTTATTTATGCTATACTTATTTTTAGAAGTTATTCAGAATATTTATGATTTAGAATTTTAAATAAGACAGAAAGACAAATGATAAAAAAGAAAAAAGCCTTAGTACTGATTGATTCGAATGCTCTTATTCATAGAGCTTTTCATGCATTACCACCACTGACTAAAAAAGATGGGACACCAACAGGTGCGGTATATGGATATGCACTTACGTTATTAAATGTTATTGATCAATTGAAACCTGATTATATTGCAGCAACTTTTGACTTGAAAGGACCCACTTTTCGGCATAAGAAATATGATCAATATAAAGCTACTAGAAAAAAAGCTCCGGATGAACTTTATCAACAAATTCCAATTGTGAAAGAACTCTTACGAAGCTATGGTGTTGAAATTTTTGAGCAGTCAGGTTTCGAAGCTGATGATGTGATTGGTACGATAGCTAAAAGAGGTGAGTTCGGAGGGGATGAGAAAATTGAGAAAATCATTGTAACTGGTGATATGGATGCTTTGCAATTAGTTGATGATGATATTAAAGTGTTTACTTTGAGAAAAGGGATAAAGGATACTGTAATTTATGATGAGACTGCTGTAAAAGAGCGATACAAGCTTTCGCCAAAACAAATCATCGACTACAAATCTTTAAGGGGGGATGCTAGCGATAATATTCCAGGGGTGAAAGGTATTGGAGATAAAGGCGCTACTAATTTACTTATCGAATATGGTGATCTTGAGGGTGTTTATAAAAATATAGAAAACATACCTGCAAAAGCTATGAAAAAGAAGCTTATAGAAGGCAAAGAAAGTGCTTTTTTGAGCTATTATTTAGCAACTATCGTAACTGATATGGATTTTGAGTTTGATTTAGAAAAATGTGAGTTTGGTAGATTGCAAAAAGATGGATTAGCTAGATTTTTTAGAGATATGGAATTCTATGCTCTTTTCAAACGATTAGGCGGAATAGAGGGAGGTGTTTCTGGAAAAGGAGAAGTGGTGGAAAAAAAACAAAAAGAGGTTGAAGTTTCTATTATTGAAAATGGTGATAAATTGGAAAGAATAGTTAGTGATATTAAAAAGAAAAAATCTTTTTCAATTTCTGCATTAACCGTGGATAATAGATTTTTTAAGCCAGAAGTGATTGGTTTTGGAATAAGCCTGGATGGTGATAAGGGATATTTTGTTAAGATGGAGCTCGTCCAAGGACTAAGAGGAATTATTTTGGATGAAGAAATTGAAAAGATTGGATACAACTTGAAATTTGATATGCAAGTTTCAAAGAACATCTTCAACGAGACTTTTAGTAAGAATATTTTTGATGTTCAAATTGCAGCATATCTTTTGGGTTCCTCGGGTAAAGATTTGGAAAAAATGGCTTTTTCTGAATTTGGAATGGAATTTGAAAACAAAGTTACAAAAAAGGGACAAGCAAGTTTATTAGATGATACAACTGAAACTGAGAAACTTGAATCTGCTGAAAAAGCAATTTGGCAAATACGCTTGAGCAAGAATTATAAAAGCGATTTGGAAAAAATTTCAAAACAACAGAAATTAAAAAAAGATGCTTCATTGAAAAAGGTTTTTGAAGAACTTGAAATGCCAATTGTTACTGTGCTGTCGGAAATAGAAGCTGCTGGGATAAAAGTGCAAACTCAAATTTTGGATGATATTTCAGTTTTTGCTCAAAGTGAATTAGATGGTTTAGAGAAAGAGATTTGTAGACAGGCTGATGAAAGGTTTAACGTTAATTCACCAAGTCAATTGGCTGTAATTTTGTATCAAAAATTGGAAATTTCAACTAAGGATGTGAAAAAGGGTAAAATGGGATTTTCAACCGCAGCTGGTGAATTGGATAAAATCAAAAATCTTCATCCGATAATTCCTCTTATTGAGAAATATAGAGAATTATTTAAGATTAAAACAACCTATACTGATGCTTTGCCAAGATTAGTAGAAGATGACAAAAGAATTCATGCACATTTCAATCAAGCAGTTGCGGCGACAGGAAGACTTTCTTCTTCAGACCCAAACTTGCAAAATATTCCAAAGAGAGGAAAACTTGCTAAAATGATCAGAGGTTCTTTTGTTAGTGAGAAAGGAACAATTTTTGTTTCTGCTGATTATTCACAGGTTGATCTTAGAGTAGCGGCTCATCTCTCTGAAGATCCTCGTATGATAGAGACTTTTAAAAGCGGCAAAGATGTTCATAGGGCAACAGCAGCTTGGGTAAATGATATTTCAGAGGAAGAGGTTACTGACAAACAGAGAAGTGAGGCTAAATCTCTTAATTTTGGAATTTTATACGGAATGGGCTTATACGGTTTTATGCAAGACTCAGGTGTGTCACGAGATAGAGCCAAATTTTTTATGGATGAGTACATGAAAACTTTTTCTAAGCTGAAAGAATTTATAGAAAAAGTTAAAGAGCAAACAAGAGCGGACGGTTTTGTTGAAACTGAGATTGGAAGAAGGCGTTATATTCCAACAATCAATTCTCATAATGCTATGATGCGAAGTGCAGCTGAAAGAACTGCAATTAATTTACCAATTCAGGGTCTTGCTGCTGATATTATGAAACTTTCAATGATAGCAGCTCAAAAAGATTTACTTGGAAAGTACAATAAAGAAAAAACTTTAGTAAAAATGATTCTACAAATTCACGATGAAATGGTTTTTGAAGTTGATAAGGGCATTGTAGATGAGTTTGAAAAGGATCTTAAGGAGTCGATGGAAGGGGTGTATAAGTTGAAAGTTCCATTAGTTGTTGATGTTTCGAGGGGTGAAAACTGGGGAGAATTATAGATGTTTTTATCCAAAAGTTGAGTTATAAAAACCCAAACTATTAATATAGTATATCTGATATGAAAGTTATTATTGGTTCAAAAAATAAAGTAAAAGTTGAAGCAGTAAAAGAAACTGTTGCTGATTATGAGCTTTTTTCTTCTGCTGTGTTTGATGCTTTTGAGGTTGAATCTGGTGTGGCTGATCAGCCAAAGTCTTTAGAAGAAGTTGTTCAAGGTGCACAAAACAGGGCAAAAAATGCTTTTAAGAGTGGCGATCTTGGTTTTGGTTTGGAATCAGGACTTATGAGTGTACCAGGTTCAAAGTCGGGTGTGATGGATTTTTGTGCCTGTGCAATTTTTGATGGTAAAGATTTTCATCTTGGACTTTCTTCTTGCTTTGAGCGTCCAATGGAAATGAATAGATTGATGTTAGAAGAAGGACTTGACATGAGCCAGGCTTGCAATAAAATTGGTCTAACTGATAATTCTGAAATTGGTTCTAATGAAGGTGTGATTGGAATCTTGACTAAAGGAAGGATGACAAGAAAAGACTACACAAAACAGTCGATTATTACAGCTCTTATCCATTTAGAGAATGCAGAGTTGTATTAGGAACGATATCCAATGTCTATGAATGGAATTTCTTGCAATTGAAAATAATGATTGATAGGATAAGACATAGTTTTAATGATCAAGTAAATTTCAGAAATAAGCTTTATGCCAGAGTTGCCAGAAGTTCAAACAGTTGTAAATGATTTAAGAGAAAAACTCATTGGCTTTGAAATAAAAGAATTTTCATCTTTTTGGAAAAAAAATATCGGATGTGGATTTTTGGAGTTCAAAAAAAGAGTTATTGGTCGAAAAATCAAAGGTGTTAGGCGGATTGCTAAGTTTATAGTTCTGGATCTAGGTGATGAGGGGTATGTGGTTTTGCATCTTAGAATGACGGGACAACTCTTAGTAATAGAAGAGGCTTTCTCGTTGGAAGATATTTCTGTAGAGAAAAGAAATCACGTCCGTCATTTTTGGGTTTTGGAGAATAAAAGTAATAAGATTGGTTTATTTTTCCACGATGTCAGGAAGTTTGCAACTATTGACTATACAAGGGATTTAGACAATTATAAGAGCTTCACAAAGCTTGGACTAGAGCCTTTTTCGGATGAATTTAATTTAGAAAATTTAGGAAAAGTTTTTGATACACAAAAGAGTGTTAGAAGTGTATTGTTAGATCAGAGTAAAATTGTGGGAATTGGTAATATCTATGTAAGTGAAATCTTGTTTCATGCTGGTATATATCCTGGAAGAAAATCCAGTGAGTTATCAAAAGAAGATGTGAAAAAAATTAAAATAGAAACCGTAAAAATTCTAAGAAAGACAATTGAAAAAAGAGGCACAACTTTTAGCGATTATCGTGATTCAAAAGGAGATAAGGGAAGTTTTCAAAAAATGTTAAAAGTGTATAATAAAAGAGGTAAACAGTGTGGGATTAAATCTTGTACTGGAATCATAGACAAAGAGACCTTGGAACAAAGGAGTTCATTTTGGTGTCCAGTTTGTCAAAAATGATAGGTAAAGTTCAATTAGGTAAAACAAAAGAATGAATCAAAATCAAAAGATGTCAAATAAGTTTTCAGGCGGAACATATCGTTCTCCAGTAAGACCTGTGGGTGGACGGCAAGGTAGCGGAAATCCTGTTAATAATTTCGAAAAGAAACCAGTGAGTGGCAAAAATAATAAAGGAAAGATGGGACTTGTTATTTTTGTTTTAATAGTGGTCCTTATTGTCGGCTTTGTTGGAAGAAGAATCTTGCAGACACTAGGTGATAGAAAGATGGGAAAGCCAATCGAAGTTATTAATGATCCAACTGAGATTCCAAAGGAATATCCAACTGCTAATACAGAGGATGTGAGTCCAATTTCAGGACTTGCTTGTGATGGTTGGGATAAGCGAGCTATTGCTGTAATGCAACCTGCTGATGTTTCAGCAAGGCCATTGGCAGGGCTTTCCGAAGCAGATATGGTAGTTGAAATGCCAGTTTTACCAAGCGGAAAACCGAGACTTATGGGTGTTTATATTTGTGGAAATCCAGAGGAAGTTGGTTCGATGAGAAGCGCTAGGCATGATTTTTTGCACATTGCTAAGGGGCTTGATGCTATTATGGTTCATTGGGGAGGTTCTCAGTTTGCTAAGGAGAAATTGAAAGCAGGCCTTATTGATAATATGAACTGTAACAATGATGGGGGGCAGTCTGCAGCACAGTATTGCTTCAGAAAAGAGGGTTTTGCTAATCGTGTTGATAGTGGATATGCAAAATTTGGAAAAATATTAGAAGGCGCTAAGAATTTTGGTTATTCTTCGGAAGGAAAATTTTCTGGTTATGCTCATCAAGGTGAAGCACCAATAGGGGATCGAATTGAAAACGGACTTTTGAAAGTTGGACTCGATTCATCTTCTGGTGATTTTTATGTTGAATATCAATATGACAAAGAAACAAATTCATATCTTAGATTTTGGGCTAAAGAAGAAGACACAGACAGAAATGATGGTGACAGAATTGCTCCTAAAAATGTAGTTATTTTAATTGCTTCCCAAGAAATTATGATTGATGATAATAATAGTGTTTATAATAATGTTCAGCTTGGTGACCCTTGGTATGATAGTAGTGATTCTGGTGAAGCATTCTATTATTTTAATGGGAAAGAAATTCGTGGAAAGTGGAAGAAGGATAAATCTAGAATGGATTCAAAGATGTTATTTCTGGATCAAAACGGAAATGAAATTAAATTTGTACCAGGTCAGATTTGGGTTGAAGTACTTGAGCCAGGAAGAACTTTGAAGTGGGTTACTGATGAGAACTTATAATATATTTTGATGATTGAGGAGGGGATATGGTTTAGTAATAAGCGATGTGATGATAAAGTTTTACTTTGGAGAAGAAAAATATTTAGTCTTTTCTCAATATCGAAAAGAAAGGTTGAATTTCGAAAAAAATAACCCCGATGCACATATCGGAGAGTTTGATTTTAAAAAAGTCATTGATCTGAAACAAGTAGCAGAAGAACTTATTTCAGGAGGTGGCTTATTTGCTTCAAAAAAAATGTTGATTTTACGTAACATAAATGAAGTATCCGTGACTTTTCAAGAACAATTCTTGGAATTATTGAAAAATCCAATAGTAAGTGAAGGTGATGAATTGGAACTTCTAATAATTGCCTTGGAAAAAGGAAAGTTCTCTACCAAACTTAAAGGTTTTTTGACTAGAAAAACTAAAAGAAAAATTGAAAGTATCGAGTTCAAAAGAAAAAAGGGAATGGAACTTGAAAAATGGGTTTTGTTGGAAATTAATAGACGCTCAAATAAAGATGTTTCTATTAAGAGCATTGCTTTAAAAGAGTTAATTCTTTTAACAAACGGAGATCTTTGGAAACTTAATAGCGAAATAGATAAGTTGATTTGTTTTGTTGATAAGGGGGAGATATCTAAAATGGATATTGAAAAAATATGCAATGGTGAAATGGAGGCAGGAGTTTTTGATTTAATTGATGCTGTTGGTGCAAAAAATCTTGAGAAAGCGATAACATTAAAAAATCGTTTGATCACCCAGGGGGATAATGAATTTTTTATTTTTTCGATGATTACCTCACAGCTCAGAAATCTTATTAAAGTAGAGTTTTGTGTTAGCAATGGAATATACAACGCAGACAGAATTGCTAAAAAATGTAAACTACATCCATTTGTTGCAAAAAAAACATTAGCACAAGTTAGAAGTTTCTCAAAAAATAAACTGAAAAGAGTGTATGATTTAGCAGCAAGAATTGATCAAGAGGCTAAGATTGGACAACGAGATATGAAAGAGGCTCTAGATTATTTTATTGCTAAGATATAATTATGATTGAAATTAAAAAAGAGGCTCCAATATTTTCAGTTTCACAATATGTCGAATTTATAAATGATTTAGTTACAATCACACCAGTTTTGGTTGAAGGAGAAGTTAGTAATTATAGAGATATTCCTGGCAGGAATTTTTGTTATTTTGATATCAAGGATAAGAACAGTGCTGTGAAATGTTTTCAAGGATTTTGGAGTAGCAAGAAGATTTCACTTGAAAATGGTTCTACGATTAGAGTTTTTGGTTATCCTACATTGCAAAAGAATGGTTCTTTGGTGATTGATGTGAGAGAAGTTTTTTTTGTTGGTAATGGTGTTCTTAGAAAAAGATATGAAGAATTAAAAGAATCTCTTAAGAAAGAAGGACTGTTTAAAGATTCCTATAAGAAGGAATTGCCAAGTTTCCCAGGTCATATTGGTCTTATTGCGGGGAAAAGATCAAGTGCCTACCATGACGTTACTACTGAGCTTTCTGAGAGGTGGGGTGATATCAAAATATCTTTTTGTGGTGCAAAGGTGCAAGGCATAAACGCTCGTAAAGAAATTGTGGATGCAATTAGGTATTTTAATAGACACAAGGATGTAGATGTTTTAATTTTAGCGAGAGGTGGTGGAAGTATGGAAGATTTACAAGCATTTGATTCAGAAGAAGTGGTGCGAGAGATATTTGCTTCTAAAATTCCAATAATTAGTGCAATTGGACATGAAGATCATTGGACGTTGGTTGACTTTGTTGCTGATGTGAGAGCTAAAACTCCGACTAAAGCTGCACAAGTGGCTGTTCCAGATAAAGAGGAGATTCTTGAAAGAATGAATTTTTTCTCGACTAGATCAAGGAGTTTGTTAAAGAATAGATTAAATGAAGTCGGTATGAACCTTGATTTATACCAGAATAGACTGGTTTCTGGTTCAAGAGAAGTTATTAGTATGATGAATCAAGAGCTAAGACTGTGTGAGCGAAGGTCGAATGAATATGCAAAAAGAATTATACTAGAAACGAAGGAAACTTTAGAAAATTACAAAAGAGTTTTAGAAGCTCTAAATCCTTCTAATGTTCTTTCCCGGGGATTTGCTATTGTAGAGAAAGAAGGTGTTAGAATCAGTGATATAAATGAAGTTTCGAAGGGTGATGAGGTTTTAGTGAGGTTGCAAAATGGTGAAATACGCAGTAAGATACAAGCAGTTAAAAAAGTTTAAAGTTTCTTTTATGGTTAAAAAAAAGAGTGAAAATTTTGAAGAGTTGTTTTCTGATATTCAGAATTCCGTTGAAAGTCTTGAACAGAGTAAACTTTCAATTGACGGAAGTATGAAAGTATATGAAGAAACTATGAAAAAAATTGAAAAAGCTAGAAATATAATTGAAAATATGGAGACAAGGATTGTGGAAATTTCTTCAAAGTAAAAAATTAAAGTTTTAATATTATAAAGATGAGTAAATACAAACCAACAATTGGGATGGAAGTTCATGTGGAACTTATAACTAATAGTAAGATGTTCTGTGGCTGTAAAAATGGAATGGGATTGGAAACTAATCCTAACACAAACATTTGTCCGGTTTGTACTGGTCAACCAGGTGCGATTTCTGTTCCTAATGCCCAAGCAATTGAATTTACTGTTCAAGCTGGCTTAGCCTTAAACTGTCATATTGCGAGAGATTCTAAGTTTGATAGAAAAAATTATTTTTATCCAGATTTACCAAAAGGTTATCAAATTTCACAATTTGATCAACCAATTTGTGCAAACGGTTTTTTGGAGTTTACATTGAAAAGCGATGACGGAAGTGTTACTGGAACAGAAAGAGTCGGAATTACAAGAATTCATTTAGAAGAGGATACAGGGAAATTAATACATGAAGGAAAAGATACACTAGTTGATTTTAACAGGGCTTGTGTACCTCTTATGGAACTTGTCACTGAGCCAGATATCAACTCCGCACAAGAGGCAAAACGTTTTTGTGAAGACTTGCGTTTATTGTTTAGATATCTTGGGATATCAACAGCTGATATGGAGAAAGGACAAATGAGATGTGAGGCTAATATTTCATTGCACGAAGTTGGAAAAGACCGTCTCTCTGGAACAAAGGTTGAGCTTAAGAACCTGAATTCTTTTAGAGCAGTTGAGAGGGGTATCGAATATGAAATTGAAAGGCAAACAGAAGTCTTGGATAGTGGAGGAACTGTTTATCAAGAAACGCGTGGATGGGATGAGAAAAAAGGAAGAACTTTTTTGCAAAGAAATAAGGAAGATGCTCATGATTATAGATATTTTCCAGAACCTGACATAGCCCCTTTTAAATTAGGAGAGGCATACGTGAATTTGTTAAGAGAAAAACTACCAGAGCTTCCTACGGAAAAAAGAAATAGATTCGTAAAGCAGTTTGGTTTAAAATTGGAAAATGCTAGCACTTTGGTTGCGAATAAAGAAATGGCTGGATATTTTGAAAACGTTACTAGCGAACTTGAGAACTGGATGAGTGAAGAAGATCATAAATTTGAAGAGAAAGACATAACTACTCTGTATAGATTATCTGCTAATTATATTTTAACTGAACTTGCAAGAAAAGTTGCAGACAGTGAAAAGGGAATGAGCGAGCTTAAGATTTCAGCAGAGAATTTTGCGGAACTTATAAAAATTGTGTATGAAGGAGAAATCAATTCATCTGCAGCACAAACAGTTTTAGAAGAAATGTTTTTAACAGGTGCTGATCCATCACATATTGTTGATGAAAAAGGTCTTGCACAAAAATCAGATGAAGTAGAGCTGGGAACTATTATTGGCGATATTTTATTAGTAAATCCTGGTCCAGTGGAAGATTATAAAAATGGAAAAGATAATGCCATTAAGTTCTTGGTAGGGCAAGTTATGGCTGCTACAAAAGGTGCCGCAAATCCTCAGGTTGTTATGCAGATTTTAAAAGAAAAATTAAAATAGTAACTTTGTTACCAGAAGGTTTATTTTAAAGACATCTTTGTTTGAAGGTCTCCCTATGCTATGATATAAGGAGTAATTTAGGGGAGTTTAACTAAAAGTCAAAATAAAAGAATGGATAATCAAGATCAATCTAAGACTCAATCTGGTTTGCAAGAACCTGTGACACAGAGTCAAGATGAGGGTATTAAAAAGCTATCTCAACCAGTTTTGCATCAAGCAGCAAATGAAAAGGATTCTTTAAAACAAAAAACACACAAGGAGTTGTACATGGAGAATGTGAGTTTTCAAAATAATATGCAATCTCAAAATGCAAAACAAGCATATTACATTCCAGATGGTTTGCCAGCTGATTTGCCGGGAGATGAATTGAATGGCGAAGGTGGTAATGGTAAATCAAAGGGTATAACATCAATTATTTGTGCTGTTGTGTCTTTGGGCTTTCTGCCTCCAATTTTTGGAATTGCAGGTATTGTTTATGGTCTGAAGGCCAGGAAAATGGGGACTACTACACTTGGTACGATTGGAATTGTACTTTCAATTTTATTTATGGTAGTTGGCATGGCTCTAAGTTATCGTTTTTTGGTTATAGAAAATGCCACTGGTAGTGTTATGGGAGGTTTCTTAGGTTCTATTTAAATTTGACTCTATGTTTTTAGCTATTCTTTTGATTTATATCGTCGTTGTTATATTACCTGTTGTTTTTTGGTTTTGGTTTTTTCGTCGTCAAGATAGAGCTGAACCTGAACCAAAAGAACTTTTGTTTAAAGTTTTTTTAGGTGGTATCCTTGTTGTTATTTTGGCTAGTATTGCGGAAGCAGTTATTGAGGGTTTATTTTTCCCTCAAATTTCTGCAAAATTAGCTGAATCACCAGATGCAAATCTCGGTGATTTTGTAGGTTCATTTTCGGATTTTTTCGGATTTTTGGCAATTTACTTCATGGCCGGTCCAGTTGAGGAACTTATGAAATTTTTTATTTTAAAGCATCTTGTTTTTCGTAGAATCGCATTCAATCAAGTAGCAGATGGTTTGATTTATGGTGTTACAATTGCACTTAGTTTTTCTTTGATTGAGAATTCAATCTATTTTTCTAATATTCTGTCAGAATTTTCTTTTTCTGGGGATTTTATTGCAATTGTTATTATTCGTGGTGTTGTGACGACTATGTTACATGTTTTGGCTACAGCGATATTAGGACTTTATCTTGGAAGAGCTAAATTTTCAAACAAGAATCGTAAAAAGATTATGTTTAAGGGAGTTTTTATTGCTGCTATGATACATGGGGTGTATAATGTTTCAATATTCTTTTCTTTTGGAATGTTGACTAATCTAGTTTTGCTTTTACTTTGTTTCAAATATATTATGCAAGAATTGAAAACAGAAAAAACACAAATGGTTTGGAAATTGATAGTTCCTGGCAGAAATTCTTAAAAGTGAGGTTTTCCATGTAGCTTTCAGTAAAGATATATTGAAAAGCTAAGGGACAGATCTTGTTAAGGCAAATTTTGAGCAAGGGCTGATTTTGCTTTTATAGTTAATCAAATAAATGTTTTGGAGGTTGAATTTATTGTTTACACAAGCTATAATTGAGTCAATATTAAAAATTATTTTGAAGGAAGATGTTTACAGCTGATGAACTGCGTAAAAAATATTTAGATTTTTTTAAGGAAAAAGGACATGCTATTATTCCTTCTGCTTCAATTGTGCCGGAGAATGATCCGACAACACTTTTTATTACAGCTGGAATGCACCCTCTTGTACCCTATTTAATGGGTGAAAAGCATCCACAAGGAACAAGATTAGTTGATACACAAAAATGTATTAGGACAATTGATATTGATGAAGTTGGTGATACAACACATCATACTTTTTTTGAAATGCTTGGAAATTGGTCTTTGGGAGATTATTTTAAAGAAGAGGCAATTGGCTGGAGTTGGGAATTTTTAACAGACGAAAAATGGTTAGGGCTTGATAAAAATCGAATTGCTGTTTCTGTTTTTGAAGGTGAAAACAAAGGAACTGAGAAGGAGATACCTTTTGATAGTGAAGCATTCGGTCTTTGGAAGGATATCTTTGAGGAAAATAATCTTCCAGCAGAACGCATTACTAAATTAAATCGAGAAGGGAATTGGTGGGGACCAGCAGGAGAGACAGGTCCTTGTGGACCAGATAGTGAGATGTTCTATTGGGTTGGTGATCCTGCTGAAGTTCCGGATAGTTTCAATGATGATAATGATCTTTGGGTTGAGATTTGGAATGATGTATTTATGGAGTATCATAAAAATGAGAAAGGCGAATATGTCAAAATGGAGAAGCAGAACGTTGACACAGGAATGGGACTTATTCGAGTCTTAGCAGCTATTAATGGACTGGACGATAATTATAAGACTAGCTTATTTTTGCCAATTATTGAGAAGATTGAAGGACTTTCTGGGAAAAAATATGGCGAAGGGTCTGATGGTGAATACATTGAAAAAAGTGAACAATATTGGGTGGATACTAGAAAATCAATGCGAATAATTGCTGACCATATCAATGCGGCAGTGTTTATGATTGCCGATGGAGTAGAGCCTGGAAATTGTGATAGAGGTTATATTCTAAGAAGATTGATTAGAAGAGCTGTGAGGCAAGCTCACGTACTTGGAATCGAAGAGAATTTCACTGTGAGTATTGCTAGTGTTGTTCAAGAACTATATAAAAATATTTTTCCGGAAGTATTGAGCGAAAAGATTGCTGATGAGCTTAGGAAAGAAGAAGATAAATTTAGAAAAAGTCTTGAAAATGGACTTAGAAAATTTGAAAAAATTCAAGGGAATTTAACTGGAAAGAACACATTTGATCTCTTTCAAACATTTGGATTTCCACTTGAGATGATTAAGGAAGAGGCTTTTTCTAGGAATATTGAATTTTCTGATAAAGAGGAAAGAGAATTTGAAGCAGCATTAAAAAAGCACCAAGAGCTTTCTCGAACGGCTAGTGCTGGAATGTTTAAAGGTGGCCTTGCTGACACAGAGGAGAAGACAAAGCAATTGCACACAGTGGCTCATTTGATGTTGTCAGGGCTTAGAAAAATCCTAGGTGAACATGTTCATCAAAAAGGGTCTAATATCAACGGAGAGAGAGTTCGTTTTGATTTTTCACATGGCAAGAAAATGACCGATGAAGAAAAAAAGGCAATTGAAAAATATGTAAATGAAGCAATCGATGCAAAAATTGAAGTAGTGATGGATGAAATGAGTGTTGATAGTGCTAAAGAGAAAGGGGCAGAAGGAGCTTTTGAGAATAAATACGGAGATATTGTGAAAGTTTTCACAATAAAGGGCTATTCAACTGAAATTTGTGGAGGACCACATGTTGGAAATACTAGCGAGATCAAGGGTAATTTTAAAATTAAAAAAGAGCAAAGTTCTTCAGCCGGAGTGCGGAGAATCAAGGCTGTATTGGTGCAAGAATAAAAAGTTTTTAGAATAAAAAAATGTTAAAGATAATTACAGACGAAAAGAAAATTGACGAACTTCTTTCTAGGGGTGTTGAACGAATTTTCTCCAATAAAGAAGCTTTAAAAAAGAAGCTAATGAGTGGTGAGCGGATTCGTTTGTATTGTGGCTTTGATCCATCTACAAATTCACTTCATATTGGAAATGCAATTGCAATTAATAAGCTCTCTCAATTTCAAGAATTAGGACACGAGGTAGTTTTCTTAATTGGAGATTTTACAGGGATGATTGGTGATCCGACTGATAAATCAGCTACTCGCGCAAAACTTACAAGAGATGCTGTATTGGAAAATGCTAAAGATTATAAAAAGCAGGCTAGTGGATATTTGAATTTTGAGGGTGAGAACCCTGCTCAGGTTAAATATAACAGTGAATGGAATGACAAGATGACCTTTCGTGATCTTATCGAATTTTCTTCCAACTTTACTGTTCAGCAAATGATTCAAAGAGACATGTTTCAAAAAAGATTAAAAGAAGAAAAACCAATTCATTTGCATGAATTTTTGTATCCCTTAACTCAAGGATTTGATAGTGTTGCAATGGATGTCGATTTGGAAGTTGGCGGAAATGATCAAATGTTTAATATGCTTGCTGGGAGAACCCTTCAAAAGGCAGTTAATAATAAAGAAAAGTTTGTTTTAACATTGAAACTTTTAGCTGATGATAATGGAAGGAAAATGGGGAAGAGTGAAGGAAATGCCGTTTTCCTAAATCAATCTCCGGAAGATATGTATGGAAAAGTTATGAGCTGGGAAGATGGTGTTATTGTAAGAGCATTTGAACTTTGTACGAAAATTCCAGTTTCTGAAATTGAGGAAATTTCAGACTTTTTGCAAAATGAAAACAATAATCCTCGAGACAAAAAGATGCAATTGGCATTTGAATTGGTGAAAATAAATTGTGGGGAGGAGTCCGCCAAGAAAGCGCAAGAACATTTCGCTCGAATAATTCAAAATAAGGAAGTACCAGAAGAGGTGAAAGAGATTGATTTGATTGTTGGTGAAAAACTCCTAAAAGTTTTAGTAGAAGAAAATATGGCACAAAGCAGTGGTGATGCTAAAAGGAAAATAAAACAAGGAGGTGTAAGAATTGGATGCGATGTAATTACTGATGTACAAAGAGAAATTGATGAGGTTGATAACGAAAAGATTTTAAAAGTAGGAAAGAGAGATTTTAGGAAAATTTTTATTAAATAAAAAGATATTGAATAACAAAACAATAAGTTATATTTTAAGTTATGCAAAAAGAAATATTGGAGAAAATTAAAGTTCTTGAAAAAGAAGCTAAAGAGGCTTTGGAGAAAACTGACTCCTTGGATGCTTTAGAGGAGTTAAAAGTGAAATACCTCGGACGTAAAAGTGAATTTGTTTTGATTTTGCGTGGTTTAAAGGACATGAGCGCAGATGATAAAAAAAATGTCGGTTCTTTGGCTAACAAGACTAAAATTGTAATTGACTCTGAAATTAGTTTGAAAATTTTTCAAATTGAACAAAAAGAGAATGATGAAAAAGAATGGATTGATGTTACACTTCCAGGTTCTGAAGAGAGAATAGGTTCAATGCATATTATTTCGAGGATTCAAAAAGAGATTGAAGGTATTTTTATTTCAATGGGATTTGAAATAGGAGATGGTCCAGAAGTGGAAACAGAATGGTATAATTTCACAGCTTTGAATGTACCAGCTGATCATCCTGCAAGAGATATGCAAGACACATTTTGGCTTAAGCAAAAAAAGAAAGACAATGAGGGTGGTGAAGAAAAGCTTTTACCAAGAACGCAGCTTTCTCCAGACCAGATTCATTATATGCAAAGTCACAAACCACCATTTCGAGTTATTGTTCCTGGTAGAGTTTATCGAAACGAAGCAACCGATGCTACTCATGAACATACATTTCATCAATTTGAGGTCCTAGTTGTAGGAAAAGATATTTCTGTTGCAAATTTTAGACACGTAGCTAGAACTTTTTTTTCAAGTTTTTTTGGAAAAGAACTTGAAATTCGTTTAAGACCAGGATATTTTCCTTTTACAGAGCCTAGTTTTGAATTTGATATTTCATGTACAGTGTGTGGCGGTAAAGGTTGTAGATCTTGTAAAAATACTGGTTGGCTTGAGGTTGGAGGATGTGGAATAGTTAATCAAAGGGTTTTTGAAAATGCTGGATACAAGAAAGATCAGTGGCAGGGTTTTGCATGGGGATTCGGTATGGAAAGACTTGCGATGATGAAATATAAAATTGATGATATTCGCTTGTTTATGGGAGGAGACTTGAGATTTTTGAGGCAATTTAAATAAATTTCTTGAGTGTTAATTTATAAATAAAGAGTATGAACGCCAGAACGATTATGTGGAGTATGTTAGTTGTTTTTATGATTACGAGTGTTTTTTCGATTGTGATGGCTAATATTGATAGAATATTTGCTTTTGAGGAAGTTTCGATTGAAGCGGAGACTTGTAAAGGAGAACTATTGGATATAAATGAAGCTAGTTTTGAGATAGAAAAAGACAAAATTTGCTCTATAGGAACTTATCGCGAAGAGAATACTTCAATGTGTTCACAATGTTCACAAAATTGTAGTAGGGAAATGGTCAGTGTTTATGAACTTGATGATAAATTAGAAAATATCGACGGAATTAATGGAGAAAAAACAGTTTTTGTTTGTGGTAGTGTTATTGAAGTAAGTGAGTTGCCAACAATTGCTGGGCCAGATTCATTGGGAGTTGAAAATGACAAGAAAATTAAAGCTAAAAAACTAAAAGTTGAGATATTTGCTGAAATTGATTTTCCAGAAATTTCAATTTCAAAAGCTGAATTAGAAAAATACAAAACTAACAAAGAGGCAATTTTTATTTTAGAATTCAATAATCCTTTTGAGCAGGATCTTAAGATAAAGATTAATATGAAGGATGATGAAATTTTTCAAAGTGCTATTTTAAAAGGAAATAGTGTTTCGAAAGTTAGATATGTGTATACAAGTGATCCAAATACTGAAAGCAAAAGAAATGATAGTTTTGATGTGACTGTGATTAATGATTATGTTAGTGAAGATAATTTTAAGAAGGATTATTACGAAGGAATCGGAAATGAGAAAGAAAATCTAGTTGTGTTTGTGGAAAAATTTATAAATCTAGATGACATTGAAAAGAAATAAAATTTAAAATACTTTAAATGGAAATTATAATTTTGATTTTACCCTTGATTTTGGTTGGTGTGGTTATGTATCTTTTAAATATTGAGAAACAAAAAATGAATGATGATAAACTTTATAAAAAGGACATAGAAAGTTCTAGTGAAAAAAACAATCCAGCATTTCACTTGTTTTTATATCTAGTTTCCTTTATTTCAGTTGGTTTTTTAGTTGCCGGTATAATAATTTCTTTTTTTCAAGCAATAAACAAATTTGTACCAGATGACTTTTTGGATAGGGATAGTTCTTATTTTGATAACGATATTATGAGATTTGGTTTGTCAGCATTAATTGTTACAATTCCTTTATATTATGGAATCTTGTATTTACTAAACAAAAAGCTTAAGAGAGATGAGATCCCAGCTGATTCTTTGGTGAGAAAGACTATTACTTATTTAGCATTGGTTGCGTTTTTTGGGATGACATTAGGTAGCTTAGTGGGTCTAGTTTACAACTATTTCGATGGTGAACTCACTGCAAGATTTGTGTTTAAGACTTTTATATTTCTACTTACTTCTTTGTTTTTCTTTGGGTTTTATTTCTGGGAAATTAGAAGGTCTACTTTTTCTAGTAGATTGTTTTTAAGATTTTTTATAGCTTCAATGGTCTTAGCCATTGTATCTTTGGTTTTAGGGCTTTTCGTAATTGATAGTCCAAGCTTAACTAGAATTAAAAAAACTGATAAGGAATTAATTAGAAGAATGGAGAACGCTGGAAGATCTGTTAATGGTAAATACAGAAACGAGGATTCTACTGGTACAAAAAACATGAGTCAAAAAGAGAGGAAAGATTTAGTTATTACAGAAATGGCAAAAAATGGAAAGGGTCCGAAAGAAATTGAAGAGTTTATTGATAAGTTCTATAGTGGAGAAGAAGTCGATAGCTTACCAACCATTTCACAGATGCAAGGTTTGATTGATGAGGATATAATCTATAATCCTGTTAAGGATGGTAGGTATGAACTTTGCGGAACTTTTAGAGGAAGTGATTCAGGTAACAACGATAGATGGCAAACAGATAGAAAAAAATGGGCACATCCTGCTGGATATCATTGTTTTGTTTTTGATGCAGGAATACAATCAGGATATTCTGTTTATCCGGTTCAAATGAAAGTAGAATAAAATTAAAATATAATAAGTTGAGTTTTTGATTATGAAATATTCTTACAAATGGTTAAAAGAGATTAGTTGTACAAAGAAAAATCCAGAAGATTTAATGAAAATGGTTGGTCTTAAGGGTTTTGAACTAGAGAATTTTGAAAATTTTTCAACTAAGTATGAAAAAATTGTAGTTGGTGAAATTTTGGAATTCCATGCTCACCCAAATGCTAATAACCTAAGATTGGTAAAAGTCGGGCTTGGAAAAGGAAAGGAAACTCAAATTGTTTGTGGTGCTAGTAATTTCGAAGTTTGGGATAAAATTCCAGTTGCATTGATTGGGGCAATAGTTCCGCTCAATGGAATGAAGATTAAGAGGGTTGATCTAAGAGGTGAATTTTCCGAAGGAATGCTTTGTTCGGAGGAAGAACTATGTTTAGGAAAAGATTCAAGCGGGATTATGATTTTAGATGAAAAGTTGGCTGTTGGAATTTCTTTAGCAGAAGCCTTGGGACTAGATGATGTAGTGATGGACTTTGATGTTTTGCCTAATAGAGCACATGATTGCTTGAGCCATATTGGGATAGCACGAGAAATTTGTGTAATGGAAGGAACTGATCTTAAAAATGTATATTTTGATTTTAAAGATGAGATTGGTAACGATAATTTAAATATTGATATACAAAACAAAGAGGCTTGTCCTAGATATTCGGCTGTGATTTTGGAAAATATTGAAATCGTACCATCACCGAGTTGGATGCAATCTAGATTAATAGCAAGCGGAATGGAACCTATTAATAATGTTGTTGATATTACAAATTATGTAATGCTTGAAACTGGTAGTCCTTTGCATGCATTTGATTTTAACAACATTGCAAATGAAGAAGGACAAGTGGAAATTGAAGTCAGAAATGCCTTTAAAGATGAGAAAATGACATTGTTAGATGGAAAAGAGTTAAAGTTAGATGAACGAGATTTGGTTATAGCAAATAAGCAGAAAAATCTTGCGTTAGCTGGAATCAAAGGAGGACTAGAATCTGGAATAAACAAGGAAACAACTAAGATTGTGCTGGAGGCTGCAAGTTTCAAGGCTTTTAGTATTAGAAAATCAAGACAGAGACACGGGCTTTCAACTGAATCACAAATTCGTTTTGAAAAGGCAATTTCTCCGAAACTTTCAGGGTATGCGTTAGCAAGAGCAACAGAATTATTAAAAGAATATGCAACTGCAACTGCAATTTCATTTAAAGACCAATCATTTTTTGGTGACAAAGACCAATTTCAAAGATTCAGCTTTGATTACGCAAATAAACTCTTAGGGGAAAAAATAGAAAACAAAGAAATGACTAAAATCATTTCTAATCTTGGTTTCGAAACTGTAAGAGAAGATGAAAGTAGTATTGAAGTAAAGGTTCCTTTTTGGAGGCTTGATATTGAAGGAGAAGCTGATTTGGTTGAAGAAGTTGGAAGAATTGTGGGGTATGATAATATCGATATTTCATCGATAAAAGAGGATATTACACCCGCAAAGAATAACAATATACGTAAGTTTGAATGGGAGCTTATAGGAGAGTTTAATGGTCTTGGTTTTGATGAGGTTAGACTCTATTCTTTTTATAGTAAAAAAGATGCTGAAAATTGTGGGATTAGCATAGAACATTTTGAAGTAGAAAATCCATTAAGTGAAGAGCTGGCGTTTATGAGGGTTTCTCTTCTGCCAAACTTATTAAGAAGTGCAGGTCAGAATGTTAAATATTTCTCTAAATTTTCTTTATTTGAACTTGGTCGAGAATACTATAACGATACAAGAGGAGAAGTACGAAAAGTTTCAGGAGTTTTATTTGACTCTACAAAGAAGGATTCAAGTGAGTTTTATATACTTAAAGGGAAAATATCAGCTTTGATTGGAAAAATTTCAAATAAAGAAGTTTGTTTCAAGGCTCCAAGTAATTGGAATAATAATATTTATCACAAAACTAGAACAGCAGAGGTTTTTATTGATGGAAATAGCGTTGGATTTGTTGGACAAATCAATAAAGTAGTTGCCAAAAAGTTTGGAATCAAAAAACCTATTGTAGCTTTTGAATTAGATGTAGATTCGCTTTTTGTTGCAGGAGTTAATAGAGATATGTTTACTCAAATTAATAAATTTCCAGATGTATTAAGAGATCTTTCTATGTTCGTTGATGCTAAAAAAGAGGCAACTGAAATCTTTGATATTATCAAAAAAACTGGTGGTGAGTTATTGAGAAAAACGGAGTTATTCGATGTATATGAAGATGTTGAAAATAATAGAAAATCATTAGCTTTTCATTTGATTTTCAATAAAAAAGATGCCACACTTGAAAGTGATGAAGTTGATTTATTGATGAATAAAATCATTGACGCGTTAGGATCATCCCAGGTTGAAGTCAGGATTAAGTAATATTCATTTTACAATAAAATGAGGAATAAAAACGAAAACAAAAAAGAATCATATAACACAATAGAGGAGGCTGTTTTAGCTATTTTTGTTAATAAAAAAAACCGAAAAAGAATGTTCATGGTTTTGTTTTTGTTATCCATTGTAGGCGCAGTTATTATATTAACTGGAACGCATTTTTTACTTAAACAACAGTCAATTATAGAACAAAACAAGGATATAGACTGGAGGAATGAGCATGCTATATTAAAGCAACTAAAATTATCCAGGCAAGGCAATGAAGAGTCCATTGACTACTTGGTTAATAGTGAGATGGCAAGAATAAAAACAGATAATATTGATTCAAAAGTCGAGATGTTTTTTGTTGGGGATTTGATGCTTGATCGTTACAATAGACAATTAATCCAGATGCATGGTGCAGAATGGATAACCAAAGAAATAAATCATTTATTTTTAGATAATGATTTGAATGTTGTTAACTTAGAAGGTCCAATTACTAGAGAAAAATCGGTATCAGTTGGTTCTAAGGAAGGTGCTAAGAATAATTATGTTTTTACTTTTGATCCGAAGAATACTAATGAATTTTTAAAATATAATAAGTTAAATCTTATCAATTTAGGGAATAACCATGTTCTGAATTTTGGGAAGGATGGTTTGGATTATACCAAGGGATTTCTTCTAACTAAGAAAGTGGAATTTTTTGGTGATATTAAAAATGAAGGAGCGGGATATATCAAAAAGAATATAAATGGTACTAAAGTTTCTTTTGTTAGCTATAATCAGTTTGGTGGAAATGGTTTTGATAGTGTTTTGAAAAATATTGAGAACTTAGAAGAGTCTAGTGATATTACGATTGTATATACTCATTGGGGGCAGGAATACAAACTTAATGAAAATGAATCTCAAAAGAAAAGGGCGCATAATATGATTGATGTTGGTGCTGACTTAATAATTGGTTCACATCCACACGTAGTTCAATCTATTGAAAACTACAAAGGGAAGACAATCTTCTATTCATTAGGTAATTTTGTTTTTGATCAATATTTTTCTAAGGATACAATGATTGGACTTGGTGTGAAAGCTTTTGTCGATAAGGAGAATGATTTAACATTTGAATTAATTCCTCTTGAGCTTACAAAAGGTGGCCAAATGAAAATTTCTGGTAAAGAAGAAAATGGTTTGTTAATGAAAAGGATTTTGAAAAAATAGGTTTTTGGGGATTTGTTTGAAAAAGAAAAACGCCTCCACCTGGAAGATTCCTGGCGGAGGCGTTTTTCCGAAACAGTTCAAGGGATGGTTAAGAGTTTACTACAGTTTTTTTATTTTTTATAAATTGTTCGGCTCTAAATTGTGAGCCAGGTATGATGGTTTGTTGTCGCATGATGACTTGTCTGATTTACGGGGAGTGAGCATGTCACAATGTTGATAGATACCAATTCTCTGTTAGTTAAGTGATTCCTTCCGACGATGTCGAATTTTTTCATCATATCGCTATAGGCGGTAAACTGAGCCAGAATCGTGGCATCCGCGTTACTTATGACAGTAAAATTCGTCACAATGTCGATGGGTACAATCCTCCATTGTCTGGAACCGTATGATGGGTCCTGGAAGCCATCATCTCATCATAGAGATTTTTCTCGGAATAAACCTGAGGGTTCGTAGCCCCAATCAAGATTAAGGGTATTCAGGAGAGATTAATAGTTGGCATATTAGCATCGGTGATTTTATCAATAATCGATGATGCAAAAGATGTTCCGCAAAATGCGATAAAGAGCGTTATGATGCCTGTTAACGGCATCATCCAATTGCCGAAAAGTTTTTTCATGTAACCTCCTTTTAAAAGGCGTTTGATGTTTAAATACGATTCTTAAAAAATAAAGTATCTCTTTTAATGAACTAATACTATAAAAGCATAAATATGTACTATTTGTTAATTTGCAAGTTAATAAAAAAAATGCCCCAGCCTAATATTTTGGCAGGGGCATCACAGTTCTCTAGACAGTTTCCATTGCGAACTTGCTGTTCGCCTTAGTTTGCTAATTTCAAAGTACTTTCTCAGATACTGATGACTCTTTTCTCTGGATAAATCCAGACGGGGAACTCTTCTTTGAAAACATCATCAGAGCTATTGTCTTCTCGAAAAGATTCTTTGTCTTGGATTCTTTGGGGCTCACTCACCACCTCATCTACTGCAGGCTCCTTGATTTGAGAGTTAACTGTTTCTTCTTCGCCCGCAAACATCAATTCGTGAGCTGAAAGAGAGTTAGAAATACTCGTCTCAAGTTGCAGCCATGGCGAGGTTCTTTTTTCAGTTGTAGCAATAAACAGTGCAATGACCATTGAAATGGCCAGTGTAAGGGTTGTAACATTTTTCAAGATGAAACTCCTTTCCCTCAAGAGAGGGTTCTAAGCCGTCTTTTATGAGAACTGTTATTCAAATTAAAACATTTTTTTATAATTTTGTCAATGGTTTATAAAAGGTGAATATAGTATATAATTTAATGGTAAATTTAAATATTCAGCTAAAGAAATGGATTTGCCAAAGGTTATTGTGGAGCAGGAACTTGCAAGTAAAGGGTTTCAAATGGTTTTAGGGATTGATGAAGTTGGCAGAGGTCCGTTGGCTGGACCTGTTGTTGCTGCTGCTGCATGGGTTCATCCTAGAGCTTTGACTAAAGATTTTAAAGAAAGAAGTTTAGTCAGAGACAGTAAAAAGTTGAGTGAAAAACAGCGCCTTCGGATTTGTGAATATATCTCGAACAGCGATGATTTTATTATTGGTATTGGCGAGGTTTCTCATGGCATAATCGATAAAATAAATATCTTAAATGCGACTTTGTTGGCTATGAGATTTGCTGTAGAAGATGTTTCTTCTAAAATAGAGGAGAGTGGGATTTTTGAAAAAGATTTTGATTATTTGAATAAATGTCTATTGGTTGATGGTAATCGTGAAGTTCCTAAAATGGAGATGAAACAAAGATTGTTTACAAAAGGTGACGCAAGAATATTCTCAATTGCAGTTGCTTCAATTTGTGCTAAAGTCTATAGAGATGAATTAATGGTTCAACATCATGAGACATGGCCTTGGTTTGGTTTTGATACTCATAAAGGCTATGGCACAAAGAGGCACCTAGAAGCTTTACAGAAAAGAGGACCTTGCTTAATCCATCGTAAGAGTTTTGGGCCAGTAAAGAGTCTTCTCTAGCTCATTTTGGTGGTTAAAGTGCTGTAAAAATAGAAAAACACCCTGTTGGGTGTTTTGATGTGCCTCGGGAGAGAATCGAACTCTCACAGTATTACTACTACACGATTTTGAGTCGTGCGCGTCTACCAATTCCGCCACCGAGGCTTGACAATCTAGAACTAATGATATACAAGCAAATACATTCTGTCAATTCTTTTTTTGGGTACTATTTTTAGTATTGCAAAAAGCTTTTCTTTGTGTTATTATGCATGTAGTCCAAAAATGACTTTTGGACATTATTATTTATTTTGGATAAAAAAATTAAGTTAAAGTAATGGCAGTACCAAAGCAAAGACACAATAGAAGTCGAACGAGAAGGAGAAGAGGTGGACATGACAAACAGAAACAGCTTTCTTTAGTAGAGTGTTCTAGTTGTGCACAAAAGATTGAAGCGCATAAAATTTGTCCTTTTTGTGGATCATTTAAAGGAGTAGAAGTTATCAATATGACAGCTAGTGTTAAGAAGGCAGAAAAAAACAAAAGGTAACAACTTTTTGTTTTTTAGTAGTAGGTATTGTTTTTTTTAAAATATTTTTGTGTTAATCAAATCAATTATGGGGAGTAGACATCTTTCACGCTCAATAGCAATGCAAAGTCTTTATGAATGGGATTTCAATAATCTTTCTGATGGAGAGATGGAGGTAGTCCTGAAGAATAATCTTAAAGAGTTTGGTTCAAATGTAGATGACGATAGTTTTATTAGAAAACTAGTGTTCGGTATTTTAGAAAAACAAGATGTGATAAATCCTATTATTGAAAAATGTGCCCCAGAGTGGCCATTGAAGCAAATTACCATAGTTGATAGAAATGTTCTCCGTTTAGGGATTTATGAACTTATGTTTGGTAGTTATGATGAAGCGCCTCCAAAGGTTGCGATTAACGAAGCTATTGAATTGGCGAAAGCTTTTGGTGGAGAAAGTAGCGGAAGGTTTGTTAATGGTGTCTTGGGCACAGTCTATCGTGAAATGGGGGAGCCAATGAAAGAAGATAACACTGAATCTGGAAAAAAACGAAGAGAAGAACTTATTGGTGAGAATGAAGAAGTAAAAGGTGAAAAAGAAGTCGAGTCAAAAACAAAAACTGACAAGGATGAGGACTCTAAAGAAAAAAATAGCGGTCACTAATGACAAGAAACAAAAGGAAAATAAATCGAAAAATGAAGAGAAGAAAGAGAGAGCAGTTGAATAAGTTATTTTTTTGGCAAATAAAAAAGATAATGGTAAAGTTTTAATTTATAAAAACAAGTACTAAAGTGGAAGGTATGAAACATTTCATAGTTCCCATTTGTGGGCTTTAGTTATATGGAAAGATTCAAGAAACTTGCGAAAAAAATAGAAATAGAATTCAATAAAATCGAACTTTTACAAGAGGCGATGACTCATCGTTCCTATTTGAATGAACACAAGGAATACAAGCTTGACCAAAATGAAAGATTGGAATTCTTGGGAGATGCAGTATTGGAACTTGTTGTTACAGAACATTTGTATTTGAATTATGGAAATCCTGAAGGTGAACTTACAAATTGGAGAGCATCACTTGTTAAGGGTGAGATGCTTGCTGTTGTTGCTGATGAGATCGGACTTGAAAAATATCTTCTGATGTCAAAAGGCGAAAAGCGTGACACAGGTAAAGCTAGACAATACATCCTTGCAAATGCAATGGAAGCTGTTATCGGAGCAATTTATTTAGATAGAGGTTACGAAGTTTCGCAGAACTTTATTAACAAATGGATTGTTGTGAAATTGCCAGGTATTCTAGAAACTAAAAGTTATTTAGATCCCAAAAGTTATTTTCAGGAAAAGTCTCAAGAATTTGAACAGGTTACTCCTCACTATGAAGTACTGGAGGAATGGGGACCTGATCATGAGAAAGTTTTTTTAATGGGAGTTTTTCTGGGAGACGAAAAGGTTGCTGAAGGAAAAGGTGATTCGAAGCAGGAGGCTCAAAGAAACGCTGCCGAAAATGGATTGGAAGCAAGAAATTGGAAATAGAGAAGTTTTTAAATAGACTCAAAACTCGTCTTTAGGCGAGTTTTTCTTTAGGAAATAAGGCTGCTCCAAATTTTGGAACAGCCTTAAGTGTTTGCACGAATAAATGATTTTTTAACAAGATATTAATGAATAGCGTATGGTTTCGATAGGCGTAAGATTTTTTTGATGAAATTTACAGGCATGACAATGGCTAAATAGCGCGCCTTTCCTTGCTAAATATCTCGAAATATTACATCTTGGGTCACCTGGTTTTTTGCCACATTCCAAGTTTTTAAACGATGACATGAAATCCTTGTTCATTCCCAGTTCTATTTTTTGCATCTCCTTTCCTCCCCATTCCTTTGCAGTTAAGACATAACCTTTTTTCTTTTGACTCGTTCTTTTTCGGGGAAGGGATCAATGTTTGATATCTTAGTGGTTTGTCTATGTAGTGTTCTTCACCAATAGGTAATCCACGCTCAAAGCATTTTTCTCTTCTACGGAATGAATATCTTATAATCATCCAAGTTTTTAAAACAGGATTTATTAGCATAAGTCTATTCTCCTTGTTTGAGGTACTGTTATATAAATGAAACTATAGCACATTTTTTAACAGATGTAAAGTATTCTGTTTGGAAATTACCATTTTAGTAATGATTTTTTGATAAAAGTGCTTTTATATGGTACAATGATGAGGAATTAGTCAAATTCTTTCTTGTTTTTACAGGATTTTGTTTTTATTGTGAAAAGAGAAATTAAATAGAAAAATAAGAAAAATGTTTTTAAAAAAACTTGAAATAATTGGTTTTAAATCTTTTGCAAAAAAGACTATACTCGATTTTTCTCAGACTGGAGCTTTGAATGGGGGTAAAAATATAGGTATCACTGCAATTGTTGGACCAAATGGAAGTGGAAAATCTAATATAGCCGATGCACTTCGTTGGGCTATGGGTGAACAGTCAATGAAATACTTAAGAGGGAAAAAAACTCAAGATATTATTTTTGCAGGTAGTGGGAAAAAAGCTAAGCTAGGTAGCGCACAAGTTTCTATTTTTTTAGATAATTCCAGAAAACAGATTCCACTCGAATATGATGAAGTTATTATTACTAGGAAAATATATCGAAGTGGTGAGAGTGAATACTTGGTAAATGGTTCGAAGACAAGATTGATTGATATTGTTGATCTGTTGGCGAAAGCAGGAATTGGACAAAGAAGCTATTGCATTGTGAATCAGGGTATGGCTGATCAGATTTTAAATGCGACACCAATTGAAAGACGAGCTATTTTAGAAGAGGCAGCTGGTGTTAAGGAATTTCAAATTAAAAAGCAAAGAAGTGCCAGAAAACTCAAGAGTACAAAAGAAAATCTAGAAAGAGTAGAAAGAATTTTAGTTGAAATCGAACCTCATTTGAAGCTTCTTAAGAGACAAAGCACAAGAGCTCAGAAGGGAGAGGTTTATCGTGTTCAATTAAGGAACAGTCAAAACATGTTGTATGGTTCTTTGTGGAATGGAATTTCTGATTCTGTGAAAAACGCTGAAAAAATTAAAGAAAATACAGAAGGTGATGTTATTAACTTTCAAAAAGAAGTTAATAGTATAGTTTGTGAGTTAAAAAAAGAGTCAGGCAATACAGTTTCTTTGCAAGACGAAATCAGTAAGTTAGAACTTTTACAACGCAAAAATAATCAGAAACTCAATTTGATAGAAAGAAGACTTATAGTTGAAGAAGGTAAACTTATATTGGAAAAAGAAAGAACTAGAGATATAAAACTGGTAGAGGTTGTTCCAGTGGGTATCAAGATGATTAAGAGTAAACTTTCAGGGATTAAATCTCAACAAAAACGATTAATTGAACGAATTGAAGCAATTGATGATATGACTCAGATTCAAGAGGTCAAAGAATATGCACGATCTATTTCGATGGAGATGTATGAACTTTATGAATCGGTAGTAAATGGCAAGATGGAAAAAAAGAAACCAAAGGAGGAGATAGCAAAACAAAAAACTATTAATCTAAAAAGAGTGCAGGTGATTACAGAAGAAGTGAAAAAGCTAGAAAAAAAGAAAAGCGTTTTACAAAAAGAAGCGGACGATATTCAAAAAGAGTTAACAGAACTTATAAAAAAAGATCAGAACGAGAGAAGAGCTTCGATAGAACTTGAGGATAAGCTTCGTAGAATAAGATTCGAATTAGACAAGAAGAAGGATATTTTGAATGAAGCAAAAATAGAATTAGCCAAAAATGAAGTTAAGGAAGAGGATCTAAAGAATCGTATTAGGTCAGAAATGAGAATTAATCCTGATAAATTGGAATATAACGGTGAAGCTGTTGATGCTGCAAAATGTGACAGAAATATTAATCGGTTAAGATTTCAATTGGAGCAAATTGGTGGAATTGATGGTTCAATTATTGAAGAATATGAAGAAACTCAAAAGAGGTATGATTTTTTATTAAAAGAATCCAAAGATTTGCATGAAGTGATGAAGAGATTGAAAAAAGTTGTGAGAGAAATGGATCTTCGAATAAAGGATGAATTTGAAAATGCTTTTAATTTTATCAACAAGGAGTTTATTAAATATTTTAAAATAATATTTAATGGTGGAAAAGCTATGATGAAAAAGGTTGAAATTGAAATCGTTAAAAGAACTTCTAAAAAGAAATTGCACGATGAATTTTCCAATGAAGAAATGGATGAAAATGAATCAACTGAAAATGAAAAACAAATCGGAATAGAGATTTTTGCTGAGCCAGAAGGAAAAAAAATTACCAACTTGGGTATGCTTTCGGGCGGAGAAAGAACTTTGACATCAATTGCAATGTTATTTGCTATTATTTCGCACAACCCTCCACCATTTGCGTTTTTAGATGAAGTGGAAGCTGCTTTGGACGAGGCTAATTCCAGGAGATTCGGAAAGATATTAAATGAGCTATCTGGTAAAACTCAGTTTGTTCTTATCTCGCATAATAGACAAACAATGAGAGAGGCAGCTCTTTTATATGGTGTAACAATGGGAGATGATGGAATTTCAAGATTATTATCTGTGAAGTTGGATTAAGTTGGATAAGGAGCTGGAGTTAGTAATGTTTAAATGGGATTTATGAAAAAAGTTGAAAAAAAAGAAGAAGACAAAAAAGTGATGCAATATGCTGATTTTCCAGTTAGAATAGCTGCTTTTGCGATTGATTTTCTGGTTTTAATTTTGATTTCAGTTGTTGTGGCAATTATTTTTGTTGTGCTTAATTGGGCATTGAAAATTGGTTTTGACATAGAAACAGTTTCTAGTTTTGCTGGTTTTTTGATTAATGCTGGTTATTATATTTTCACAACCTATTATTACGGTGCGACTGTTGGTAAAAAAGTTTTTGGTATACAAGTTGTGAGCACGAAAGATGCAAAGATGGATATTGGAAGTGTGATTGTTCGTGAAGTGGCTGGTAAATTTCTTTCGACGATGTTTTTTGGACTTGGCTACATATGGATTATTTTTGATAAAAAGAATCAAGGTTTGCATGATAAATTAGCTTCTACAGCCGTTGTGTATAAAAAAGAGAAAATAAAAAGATGGAAAGTTTACCTAACAGCAGCTAGTTTCCTGGTTTTTTCAGTAGGATTATTTTTTTGGGTGTTATCTGGTGTTTTGGATGAGGATTTTCAAGAAGAATTGAATCAAAGTCAAGTTGTTGAAATGGTGAATAAAACACTAAATACCGCATTGCTTTGTTCTTCAGAAAATAATAAGGTCATTTCTCCAATTTCCAAAATTGGTGGAGGAGATGTTTGTTCTGAGGAAATTGGTACTACTTGGCCAAAGTTAGGAGCAGGCTATGAATATGGCAATATAAGTAATACGCTTATTATTATCGAAAAAGACAACAGTCCGATCATTGAATGTAATATTGAAAATAGTAGTTGCAGATTGATCGAAGATTGAATAAAACAATAAATCTGGTAAAATATTAAAGATACTTTTGAGTTTTATTAAAAAAATAAAAAAAGATTTCAATAAAAAACAAGCTAAGAAAGGTTTTTCTTTCTGGAACAGTTATGATGGCTTATTTGTTAGATGGCAGGTGCTTAAAGGAATGTTTTTGTTTGTTATACTTTTGATTTTTGCTATTGTTATGAAAGTTAAGATGGACAGGTGTAACAGGATGTGCGAAGGACCTGATTGTGTCGAGGTTGTAGCTTCTTTTTCTGAACAAGTAAATTATGTTCCAGATGTTGATGATAGAAAATATCAAGAAATTTATTTTTTCAAAGATAACTCAAAAAAGCCAACCTATATAAAAGTTTTTAATTCCAGAAATGAGACTATTGTTTCAGTTGAGAAAGAGAATATAATATTAAGACACAAAATGGTAAATATAATGAGAGAGTTGTAATAAATGAAAAAAGGAATATAATTTTACCGTAATAAAAATTAATAAAATTTAAAAGAGGATGAAAATTGAGGAGTTTAGAGAGGAAGTGAATCTTGAACACAGAGTTTTAATTGAAGACCGAGAGTTTGAGATCTTGGAAATAGTGCATTTTCAATTAGACGATGGGTCAATTTATATAAAACTTTTTTTGGATGACGGATATGTTCTAGCTGATAACGAAGAACAGGAATCATATATATTGGTTGAGAATGTGAATACATATATTGAAAAACCTTTTCCAGAAGTGCTAGAGTTTGATTCGAAAAGGTTTACTTTCCAGTATAGTGCTCAGGCAAAGGCCATTGAAGCACATGGTGATGAAATATTCACAGGAGGTGATGCAGAAAAATTTTGGGATTATGAGACTAGGGATGGAAGTTATTTAAGTTTAGGTATTGTTGATAATACCGGAAAGAGAATGGATTTGTGCGGAAAAAAAATTAGTGAAGAGGAATTAGAATTAGTTTAGAGATTTTTATGGAAAAAAATAAATTATACATAGTTGGTACGCCAATTGGAAATTTAGGAGATATAACTCTAAGAGCGCTTGAAACGCTTAAGGAAGTTGATTTAATACTATGTGAAGACACTCGTGTTACTTCTAAATTGCTTACACGCTATGAAATTTCAAAACCATTGATGTCATATCATCAACAAAGCAAGGATAAGAAAGTCGACAAAGTATTAGATGTTTTAAAAGATGATAAGAATGTTGCATTTGTTACGGACGCTGGGACTCCTGGTATTTCTGATCCAGGAAATGAACTAGTTGAGATTGTCGCAAATAAGTTAAGTGATGTTGTTGAAATTGTTCCTATTCCAGGTGTTTCAGCTGTTACTACTTTGGCTTCTGTTGCGGGAATTGATTTAACAAAGTTTGTTTTTCTAGGCTTTATTCCGAATAAGAAGGGGCGTCAGACTTTTTTGAAACAAGCAATTAATGCTTGTTTTCCTGTTTTTTATTATGATTCACCATATCGATTTTTAAAAAATATAAAACTTTGTAAAGAACTATGCTTAGAACAGGGAATTGCAAAGAGGATGATTGTTGGTAGGGAGCTTACCAAAATGTTCGAAGAAGTTGTACGTGGAGATTTAAATGAGATAGAAGAATATTTTGAGCAAGGAAACAAGAGAATTAAAGGCGAATTTGTTGTAATTTTGTACTAATTTAGTAGTTGATTTTTGCTGTTTATTGGGATAGAATAGTGTTAAATAATAAATCTGAATATAATATGAAAATAATTCAAAAGAGAAAAGGATTTTTCGTGATGTCAGCTGTGCTTGTAATCGCAAGTATTATTGCTATTTCAAGTTGGGGATTGAAATTGGGTATGGATTTTGTAGGTGGAACAAAATTGACTTTGAAATATCAAGAAAATATTCCTACAAATGAGGAGGTGCGTGAACAATTGAAGGAACTAGAACTTGGGAGTCTAACAATTCAGAGTTCTGAGGGAACTAAAATGTTTGTGAGGTTTGTCACGAAAGAGGGTGATGATGTAATGCTTAAAAAGGTTCAAGATAAACTGAAAGGTTCTAGGGAGGATGTAATCGTTGAGGAAGTTTCTTTTATCAGTTCAACTGTTTCTGGTGAATTGAAATCAAGAGCTCTAACGGCAATTGGTTTTGCTGTTTTTGGAATTGCGCTCTATGTTGCTTGGGCTTTTAGAAAGGTTTCCTATCCAGTTGAAAGTTGGAAATATGGAATTGCAGCTGTTGTAGCATTGGCTCATGATACATTGATTACAGTTGGTTTGTTTTCTGTGCTTGGTAGATTTTATGGTGTGGAGGTTAACATTCCTTTTGTTGCAGCATTACTCACGATTTTGGGATATAGTGTCAACGACACAATTGTTGTATTTGATAGAGTTCGAGAAAACTTGAATAAATCTGGTGCAAAGGAAGACTTTGAGAATACTGTGAATAATTCTATCAATGAATCGCTTACTCGTTCAATCAATACTTCGTTAACAGTGGTAGTTGTTTTACTTTCAATTATTCTATTCGGAGGAGATAGCATTGAATCATTTTCAATAGCTCTTTTGGCTGGTATTGTTCTAGGAACTTATTCCTCAATTTTCATTGCTAGTGCTCTTGTTGTTGAGATTTGGCAGAAACGAAAAAAAGCGTAGAGTCTTCTGTTTTAAAAGAAAATAAAAGATAAAACTGTAATATTGAAAATTGCTATAGTTCATGATTATTTGGTTCAGTACGGGGGCGCTGAAAGAGTACTTGAGGCTATTTGTGAGATCTGGCCACATGCTCCTATTTATACACTGTTACATGACAGTGAACTTGTGCATGGCAAATTTGATAACAAAGTGATAAGAACATCTTTTTTGCAAAAAGTGCCTTTCGCTAAAAAACATCATAGAATTTTTCCACCACTCATGATGTTTGGTATTGAACAGTTTAATTTGGATTATTATGACATTATCTTGTCAGATTCATCAAGTTTTGCTAAGAATTTGATTACAAATTCAAGCACTCTACATATAACATATTGCCACACTCCAATGCGCTATGGTTGGGATGATTGTCAATATTATACTCAAGAATTTAGTTTTCCAGGAATTGTGAAAAAGGTTGTACCACCACTAATGAATTATATTCGAATGTGGGATTTCTTTGGTTCATATGGAGTCGATACATTTATTGCCAACTCTAAGTTTGTTTCAACCAGAATCAAGAAATATTATCACAGAGATTCTCATGTGATAAATCCTCCAGTTGATGTTGATAAATTTCATATTTGCGAAGATAAAAAGCAATTAGGAGACTATTTTTTGATGGTAGGTAGAATGATGAAATATAAGAAGATGGATTTAGTGATAGAAGCTTTTAACGAAATGAAATTACCACTCAAAGTTGTTGGTCGTGGGATTGAGAAGGAATATTTAGAAGATACTGCTGGTCCAACAATTGAATTTACAGGAAGAGTTTCCGATGAGGAATTAAGAGATATTTATTCAAAGGCGCAAGCTTTTATTTTCCCGCAAGAAGAGGATTTTGGAATTGTAGCAATTGAAGCGCTTGCTTCAGGTAGGCCACTTATTGCATTCAAGGGTGGTGATATTGTTGAGCATATTCAGATTGGAAAGACAGGAATATTTTTTGAAAATCAAACCAAAGAGGATCTAATCGATGCAGTAAGAGAATATCAGAAGATGGATTTTGATCCAAAGTTTATTCGTTCAACAGCTCTGAAGTTTAATAAGAAAAATTTTCAGCAAAAGATACAAAGTCTTGTGGAAGGAAAATACGAAAAATTCAAAATTGAAAATGAAGCTATTCTACACAGTAAATAATAATTTATGTGGCTATTTGGTCATTTTAAATAAATAAAAATAATTAAATAAAACTGATGAAAACGCTAAGAGATATAGAACTTAAAGAAAAAAAAGTTATATTACGAGCAGGTTTTGACCTACTTTTGGAGGATGGAGAAATTGTTGATGACGCAAGAATAAAAGCTGGATTAAAAACAATTGAATATATAAAAAAGCAGAAACCAGGTTTTTTCTTAATCGTGAATCACATGGGAAGACCCGAGGGCGAAAGAGTTCCAGAGCTTTCAAATCGAATTGTGGCTGAAAGATTACAGGAACTTACTAGCACGGCGATTGAAGTGATTGATACCGTTGAGGAATTGCAAAAATTTGTACTAGATGGTCTCTATGAAAAAAAGAAAATTTATATGCTTGAAAATCTTCGATTTTGGAAAGAAGAGAAACAAGCAGATGTAACTTTTGGAAAGAATATCGGAGAGCTTTTTGATATCTATGTAAATGATGCTTTTTCTGTTAGTCATAGAGCACATGCATCTTTTGTGTGTATCCCAGAATATACAAAAGATAAGTGCATGGGTCTTTTGTTTGAGGAAGAGTTTTTCAATCTTAGCAAAGTCAAAAATGATCCGGAGCATCCAGCTGTGATGGTGATTGGTGGTGCTAAAATTGCTACAAAGTTGCCAGTGATTGAGAATATGATGAGAATATATGATCATGTTCTGGTTGGCGGAATGATAGCAAATGAAGCGCTTGATGAAAGACTTGATTTGGGCGAGAAGGTTCTGTTGCCAACAGATTTCAACCCAAAAGAAAAAGAAGATGAAAGATTGGATATCGGGAAAGATACAATAGCTGCATATACTGAGGTTATTAATAATGCCAAGACAATCGTTTGGAATGGACCGCTTGGGAAATTTGAAGACGAGGAGGCAGAAGAAGGCACAAAGAGTATCTGTCGAGCAATTGCAGCTAGAGAAGATGCGTTACAGGTGATTGGAGGGGGAGAGACATTGGAGGCCGTTAGTCAGTTCAGTGAATTTTCACACTTTGATTATGTTTCGATGAGCGGTGGCGCAATGTTGGAATATCTATCTGGAAAAACTTTACCAGGAATTGAAGTTCTAGAAGATCGAAAAGAGTAGTTTGGATTTAAATTGACATTGTAACTTAGTTTATTAGATATTACTTAGATTTCGATAAGGAAATCTAAGTAATATCCCACCAAGGAGTATGCAAAAGCAAGACGCTGTTCACGTTATTTTGGATGTTTTCTTTGAATCTTTTCCATCTGAGTTGGAAAAGGCTGCTTTTTGGAAATGCATCGGACAAAATTCTTTAGAAAAAGGAAACTTTTCAATAATGGGCGGTGCTATGCATAAATTTGATCCAGTTGGAATGTCTGGTTTTTGGCTTTTGTGTGAGTCCCATCTTTCTTTCCATACATGGCCAGATGAAAAATATGTTTTTGTTGATCTTTTTTCTTGTGGTGATGCAGATAGAACCAATCGAACAACAGAAGCTTTGATTGAAGAATTTGAAAAAATTGGAGGAAAGATTGAAAAGAGAAAGAATATCAAAAGAGGATTTGTATATAAAAAAGAATAATGAAGATTCAGAAGATAAAAATTAGAATTCTCAATCCTCCTAAGATTGATTTATTCGGAGTTCTTGATGAGTACATCACCAAGCTTTCAGAAGGTGATGTTGTTTTTATTACCTCCAAGATTGTCAGTTTGCATCAAGGCAGGTGTGTGAAGGTTTCAAATGATGATAAAAGGGCTGTGAAGGATGAACTTATCTATAGTGAAGCCGACAGAGTGATTGATAGAGCCGAGTATCCAGATAATAGGAGGCTTTTGACAATCACTAAAAATTTGATGATTCGTGCTGCTGAAATTGATGAAAGCAATGCAAATGGTTTTTGTATTCTGTTGCCAGACGATTCAAATGGTTTCGCAAAAGAAGTGCATGCTTATTTGAAGAATAAATTTCAATTAAAACGTTTGGGCATTGTGATTACAGATAGTCACAGTGTGCCACTTCATCGTGGAGCGCTGGGAACAACAATCGGATATTTTGGAATTGAGCCACTCATCAGTCATGTGGAGAAAGATGATATTTTTGGAAAAAAGTTCAAAGCTGAGGTGACAAACGTCGTGGATTCCTTGGCTGCAACAGCAGTTTTCATGATGGGAGAGACAGATAAAAGAACTCCAATGATGGTAATCGGTGATATTGATGACAGGGTGGTATTCTCTGATAAGGCGAATTATTCAGAGTTTTTAATCTCACCCGAGGATGATATGTTCTCACCGATTTTGGAGAAGTTCAAAAAAACAAAAAACTTGAAAGATTAGCAGAAAGAGTGTATCATAAAAAGCGTTTCAAAAAGATAAAATTTGGGGAATCGCCAAGTGGTAAGGCACTGGTCTCTGGTTCCAGTATTCGGGGGTTCGAATCCCTCTTCCCCAACAATTGAGTAAAATCGCCATTTTCCGGTGCATTAGCAAGGAATTTATATGGCATTTTAAAGCTTACTTTAGCCACTTGTTGGCTTTCAAGAGAAACGTTCGAAAGTATAATTTCGAGCGTTTTTCTTTTTTGTTGGTCATCCTGTTTCAAAAACTCTTTTTGTGCTTTATTAGCGGTTAAAAAGACTTTTTTGGTTTGTTCGAAAGTTCCTCGTCCTTTTGTCCTTTTTTGACTTAAAACAGTTTCTAAATCAATTTGCTCCTTTTCTAATTTCTTCATCTTATGTTCAAAGAGTTCTTCGCCAATCTTTTTCTCCAAAGAACGGTCTAAAAGGTCTTCTTGCTTTAATTTGCAAGCCTCAAGTTGTTTTCTGAGTGAAATCTCAAGCTCCTCAAATTCTTTTTGGTCATTGGTTTTCCTAAGACTGTTAGCTTCTGCTACAGTTTCAATTAATTCTTTCCTATAAAAAATCTGATTAAAGACTTTTGAAATCTGCTCATCTATCTTCTCGCTTCTTAGATATTTCCGATGTTCCTCACAATTTCCTTTGCCATTGGTGCAATAGTAATAAGTATGACCTTTCTTTTTGTCAGCAGTAAGAGCACAACCACATTTTTCACAAGTTAGAAAACTTCTGTAAGGATAGAAATGCTTTTTTCTTCTGCCTCTATGTTTTCCCTTTAAAACTTCTTGGACATCATCAAAAATTCTTTGAGAAATAATCGGTTCATGACTTCCTTTGTAAAAATTTCCATCTCTTTTGATAACTCCGTAATAGAAGGGACTGGAAAAGATACGATGAAGAATGCTTGTGTAAACTTTTGTACCTCTGTCAGTCATAAGCCCTAATTTAAAAGATTCATTGATCATTTCTTTCAATGAATAGCCACCAGTTGCATATTTTCTAAATGTTTTTTGAAGAGGTTTTCTTTTCTCTTCGTTAACAAAAATAGTTTTCTCTAATTTGTTATTTTTATAACCAAAAGAAGCTCTACCTGGAAGACCGCCATTTTCTAATTTTGTTTTATTACCTCTTAGAACATTAACACTTAAATCATCTGAATATTTTTTACCTACTCCAAAATCAATCAAAAGTAAAAACTTGTCAGTCGGATTATTAGCAATCTTTTTATCAATTGTTCTTATATTTTCAATTTTTCCATTTTCTAATCTTTCAACCAATCTTGCTCCATCAGTAATATTTCTAGTAAGTCTATCAATTTTCCAACAAAGTAATTGACAACCATCAGTTTTATCAATAAAGGATAACATTTCATTAAACTTAGGACGCCCTTCTTGTTTTGCGGATTGGCTTTCAGTAAAAATTTTATCAATCAATATTTCTGAATTATCCGCCAACTTCTTTATTTCTGAAATTTGTGAATTAATCGACATTGCTTGTCGATCTTCATCTTCGGATGATTTTCTGGCGTAAATGATGTTTTTCATGAATTTATTTTAATATGGTTTACTAGTTTAAACCGAAAAGCTCCTCAAAAGCAAGTATTTCTTTTTTAAGATTTTTATTTTTATCTAAATCATAGATTGAAAAGTTAAATTCTCCACAAAAATCACTAGTATAATCTTTAGAAAAATCCTTAACTTTTTCAAAATCTTCTTTGTAGATACTTGTTAAAAAATTAATTCTTTCCTCGTTTCTTGAAATAACTGGTTGCTTTAAATCTCTTGAACAAAAATAACTCTTTTCTCCACGAAGTCGGTCTTCTGATAATTCTTTTCCCATATACTTAGCAAGATAATCAATTGTTTTTTTGGTGTCTTTTGCTCTTTTGATTTTTATAAAACCTTTGCCCCAAATTTCAGCAATTCTCTTTTTTAGTAAATATGAGAGATTGAAAAAAATACAATGATAGTGAATAGCTCCTCTGTCTTGAAATTCAATAACTGTTATATATTTAAAAAAGCTTTTTTTCTGACCAGTGATTTCATAAGTTAATCTTTTTATGAATTTTGTAAATTCAAGATTAGCTTGTTTTACATTCTTTATATTTTCTTTGAAAGTTAGTGTTAAGAATGTTGGTTTTACAAGTTTTCCTTTTACATCCAACCACTGATTGATGTTTGCATACACGAGTCTAGTAAAAGTTTTCTTTGACCTACGAGAAGAAAGCCAACGATTTCGTACTTTCTCAACCTCGGTTTTTTTAGTGGGTTTTGAAATAAAGCCAGTATTAGGCGGAGGAGAACCGTATTTTATATATTCTTTATAACGGATAATTTCCAAACGGTCGCCAGACCTAACGGTTTTAACTCTAGTTTTATAGCTCATACTTTCTCATTAAGTGTTATTATTATCAAGTCCCACTCTTGAGCCTCTCTCCCTTTGCCTCCGGCAAAGCTCGAGCCGTCTCAAGAAGAGAACGCCTGATACAAATCAACCAATGAATTTAGAAATTCATCAGCAGTTTCATTTGAAAGATTCAAATCATAGTATTTTTTAAAATACTCTTTGATTTCATCTCTTCGTTTTTGGCTGAATTTGTAAGACATCAAAAAACACTACTTGTTAATAGTGTTATTTTATAATAAGTTGTTTACGCACTGTTACCCGTAAAGGCGTAATAACTTTATTCTAGGTATTTTCCGTTGATTTTAATGCAAGCTGTCTTGCCTGTATTGAAGTCTATAAAATCATCAATTTCAGTTGCTTTGTAAACTTTCTCTTTTACAATCTCACAAGCCCGATGAATTTTCCGCCATTTGTATTCAATATCTTTAAAAGTGTTTTCTGAAATTTCTCTAAAAGGAAACTCTTGACTTAAATCATCAGAGTTAAAGATATGTTTTAAAATATAGTGAGAATTTGTTTTTTTACTATTGAGCGAAATAGGAATTGCCTTTTCTTGAAAATACAAAATGCTTTTCTTAGAGTTGAAATCAAATCCCATTTCTTCTTCCTTACCTAAAAAAGGTAAGATTTTTTTATAAAGCTTTTCCATAAACAATAGATATTCTTCTTTATCAGATTTTGGGAGCGGATCATCTGGACCAAAAGAAGGGAAAAGCCAATCTAAATTATTGTTGATATTTTTAGGTTGGATTCCATGAAAAACATTGTGTAAATTTCTAAATGAAAACATTGGATCTAATTGGTGAAGTGCTTTTTCTTTTATTTCTCTTTTTTGATTATGTATTTTTCTGTCTTTATATCCAAAATCATAGCCTTTATCTGCATTAAGTTCGGCTCTTTTAACTCTGATTTCCTTTCCTTCTTCTTGAATTTGTTCAATAAATTCTGGAACTGTTTTAATTATTTTTATAAAATCAGAAATAACTTGATAGGAATCAAGGGAATTTTTACTGTTTTTGAATTTTTTAATAAGTTGTTGGAGTTTTTTGGACATACTAAAAAACACTAATTGATTAATGGTTTATTGTAGAGAAAAATTAGAGAACTGTCTAGAATGAATTTTATTAACCAAATAATAGCAAAAAGACAATTCCTTATTTCTTCTAAGAAAGGTTTTAGTAAATTATCGCCTTAGTGCCGTCAAGTCCGCTTTGCTACCTTGACCGCAGGCGATAATTTACTCTTTTACTGATAAGAAGAATTAAGGGAGATTATTCTGTTTGCATAACTAAGTAAGAGGTAATATACTAAATTAGAAAGTTTCAAACAATTAAACACTCGTATTTAAATTACAATAGAATTATGGCAAAATCTTTAAATACAAATTTACATAAAGCAAATAAAGCAAAAAAGGACGAGTTTTATACTCAACTTGTTGATATTGAAAAAGAATTAAAACACTACAAAGAACAGTTTCGTGATAAAGTGGTATATTGCAATTGTGATGATCCATTTGAAAGTAACTTTTTCAAATATTTTGCAAATAATTTTAATGCCCTTGGTTTAAAAAGTCTTATTGCTACGAGTTACAAGCCATCGCCAATTGCTAATACGCAACTTAGTTTCTTTGGTAATGATAAAACCATTGTTCCAAAAAAAGGGCGTCCAAAAACAACGGCAAACAAGTTTATTATAAATGAAGTTAGTGACTTAGATGGTGACGGCGCTTTTGATTTGCGTGATATTGCCGAACAACTAAAAGCAAATAAAAATAACGAATGGGCACCACTTAAAGGCGAGGGAGATTTTAGAAGTGAAGAAAGTATTGAACTTTTAAAACAAGCAGATATTGTTGTAACTAATCCGCCTTTTTCATTATTTAGAGAATACATGGCTCAATTAATAGAATATAATAAAAAATTTCTGATTCTAGGGGATCAAAATGCCATTACCTATAAAGAAACCTTTCAGTTGATTATAGAAAATAAAGTATGGACTGGTTATGATAATGGTGGAACAAAATGGTTTCAAGTTCCTATGGATTATGATATTCCAACAGAAACGAGAAAGAAAATTGAAAATGGTGTTAAATATTTTAGTATGGGTCGTATTATGTGGTTTACGAATTTTGATACAGAAAAACGCAATCAAAAAATGACTTTATATAAAAAATATTCGCCCGAAGAATTTTCAAAATATGATAATTACAATATTTTAAATGTTGACAAGGTTGCTGACATACCTATGGATTATAAAGGTTTGATGGGTGTCCCAATTACATTTGTTGATAAGTATAGCCCCAAACAATTTGAAATATTGGGAATAGCTAATTCTGCAAGGTGGATTGGTCATGAATGTTTTACTTTAATTAATGGGAGGAAAATATATAACCGAATTTTAATTAAAAATAAGAAACCACAAAAATAATATGAAAAAACTATTTGAGTGTTTTAAAATAAAATTTTGTATTATTATCTGGATAATTTTACTGATACTAATTATTTTAGTTTTTAAAAAACCGCTTATTTCTGTTTGCGATTATTTAAAGGAGTATTCTTCAGCCATAGTAGCGTTCGTTGCAATTTTAGGATTTGTATTTGGACAGTCATGGCTTGATACTTCAAAAGAGAAAATGAAAGGAAAACTTGACAATGATATCGCACGAAAGTATTTAAAAGCAATTTTGCGAGTAAGAGACTCTATGAAGATTGTAAGAAATCCATTTATTTCAATAGGTGAAATGCAAGCTGCTCTCAAGAAAAAAGGTTTTGAGTCAGGGGATTATAGAGATCAAGATAAAGTAAATAAATCCGTATATTCTCTAAGAATGAGCAAGGTTCAAGAAGCATGGACAGGTCTTGAAGAAATTCTTGTGGACGCAGAAGTTTCCTGGGGAAATGAAGCTGTAAATGTGCAAATAGGCCTAGATAGGTTAATGAGAGACCTAAATAGTACCGTGTGGCTTTTTGTGAATTCTTCAGAAACTTTTTATAAAAAATCAGATAAAAATCATAAGGTTCTTTATGGCTCTTATGATGAAAATGATGAATTTGCAAAAAATGTAAATTTAGAAATTGAAAAAATAAGAACTTTTTTAAAGAAACATTTATAATATCATTTAAGCATTTAAAATATATGAAAATAGACCTGCATAAAATAAGAATTGCAGAAGTTGTAAAAAACTATAAAGACAGTGCCGAAGAAGGAGCTAGTGCTTTTGGCGGTAAATTGGATATTCGTCCAAAGTATCAGAGGGAGTTTGTTTACAATGGGAAACAGCGAGATGAAGTGATTAGAACTATTTAAAATGGTTTTCCTTTAAATGTAATGTACTGGGTGAAAAAAGAAGATGGGAGTTTCGAAGTGCTTGATGGACAACAAAGGACAATTAGTATTGCTCAATTCGTAAACGGGGATTTTTCAATTGAATTTAATGGAAGAATCGCAATGTTTCACAATTTAACCAAAGAAGAGCAAGAACAAATCTTAGATTATGATCTGATGATTTATTATTGTGAGGGAAACGATAAAGAAAAACTTGATTGGTTTAAGATTATTAACATTGCTGGTGAGAAATTATTTCCTCAAGAACTTAGAAATGCTGTTTACACTGGGCCTTGGCTTTCTGACGCAAAATTGAAATTTAGTAAAACTAATTGCGCAGCTTATTTATTGGCGAATGATGGCGGACACCTAATGACAGGTTCTCCTATTAGACAAGAGTATCTGGAAACTGCAATTTCTTGGATAAATAACGGAGAAATCGAAGAGTACATGGCAAAACACCAGCATGATAAAGATTCAGATGAATTGTGGAAATATTTTCAAAATGTAATTGCCTGGGTACGCGAAGTTTTTTTAAATTATCGAAAAGAGATGTCAGGTGTGAATTGGGGCGAACTTTATAACGAATTTAAAGATAAAAAGTTTGATTCAGAAAAATTGGAAAAAGAAATAAAAGAATTAATGCAAGATGAGGATGTAACAAAAAAGTCTGGTGTCTATCCTTTTGTGCTTACTCGGAAAGAAAAATACCTTTCCATTAGAGCATTTACACCAAACATGAAACGAGAAGCATATGAACGACAAAATGGTATTTGTAAGGATTGTAAGGGTGAAAATAAAAACAAAAAATGGGAAATAGGAGAAATGGAAGCAGATCATATTGATCCGTGGCACGAAGGAGGAAAAACAACTGCAGAAAATTGTCAGATGTTATGTAAGGAATGTAATAGAAGAAAATCTGGTAAATAAAACTTATACTGTAAGGTGACAGTTTGGAAGAATCTTTATTAATTTTTCAAAACCCACATTCGAACTTCATCCCACAGCCCCAACAGCTAATAAAAAAGACATCCATCCAGATGTCTTTTTTGCTGTTGGGGAAGAGGGATTCGAACGGACAGTAACGAGGTAGATTATTTTCAGCAGAAAATAATCGTAGCAAGTGCCGACAAGTTCGAGCTGGCGAGGACTTGGCGCTGTCCTGGACAAGGAGCCCCAAGGGCGACGCGAGAGAATCGTTTGAAATTGAAAGATTGCTAATAACGAAGGGATTTTTTGTTTTTGGGGTTGTGGAAGGAATCTCGGATTTTTTTGAAAACAAATTTATCCTAATTCTTTCCTTAATCCTTTTTCTTGTTCGCTATGAGTTAAATCCTAGCCTGCAGTCAAGGGAACGCAATGGACTTGACGGTATTAAGGCTAGAATTTGTTATAAAAGTTTCATTATAAAAAATTTACGCAATATGAAAGAGGTTCTCCTAATATCATGACTGATTCAAAAGCACCCTATTTTCATTATTTTTCAAATAGTTGCATCTATAGGTACAACTAAAAAATCGGCGTTGCTGTCCGCCCGAATCCCTCTTTCTCTCTAATAAAAAACTTCTACAAAGATGTTTTTTATTGGTTGCTGAGACTATGAGGTGAAATTCAAACTTATTTTAAATTGATTGCTTGAATAGTTTATAATTTTCTATCTAACTGTTTTATGATTTTACATCAGAAATACCTTGGTTGATTGTACTGATTCAGTTTAATAAACAAAGTTAAGGAACTAAAGTTCTCGTCTAATCAATCTATATCTTGACAAAATTGGTTATTTATGTTAGCATAATAAATATAGCAGTTCTTTTTTAGAGGAGAGATCCTCATCATCCCCTAAGCGGGCAACTTAGAGATAAGGAGAAAAACGATGGATTCTAAAATTATCGTCGAACAATTACTTAAAGGTTCTAGTAATATTGATCTAATGAAAATAGAGATCCATAGACTTGTAAAAATGGTAAAAGGATTTGCATTTATCAGTCATCATTGCACATGTTGTTCAGATAAAAGTATTTATGTAACATTTAAGTCTGAGTGTGGTTCCTGTGAATGGATTATAAGAGGGCATATAGGGTCAATGAACAAAGAAAAGAATATAATTAATATTGAGTGTCAGGTGACGAAAGATCTTGTGAAACGTTTAGCCTACGAAGACAGTGGGAATCGCCTTTTCCCTTCAGATACGACTCAGAATGTTTATGAAGGTCTCCCGGTTTTAATTAAAGGTGTGATTGAAATTTTTCCGGAAATAGAATCTTTTTGGAAGTATTTGGTGGAAGCTTCTAAAGCAAAACTGTAACAATTCGCCGAATAAGGACATAGTTCTTGTTCGGTGATTTTTTTATTTTCGAATGGCAATTGTGTTTTAATTTAAACGGATACTCTCGTGTCGCCTAAAACTGAAACATTGCTAATAGAAACTAATGTCTTTTTTGCTGTTGGAGGAGAGGGATTCGAACGAGTAGCAGTAAAATAGATTTCGTAGATGCATCTATAGAGACTTCTATAGATGCATCTACAGAAGTCTCTAAAAAACAAAAAAGGCATAAGTCGTTAATAAATGCCTTCTATGTTTTAACCTGTGAATTTATAAGTTAAAATTGTTTTGTGAAAAATCCTGTTTTATAAAGAACGAATCCTCGTGATTTGTAGAGGTCTTTTGCCTTGTTTCTTTTCTCCGAACTGGTTAGTGTGATACAATTAACACTACGCTTCCTTGCCTCCTCAATTAAGGAGTCAAGGAGAAATGCCCCAAGTCCTTTTTTGCGGAATCTATGAGCTACGATAATATCTTCGATAACTCCGACAAGACCTTTTAGTGAAGATTGATAGAATGAGATTGATCCAAATGCAATGATTTGGCCCTCTGTTTCTGTGATAAAGCCAAAAAAATTGGGGTCAGCAACTAGTTTCTTGATATCACCTAATGGCTTTTTACTTGCAATCAATTGCTTTAAAAGAGCTTTCCAGTGAGCTTCGTCTCCAACTTGTAGTTTTCTTGAAAAAAATTTCACGAACTCCTCCTTTTGTTATGAGTTATTGGAAGTACAATCAACTTATTGTTCCATATGATTTAAATAAAAGCAATTATAGGAGAAGGGGTATATTGAAGTTTGAAAACTCGAAAAGTATTTTTTCGTACAAAAGAGTATAAGTTAGACGTGCTTTGTAAAAAATAAACTTAGATAAAAATGAAAAAAATGCTGAAACTGAAAAGTTTTTATAAATTGGGATTTTTTGTTCTGGGCATAGGAACATTGTTTTTCTGTTTGACAATGGCTGCGAGTGCTGACTCTCAAACGCCAAGGGGAATGGGCGGACCTCCAACAGAGACACTGGAGGCTTGCGCAAGTTCTACGAAGGGTGATAGTTGTTCCTTTAGTTCTAATGGCGAAAATTTGGAAGGTAATTGTGAATCTAGTCCTAGAGATGAGAAATTGGTTTGTCGGCCAGAAGGAGTTGGTGCTGGTGGCGGTAAAATGCAGGGACAAAAAAGAGGGGAGATGAGAAATGGTGGAATTAATCAAAAAGAGGAAGTCGATGAGGCTAACCGGAGACAAAGAAATAGCAACGTCGATCAAAGAACTGCCTATCAAAGGAATAATTCACTCAAAGTTATCAATAAAGTAGAGAAAATAATTGTTTATCTAGAAGGTAACAGCATTGATGCCGCTGATATCAAAATCCAACTTGGAATTTTTGAGTCTAAGACGGATGATTTGATCGCTGCCTATGCTAAGCACGTTGAATTGAAAGAAAGCTCTGAAGAATCAAGTGTTGATATCGAAACCGCTAAGGAGGAGATAAGAGTTTTTGCTAAAAGTGCAAAAACATATTTCATAGAGATATTGAAACCAACAATCCAAAGCTCTTTGGCAGAATTAACTTAAATTAAAAAGGATAATGAAAAATATAATTTTAGGAACAATTTTATTTATACTTATAGGGGCTTTTATGAGCGCTATATACTATGTTGTAGTAATCGACAAGAAAGCTAAAAGTGAAAGGGAGTTGTTGAAATCACAGGACGCAATAATAAAGATAGAAGAAGAAAAAAGGGCTCAAGAAGCCCACGAAAGAGCAGATATGGAAGAGAAGGCTTTAAATAGGGTTAAGTCTGTAGAGGTGAAAGAAATTGTTGATATCAAAAGCAAAGAAGATGCTCAAGAGGTTTTGAAGGAAGCTGATGAGATAGTGGACAAGATGGATAATATTTCTTTTTGATTTTTTAAAAAGTCCATATAGTAACAGGTCTAGGCGCTTAATAGCATCACTAAAATGCCTTAGAAACAGGATAAATAATTTGTTTGTGAAAAATAGCTTGACTTTTTTCTTTAATAGTTGTATAAATAGTCATCAGTAAGATTCTTGTTTACTTTTCTTTAGGTTATATAAAGGTAGGTCTAAAAAATAAGATACTTGGTCGACTTGCTTACTAATTAACAAAGAAGAATACTATGGCAAAAAAATTATACGTAGGTGGAATATCTTACGACACAAACCAAGAAGCTCTTGAAGAATATTTTGCAGGAGCTGGAACTGTTGAAAGTGCTGTTATTATCATGGATAGAGATACAGGTCGTTCAAAAGGTTTTGGTTTTGTTGAAATGTCAACAGACGAAGAAGCTACTTCTGCTATTGAAATGTTTGACGGTCAAGAACTTGACGGTCGTGAACTAAAGGTTAACGAGGCTCGTCCTCGTGAAGAACGTCCACGAAGTGGAGGTTTCAACCGAAATGGTGGGAATGATAGAGGAGGAAGATACTAAGCAATTAGGTCTTTTTACAAAAAACACTAGCTTAGGCTAGTGTTTTTTTGTTACATTTTTTTGCTGAAAATAGATTTTTACTTAAATATAGAGACTGATATAATAAATAATTCAACTCAAAATGGCATTCTTATTTTGTCTTTTTCTCCTGTTCAGAAATTCAGCTAATAGGAAAAACGGAAGGTTGAATAAAACACAAATTCAGCTGGATTTTTTGAAGCAGGAACTTCTAAATCAGTCAAGAAGGTTATCGGAGATAGAAAATAAACTTTCGATTGTAAGCGACAATGAGTCTTTGACAAATAACTTTGAAAAAGAGAATCCGAAAAGTGTTCTTATTGAAAAACCCTTGCAGCAAAATGATGAGATTGGGAGGTATAGCATTGCTTGGAATAGCTATTTCTAAAATACTCTTATATGATTTGTGGAGCTTGGGAACGCTTTATAGAATCATTTCGTCGATTAGTTCGGGAACCGTTTTTTTGGTAATCTCCTATAATTATCAGAAATATAAAGATAAAATAAGAGAAATAGTATAGTTTGTTTAGAACAATGTCGTGGCTTTTGAATGAATTTTTTATAACAAAAAACACCTTTTTAAATAGGTGTTTTTTTGTTATTTTAAGAAAAGTTTATTTTGCAATAGCTTTTATTTGAGAAGATAAGAAATCATAAGCTCCATTAATTTCACTAGTTTCTGATTCTTCTGAAGTAAGTCCAGGTCTTCGATTAACCTCCATGATATAAGGATTTTTTGTATTTTTGTCTATGATTATATCAGATCTTGACCATGATAGTCCTAATAATTTGCTTGATTTCAATGCCATTTCCTTTATTTTTTCAGGAATATCACAAGGACGAACAAAGACTTCTTCTGCACCGTTACAAGTGTTGTTTCTGAATTCGCCATCGCATGGGTAGCTTTTTTCTCCAGATACAACTTTGCCATTTGCAACCATAATACCCCAATCATAATCATTAGGGATATATTTTTGGAGTAGGTATTTTTTGTGTTTAGGAAGTTTTTTAATTTCTTCAAGCAGGTCTTCCTTTGTTTCAACGAGTACAGAGTGTGCACCTCTTGAACCTCTTGTATCTTTTATAACCAATGGATAACCGCAAATTTCATTGATAATATCGATGCTTTTCTCAAAGTCTTTGTGTCCCAAAAACAAAGTGTCAGGAGCTTGAATTCCGTTTAATGCAAAAATTGCATGATCAGTTACCTTAGAAGTTCCTTTTTCTACGTATGTACAAGGTGTTTTTGATTTTTTTAAGTAGAGTTTGATTGCATAGGCTAAGTCTCTAGAAGTCCAAGATGAAGATAACCATACAAGTGAAAAGTCACGTAAGTCGACTCCATCGTGTTTGATTGTGAGCGTATTATTTTGAAAGGCAAATTCGATGTTTTTAAATTTACCTTCAACTATGTCTACAACAAAAGGGAATTTTTTTGCGACCTGAGAGATATTCTCTACAGAGGGTAATGCTAGTATTTTAAAGTTTTTTTGTTGCATAGTAAGTTTTCTAATAATAAAAAGGCCTTTAGAGCCTCAATCGTTCATGATATTCGCTTGTGGTTAAAGTTTATCTTCGATACGAATGTTTAAAACAAATGATAAGTATTTTAATTTTATAATTAATTTAGGTTTTTGTCAAGTTATGTGTGCTAAATATCCCCATATTTATTGGGTTTTCACTGTAGGAAATTGTTTTTTGTCTATCTCCTTCCCGTTACAATTTTTTGGTAAAAAATCCAGTATCGTATAGCTCGAAACCAATTTTTTCATAGATTGCTCGAGCCTTTTTTCTGTTTGGATTGCTGGTGAGTGTGATTAATTTCGCATGTCTTTTATTTGCTTCTTGTAGGAGCGATTTCATAAGTTCCTTTCCGAGTCCTTGTCCGCGATATCCTTTGTCTACAATTATATCCTCTATAACGCCTGTTAATCCCTTGAAAGAAGAACTGAAGAAGGAAATGGACCCAAAGCCCACAATTTCTTTATTATTCTCTAAGACTAAGCCATAAAATGCTGAGTTGTTGGTTAAATCTCTAATTTCCCCAAGTGGTTTTTTGTTTGAATTTAATTGACTTAATAATTTTCCCCAAGCTTCTTTGTCAGAAACTTTCAATCTCCTTTTTGATACTTCCATTTGAGTTTTGTTTTAATGCTTTCTTATATTTTGACTAAATAACCTTAAAAAATCAACTAGTTTAGAATAATTTTTATATTTGGTGCATACTAGTTAATTATTTGTTATAATTTAGATATCTATTTTTAAAATAAATATTTTGAGAAAAAACAAAATAATAGCCATATTGTTAGTATTCGTTTGTCTTTTTTTGATGGGATACCTTTTTTCAAGGGAAGCAAAAAAGAAAAATGGAGAAGTTGCGATCAGGAATAACAATGAAGTGACAAAGGAAGAGATTATTGTTAATGATAAGATCAAAATTGGAGTCATTACGGATATTCACAGATGTGAAGCGAGAAGTCCTGGCAAAGTTGTAAGTTCTCAGTTGCAAAGTTTTGTTGATGATGTGGATGAGCGTGATGTAGATTTCAATGTAGATCTAGGAGATAACGCTAGATATCGAATGCAAAAATGCAATGATGATGCTCAAGAAGACCTTAAGTTTGTTGTTGAAAATTTAAGTCTTGCAAAAGCACCTTTCTATCATGCACTAAGTGATCATGACATTGATGATGTTGAATCATTTGAAAAATGGAAAAAAGTCACTAATACCCCAAAAAGCTTTTATTCTCTCGATGTCAAAGATTTTCATGTCATTGTGCTTGATACAGTGTCTGGAGATGGAGTTGTTTCCCCAGTTTGTGTGAACAACCCTATTTGTCAGAAGGTGAAGCAGGAACTTGACCTAAGGGTTGGTTTATTGAAAGATGATTCTGCACTAGCTACATATATCAACAAAAGAGCTGTCACAAAGGAGGCGGTGGAAAGAGAGAAAATGTATTATGAAAAAAGATTTGAAACGATTAGAGCTACCGGCAAGGAATTGGCATTAATAGAGAGGAGAGATAAAGGTTCTATTTTGCAAAATCAACTAGAGTGGTTGGAAAATGATTTATCTTCAACAGACAAAGATAAAGTTATTGTTTTTTCGGATCATCCACTTTTTAGATATCAAGGAAAAAGGAAACTCTATGATATTGTTAATCGTGAGAAAGTTGCACAAATTTTCAAGGAAAGTGGAAAAGAGATTGTTTCTGTGTCAGGGGAGACGCATGAATGGTACGAGGAAGAAATAGAGGGGGTTAGATATTATTTAGTTGGACTTTTTAATAATAAAGATAGACATAATTGGGCAATTTTGGATTGGGATTCCAATGGTCCAAGATTGGAGCATGTCAAAAAGGTTGTTGCTTTGTAGACAATAAAAAACACCAGCTTGTAACTGGTGTTTTTTTATTAGGAATTTTTAAAAATCATTCCAGAGCATTTGATTTGTGATTTCGTGATGGTAGATAATTTCAGATCTTTTGACTTTTATTCCAAGTTCCTTAGGGCTTCTATCAGCCGAGGCTTGTTTGAAGTTGATATATTTCGATTTGGTTTCTTCCCCGAATATTTTTGTAGTGAAATCACTTGAACGGAAAAATTTAATTGCATCACCTATGTTTCCAGGCAAATAGCGCAATCTTTCACGTTTATTTTCTTCTTTCACAAGAGATTGTCCTTCATGGATTGTTTTTAGAATTGTGAAAACCACAAGGTATGGATTTGAGTCTGGTGCAACCGAGCGAACTTCAACTCTAGCAGTTTTCTCATTAAAGGTGGGGATTCTGATCATCGAGCCACGGTCTTTTGACGAAACCTTGATTTGATTTGGTGCTTCAAAGTTTGGATCAAGTCTACGATATGAATTCACACTTGAGTTTAGGATCAAGCTTATTTCTTGAGCATGATTAAGTAGCTTTGAAATTGAATCCCAAGCAGTTTTTGAAAGGAGGTCTTTTCCATTTTTGTCAAAGAAAATGTTCTTATTTTTCTTTTGAATTGAGAAATTAAGATGCATTCCACTTCCATTGATTCCAGGGATTGGTTTTGGAAGGAATGTCGCAGTCATTCCCATGTTAGCAGCGATTTGTCTGCAAGTTAGTTTGTACAATTGAATTTTGTCACAGGCAAGTAATGCCTCTGAATAAGAGAAGTTGAGCTCAAATTGAGAAGGTGCAACTTCTGGATGATCTTTTTCATTATTGAAAGCCATTGCTCTTTGAGCTTCAGCAGCTTTGTCGATAAATACTTTTAATTTATCAAGAGGTAGTGAATGATAGTATCCTCCACTTGAGATTAGTTCAAATCCCTTGTGAATGCTGTAGTTTTCTTCTGCCTCAATTCCATCAACGACAAATCCTTCTACTTCTGCTGAAACAAGGCCTTTAACCTCTTTGGTTTTTAAAAGCTCCTCAGAATATATCTTCAGCATGCTTCTGAAGTCTGAAGGGTGGGGTTTTTTATCGCTGGTAAGGATAAAAGCAAAGAGAATAATCTTACCTGGTCCAAAAATGTCAGAAGGGAGGTGACGTAAGCTTGACCAATCAATTTGAAGTCGTAGGTCCGATTCTTTCAGTGAGCTGAATCCACGGATTGATGAACCGTCAAATGTTAAATTATCAGCGGAATCTAGAAGAAAGTTTTTATCATAGTCTAGCATATGAAAACGTCCTTCAATGTCTGAGAAGCAAATTGTTACAGCTTTGATGCGCTTTTCTTTTTTCAAATAAGTCCTATATTCAACCTCTAGTTCTTCACTGGTCATCGTTTGTGCTTTTTGAGCAGCTTTTGTGTTCATTTGTTCTAGCTGGTCGTAAGGAATCTCTAGAAAATTTCTCAATTTGTCTTTAATTTCCATTTGTTTATATTAAACTTGTTATCATTTAATATAAATTATATCACTTTTATTATAAAATGCAAAAATAAAAAGCCATACACTCAATTTGTGTATGGCTTTTTAAGTATCCTAAAAACTATTTTTTTGATCTTCTTGCTTTTGTTCTCTCACTCTCTGTTAATCCTTGTTTCCTTAGACGAATGCTTTTTGGTGTAACCTCTAGATATTCATCTTTGTTCATTACACTCATACCTCTTTCCAAAGTCAATTCAACTGGTGTTGTGAGTTTAAGCGCTTCATCTGATCCAGAAGCTCGCATGTTAGTAAGTTGTTTTCCTTTGATAGGATTTACTGTCATGTCGTCTCCAGCAGTAACACCTCCGATTACCATTCCTTCATAAACCTCTGTTGCGGCTGCGATATACAAGCTTCCACGATTTTGAAGGGTGAAAAGTGAAAAACCAAGTGCTTTTCCTGTTTCTTTGGAAATCATTGAACCAGTTTCATTCTTTTCAATATGCCCAACATGTGGTTTGAAACCAATAACTCTAGTATATAAAATTCCTTCTCCTTTTGTGTCTACAACGAAATTGTTTCGATATCCAAGTAATCCACGAGTTGGGATTTCAAATAAAATCTTCATGTTTTTGTTCTTGGTTTCCATGAACATTAGGACTCCTGCTCTTTTTTGAAGTTTTTTGATTACTAGACCACTCATGTCTTCTGGTACAGAGATTGTAACCTCTTCGAATGGTTCTAGTTTTTTCCCATTTTCTTCTTTGATGATGATATGTGGTTGTGAAATTTGAATTTCATAGCCTTCACGTCTCATATTTTCAAGTAAAATTGCGATATGCATTTCTCCTCTTCCGTATACCTTGAAGGCATCACCTTGAGAAAAATCTACTTTTAATCCAACGTTTATCTCCAGTTCCTTTTCTAGTCTTTCTCTGATTTGTTGTCCTGTAACAAAAGTTCCTTCACGTCCAGCAAATGGTGATGTGTTGATAAGGAAATTAAGTGAAATAGTTGGTTCATCAATTGAAATTGCTGGCAAAGTTTCAATATTTTCGTTTTCACAAAGTGTTTCTCCAATATTAATATCGGAAAGTCCAGCAATCATTACGATATCACCAGCGTATGCTTCTTCTACAGCTTTTTTTTCTAATCCTTCAAATGTGAATAGTTTTGTAATTTTTCCTTTTCGGATAGTTCCGTCAACATTCTTGATTATTATTTGAGATGCATTATGAACTGTTCCAGCATAAACTCTACAGACAGCAAGTCTGCCAAGGTAATCATCATATCCTAAATTAAAAGATTGGATACGCAATTCCTCTGTGGCAAGATTATCGCCCGAAGCAGAAGGAACCATTTCCAATATTGTATCTAGGATTGGTGAAAGATCTTTCATTTCATCATCTATATTTTTCTTTGCAAGACCGTCACGTGCAATTGCGTAAAGAGTTTGGAAGTCAAGTTGCGCATCATTTGCTCCTAGGTCTAGGAATAATTCATAAATCATTTCTTCCACAACTTCAATTCTAGCAGCTGGTTTATCAATCTTGTTAATGACGACTATTGGCTTTAAGCCAAGTTCTAAAGATTTTTTTAATACAAATTTTGTCTGAGGCATTGGTCCCTCTTGAGCATCAACTACTAAGAGCACAGAATCAATTGAACGAAGAACTCGTTCAACTTCGCTTCCAAAGTCTGCATGCCCAGGAGTATCAACGATGTTTATTTTCACATCTTTGTATATAACAGAGGTGTTTTTTGAATAAATTGTAATTCCTCTTTCTTGCTCTAGTGCGTCTGAGTCCATACTAACGTCAGCTGAAGCCATACCAGTTTGTTGCATAAGAGCATCAGTTAGTGTGGTCTTGCCGTGGTCAACGTGGGCTATGATTGCTATATTCTTGATTTCCATAAAAAGTAAAACCGCTTCCGGAGAAACGGATAAAAGTTAAAAACTATTTAAATGTCTTTATTATTTGTACTATATTAAACGCTTATTGTCAATGTTTTTTGACAAGCGTTAGTTATCACGAATTAAATAAGAGAAATGTCCTGTTCCAAAGTTTGGAACAGGACATTGCGCAGATGCAATTTTTGCGATTGTCTAATTCATCTTTGTAGGTAAAAGATCTCCTTTGCATTCGATGATTTCCCCCGAATCTACAATGGTAATCCACAAAGTTGGGGTGCCGGCATCTTTCTTTTGTCACACCCACGCATTCTGCAATCCGGACAGACGGTAGGTGCCACACCTAAGATCATAATATCGCCTTTGTCGGTGCCAACAACTTCACCTGATTTAAAATGAGTGAACTTTGAGCAGGCTTTGTCTGATGTGTTGAATGAACGTTTTTTGCCATCTGCACATCTTTTTGTGAGCATTTCCTCTGACATGAGTCTCTCCTTTGCTAGGGTTTTTGACTAAGAATTACTTATCCTTTGACAATGATATATTAAAACATAAAAAAACAATTATTGCAATGTTTCTTGATAGCATTATTTCGAAAAATATTGTATTATTAAAGGTGTAATGAAAATAAGAGAACAGCAAACACATAGTTGTTGTCTTAAAAGATGAGAAACATATAAAAAGTAAAAAAAACAAATGAAGAAAAAACTAGCAATCCTGGGGATTGCAACTTTTTCTGTGCTAGGGCTTTGCCTTTCAGCATCAGCCGCTGCTTTGACCGACGAAGAAAGGGAGCAGAGAAAAACTGAAAGAATAGAAAACAGAGAAGATAGAAAAACTCAAATTGATGAACGAAAGGAAGAGAGAAAGGAAAAGAAAGAAGAGATAAAGGAAAAGAGATGTGAAAACGCTGGGAAAAGAATTCAGACCAGAGTCCAACGTTACGAGAATAAGCAGAAGCAACATGGAGCTGTTTTTGGAAAACTTGTGACTAGAGTTGAGGGTGTTGCGGAAAAATTGAAAGCTAAAGGAGTAGATACTACAAAGCTTACGAGTGATGTCGAAACTTTGAAGGAGAAAATAAAAGAACTTGAAATAGAACATGAAAGTTTCATTAGTAGTTTAGAAGCAACAGAGAACTATGAATGTGGTTCTTCAGATGGACAATTTAGAGAAAAATTAGGAGAATCTAGGAGGATGTCAGCTGAAGTTAGGGCAAAACTTGTTGATGTTAGAAATTATTATCAGACTGTTGTGAGGGTTGATATTATAGAGTTGAGAGATCAGTTAGAAGATGACAGCAGTGAGGGTTCTGTTGAATAAGTTATAAAAATATTTTTAAACAATTTAAAAGATGAATCATAAAAATAAAAAACTTTTGCTGTTATTAGCTGTTTTTGTTATTCCGTTTGTTCTTTCTGCTTGCGGGAAGATTGAAAACAAAAAACCAGATGGAATAAGTTCTAAAGCTCCCATGCAAAACAATGAAGCTGATATGGTAAAAGAGAATGGGGAAATGAAAGAAGAGCTAGTTCCTAGTGATAAAATGGATTTTGTAGATCCAGGAAATGATGAAATTGGAAATGAAATCAAGGAAATGGACGACTTACTCAATCAAACGACTCCAAGCGAGTATAGCGAGGATGATCTTTCCGTTGATGCAATTGAAGGTAGTGTTGAATTGAAATAGTAAACACACCACTTTTAAAAGCTCTGCTCTGCAGGGCTTTTTTTGTTTTAGAGCGATAAGTTATACTGGTAATATAGTTGAATAGTTTCAATCATTCGGTGTTTTTTGTCTGTTATAAAAATAAAAAATAAAAAAATGTTTAAAAGAGGATTTCTACTGGTAATTTCATTTGTTTTACTCTTTTCTTTTTCTGTGCAGACAGCTAATGCAATTGAAAACAGAGGTGCTTTCGATATCAAAAAATTTGATGTAGGGATATTCGTGAAAAAGGATGCAACTATAGAAGTCAAAGAAACAATTAACGTTAGTTTTTTTCAAAGAAGACATGGAATCTTTCGTAAAATACCAGTGAGATACACTGATCGAAATGGTTTTAAATACAATATGAAGCTAAATAATTTTTCAGTTCTAGACGAAAAAGGACATGATATTGAATTTGATAAATATAACGAGGGTAGTGATGTTGTTTTGCAAATTGGTGATCCCAATTTAGAAATAATCGGTGATATGAAATATATTATTAGTTATAAAGTTCAAAGAGGCATGCGTTTTTTTGAAAACCATGATGAGATCTATTGGAATCCAATTGGAGTCGGTTGGCCAACTAAAATACACAATGCTTCTAGCACTGTCTATCTAGAAGAGGGAATTGATTTTTCTCAAAGTCATAACGTTTGTTTTGTTGGTGGGTTTGGATCGAGCGATGAGGATTGTACAATAACTTCTTATACTAATAGGGAGATCGAGTTTAAAGCAAATAGAGTTTTGGATAATTTTGAGGGACTTACTGTGGCAGTTAATTTCCCAAAGGGTTTTATATCAGAGCCAACAACTTGGCAATATTTTTTATTCTTCTTGAGCGATAATTGGGTATTTCTGATCCCGATTCTAATTTTTGGAGTTATGTTATACGTGTGGTATTTTCGTGGCAAAGAGCTTGAATTGAGGCGAGCGAATATTGCTCAATATGGACCACCAGATGACCTAACCCCAGGCGAAGTCGGCTATCTTATTAAAGAAGGTTATTCGAATAATTTTGTATCTGCTGATATTGTGAATTTGGCAGTGAAGGGCTATTTAGCTATTTCTGAAGTTGAGCTAAAAATCCCTAAAATTCTTAAAAATATAAAAAAAATTAGTGGCAAGATTAATATTGTTATTATGATTGTCTTTTTGATTTTTGGTGCTTCATTTGTATCAACAATTCTAAAGGATGGTGGAACTGTCATTTCTGTTATCCCAGTTTTTGTTTTTTTGGGAGTCTTTATGTTGATTTTGTTTGTTAAGGGTAAAAAAACTTTTATTAGAAATGGTGATTCGGAATTAGTTGATTATGAAATTGAGAACTTAAAAGATTGGACAAAGGCAAAAGACTTAACTGCTCATGAGAGGAGATTACTAAAGGGTTTGTTTGCTAGTAAAATCTTAGGAAAGATAAAGCTCTCTGATAAAAAGAAGTTCTATGCGCATGTTCAAATGGCTTCAAATGAGGTTGTAAAGCAAATCAAGAAAAAAGGTTATTTTGAGGACTCTTTAGTTAATAATAAGGTAATCTATATTGTTGGGGGAATTATTCTGGGATTTATCATGTTTATGATTGGGTCTGCAACACAAAGGTTGGACTTTTTTCTAAGTGCGATTTTAACAGCATTTATATTGATTGTTTTCGGTGTTATTATGTCAAAAAAAACAGTGAAAGGAGTAGCAGCGTATTGGCATGCTAAAGGTTATGAGAATTATATAAATGTTGCTGAAAGGTATAGAGTTGAGTTTAACGAAAAAGAAAATATTTTTGAAAAAACATTGCCCTATGCCATGGTTTTTGGAAATGTTGATAAATGGGCGAGGGCTTTCGAGGGAATGACACAGAAAGAACCTAACTGGTATCACTCTAGTAGTGGAATGGCCACTTTTCATCCTGCAACTTTTGCTAATAATTTGAATAGCGGTTTTGCAAAAGCAACAACAACAGCTTCAGCTTCTCCTAGTTCATCTTCTTTTGGTGGATCTTCCGGAGGAGGCGGAGGCGGAGGAGGTGGAGGTAGTTGGTAAGAATAAAGTGTGAGATAATGCAAACTTTTATATTCATGTTCGTAATTATTAACTGAGTGTGATTGAGCTGAATTATTTAGCTTTTTAATTTTAAAATCTTAATAAGAGAGGAAATGCAATTAATAAAGAAGAGTTGGGGATTTTTATGTGGTCATAAAATCAAGATTATTGTTTTAGTAGCGATTATTGGTGGTGGTTTCTATTATTATCAGAAAAACAACAAAGAAAATGATGCTGAAAGTAAAACAAAAGTCAGGACTGTAAAAGTTGAAAAGCAAGATATTGAATTATCAGTCTCTGGTAGTGGACAAGTGAAGGCAGATAGCCAAGTTGATCTTCGTCCACAAATTGCTGGAGACGGTTTGGATGTTGTTAAGGTTGAAGTTAAAAATGATCAGGAAGTAAAAAAGGATGATATCATTGCTGTTTTAGACACAGAAGATGCATTGGAACTTATTAGGGATAGAAAACTAGAACTTGAATCTTCAAAGATTAAACAAAAACAAGTTAATGATGAGAGTTATAGAAAAACAGAAGAAGACAAATGGAAGAGACAAATTCAGGAAATTGAAATAAAACAAAAACTAAATAAACTAGTTGATGTAAGCAGTCAACTGGATGATTATTATATTAGAGCACCATTTGATGGGATTGTGACTGGACTTGATGCCGAAGTTGGTGACAGTGTTGCTCGTGACGAGGTTCTAGCATCAGTTATTACCAAGGAGTTAGTTGCTAACATTTCCTTAAATGAAATTGATGCTGTAAAGGTAAAAAAAGGAGCTGTTACAAAATTAACGTTCAGTGCCTTGGATGGTATTGAGATTGAAGGTGTGGTTTCAAAGATAGATACAATAGGAGAGGTTTCGCAAGGGGTTGTCTCTTATAGTGCTGAGATTAGCTTTGATGCAAGCGAAGTTAGTGATCTAAAGCCAGGAATGAGTGTTGAGGCTGAAATTTTAATTGCCTCCCAGAAAGATGTTTTAGCAGTTTCTGTTTCGGCAGTTCAAAGCAGTCCAAAGGGTGATTTTGTAATTGTTGTGCCGGAAAACCTTTCAAGTGAAGAATTGATGCAAAAGATAGTAGGTCAAAGAGCTTCCAAACAAAGAGGTTTACCAGAGGGTTTCAGAAGAGTCGTTGTTAAGACTGGAATTTCTGACGATGTGATTATTGAAATAGAAGGAGAAATAGAAAATGGAGAAGTTGTTTTGGCTCAAAGTATTTCTTCTGTTGAAGGAAGTGTGACTAGCGTGAAGAAATCTGGTGATAATGGCAATAAAAGCATTATTCCTACTATGGGAGGAGGAAGAATGGGAGGAGGAAGAAAATAGGTATTTAAGAAAAGCTAAGAAAAATCAATGATAAGATGCAAAAATTTAGTAAAAATCTATAAAAACGGAGATAATGAAACCTGGGCCTTAAAAGATGTTTCGTTTGAAATCAAGAAAGGCGAATTCATTGCGATTATGGGACCATCAGGAAGTGGAAAATCAACACTGATGCATATTATAGGTGCGCTGGATACAACGACAAAAGGGACATATTTTTTGGATGATAAGGATGTCTCTAAATTGACAGATGATGAGCTTGCTGAAATTAGGACAAATAAGATTGGATTTGTTTTTCAAGCATTTAATCTTCTTTCTAGGGCAACTGTTATAAGGAATGTTATGTTACCTCTTTTGTACAACAAGATTAAGAAAAGTGAGAGAATGAAGAGAGTCGAGGAATCTTTAAGGGCTGTTAATTTGGATCCAAATCGTTGGGATCATCTCTCAAATCAACTTTCTGGTGGTCAAATTCAAAGAGTTGCTATTGCTAGAGCATTAGTTAATCATCCATCCTTGATCTTAGCAGATGAGCCAACGGGTAATCTAGATACAAAAACTGGAGATATGGTAATGGAAACATTCAGAAAATTGAATAAAGATAGCGGTCATACGATTGTGCTTATTACACACGAAAGAGAGGTCGCTGAACATGCAGACAGAATTATCCATATTCGAGACGGGGAAATTGAAAAAGACGAGATTGTCAAAAGTAATAGCTTAAAAAAGACGAGATTATGAAATTTTCAGATTTAATATACGAAACATTTATTTCTATAGCGACTAATAAAGTTCGTTCAGGGCTTACAATGCTTGGTATCGTGATTGGAATAGCTTCTGTGATTGTTATGATTGGAATTGGTCGTGGAGCTCAAAGTAGTATTGAAGGTGAAATTGAAAAAATTGGTTCGAATCTTTTAACGATTATGCCTGCCAAACAAAGGGGTCCGGGGAGTCCAGTTAATGATGCTAGCGCACAGTCGCTTTCAATGGACGATGTTGAAATGATTCAAGAAAAAGTTGAATCAGTAAAAACGATAGCTCCAGTTGTTTCAGGGAAATATCGATTGATTAGCGCAGGAGAAAACACTAGTACTTCGGCTACAGGTACTGTCGCAGAATATGTTGAAGTTAAAAGTCTTGAAATTGAAGAGGGAACATTTTTTACAAATGACCATGTTAAGAAACTTTCAAGAGTAGCTGTTTTGGGTCCAGATACTGTGACTGATCTTTTTGGAGAAGATGGCGAAGCTGTTGGTAAGAAAATCACAATCGAAGGTATAAATTTCACAATAATTGGAACTACAGTTTCTAAAGGTGGTGGAGGTTTTGGTAGTCAGGATGATATTGTATACATTCCCATCACTACAGCTCAACAATATTTGACTGGTGATGATCACCTTAATGATATACAAATTCAAATAGATACGCAGGAAAACATGAGTAATGCAGAAAGTGAAATCGAAGCTCTTCTTTTAGCTAAACACAAAATCGATGATCCTGATGAGGCAGATTTTAGAATCATGAATCAAGCCGATATTATGGAAACTGCCTCTTCGATAACTGGAACATTCACTGTTTTGCTAGGTGCTGTTGCTGGGATATCCTTGGTTGTAGGAGGTATTGGGATTATGAATATGATGCTGACTACTGTGACTGAAAGAACTCGAGAAATTGGACTTAGGAAAGCAATTGGTGCAAAAGCTGACGATATAACAAAGCAGTTTTTGTATGAATCAATTGCACTAACCTTTGTTGGCGGAGTGTTGGGGGTTTTGTTGGGATATGGAGTTTCTGCTGGAGTTGAAAAATTTGCTAATCTTGCCTCTGAAATATCTGCTGTTTCAATTTTCTTAGCATTTGGAGTGTCTGCTTTTATCGGGATTGTTTTTGGATACTATCCAGCAAAAAGAGCAGCAAAATTAAATGCAATTGAAGCTTTGAGATACGAATAAATAAATAGAGTCTTATAAACAAAAATCAGGCCTCTTGGCCTGATTTTTATACTTTAAATCTTGAGATTGCAAGGTAAATTCTGGTTAGTTCTTCTTTTACCTGAGGTGTTTCATAGTCAGCGTTATGTGCTGTTTGTCCCTCATATCTTGTTTTTGCTTGATCGAGATGTAAATCAAAAACTACTTCTTCTGGTGATTCTTCGATATAGAGATGAAAACGAGGATATCTTTGATCTGTTAGTTTTCTAACATAACTGGTTTTTTGCGATATACTATCTTTTATTTGTAAATATCCAGTTTTTCTTAGCATCATTGCAGGCGTCTGTGAAAATTTGTTTAGGATTCTGAATTTCATAAGAGTAATTTATTTATTTGTAAAGTAGTCGAGGCGTGGTAGAATATTAATATCTAATATAAACTGAAGAAGTAATGTTTAAAAGGTTTTTTGGTGAAATCATAGTTATTCTAATTGCGATTATAGTGTTTAGTACTATACATTTTTTGGATATGCATATAAAAAGAATTGAAGAAGTCAGACCCTTCGAAACGGTTGAGACAGGGGTTGTTCATAATAATGATGTCTTGGTTGAGCTCGATGAGCAGAAAGTGGAAATAGATTTTGAGGGTACTGAAGACGATATAATCAGACTAACAAATGAATTTAGAAAAGAAAAGGGATTGGATATTTTAGTTAGAGATGAGAAGTTGATGTTGTCTGCTAAAGCCAAAGGCGAGGACATGAGAGATAAAAAATATTTTGCTCATATCTCCCCTGATGGCGTTGAATTATGGAATCTTGTGCAGAATGTTGATTATAAGTATTCTATTATTGCGGAGAATATTGCTGAAGGATATTTTTCTGCAGAGAGTGTGGTGAAGGCATGGAAGAATTCAGAAGGGCATAGGAAAAATATGTTAGCTAGTGATTTTGAGGATATTGGTGTTTCTGTTGTAGAAATCGTCAATAAAAATGATAGAAAGAGTTTTGTATTGGTTCAGCATTTTGCTATTTCTCAAAAAGCGTTACCAAAAAACCAAAAAGTTGGAATTGTTTGTGGAAAGAAGATGAAGAAGAATTGTAAAAAAATAGATGAAAGAAAAGAAGAATACAGAGAGCTGGTTAAGGATCAAGAGAAGATAATCGAAAATACAGAAAAAGAAGGTTTTTCCAGAAAAGACTTAACTGATTTATATGATAACCTAGATAAACTAAAAGAGGTTCGCGATGAATATAAGGAGTTCTCTCATGGTTGTGATGAGTATATGAATAAGTGTGATAGATGGGAATAATCTTGTTTGCACAAAACTCTTCAATTAAGTATAATTGAAAGGTATAAAAGAAAATATAATTTGAAATAAAATATAAGTGTTGATGAAGAAAATACTGATTGTCGAGGATGATCCAATGTTAGTTGAGATTTATAGCAAAAAGTTTATCAGTGATGGGTTTGATGCTGATACAGCTAACAGTGGAGCTGAGGCAGAGAAAAAAATCAAAAGCGGTAAATTCGACCTTGTTTTACTTGATTTGATTTTGCCAGAAGCAGATGGTTTTGAGGTTCTAAAAAAGATTAAAGGAGATCCATCAGTTAAGAATACCAAGGTCGTTATTTTCTCAAATCTTTCTCAAGAAGAGGATAAAGAAAAAGCTGCAACTCTGGGAGCTGATGATTTTTTAACAAAATCTGATTATACACCTAGTGAAATAGTTGAGCATGTAAAAGAAATGTTAGTCTAGAAATGGTTGTAATGTTTGCTATTAAGCCATGAATCGGTTATTGTTGTAAGACACGAAATGTTTGGGCAAATCAGACGTTGACTGATTTGTTTTATATTTATTTGAAGAACGAACTAAGAAATTTAAAAGTATGTTAAGGACACACACTTGTGGACAATTGAGAGACTCTGAAATTGGAGAGAAGGCTACCCTAACTGGTTGGGTGCATAGAAGAAGGGATCACGGAGGCGTGATTTTTATTGATTTGAGAGATAGATATGGACTAACTCAGATAAAGTTTGATCCAGCCATCGAAGATAATGCGCATGCTGAAGCTGATAAGCTGAGAAGTGAATGGGTTGTGAAAGTAACGGGGACTGTTGTAGCAAGACCAGGCGATATGTTGAATAAAAAACTGAAAACTGGAATGATTGAGGTTGAAATTTCAGATTTAGAGGTTCTAAATACTTCTAAAACACCTCCTTTTGAATTGATTGAAGAGAAAAATGTTGAGGCAAATGAGAATATTCGTTTAAAATATCGTTTTATTGATTTAAGAAGACCGAAGCTTCAAAAAATGCTACGAGTTAGAGATGAAATCATCAGGTATATGAGAAACTATTTTCATGCGAGGGACTTTCGAGAAGTGCAAACTCCGATATTAGCAAATTCTTCTCCAGAAGGGGCAAGAGATTGGTTAGTTCCTTCAAGAATTTATCCTGGTAAGTTTTATGCACTACCACAAGCACCACAACAGTTTAAGCAATTGCTAATGGTTGGTGGAGTGGACAGATATTTTCAAATAGCACCTTGTTTTAGGGATGAGGATCCAAGAATGGATCGTCATTTTGGAGAATTCTATCAACTAGATATGGAGATGAGTTTTGTAGAACAAGATGATATTTTCCAAGTGATGGAACCCTTAATGATTGAATTAACTGAAAAATTTTCTCAAAAGAAAATAGTTAATCTTAAGGAGGATAAAAGATTCCAACAAATTTCATGGAAAGAGGCGATGACAAAATATGGAAGTGACAAGCCTGATTTGAGATTTGATTTTGAAATCAAATCAGTCTCCAAGATTGTTAAGGATAGTGACTTTGCTGTATTTGCGAAAGTTATTGAAAGTGGAGGAGTGGTGCATGCAATGAATGTTGATGGTGGTGGAGAAAAATTTTCTAGAAAAGATATTGATGAACTTACTGAACTTGCTCAGAGTAAAGGTGCTAAAGGACTTGCGTATATTGTGATTAAAGATGGTGGAAAATTACAATCTCCAATTGTTAAATTTTTAGGAGATGAAGTTTGTTCGCAAATAGTAAAGCAATTTTCTGCAAAAGATGGAGATATTATATTCTTCGGTGCTGATAAATGGAGAGGTGTATGTGAGAGTTTAGGTGCTGTTAGGAATGAATGTGGTGCAAGAATGGGACTGAAGGACTCTAATAAAGCTGCGTGGCTCTGGGTGACTGATTTCCCAATGTATGATTATTCTGAAATTGAAGAAGGTCGTATTGATTTTGCTCACAATCCATTTTCTATGCCACAAGGAGGGATGGATGCACTAAATGAGAAAGATCCATTAGATATTGTTGCTTATCAATATGATTTTGTTTTAAATGGTTTTGAACTTACCAGTGGTGCTATTCGAAATCATAGACCAGAAGTTATGTATAAAGCTTTTGAGATTGCAGGATATTCAAAAGAAGATGTTGATGCAAAATTTGGACACATGATTAGAGCTTTTGAATTTGGTGCGCCTCCACACGGTGGGAATGCGCCTGGAATTGATAGATTAATGATGGTTCTTAACGATTGGGATTCTATCCGAGATATCTATGCTTTTCCAAAAGATGGTCAGGGAAGAGATGTTATGTTGGATACTCCAAGTGAAGTTGAGAAGAAACAACTTGATGAACTTCATATTTCTATAAAAAAGTAGAAATAGTTAGTTGAAATAATTGTCTCAGTAAGGTGTTAAAAAAAGAAAAAAAATCAAAAAAGAAACTTGCTTTAATTAACTCTATGACCTTGATGTTAGGTCTTCAGTTAGGTTTAGTTTCATTTATCTTATCAACATTTTTAGGAAAACAAGTCAGTGAAAAAGGAGTTGGCTGGCTTTTTTTGCTGGCTTATTTAATTTCATTCTATATTTTAATCAAAGTTCATTTTTTGATTAAAAAATATGGAAAATCACAAACATTTTTTATGTTTGTGGCTGTAAGATGGATTTCACTTATAGGGATGGGGGCTTTTTGGTTTCATCCAGTGTCAATTGTTTTTGCAGTTTTTTCTTTGGTTGGTAATGCAATGTTGTGGTCGACCTTAGATGTGTTGCTTGAAGAATATTCAGACAATGGAACAACAGGGAAGACTAGGGGGTTGTTTTTAGTTGTTTTGAACACGGGCTTTTTAGTAGCGCCATTTATCTCAACATCATTGATTCAGAATTATAAAAATGGTTTTCAGTTAGTTTTTTACCTAGCTTCTTTCTTTGCTTTAATTCCAATGTTGATTTTAGCTGTTTTCTTTTCCGAGAGAAAATATATTCAGCAAAAAAAGAAACGTAATAAATTATTTTTTTGGAAAGAAGTTTTTAACAGGAAAGACATTTTAAGGATTTATCTAGCCTCCTTTTTGTTGGACTTGTTTTATTCTGTGATGGTTGTTTATATGCCGATATATCTTTTGGATGTTGGTCTTTTTTGGGGTGAAATGGGTAAAATATTCACAGTAATGCTTATTCCTTTTGTTTTGATACAATATCCGTTAGGTATTATTGCTGACAAGAAAACTGGAGAAAAGGAATGGTTAATCTTGGCACTTCTTTTGATGGCTCTTTCCACTACCTGTATTGGTTTTATTGATGTTCCACAAGTTGGGCTCTGGATGATGCTTTTGTTCTTGACAAGGGTCGGAGCTGCAATGGTGGAAGTTATGAGGGATACATATTTTTATAAACAAGTTGGACCAAAGGAGATTGAAATTATGGATTTTTTTAGAACTACTAAAAGCATTTCCTATATTTTCGGAATGAGTTTTTTTAGTATAATCCTATTTTTCTCTAATATAGAATCAATATTTTTTGTATTAGGAGGCATTATTTTACTTGGAACGATTCCTTTATTTTGGCTCAAAGATACGGACGCTTTCAGTTAATTATTAGATTTATTTTATGAACATTTTTATTTTCTTGTCATTAGTGCTAACATTTTCTTTTTTATTTGGAAGGATTCTTGAGAAAATTCGTGTGCCGTGGGTGTTTGCTGCTCTTTTTATGGGGCTTTGTTTGTCTACAAATCAACTTTCTAAAGAGATGGTGTCTTCAGAATCTTTTATGTTTTTATCTGAACTGGGAATGTATTTTCTGCTTTTTATTATTGGTTTAGAAATCAATTTAAAAGAGATGTGTAAACAAGGTAAATTTATAGCAAGACTGTCTTTTCTTCTTGTTTTTGCTGAAAGCTTTTTTGGAGCAATTTTTATCCATTATTTTTTTGATATATCTTGGGGAATAGCACTCTTAACAGCATCTTCTTTTGCGACTGTTGGTGAGGCTATTTTGGTGCCAATCTTGGATGAATTTAAGATTACGAAAACAAAGTTTGGACAAATTATTCTAGGCGTTGGTACTCTAGATGATGTTGTTGAAATAATCACGGTCATAATTACTTCAATTGTTCTTGGTAACGCTTATGGGCATGGAAGTTTGTTTATGATCAGTAATTTCTCCTTATTACTAGTACTCTTTTTGGTGCCCTTATTTTTACAAGTTTTTAATATTAAGGTTCCTCATTTTAAATTTAAAAAGATCCCACCTCTTTTTCTTTTTGGATTAGCTGTCCTTTTCATTTTTGTTGGAATCGGTAGTTTTGTTGAATCCGCTGCTTTGGGGGCAATTTTTGCAGGGATTGCATTAAAGAACTTTTTATCAAAAAGTAAAATATTACAATTAGAGAAGTTAATAAGAGTTATTTCTTATGGGTTCTTGGTGCCGTTGTTTTTTTTGAGAGTTGGAACAGAAGTTGACATCATGTATATTTTTATGGCGCCGTTGATGGTGATCCTAACCTTATTTATAACAAATACAACAAAAATAGGGATTAGCTATTTATTCGCTAAAAAAGAATTAGGAAAAAAGAAAGCAGTTTTGTTAGGAATTGGTCTTTCGGCTAAGTTTAGTACCAGCATTGTTATTATTTCCATGCTTTTTTATAAGGGTTTGATTACTTCTGAACTATATTCAGTTCTGATTGGTGCTATGATAGCTTCAAAATTTATTATTCCAGTTGCATTCTCTCTCTTGTTGACTAGATGGAAATTGAAATTTTAAATTATTGTAATGAAACAGGCTTCATAAATAGAAAATGATTTGTTATAATCTCTTAATATAGGGATTATAAGAATCTAAGAGATAAAAAGAATATGTATCAAATAAAAACTAAACAATTTGAGGGGCCATTAAATCTTTTACTAGAACTTTTTGAAAAGCAGAAATTAGATGTTACTAAAGTTTCTTTGGTTCAGATTGCTGACGACTATCTTGAATATATTGAAGACGGTAAGAATGTTGATTTGGCAAATTTGAGTGAATTTTTATTGATTACATCTTCTTTGCTTTTAATTAAATCAAAGGCGCTGTTGCCACTGTTTGAATTTTCCAAAGAAGAAGAGGGAGAAATAAAGGATTTAGAGGAGCGTTTAGTAGAATATCAAAAATTCAAGAAAATTTCAGAAAAAATCGAAAACATTTATAAGTTGCAAAGAGTTTCATTTTCAAGGGAATTTAAAGAAGAAGTCAGATTTGATTTTGTTTCTCCTGGTATTTCTTGTGACGAAGTCAAGGCACTTTTTGTTGAAGTTTTGAAGGGAATTCCAACAAAAAAAGAACTATCAGAGCAGATAATGGAAGAAGTTGTGAGTTTAGAAGAAAGAATTTTACATCTCAAATATTCTATTGAAAAGAGGACTAAAATTGTTTTTGCAGAAACTGTTATGGAGGCCAAGGATAAAGTGGAAATAATCGTAACCTTTTTAGCAATGCTTGAAATGATAAAACAAAAAACCTTAATGGTTTCGCAAAACGAGCTTTTTGGTGAAATTACAATGCAATTTGCAACAAAAAGAACGAAGGGATAATTTGTTTAGATATAGAGACTTATGAATGAAAAAAATGCAAAAATAGAAGCCATTTTGTTTGCTTGTGGTGAGGCAGTTGAAATTGAAAGACTGGCTATTTTTTTAAAAATCTCAAAAGAAGAGATTAAAGATGAAGTTAAAAACCTGCAAGAATTCTACGAAAAACAACAAGGTGGTTTGCAAATTATAGTTAAAGGAAATACAATTCAATTAGTGTCTAATAGTAAATTTGGTGGCACAATTGCTAAATTTTTAGACAGAAAAATCAATGAGCCATTGACCCGTGCTGCGTTGGAAGTTTTAGCAATCGTTGCATATCGAGGTCCAATGACTAAGTTAGAAATAGACCATATTCGAGGAGTGAACTGTGGTTTTATGGTTAGGAATTTAGCGATGAGAGGGCTTATAGAAAAAAATGAGAACATTGAAAGTGCACGTTCTTATTCATACTTAGCTAGCTTTGATTTTTTAAAGAGCATGGGTATTGGCAAGATAAATGAACTGCCTGATTATGAGCTATTTAGCAAGACGGATATAAAACAAGGAGTGAAAGACTCTGAAGATTCTGAAGTTTGTGAAAATAATAAATAGTTATATTGAAAAGGGGAACTATGTCAAAAACCAATTTTGTTAATTTAGTGAGTGCAGTGTTGATTTTAATCTCAGCGTTTGTTTGGTTTAATTTTTTACCAACTGTTTCTGCTTGGAGGGAAACTAAGTTTGGTGTGCTTGGTGCTGAAAAAAAGCATGAATTAGAAAATCGACAACTGAATTTGAGTGATGATCTGGATGGAAAAAAAGTTGAAGGTAAAGAATTTATGACATTTGATCAGCTAGTTATTTCGATTCCAGAAGCTCCTGTGAAAAGAGAAGATTTTGGAGAGACTTATATGAGGGCAAGAAGCGCAATTGCTATTGATGCCGATGCTGGAACTATTTTGCATTACCAAAACGGTAACAGGAGGATGGCAATAGCTTCTCTGACTAAGGTTATGACAGCTATTGTTGTGGTTGAGAAAATCGAAGATTTGAACAATGAGATTGTTACGATTGATGAAGAAATTAGATTTATCGAAGGTACAAGAGTTGGTTGTCCAAGGAGTGGATATTGTATTTCCAATAGATTACAGGTCGGAGAAAAAATTAGCGCAAGGTCCTTACTTGAGGCTATGCTTATGAATAGCGCTAATGATGCAGCAGTGGCTCTTGGAAAACACGTTGCAGGTTCACAAGCTAATTTTGCAAAGATTATGAATGCTAAGGCTAAAGAAATTGGGCTTAGTGATACAAACTTTTGTAATCCTTCTGGGCTGGATGAAGAGGATAGACCTGGCGGATGTTATTCGACAGCTTATGATTTTGCCAGGATCTCAGCTTATGCACTAAAGTATCCAATTATTTGGGATATCATGAAATATGAAACCAAAGATATATACTCAGTTGATGGACAGATTACACATAAAATTATCAACACAGATTTGTTATTAGGACAGCTTCCTAATGTTGTGGGAGGAAAAACAGGTTTTACATATGAAGCTGGAAAATCTCTTATGATGGCAGCGCATCATCCATTGGATAGCAATAAAAAGGTTATTGCTGTTGTGCTTGATGACAATTATAGATGGGATGATATGAAAAAAATGTTTACTTGGGTTTTTGATGCATATAATTGGCCAAAGAAATAATATGGTGATTTCACATTTGCAGACACATCCAGAAGTATTAGCCGCAATAAAGATTTTGTCGTTGGCTATTTTGTCTTTTACATTAGCTATGGCACTTACGCCTATATTGGCTCATTTTTTGTATAAGTATAAAATCGGAATTAAGATCAAGAAAAGATCAGTTTCTGGTAAAAAACTTTCTTATGTAAGTAAATTACACGCTCATAAGAGTGGAACTCCAACGATGGGAGGAATTTTAATTTGGGGAACAGTCTTTATACTAGCGTTTATTATGTATTTTTTAGCTCCTTTTTTATCTGAACAGCTAAAGAATGTGTGGGTGAGTAGGCTCGATTTTGTTAGTAGGAGCCAAACATGGTTACCACTTTTTGCTCTTGCTACTACAGCTATTTTGGGGCTTGCAGATGATTGGATGAGTATCAAGAATATTGGTTCAAATAAAGGTGGTGGAATGAGGTTTACTTGGAGGTTATTTTGGATAATTGCGATATCAATTTTTGGTGGATGGTGGTTCTATAGTAAACTTGGCTGGGATGCGATACATATACCTGCAATTGGAGATTTTATAATTGGACTTTGGTATATTCCGCTTTTTGTTTCTGTAATTGTGGTAACGGCTGTTTCCTCTAATGAAACTGATGGTTTAGATGGTCTTAATGCTGGAATTTTAGCGCAAGCCTTTGCTTCTTTTGCTGTTATTTCAGTTGTGCAAGGTAGAATGAATCTAGCCGCATTTTGTGCGGTGGTGGCAGGAGCAACGTTGGCATTCTTATGGTTTAACTTTTATCCAGCAAGATTTTTTATGGGTGATACTGGTGCTGTTTCTCTGGGTGCTACATTGGGAGTTGTTGCACTTTTAACAAATTCAGTAATCGCATTACCGTTTATTGTTAGTGTTTATTTTTTTGAATCCATCTCTGTTGTTGTTCAGTTAGTTTCCAAAAAGATTTTCAAAAGAAAAGTTTTTTTAGCTGCACCGATTCATCATCATTTTGAAGCAAGGGGCTGGCATGAAACAAAAGTGACTGTGCGTTTTTGGATTATTAATGCAGCAATAGGAGTTGTTGGTCTTTTGATTGGGATTATCGGTTCTGGTACTTAAGGTTGAGATATAAATATATTTAAAATAAAATTTTTATGAAAGCAAGTGATAAAAAAATATCAATTGTTGTTCCTATTTATAATGAGGGAGAAAATATTGAAAATTTACATAAAGAGATTGTTTCTGTGGTTAGAACTAATAAGCTAGATGCAGAAATTATTTTTATAGATGATGGAAGTGATGATAATACTGTAGAGATTGCTAAAAAATTAACTCCTCTTAAATTGATTGTTTTTAGGCGAAATTTTGGACAGACTGCTGCAATGGATGCAGGAATAAAAGCTGTTAATGGAGAAATTATTGTGACTATGGACGGTGATTTGCAGAATGATCCTAATGATATTTTGGCACTTTTGAATAAAATGGATGAAGGATTCGATATTGTTTCTGGATGGAGGAAAAATCGCAAAGACCCATTTATGAAGAAGTTTCTTTCGAGAGGTGCTGATAAATTGCGGAAGATTTTTATAAACGATCAGATTAGCGATAGCGGTTGTTCATTGAAAGTTTATAAAGCAGAATGTTTCAGAGGTGTTGATTTATATGGAGAAATGCATCGATTTATTCCTGCTATTTTGAGGATTAAAGGTTTTAAAATTGGGGAAGTAGTTGTTAATCATCGATCAAGGGTTGCTGGTGTTACAAAATATAATTATAAAAGATTAGCCAAGGGGTTATTAGATTTGGTGGGAGTTTGGTTTTGGCGGAAATACGCAAATAGACCACTTCATCTTTTTGGTGGAATTGGTGCAATCATGAGTTTTATTGGAATTGCGCTTTTGGTGTGGATGGCAGTTGAGAAAATATTTCTTGGTGGTGCCATTGGAAATCGAATATGGCCAATCATTGGGGTGTTGTTTTTGATATTAGGAATTCAATTTTTTGTTTCTGGAGTGATTGCGGATATTGCAGTTAAAACTTATTACACGACAAAAAAGGAAACAGTTTATTTGATAAGAGATATTATTGAGAATAAAAGATTATAAGATAATTTAGAATATATTGCTTGATTGTTGAGTTTTTGGTTTATGATGATTTTGCTATTATATTAGATTGAAATAGAGGTCACTATAGAGACTTCTATAGATGTCTCTAAAAAATAAAAAAAGCAATGAAAAAAATTGTACACAAATTAAAGAAAACCAGTAAATATAGTTACAGTTTAACGCTTCCTAAAGAATTGGTAGAAAAATATGGTTGGAAAGCTAAGCAGAAACTGACAATTCAGGACAAAGGTAGAGGAGCTTTAGAAATAAAGGATTGGAGGAAGAAATAACGTGGGTGTAGTTGTCGATTGTTGTGATGAAAATATTGATGGTGAATTGATGAATCTTCTCTTGAAAAGTAGCTAGGATTACGTTATAATGTATCTAGTTGATTTTGGAAATTGAGGAGGGGGTAATTCAAACAAGATCACGGATTTTTAAAATAAATTTTATAAATTGAATGTCGATGGGAGCATTTCTTTGGGGAATGCGGCTTGTTATGTTAGTTGGATTCATGGGAGTCGTTGGAATGATTTTTTCGTTTACTCCATATTTTAACACAAAAACCTTTGAAATAAACTACTTTGTAGTAGGTTTATTCTATTTTTGTTTATTTTTGTTTTTGATGGGCATGTTCTCTCTTTTTTTATTTCGTATAAAAAACAGAGATGAAAATGAAGATGAAGCAAGGACTAATGCAGGAATTTCTTTCCGTCAGGGTTTTTTGTTAAGTTTAATGGTTTTAGGACTTTTAGTCTTACAGAGTTTAAGAATTTTAGTTTGGTGGGACGGATTGTTGATTGTTGGGGTTGTGATGATAGCGGAATTGTACTACTTAATGAAATAATGTTAGAGGTTAATTAATAACAAGGGGAATAATAAAAAGAAAAATGGTAAAGAAAGAAAGAACAAGCAACGAATATACTGCTAAATCCATTCAGGTGTTGGAAGGTCTTGAGCCAGTGAGAAAACGTCCAGGAATGTATATTGGAGGAACTTCTTTGGAGGGATTGCATCATCTTATTTGGGAAATTGTTGCAAATTCAATTGATGAAGCAATGGCTGGCTATGGAAAATATATCGAAATTACAATCGGGAAAGATGACTCAGTTATGGTTAAGGATCAAGGACGTGGGATTCCAGTTGACAAGCATAAGCAAACAGGTTTAACAGCATTGGAGACAATATTCACAAAGTTACATGCAGGAGGAAAATTTGGTGGTGCTGATACCGGATACAAAGTTTCTGGTGGCCTTCATGGTGTAGGTGCTTCAGTAGTAAATGCATTATCTGTTATAACTAGAGCGGAGATTCATAAAAGTGGTAAAATTTGGGTACAAGAATATTCTCAAGGTAAAACACTTGGTAGAATACAAGCTGTTGGAAAGACTGACAAAACAGGTTCTATTATATCTTTTAAACCAGATCCTGAAATTTTTCCTGAAATTGAGTGGAATTGGAAAACAGTTGTTGATTATATAAGACAGCAAGCTTATCTAACAAAAGGTGTTCATTTTAAATTAACTGATGAGAGATTTGAAGATCCAAAACAAAACAGAAGTATCGGATTTTGTTTTGATGGTGGAATCAAATCATTTGTTCAGTTTGCAAATCGAAAAAAAGATATTGTAAATCCAAATATTTTTTATGTAGAAAAGGAAAAAGATAATATGATTGTTGAGGTTGCTATGCAATATCAAGATTCTTTTAAAGACAAAGTTTCTTCTTTTGCTAATAACATTCCAACGATTGAAGGTGGAATGCACGAAACTGGATTTAGAGCTTCTTTGACTAGGGTTATCAACGATTACGCAAGAAAGAATAATATTTTAAGAGAGAAAGAAAACAATCTAACGTCAGATGATGTTAGAGAAGGTTTGACAGCTGTTGTTTCTGTGAAGCTTCAAGATCCTCAATTTGAAGGTCAGACAAAATCAAAACTTGGGAACTCAGAAGCAAGGACGATTACTAGTGCTGTTGTGTCAGAAGGATTAAATGAATATTTCGAAGAGAATCCACAAGATGCAAAGATGATTATTATGAAAGGTCTCATTTCAGCGAAGGCTCGTTTGGCTGCAAAGGCTGCAAAAGATGCAGTTGTGAGAAAAGGTGTTTTGGAAGGAATGACTTTGCCAGGGAAATTATCGGATTGTTCTTCTCGTGATGCCTCAAAAACAGAGCTATATATTGTGGAGGGAGATTCTGCTGGAGGAAGTGCCAAGCAAGGAAGGGATCGAAAAATACAAGCTATTTTGCCGCTTAAAGGTAAAATTTTGAATGTTGAAAAGGCAAGGTTAGATAGAATGCTTGCATCTCAAGAGATTAAATCTTTAGTTATTGCACTTGGTGCTGGAATCGGAGATCAACTTAATTTTGATAAATTGCGTTATCATCGGATCATCATTATGACAGATGCAGATGTCGACGGTTCTCATATTAGAACTTTGCTATTAACGCTTTTCTATCGTCATTTTGAGGAACTTATCAGAAGAGGTTACATATATATCGCACAGCCACCTTTGTATCAAATCAAAGAAGGAAAGAAAGAACATTATGTATATACAGATGAAGAAAAGGAAGAGGTTTTGAAAGCTATTGCTAAGAGGAAAGGTGCTTGGGTTGAAGGTGTAATTGATGAAGAAAATGAAGAGTTCAAGAAAATTTTAGGAGTTGGAATACAAAGATACAAGGGTCTTGGTGAAATGAACCCTGAACAGCTTTGGAACACAACAATGAATCCAGAGACTCGAGTGATGTTGCAGATATCAATTGAAGATGCTGAGAAGGCTGATCAGGCTTTCAATGTTCTGATGGGAAGTGAAGTTGCTCCACGAAAGAAGTTTATTCAGTCTCATGCAAACAAAGTTCAAAACTTAGATGTCTAAAGTTGAAAAATTTAGGTTGAGTATTAAGATAAAAATAAAAAATAAAAAACAAAATCATTCCCATTTGTCTAATCGTTATCATTGCAGTATTAGTTAAAATTTTTGAAGGCGTGCTCCCTGGTGAAATAGTGAATGAGCTTTTGAAAATGATAATTTTTCGAGAAAAATTTGAAATAGTTTTTGTAGTTTTACAATGGATTTCTGTAATCTTTTTTCCTCTAAGTGTGATTGTTTCAATAATTTCTGGCCCAATGTATTTTTTTTGTGAGAAAAGACATTGTAAAATCTAAGATGGTGAAAAAATATATTAAATATTCAGTATTAGGTATTTTCGGGTCTTTTGCTTTGTATCTATTAGTAATTTTGATAAGAATTCTTTTTTTAGTGGTATAGTGCAATAATATTTATAATATTCATAGTTTTTTATAATTTTACTAGTCTGTAATATTAAAAATTAAAAATAAAAAAATGAAAGTAGCTATAAATGGCTTTGGTCGAATTGGACGACCTGTGTTGAAGATTTCGCTAGATAATCCCAATGTTGAGGTTGTAGCGATTAATGATCTTGGTGACATTGAAACCCTTGCGTATCTTCTGAAATATGACACTTCATATGGTGTTTATCCAAAGGATGTCAAAATTGAAAACGGAAATCTTATTGTTAATGGCAAAGAAATCAAGGTTTTTGCCGAGAAAGATCCAAAACAACTTCCATGGGAGGAATTAGGAGTGGAACTTGTTTTTGAATGTACGGGTATATTTAAAGATAGGGAGAGTGCTTCAGGACACATTGAAGCTGGAGCGAAACAAGTTCTTATCTCTGCACCGACAAAAGACGATAGTTTGAAAACAATCGTGTTGGGTGTTAATGATAAGGATGTTATGGATGGTGACGAGATTCTTTCGATGGCATCTTGTACAACAAATTGCATTGCACCAATAATGAAGGTATTAGAGGACAAATTTGGAATTGAGAAATCTTTGATGACAACAATTCATAGTTATACTTCAACGCAGTCTCTTATTGATGGACCTTCAAAGAAAAAACTCAGAGAAGGGCGAGCTGCTGCTTTGAATATCATTCCTTCAACAACAGGTGCTGCACTTGCATCAGCAAAAACAATTCCAGAATTAAAGGGTATTTTCGATGGAATGGCATTTAGAGTTCCAACTGCAGTTGGTTCAGTTAGTGACATTGTCGTATTGCTGAAAAAAGATGTTACAGAAGATGATGTAAATGATGCACTCGAAGAAGCTTCAAATGGTTCAATGAATGGAGTTATGCTTGTTACTGATGAATCTCTTGTTTCACACGACATTGTTGGGAACAGTTATTCTACTATTGTTCAAAAAGATCTTACAAAAGTAGTAGGAGGAAATATGGTAAAAATTGTTGGATGGTATGATAACGAATGGGGATATTCAACAAGACTAGTTGATTTGGCTGTAAATTTATTCCATAAATAAATTTTTCTCATGTAAAAGTCCATTTTCGTTAAGGGAGTGGACTTTTTTTGTTTGTAACAATGGTTTTGAATAACATGGATATAAGTTTATCAGAGTACGGATTTAAGACAACGTAAAACAAAAGATGGTTCTTGCAATAAATCATCAAATGCTTCATAGTTAAAGTAATAGTAGGAAACAAAACAAAAGCAGAATATCGCCTTGATTGTGATTTAAATTTATACACCTTAGGCAGTATCCTGTTTTTAAGAATCTAATTATAACAGTAAAATTGAAAGTTATTATGAATTTGAAAAATAAAAAAGTTACCGTTATGGGAATTGGTTTGCATGGTGGCGGTGTGGCTATAATTCAATGGTTATCAAAACAAGGTGCGAGAATTGTTGCAACTGACAAAAAATCTGCAAAAGAATTAGACGTATCTATCGTGAAAATTAAAAAGTTGAAAAACGTAAAAATAGTTACGGGCCAACACAGGTTAGAAGACTTTACTCATTCTGATCTTGTAATAAAAAATCCAACAGTTCCTTGGACAAATAAATATATAAAAGCGGCAATTGAAAATAAAGTGCCAGTTGAAATGGATTCAAGTTTGTTTATGCAACTTTGTCCAACAGAGAATATTATTGGTGTAACTGGAACAAAGGGTAAGACAACCACATCTTTGATTTTAGCGCACATTCTAGAAGAAGCTGGAAAACAAGTTGTTAAAGTTGGAATTGGGCAAGAGGCAGTTATGAATAAATTGAGTCAGATAAAGAAGGATTCATGGGTTGTTTTTGAGTTATCTTCTTGGCGTCTTAGTGTTATGAGTTTGATTAAGAAAAGTCCAAAATTTGCAATAATTACAAATATTTTTCCAGATCATCTAAACTATTACGCTTCAATGGAAAAATATGTTTTGGATAAAGAGAATATCTTCAAATTTCAAAAAGAAGGTGATATTTTGGTTACCAATTATGATCAAGTTGAATATTTTGAACAATTTTCTGAGTTATCAAAAGGTGAAGTATTTTCCTATTCTAAAGAAACTGGGGATTTTGAAAAAGGTATTTTTGTTCGAGATGATAGTATTTTTTTCAAAAAAGATAACAAGGAAGAGCTTTTATTTGAGATTGGTGAAATATCTTTACGGGGGAAGCATAATCTAGCAAATGTTTTAGCAGCGAGTGTTATTGCGAAGTTAATTGGTGTTTCCACTGTAAATATCAGAAATTCAATCTCAACTTTTTTAGGAGTAAAACATCGGTTGGAATATGTTGGTAAGAAAACTGGTGTTGCTTATTATAATGATACAACAGCGACAACACCGGAATCTGCTGTTGTTGGAATTGAAGCTTTTACTAGACCAATACACCTTATTTGTGGTGGTTCTAATAAGAAGTTAGACCTTCGTTTACTGGCTAGAAAGATTGCATTAGATGAAAATGTAGTTTCAATTTCACTTTTACAAGGAGAGGCGACTGAATCATTGATTAAACTTCTAAGAGAGTTTGATGGAGCCTCAGCTAAAATAAAGGGACTATATGATAGTATGGATGGAGTTGTGGAGAGTTTGTCATTAACAGCAAAAGAAGGGGAAATAGTATTGCTTTCTCCTGGTTGTGCAAGCTTTGGAATGTTTGTAAATGAATTTGACAGAGGAGATCAGTTTAAGGAATCTGTGGATAATATTGAAGTTTAAATTACTATTTAATTAAATATAAAAGAGGGTAAAATTTAATAAAATGAAAAATTTTTTAGGAGCTTTGGCGATTTTAGTATTAATTGTTTCGATTGTAGCATTAGTTATATATAATCGTTTGAAAAATGGAGCATTTGAAAGTGCGTTTAGTGAGTCAAATGTCATGCAAAGTTTTGAAATCGAGGATGGACAAGGTATAAAAATGATTGCTAATAATTTAGAAAAAGATAATCTCATAGAGAATAAAAATTTCTTTCTTTATTATATTTGGAAGACCAAAAAAGGTGCTACACTGCAAGCTGGAAATTATGAACTTTCTCCTAATATGACAATCCCACAAATTGTTGATAAATTTATTGGAGGAAAGATAAAAAGAGAGGTTCTGAAATTAACGGTCCCAGAGGGTTTCACTAATAGCAAGATAATCAGTTTATTAAGAGAGACCAATCCAGGAATAGCTGATGAGTTTGAAGGGATTGTCCAATGCAAATGTTTGGGCGAGGAAAGTTGTGAATGTGATAGATTCAGCAAAAAATATGACTTTTTAGCTAAAATACCAAAGGGCGTAGACATGGAAGGCTATCTTTTCCCAGATACATATTTTATTGATAAAGAGGAAACTGGTGCGACTTTGGTAAGTAAATTTTTAAATAACTTTGGAAAAAAGGTTGATTCTACTTTGATGAATAAAATAGAAGCAAGTGGTGAAAGTTTACACAAAGTGATTACACTAGCTTCAATTGTTGAGCGAGAAGTTCCGACTGAAAAAGATGCAAAGAAGGTGGCAGGAGTTTTCAGAAACAGACTGAAAGTTGGCATGGCACTGGAAAGTTGTGCTACATTGGCATATTTTCATGGTGTCGATAAAAGACAATTTTCATATGAAGATACGAGGATTGAATCACCTTACAACACATATATAAATCCAGGGCTTCCTCCTGGTCCAATTTCTAATCCTGGGCTAACTTCTATTAAGGCTACAATTGAGCCTACTAATTCTGATTTTGTTTTTTTCTTGTCAGATTTTAAAACTGGAGAGACTATCTATTCAAAAACACTAGATGAACACAATTTGAATAAAATTAAACATGGTTTATAGAAATTAAGCATGGCTTTTAGAATTAATCAGTTTGTAAAATTTGACTGGGTTTTAGTAATGGCAATGACTTTTCTCATCGCTACGGGATTGATTGCGATTTTTTCGTTATCATTGGAGTCTGAAAGAATTGGTTTTAGTAATTTCGAAAAGCAAGTTGTTCATGTAGTCATTGCTTTTTTGGTGTTTTTCTTATTTAGTTTAATTGATTATCGAATCTGGAAAAGTCATAGTGGCAATTTTTATTTAATTGGTATCATATTGCTTATATCGGTTCTTTTTTTTGGTGATAATATTAGGGGAACGTCTGGTTGGTTTAAATTGGGGTTTTTTAATGTTCAACCTGTTGAGCTTATGAAGTTGGCACTTATAATTGCGTTGGCTAGGTATTTTTCTCAAATACAGCCTTCTTCTATGTCTTTGAGACACATTGTTATTTCTTTTGGTTATGTTTTGCTTCCAGTTTTATTGGCAATCAAGCAACCAGACATGGGTTCTGCTGTAGTGATGATTATGATTTGGTTTTCAATGGTTTTACTCTCTGGTATTGATAAGAAATATATTATCGTGATTATATTTTTAGGAGTTATAACAATTGTTTTTGGTTGGGGTTTCTTGCTGAAACCCTATCAGAAAGACAGGGTTCAATCTTTCTTGAACCCAGGTAGCGATCCTTTAGGTGATGGATACAATGTTATTCAATCTATGGTTGCTGTTGGTTCGGGGAGCGTTCACGGAAAAGGCATCGGTCATGGATCTCAAAGTAAATTGAATTTTTTACCAGAGAAGCATACTGATTTTATTTATGCTACAATTGCAGAAGAAAGAGGTTTGGTAGGAATTGGAATGGTTTTAGGGCTTTTCTCGATAATTCTTTATCGTTTGAGGATTATATATAGAGCATCAAGAGATTTGTTTGGAAAATTCATTGTTGGTGGAGTTACGATGGTTATATTTTTTCAAGCTTTTGTGAATATAGGGATGAATATTGGAATTATGCCTGTTGCTGGGTTGTCTTTGCCGTTTTTAAGTTACGGAGGAAGTTTTATCGTGATAACACTTATTTTTGTAGGTTTGGTACAAAGTGTTTGGATTAGGCGAGTTGATGATAAAAGAAGATTGGGTATTTTAGGATAATAAATTTAAAGTAGAAGATGATAAATCGAAAAGAAACAAAAAAAGTTATGATTGGAGATGTAGGTGTTGGTGGAAACGAGCCAGTAAGAGTTCAATCAATGACCAATACAGATACTCGTGATATTGAAGAAACAGTTACTCAAATTAAGAGACTAGAAAAAGTGGGATGTGAGATTGCAAGAGTGGCGGTTCCTGATATGAAAGCTGCAGAGGCTATTGCCGAAATTAAGAAACAGATCAAAATTCCATTGGTTGCCGATATTCATTTTTCAGCAGACTTAGCATTGGAAGCGATACGTCAGGGTGTTGATAAAATCAGAATAAATCCTGGTAATGTTAAACCCATTGAAAGGATCAAAGAGGTAGTAATTGCTTGTAAAGAAAAAAAGATACCGATTAGAGTAGGTGTTAATGCTGGTTCACTTGAGGAAGATATTCTTCAACAATATGGTAATGTTGCAACTGCTAAAGGAATGGTGCAATCTGCTTTAAGACATATTACGATTCTAGAAGAGCTTGGTTTCGAGGATATTTTAATTTCGTTAAAAGCGTCTGATATTGAAAGAACAATTGAAGCTTACAAGGAATTAAGCGAAAAAGTTGATTATCCTTTGCATGTTGGGGTTACTGAGGCTGGCACAAAATTTAGAGGTACAGTTATGAGCTCAATTGGTATTGGTGCTTTATTATATGCTGGGATTGGTGATACAATAAGAGTTTCATTGACAGATGATCCTGTAGAGGAAATACCTGTTGCGTGGGAAATTTTATCAGCACTTGATTTGAGACATCGCAAACCAACAGTGACTAGTTGTCCAACTTGTGGAAGGACCGAAATTGATTTATTGAAATTAACAAAAGAAGTTGAGGCTTTAGTGGAAAATTTTCCAGAAAAACTGCATATTGCAGTTATGGGATGTATTGTTAATGGTCCAGGAGAGGCAAAGGAAGCAGATATTGCAGTTATTGGTGGTAAAGGAGTAGGTCTTATTTGTAGAAAAGGTGAAATAATAAAAAAAGTTGATGAAAAGGATCTCTTAACTGAGTTTAAAAAAGAGTTAGATAAAGAATTGAAAAGTGATTTAAGCAAAAATTTAAAATAGATTGTTTCCATGAATTATAAAATTGCTAAAACTGCTGGTTTTTGTGGGGGTGTTAAAAAAGCTTTTTTGATGGTGAAAGAGGAATTTGAGAATAAAGAAAAAAAAGGGAGGGTTTTTATTCTTGGTTCATTGGTGCATAACAACAATGTTATGAAAACAGTTAGAAATATGGGGATTGAAAAAGTTAACTCTCTTGAGGAAGTTGCTAAAGGTGACACGGTTATTATAACTGCACATGGTATATCCAAAAAAGTGTTTGAGCAAATTGAGGAAAAGGGAGCAAAAGTTTTTAATGCTACTTGTCCTAAGGTTACTATGGTTCAAGAATGTGCTAAGGAATATTTTGAAAAAGGGTTCCAAATTGTTATTTTTGGTGACAAGGACCACAAAGAGATGAAAGGTATAAATGGTTGGTGCGAAAACTCAGCTAAAATTTTAGCTAATTTTGAAGAAGTTGATGAGTTTATTCTCGGAATAGAGAAAAACAGTGAACAGAAACCAATTTTATTAATTTCTCAAACAACTCAGAATATCGCTAATTTTAATAAAGTTAAGAAGATTGTTACGGAGGCAATAAATAGTAAACATGGTATAATAGAGGTTGTTGATACAATCTGCAGAGCAACATTTGTTCGTCAAAAAGAGGTTTTTGATATTGCGAGAGAAATGGATGCCATAATTGTAATTGGTGGCAGAAGTAGTTCTAACACAAAACAGCTTTGGAAAATTGTTAAAAAAGAGAATTCAAAAACGGTGTGGATTGAAGACCCAAGTGAATTGAGAAATCATGATTTTAAAAAAATTCTAGATAGCGCTAGTTCTGTTGGAATTGTTTCAGGTGCTTCAACTTCTTTGGAGGATATCGAGGAGGTTAAGAACATTGTTGAAAGTTATAAATAAGGTGAAATATCAACCATGAAAGGTTGACCTAATTCGATTTTGTTGTTATATTGTTTAATGTTATGAAGTATGAAGATGTTACAATCGTTAATTGCAGTGTCTGTGGCGAGAAATATAGCCCGGGCAGCGCAAAAATTGTAGGGAATAGAAACAATTCTCTAGTTGTTCATATTCATTGTGATAATTGTAAATCTTCCATGATTACAATTATTTCAAAGAATCCAACAGGTGAAAACACTATGACTATGGGGATGTTGACTGACTTGAATTATAGTGAAGCAGTTGAGTCAATGAACATGAAAGCGATAGATGCAGATGAAGTTCTTGATATTATTGAGAATATTCAGTAGATGGTTATTTCAAATATCTAATTAATCAAGGGAATTTTCCCATAAAAGTTAAAAAGGAAAGATGGAAGAAATTACATTAAAAGTTAGGGTCAGAAAAGAAGGCGAAAAGAAAGCAAAGGATGTTAGAGAAATCCCTGCTGTTGTTTATGGAAAAAAAATCAAGAGTACATCTCTTTTTGTGAGCTTATCTGAATTAAATAGAGTATTTGATAAAGTTGGAGAGAGTACTATCATTAGTTTGGAAATTGAAAATGACAAGGGAAAATCAACAGTGTACAAAACTTTGATTTATGATTACCAGACAGAAGCAATCGGAAATGAATTTTCACATGTAGATTTCTTCAACGTAGAAATGAATGAAAAGATTGATACAAATGTGGAGCTTGAGTTTATTGGTGAATCACCAGCAGTAAAAGAGTTTGGTGGAATTTTTGTAAAAGGTTTGGATTCTATTGAAATAAGATGTCTACCAGCTGATTTACCTGGTAAAATTGATATAGATATTGCAATGATTGATTCTTTTGATAAACGTATTTATGTTAAAGACATTCTTCAAATTAAGGGTGTTGAAGTTTTAACAGATGAAAATATTGTAGTTGCATCAGTTGCAGCTCCTAGAACAAAAGAAGATGTTGATAGCTTGAATGAACAAGTTGATTCTGATATATCTCAAGTTGAAGGTTTAGAGGAGGTTGATGAAAAGGACAGTGGAAAGAAAGAAGGCGGAAAAAAAGAATAATTAGAAATATTTTTTAAGAGATAGCTTTTTAAATGTCTCATCCAAATAAAAAAATAAAATTTAGTACTTTTTTAAGAGCTATGACCTCATTTCTTGTGATGTGGGGTCTGGTTTTTTCTTTTCTGATATCTAGTATTTCTATTGTAAAGGCTGCTAGTGAGGAAGAGGAATATCAAGAAAAGATTGAAGATGAAGCTGATGAAATTGAAGATGAAGTCGATGATTTAGAGGATAATTTGGAAAAGGTTGAAAAGCAAAAAGCTACGAAAGAACAAAAGAGGCTTTTAATCTCTACTGAAATAGGGGCAATTCAAAAGAATATCAACCTGGTTGAAAGTGAGATTGAAAAGACCAATAATCAACTCAAGCAATTAGAAAAAGACATTGTATCAGCGATTGATGAGATAGTTTCAAAGAAAAAATTAATGGGAAGTTTACTTAGGCAAATAAACAGAACAAATAGAGATCTTCGAATGATGACTTATGGAAAAGAAGATGGTTTAAATCAGTATTTTACATTAGTAGATGGTCTTGAAAATATGGAGGGTAGACTTTTGAAATTGATTGGAGAAATCAGACAAAGAAAAGATGATTTAGAAGATCAAAGAAAAAATCAAAAAGAGGCAATGATTGTGCATGATGATCAGAAGAAAATGCTAGAGTATCAAAAGAACAAAAAAGGGTATATTCTGAGTCAAACACAGGGTGAGATAAATAAGGATGTTGCTGAAATTGGTCAGATTCAGTCTAAGATATCTAAAATGAAAGCCGAAATATCTAAGTTGTTAGGAGAGGGATATAATGCTAATGATATAAAAAGTGCTGTTAAATATGCCAGTAAAAAGACGGGTGTAAGAAGAGATTTTTTGATGGGAATGTTAGTTGTTGAGTCTGATTTGGGAAGGTTTACTGGCGGTTGTACCTATAAAGAGAGTAGAATGAGTGATTATCGTAAAAAGATTTTCAAAAAAATATGTAAAGTGGTTGATCGTAATTATAAAAAAATGAAAGTTTCTTGTCCTCCTTCGAATTATAAAGGAACCGGAGGAGCAATGGGGGTTGAACAATTTATGTCGGATACTTGGATAGGATATGAAGATGAAATAGCATCTAAAACTGGCAACTATCCACCAGATCCTTGGAATCTAACTGATGGTGTGATGGCTATGGCACTGAAGCTTAAAAAAGATGGTGCTTCCAGTAAATCAGGAGAGTGCGTTGCAGCGAAGAGGTATCTAGGAGGTAGTCATGATTGGTATTGTCAGAAAGTTTTATATTGGGCAGACAACTATGAAAAGATTCTAAATTAGCAAAATAAAAATAAAAATAGAAATAAAAAGGGATTCAGCTTGATAGCTAGAATTCCTTTTTATTATCTGAGTAGTTGTTTGTTTGTGAAAACCAATGCTTTATTGGTAATTGTTAGTGTATTGAAAACAATTTCATGAATCAGATTAACAACTTTAGATAGAGCCATACGAAGAATCATAAAGACTAGTAAAAGTGTTATGACTCTGCTAAATGTTTTGATCATTGTTTTTAAATGATAAATATTATAACGGTAGTTGAGTCAAAGATTACTAATCTTAATCTTCGTTTCAGATTCCTGAAACTCTTCCGTTTTTGTTGAATAGGTTTAATTAACAAATTTCGAGAGATTATGGCTCTAAAAGTACTTTATAAAAGTCTAGTTTATTTAATTTTATATATAAAGGAAATTTTTTTTGACTAAAATGTTTAAATGTGTTGACTTGGGAATTGAAGTGGTGTAATATGTAAGTGAAGTGGAGTGATGTGGGGAAACACGAACTAAATTTCTCAAGGGGATGGGAGAAAGGTTTAAGGCTTTTCTCCCAGAGACAATAAAAATTTATTCATTTGTTCCATGTTTATAGGTGAATATCAACATACCATTGATCCTAAAAAGCGGATAGCTATTCCGTCAAAATTTAGGCTACACTTTGAAAGTGGAATTGTGGTTACAAGAGGTCTAGATAAATGTCTTTTTGTATATTCTAAAGAAGAATGGAATAAGATCGCTACTAAATTAGGAGAAATGCCAGTTGGTGAAAAATCAACAAGGAGTTTTGTTAGATTGATGTTAGCAGGTGCGATTGATTCGCAACTTGATTCACAGGGAAGAGTTCTTATCCCTGAATACCTAAAAGAGTATGCTAATTTGGAAAAACAAGTTATTGTTGCAGGTCTCTTTAATCGATTAGAGCTATGGGATGAGAAGGAATGGAATAAATACAAAAAAGATGCAGAGAAAAACCAAGATCAGATAGCTGAACAATTAGGAAAATTAGGAATGTACTAAAAATATGCATAAAACAGTTTTGTTGAAGGAGTGTGTTGATCAATTGAACTTAGAAAAGGGAGATACAGTTATTGACGCAACACTAGGAATGGGGGGGCATACAATTGAGTTGGCAAAGAAAGTTGGCTCGACTGGAAAAGTGATTACTGTTGATATGGACGCAGTCGCAATAGAAGAAACTAAGAAGAGAATTTTAAAAATAGACAAAGAGCTTCTAGAGAGAATAGTTTTTGTTCAGGATAATTTCAGAAACATTGACAAAATAGTTGTTGGACAGGGGACTTCAGCAACTTGCGTAAAAGGTATCTTGGCTGATTTAGGTTGGAGAATTGAGCAAATCAATGATCCAGTTTATGGTCTGAGCTTCAATGTTGATGCTAAATTGAACATGAAATTAGGAGATGATTTCAACAAATCCGATGTTGAGTCAGAAAATGCTTTTGAGATTGTAAACAATTGGGAAGTTGATGAGCTGACAAAGCTTTTTCGAGAGTTAGGAGAAGAACGATATGCCAGATCAATTTCATTGGAAATTGAGAATGTTAGAAATAGTGAAAAGATAGAGACAACCTTGCAGCTGGCTAAGATTGTCGAAGATGCTATAGATAATCGCGGGAAAAAGCATAGAAGAATTCATCCTGCAACAAAAGTCTTTCAGGCTCTGAGAATTCAGGTCAATGGAGAATTGAACAGTTTGAATGATTTTCTTTCAAAAGCCATAGATATTTTGGCTCCAAGTGGTCGTTTAGCTGTTATATCTTTTCATTCTATTGAAGATAGAATAGTGAAGAAATTCTTTAAGTCAAAGGCAAATGGTTGTACTTGTCCAAAAGATTTTCCTGTTTGTGTATGTGGAAACAAAGCTGTTATTAAACTTGTTAGAAGGAAGCCAATAATCTCAACAGAAGAGGAATTGAAAGACAATCCACGAGCTAGAAGTGCCAAATTGCGTGTAGTAGAAAAAATATAAAGAGAAAGATAAAAAATAAATGTGTCAGGGGGCAACATTGATGTGGTAGCATATTCAGTTGCAATAAAAAAGAACAATGCAAAAAAATGTGAAAAGGCTCAACGAAAATGTGAGTCTAGTTTTTGTATCAAATTATCCTCGGTAGCGAGTTTTTTGATGGTAGTTTCTGTTATATTGGGGATTGTTTATGTTGCACAGATCAATAGGTTAGCTATAATGGGGTATGAAATAAAAGAAAAGGAGAATTTAATAGTCGAATTAAAGAGGGACAATGAATCTCTTAAGATTAATGCGGCTGAGTTAAAATCTATGCATCAATTAGAGTTAAAAAGAGATGAGATGAATCTAAAGAAGCCACAAGATGTTGGATACTTAGAATTGGATGATTCAGTTGCAATGAAGAGGTAGCAAAAATTTTTTATATGCTTAAAAAAGGCAAAAAAAATGGGAGATCTGCCGTAAAGAAAGCAAAGCAGAAAACTTTACCTAAATCAAGAATCTACTTGGTTCTTTTAAGTATATTGTTTTTTGCCTGTGTTATTGTGATGCGGTTGTATAGACTGCAGGTTCATGAGAATGTAAAATATACTAACTTAGCAACAAAACAACACAAGACTAGTCATAAGATATTTCCTTCAAGAGGGGAAATTTTTCTTTGTCAAAAAGATGAGAGATTTTCAATTGCGGTTAATAGGGAATTGAAAACTGTTTTTGCTATTCCAAAAGAAATCAAAAACCCAGCTTATATTGCTATGAAGTTAGCATCCGTTTTAGATTTAGATGAGGCAGATATTTTTAAAAAAGTATCTAAAAAAGATGATTTGTATGAAGTTTTGAAGAGAAAAATCTCCAAAGAACTTTTTCTTCAAATTAAGGAACTGGAACTTAAAGGTATTTATGGAGAGAGTGAATATTGGAGGTATTATCCAGGTGATTCATTGGCAGCTCAAGTCGTTGGTTTTGTCGGTTACAAAGAGAATGGACTTTGTGGTCAATATGGGATAGAAAGTGAATTAGAAAAAAAACTGAGTGGACAGGAAGGAATGATGGAACAAGAAAGGGATGTTTTTGGAAGATGGATTTCAATTGGTTCAAAATTTGTTACACCAGAGCGTGACGGGCAAGATGTTGTTTTGACTCTTGATCATGTATTGCAGTTTAAGACGGAATCAGTTCTTGAGAGTGCGGTTAAACGGCATGATGCTGATAGTGGTAAGATTATCATAACAAACCCTAGTACGGGTGAAATTTTAGCTATGGCAGCGTATCCTACTTTTAATCCAAATGAATATTCTAAAGTTGAAGATATTTCAGTTTTTCGTAACCCACTTATATCAGATGAATATGAATGTGGTTCTGTTTTTAAACCAGTTACAATGTCGATTGGTCTTGATATGGATAAAGTTACTCCTGACTCAACATATAATGATACGGGGATTGTTGTGGAGGCTGGTTTTGCGATTAAGAATTCAGACGGCAAGTCGTATAAAAAGCAAACAATGACGCAAGTAATTGAGAAGTCTTTAAATACAGGTGTTATCTATGTTGAAAAAAAAGTCGGGAATCAACAATTTCATCGTTATATAAAAGATTTTGGTTTTGGTGAAGTTACAAATATTCTATTACCGGGTGAAGCTGATGGGAATATTTCTAATCTGGAAACAAATAGAGATATTGAATATTTTACTGCTTCATTTGGACAAGGGATTACGGTTACTCCATTACAATTAGTGATGTCATATGGTGTTATGGCTAATGGGGGAAATTTATTAAAACCGCGAATAATAAGCAGTCTTATAGATAATAATGGTGTAAAAGAGGAATTTGGTGTTGATAAGATTAGATCCGTGGTTTCACAGAAAACATCAAAGGAGATTTCATTAATGCTTGAGAGTAACGTAGTGAATGGCCATGGAAAAATGGCTGGAGTTCCTGGCTATCGTATTGCTGGAAAAACAGGTACTGCTCAAATACCAGATAAAGAAAAAGGTGGTTATCTCGAAGATGCTACTGTTGGAACATTTGCAGGATACGGTCCTGTTGAAAATCCAGTCTTTGCAATGGTTGTTATAATAGATTATCCTAAGGATGTGGAATGGGCAGAAAGTACAGCCGCTCCAGTTTTTGGTGAATTGTCAAAAGTTATTCTTGATTACTATGCTGTGGAACCAACGGAGGAGTATACATCAAAGGATTTGGATATATTTGCAAAAAAACACAACTACCTCTCTTTTGAAGAAGAAGAGGATGAAGAAGGAGATGAAGATAAAGATGGAGACGAGAAGGATAAGAAAATCAAAAAAGAAGATAATTGATAAGTTCAAAAATATGAATAAATCAAAAAAAGCTAGATTTTTAGAGAAAGTTTTGTGTTTTATGGCGACCAAAGTTATTAAGAAACATAAGCCAAAGATAGTTGCTATTACTGGTAGTGTGGGGAAGACTACCACTAAAGACATGACTTGGAAATTACTCGAGAATTATTTTGATGTCAGAAAAAACATCAAAAATTATAACAATGAAATAGGAGTTCCTTTGACCATTATTGGCGCTGAGTCAGGAGGAGATTCAATTGTTAAATGGTTTGGTGTTTTTGTTAAATGGCTCGGTGTCATGATTTTTAGAAAGTATCCAGAAATTCTTGTCTTAGAGATGGGTGCTGATAAGCCAGATGACATAAAATATTTAACCAGTTTTGTGCCGGTTGATGTTGGCGTAATAACAAATATTGGTATTTCACATCTAGAGAACTTCGAAACAAAAAAAGCTGTTGCAGCTGAGAAGGGTTGGTTAGTAAAAAGTGTTCCTGTTAACGGTCTCGCTATTCTCAACAGTGATGATGAAGAATGTCAGAAACTTGCTTCTCAACTTAAGACTAATGTAATCAAATGTGGTTTTGACGAGAAAGCAACAATGTTTGGGAGTGATGTGGTGTATGGTTATAGAGCCGTTGAAACCAGAAGCGGAAAGAAAATCAAATTAGTAAAAGGTGTTTTATTTAAACTTAGTTATCAGGGGAAGATTATTCCTATAAAATTAAAACATGCATTGGGTTATCCCCAGATTTATGCAGCATTGAATGCTTTTGCTGTGGGGGAATATTTCAAACTGAATAAATTTGAGGCTGCCGAGGCGTTACAAGAATTTCTACCTCCACAAGGTAGAATGGTTTTAATGCCTGGTATAAAAAACTCTGCTATAATTGACGATACGTATAACAGTGCTCCAGAGAGTGTGAAAGCTTGTGTCGAGACTTTGGAGAGGATTAATGCTGAGAGAAAGATTGTTGTTCTGGGTGATATGTTGGAGCTTGGAAATGAGGAAGAAAATGCTCATAGAGAAATTGGGAAAATGGTAGCAAATTTGAAACCAGACTTTTTCATAGCTGTTGGAAAGAGGATGCGCTATGCTGCTGATGAATATAGAAAAAACGCTAAGGACAAAGATTTAATTGGTTGTTTCGACTCTCCAACAGAGGCAATGATATTCATACAACATACACTAAAAGAGGGTGATGTTGTTTTGGTCAAAGGATCTCAAGGGATGAGAATGGAAAAAGTTGTTGAAGAGATCATGCGTCAACCAGAGAAGAAAAACGAATTATTAGTGAGGCAAGATGAAATTTGGCAAAAGAAGGAATTTGTTTCTCCATAAATTGTCTTTTCAAATATAAAAACCTCTTTTAAAGGCGGTTTTTATATTTATATTTTCTGCTATTTTTTGGATTATTTTGTCTCGTTCGTTTTTGCTTCCTCTTCTTGTTTAACTTCTTCTCCCTCTTCTTCTTTGCCGAGGTTATTGATTGTGTTTTTTATATCTTGGAAGGTTTCTTTGCAATTGTACACACCTATAATATTCATGTCATATAGACGAACAGATGCTTGAAAACTTCTAATTGGATCTTTGTCAAAAACTGCAAATGTTCTTATCGGTAGTTTTTCTTTTTTTCTTTCGATTTTTTCTAATGGAATATTAATAGAACCTTCAAGATGGTCTAGTGCATAGTCAACTGCTGGTCTCGTATCAACAAATTTAAGTCTAGAACCATTCATTACCTGGTCTATTAATTCTTTGGCAGTGAAAGATGTCACTTTTAATAAGTCACTTTGAATTAGCGGATTGCCAATAGTTACAAGATCATAATCACTATTAGAATAATTCAATATTCCGCCTTCAAGATAATTAACATCGAGACCTTCTTCTGTAAGATGTTGGGTTAATATCCTACCTTTTGAGGTATCTTGGCGATCAATTAGGATAATGGTTTTAGACTTGCTTAGAATGTGCATTTTTTCTTCTAAATGAGATAGAGGAATATTTATTGATGCCTCAATATGTTTCAGAACAAATTCATCATGCTCTCTAATGTCGATTAATTGGAATTTTTCATTGCGGATTGCTTTCGAAGTATCTTCGGCTGAAATTAGCGGAATTTGCAAGGTTTCATTTTGTTTTTCCTTGTTGGCTTGTTCGAGCTTTTGTTCTAAGTCGTTTCCTTCCTTTTTCAATCTTTTTAGATAGAAGGCTCCAAAAATAACCAAAATCAAAATAAGCGCGATTAGTGCTGGTGTTAAAGATAGTTTTCTCTCTGTTGTTTTTTGCATTTTTTTATTTTAGAATAGTTTCTATGAAATCTGGTTTTCCATTAATAAAATCTGTAAAAGACAATTCGTTCTTACCTTCTAACTGAATTGTGTCTACACAAAGTGTTCCTGATATAGTTTGAATAAGCAATGTTTTTTCTACTAGAAAGACTTGCCCAACTTCTTTTGGGTAGTCTTTGTTAGAATGATTCTTGAAAGTGAAAGTGATTTTCTTATCACTCTTTTTTCCCTTTAAGAAAGCGTATGTTTTTGGCCAAATATAGAAAGCTCTAAAGATATTAAAAATTTCTTTAGCGTTTTGTCTTTTCCAATTAATTCGACCATCATTTTTTTTAATCATTTTGGTCTCGGAGACGTGATCTGGAGATTGGGCTTCAGGTGAAATCTTTTTTTGAACAATTTTGATAAGTGTGGGTATAAGTATCTTATTGGAAGCTAAGATTAATTTAGTTTCTAATTCTGGATACTTTTCGTTTCTATCTATCAAGACAGTTTCTTTTGCGAAAACTGCTCCAGTGTCAACACCTTTGTCCATTTTCATTACAGAAACACCAGTTTTTGTAAACCCCAGTTTCAATGCATTGTGAATAGGGGAGGCACCTCTAAGAGATGGAAGCAATGAGGCATGAACATTGATGCAACCAAATGTGGGAATGTCCAAGACTTCCTTTGGAAGGATTATTCCATATGCAGCAACTATTATAAAATCAGGTTTTTTTTCTACCAGGACTTGTATCGCCTCACTGGTTAATTTTTGATATTGTAAGACTTCTAACGAACTGTTTAATGCTGTTTTTTTAACTTCTGAAAAAGAAATTTTGCCGTCCCTTCCATTGGGTCGGTCTGGTTGTGTGAAGACACAATTAATTGATATTTCGTTTTTGATAAGGTTTTTTAGGATCTCGCTTGCAAAATGGGGAGTTCCCATGAAAACTATTTTAATATTTTCTAGCATTGTTTGTTTTATTTTTCCAAAGAAGTGTTAGATTTTTTGTGATCTATAATCAAAGTTCCTTCCAGATGATCAATTTCATGTTGAAGTGCTCTTGCAAAGAAGCCTCTTGCTCTGATTATTTGTTTTTTCCCATTAATGTCGATTGCTTTTACTTTTATTTTTTCATATCTTTCTACGCCCATGAATTCTCCGGGAATTGATAAACATCCCTCTTCAGCTGTAATTATATTACCAGATAATTTTTTTATCTCTGGGTTTATCAAAACAAAAAATTCATCCTCTATTTCAATAATACAAAGCTTGATATTTTCACCAATTTGAGGTGCAGCAAGACCAACTCCCTTGTGTGCTCTTAGGGTTTTTGTCATTTCTGAGACGAGGTTCTTTATCTTGTCGTCAGTTGGGTTTGCAATAGGTTTACTTTTCTTTCGTAAAATATCATTTGGAAATGTCACTAGTTCTAGCATTGTACTGTTTTAAATAATTTAACTGAGCGTTATATATGTAAGTGTATTAGAAAATTGATTCAGAATCAATATCAATAATCCATTCATCGGGCACTACTCGAGATATCGTCCTCCAAGTTTGTGATGTAAACGAAGTTGTTTTGATCAAAATATGTTTCTCCCATTTATTTCTGGTTTTTTGGATTGTTCCAAAATAGGGAACTTGGATTGATGTTTTTGATCTTCGTAGATTCCTTGAGAGTTCATTATATACCTTATTTACTTTTTTTGAAAGAGTTTCTCTATTTATTTGTTTTAAGGTAAGTCTTATCATGAAAGAGAAAGGTGGATACAGGAAAGTTTTTCTAGTGTCAATTTCTTCATCGGCAAATTTCAACCAATCTTGTTTTTGTAATATTTCATATAGTTCATTCTCAGGATTGTATGTTTGAATTATACATTTTCCTTTCTGAGAGCTTCTAGCCCTGTTTAATCTTCCAGAAAGTTGAAATAGATTGGCTAGCCATCTTTCGTCGAACCTGAAGTCAGTTTGACCTGCCCAGTTGTCAGCATTGATTGTCGCAACAAGTTCTATCTCGGGTATATCAAAACCCTTTGCAATCGCATATGTTCCAACTAGGATATCAATTTTACTATTTTTCAATTTCTTGAATATCTTTTTTTGATCAGACATCTTTTCAAAAATTGAACTATCTACAAATTCTATCTTTGCAGAGCTAAATTCTTCTTGAAGTGATTCCACAACGCCCTCTGTTCCAAACCCAATATCTTTCAAACGAAAACTTCTACAATTTGGGCAACTTGCAGGAGATGATGTTTTGAAGGAACAATGTATGCATTTATAATGATTCTTTTCATGTATCAAGGGAAGATTACAGGATGGACATACTAGCTTTTTTTTGCAATCAGTACAATAAATTAATTTGCTTTTACCTCTTCTAGGTACAAGAATGAGAGTAATTTTCTTTTTTTGCAGAGTTTCTTTTATTGATTTTTTGAGTTCTTCTGACAGAGGAACATCAGTTCTTTTTGTATAGAGCTTTTTTAAATCGGGGAAAATTATTTCTGGTTTTTGTATTTCAAACTTAGTAGTTTTCAGTCGGGGGAGTTCTATCAGGGAGTATTTATTGTTCCTGGCTTTGTTTATTGATTCCAACGAAGGAGTGCTAGATACAAAAATGGTCTTGGTTTTGTATATTTTTGTAATCATTTCAGCTACTGTTCTTGCATGATAACGGGGGGTTTGTTCCCATTGCTTATGAGAGAAGTCTTGTTCTTCATCAACTGCTACAACTAGTAAATTTTTGAAAGGCAAGAAAAGACCTATTCTTGTTGAAATGATGATTTTTGCTGAACCATCTTTGATTTTTTCTAATGCAAAAGTAGTTTCCGATGCTTTGAGTTTTGAATGAAAGAAAATTATATTTTCATTTGGAAAACGTTTTTTATAACGTATAATTTCTTGATTAGAGAGGAATATCTCGGGAATTATTAAGAGACATTGTTTGTTTTTTTTGATAGCATCAAGCATTACTTTCATGATAACCTCTGTTTTTCCAGCTGAGGCTGGTCCGAATAGTAACGATGGAGTGTTTGTATTTTGTTTGGTGATTTTCTCTATAGCGCTTTCTTGCTCGTCTGTAAGTTTTAGTGAAACTTCTTTTTCCAAGTCATCCTTTTCTAAATCAAGATAACAAGAAGTTTCCTTTTTTGTTGTTTTTGGGACGAACTGTTTTATTACTAAGCCTAATGAAGTTATGTAGTATGTCGAAATTTGTCTTGCTAGTTGAATTTGCTTTGAAGTCAAAAAGCCACTTTTGACGACTTTCGAGATCGGTTTTATTTTGAAGATTGGACGAGTTGTTTCTTTTAGTACAATTCCTTGAATCTTTTTTCTTCCAAAACTAATTTTCAACAAAGTTCCTATTTCTAAATTTTCTTTGGATGAATATGTAAAAAATTGAGGTTTATTTCTGGATATCTTAGATAATGGAATTATGTCAAAATATTTCATTGATAGTTCTTAGGTTATTTTCCAGTGTCCAACGAGGTAACCAACTCCAATAGGTCCTTCATATGAAAGTTGTTTAAATGTGTATTTGTGTTCTTCTAAAGCACCTAGTGTTATAAGGATTGATCGCAAACCACATTCTCCCGCCTCTTCACAAAAGTCTGGATTCAGATTCATTATTTTTGCGGTTTCTTTTTTCTTTAAAAGTTTAATCAATGTTTGGTCAAATTTTATTCCGTATGGAGAAAAACCAGCGGGAGCGTCTTCTGTTAGACGATGTGACATATCACCACTCGCTATAATTGCAACATCTTGATCGATATTGTCTACAACTTCATTGATAAATTTTCCAAAGTTAAAATGAGTTTCCCAATCAAGTGCTGTATAGGTAAGAGGGATGATTTTTGGTCTCCAGTCTATTTCTTTCAATAAGTAGTGTAGTGGTATAAGAACTCCATGGTCAACTGTTGATTCGCGGATAACTTCAAGAGGAAAGTGTTTTTTTCTTAATTCAGAAAATATTAATTTTGCTAATTCTGGATTATTTGTGAAGTTATAATCGCTATTAGTGACTCCAAAATCAGAAAAACTACCTTTGAAATGGTCTTCAAAGTTTATTGTAAATTTATCATATCTCATTGGTCCATGAGGTGATATTATGATAATTGTTTCAGGGGCTGCTCTTTTAAATTCTTTTGCTAAGGTTTCTAGGGCATCAATGGTTTTTTTTGCCAAAATTATTTGAGAACCTCCTATTTCTGGAATGATTAGTGGAGGGTGAGGGCAAATTGCTGCAAAATTTAGCATCTTTGTTTTGTTTCTATTACTTTATAAACTCCCGCTTTCTGATTATTATTTTCTTTGTTTTGAGTAAACAAAAATCTTCTGTTTATAACGATAGCAAAAGAGTTTACAACTGTCCAATTTTGCAATTTAAGGTATAATTTAAGAATTGTTTTCATTTGAAAATGAAGAAGAGACGATGTCAAGTGTTGACACTAATGTGGTCAGTGATTATAATGTAGTAGTGTTACAAACAACACATTAACACAATATGTTGTGTTAATGTCTGGAAAAGAGCTAAAAAACAAAATTATGAGATGTCCTTATTGTGGTCACAAAGAAACAAAGGTTGTTGATTCTCGAGAGATTGAAGATGGAAAAACCATTCGAAGAAGGAGAGAGTGTGAAAATAAGAAATGTAAGTCACGTTTTTCTACATATGAGCAGATTGAGACATTAAATCTCACTATTAAAAAGAGGGACGACAAGAAAGAAGAATACAAAAGAGAGAAGCTAGAGGAGTCAATCAGAAGAGCTACGAATAAAAGACTCGATGAAGCACAAATCGCACAAATAGTCTCAGTAGTTGAATTTGAGATTAGAGCTAAAGATAAAGGTGAAGTTGCGGCAAAAGAAATTGGTGAAATTATCCTGGCACAACTCAAGGAAAAAGACGAGGTATCATATTTAAGATTTGCTTCAGTCTTTAAATCATTTGGAACTGGAAAGCGATTCGTCAAGGAATTGAACAAATTAGAAGAGAAGCAAAAGAAAAAATAATCGTGCTGAAAATTCATTATTAGTTAGTTTAAGATCAAAACAAACTGATAATCAAGATATATTAATTAATCTTTGTGGGGGACAAACAAAGACAAATAAAAATGAAAAAAGTGCAAAAAAAAGCGGTTAAGGGGAAAAATGTAAAAGATACCACAAAAGGATTAAAACCAAAGAAGAGAAAGTTTGCGCCAAAATTTACTGAAGTTATAAAAAGAAGTGGTTCGGTTGTTGAATTTTCGCAGAATAAAATTGTTGAAGCTGTCTATAAATCTTTTAAGGAAACTGGTGAGGGCGGAAAAGAAAAGGCTAAATTAGTTTCTGACAAAGTTGTGAGGATGTTAAACAAGAACTACAAGCCTGGATATGTACCGAACATTGAAGATGTTCAAGACATGGTGGAGAGAATTTTAATGGTTCTGGATTTCGATGAAACAGCTAAAGCCTATATTCTCTATCGGGATAAAAGAAGGAAAATTAGAGATACAGAAGCTTCTCTTGCGGAAGCAGTTGAACTAGTTGATCAATACCTAGGAGAGCTTGATTGGCAAGTGAAAGAGAATTCCAATATGGCATATTCTTTGCAGGGATTGAATAATTATATTTCTTCAATCGTGAGTAGCAAATATTGGATGGAAAGAATCTATTCAAAAAAGATCAAACGTTCACATGAAGATGGAGACTTACACATTCATGATTTGGACAAATTGGCAGCATATTGTTGTGGCTGGGATCTTCAAGATCTTCTAACGAGAGGTTTTACTGGTGTTGCTGGAAAAATTTCCTGTAAACCACCTAGACACTTCAGAACAGCACTTGGTCAGTTAGTAAATTTCTTTTACACAACACAAGGTGAAACTGCTGGAGCGCAAGCATTCTCGAATATCGATACACTACTTGCACCATTTATCAAATATGACAAATTGGACTACCGAGCAGTGAAACAAGCTGTACAGGAATTTGTCTTTAACCTAAACGTTCCTACTAGAGTCGGATTTCAAACACCGTTTACTAATATCACATTAGATCTTGAGGTTTCTACTATGTTTAAAGATCAAAATGTAATAAGAGGCGGGCAGTTGCAGAAAGAGAAATATGGAGATTTCCAAGGAGAGATGGATTTGTTCAACAGAGCTTTTGCTGAAGTAATGAGTGAAGGAGATGCAAATGGAAGAGTGTTTACATTCCCAATTCCTACATATAATATTTCGAAGAAATTCAATTGGGATAACAAGAACTTGGACAAAGTTTGGGAAATGACAGCTAAGTATGGAATTCCATATTTTGCAAATTTCATTAATTCTGATATGGATCCAGAAGATGCTCGTAGTATGTGTTGCAGGTTGCGTCTTGATAATAGAGAGCTAAGAAAGCGAATGGGCGGATTGTTTGGTGCAGCTCCTTTGACTGGTTCAATTGGTGTTGTTACAATCAACCTTCCAAGGATTGGATATTTAGCAAAGGACAAGAAAGATTTCTATAAGAGACTGGATACCTTGATGGATATTGCTAGGGACAGTTTGGAGGTCAAAAGGAAAGTTATTGATAATTTCACAAAGAAAGGTCTGTATCCATACGCTGCTTTTTATCTAGATGCTACATTGCAAAGAAAGGGTAGTTGTTGGGCAAATCATTTTTCAACGATTGGACTTGTGGGCATGGACGAAGCAGTTGTGAATTTGATTGGAAAATCAATTACTACAAAAGAAGGTGTTAAGTTTGCGGAAGAAGTTCTTGTGCACATGAGAGAAAGGATGATCAAATTTCAAGGAGAGACTGATAATTTGTATAACCTTGAAGCGACACCAGCAGAAGGCACGAGTTATAGATTGGCGATCAAAGATATGAAAAGATTTCCAGATATGTCATTTGCTAATAATGACGCTGTAAAGAAAGGCGCATCACCGTACTATACAAATTCTTCGCAATTGCCAGTTGGATTTACTGATGATCTATTCGAAGCATTGGACTTGCAAGATAAACTGCAAACAAAATATACTGGTGGGACTGTGTTGCATGCATTTCTTGGAGAGAGGATTAATGATATTGGGACGACAAAGAGTCTTGTGAAGAAAATTGCTTCAAATTATGAAATGCCATATTTTACACTTTCACCGACTTTTAGTGTTTGCCCGATACATGGTTATATATCAGGAGAGCACAAAGTTTGTCCAAAGTGTATGGCTAAGGCAAGAGTTTAAAAAGGCAAATAAAAATATTAAAATATCTAATTAAAAATCATAAAAATAAAAAAAATGGTAAAAATAACAAAAAAGACAATAGGGGAAAACAAAATAGTTTGTCATGATTGTGGAAAACACATGGTAGAAGGCGAGATGTGTGTGCCATATGACATCAGCAACAAGACATTTTATAAATGTGAAAAATGTTTTGCTAAAGACGAAGTTTTGAAAAACTATCAAGAAACTGAAGTTTACTCAAGAATAGTTGGTTATATCAGACCTGTTAAGCAATGGAATGTTGGAAAGACAGAAGAATATGCTGATCGAAAAGAGTTTTGTTTGAACTCTTAAATTAAATAAAAGGTGCGATTCTTGAATCGCACCTTTATTTTTTTTATATATTGTATAGAATTAAGAAAAGTGGAATAAAAAGTAAAAATAACAATGAAGAAGAAAATCGCAGAATTTAAGAAGAATTTCAACAAGCAGTCTTTTGTTGTAGGGATTATGATGGCTACTGTTTTCTTGATAGTGATTGGCTTTGCTTTTAGCTTTGGACTCAAAGGTACTGCTTTTTCTGGTGCAATTGGTTTTTTGGGAGCAAAAGGCCTTGATAGTGGTGAAGCTGCTAGTATGATGCAAGAGCTCGTTAAGAACAATTTAACAACAGCAGGAACCAAAGTAGAGGTTACTGGTGTTGAATATAAAAAAGGAATTGGTCTCTATGAAGTGCAGATGAAATTAGGTGGTAAAGCTGATACAACTGCTTTTTTGAGTAAGGATGGTAAATATTTTATCAAGGAAGCTGTTAGTTTGGAAGAGATACGTAAAAAACGTGAAGCTCAGGAAGTTGCTACACTGAAAGAAGCTGAAAGAAAGAAAAACTTAAAAGCTCCAAAAACAAAAAAACCAGAAGTGGATGTATTCATTATGAGTCATTGTCCTTTTGGAACACAAGTTCAAAAAGGTTTTTTGCCTGTTATGAAAACTTTGGGACAAAAGGCTGATATAGAATTTAAATTTGTAGACTATTTGATGCATGGCAAAAAAGAGCTTGATGAAAATTTAAATCAATATTGTATCGAAAAAGAAGGAACTAAAAAACATCTTTCATATCTTGAGTGTTTTTTGGGAAGTAGTGGAGAAGTTGCTGACTCTACTCGTTGTATGAAGGAGGCTGGAATTTCTGAAAACAAAATCAAGATGTGTACCACTTCAATGGATAAAAAGTTCTCTTTTAGTGACAAGCTTAAAGATAAGAGTAGAAAATATCCAATTTTTGATTTGCATAAAGAAGATAATGATAAATATGATGTGAAAGGTTCTCCAACAGTTGTTGTGAATGGAACCATTCTGGAACCTAATCGTGATGCTAATAGTATTTTGAAAGCAGTTTGTTCTGGTTTCGAAGATGCTCCAAAAGAGTGTGAAGAAGGTCTTTCTACTAAGATTCCATCACCTGGATTTGGTGGAGGAGTAACAACAGCAAGTAACGGTGGATGTGCTGAATAGAAGATAAATCTTTTGGGTCTTGCCCAGTTTAGCT
>DEIO01000004.1 GCA_002352545.1 Patescibacteria group bacterium UBA2772
AATTTATGTAATTTTTCATAGGCACGGACTAGTTTTAGATTCGCCTGCACCAAATCATTATTTGAGTGTTCAATTTCTCCAATCGCTGATCTAATCTCCATTCGCAAACGTCTATTGAAAACTTTCACCTCGTTATATAGCTTCGCATTTTCAACCGCAATCGCTGCTTGAGATGCAATAATTTCAATAAATTCAATATCCTCTTTTGAATAAGTCTCTTGCGTTGCCTTTGAAGTCAAAAGCAACAAACCGACTACCTTTTTGTGCAATTCCAAAGGAGCAATCATTTCAATTTCATATTTAGCAAATTTTTTCAGCACATCTTTTTTGTATCTCTTCGATTTAACCAATTGTTCAACCGAAAACACACTTTCTGGACCTCTTTTGCTAGCAACAAAAGCTTTGTTTTCCTTGGAAATATGGTCTTTTGTAAATTTAACCTTTCCGTTTTTTGCATTCAATAAAACAAGATTATCGAAATATTTAGAACTATGCACACTCCTAATAACAATATATAGATTCTCAGTTCCTAAAAGCTTTTTCAGCTCTTCATTCAAAACAATTGTCAATTGTCTAAGATCAATAACACCACTCAATCTAATACTAACATCTTTGATGAGTTTTCTTGGATTTTGACCTTTAAAAAACAAGATATCACTAGATTTTTGAATATAAATCAAAAATGGAAGAAGGACTATAGCAAAAACCACAGTTGAAAACAAATCAAAAAGTGTAAGTTGCATTAAACTCGCCTTTCCAGACAACACTAATATATGTACATAAAGCATATATTGAAAATATATATAAGCAAAAATAGCAACAATGAGATAGACATAGATTTGACTAGCCAAAAAACGAATTCCCATCAAACGATGCTTCACAATTGAAATAAAAATAGAAACTACCATAAACAAAGAACAAATTTGTCCCATCCAATTCAAACGAAAATCACCCCACCATACCATCATCACATTAGTCACCATTGTCAAAGAAAAACCAAGAAAATACCCCCCTGTAACAAATCTCAACTGCTTTTTCATAGCACCACGTGCGCTTAGATATTTTTTTAACAGATTATACAATCCTAATGAAATCAGGATTGTATGATAAAGAACATAGACGAAATAATATTTCCCCCAAACGATAATATTTTCCTCCTCTGGAAGAACCTCTACATCAGCAATAATAATATTAGGAGTCAAAACTAACAACAAAATAAAAAAAGAAATTGCTATCGAAATGCAAAAATGTTTAAAACTTGGGAGCTTGTTATAGGGAAAAACAAAAGAAAATATATAAAAGAAACTGGAAGTAAAAATAGGTCCTACATATAAAACTGTACAATACAAAAATGCATTACTCGAATCAGAACTACGATAAAAAATCATACTGACAGTCCAAAAAATAACACTGAGGATTATCAGTAAGTGGTAATAAGCGTATAGTTCTTTTCCTTTTTGTATTATAAGTAGAGCAAATAGTAGATAGATGAATACTACTATCACCAAAGAGACATTTATTGAATCAAAAACGAACATCTATTGTTTTTAGATTATATCAATTTCCTTATTATTATATCATCTTTTTCACATGAAACAAATGAGGCACAACATGGGACTCCTTTACTATATGCCCCTGGAAAAGACGGAAACACCTGCCCTTTCAAGCCAACAATATGATAACATTTAACTTCTTTTTGCCTCATTTTAGCCAATTCTTCAATTGAAGGTTCTGGATATACCTCATTTAGGACTGTTGTGCTTTCGTCAAAAAATTTAATATATTCCGAAAGAGCTCTCTTTTTTGTTATATTCAAAACAATCACTTTTTGACACTTCAACAAAGTGAATATACTAGAAGCTTTATCTAGATTATCAACATCAATAGCAAAAACTTTTTTATTAAATTTCTTAATTTTTGATAAATATTTCACCAATCCTCTTCCGATAAAACCTTTACCTCCCAAAATCACGATTTTATACTCTTCTCCTAGTTTTTCTTCTCGAACCAAAGCTTCAAGAGCTCTAAAAACTGCAACCACTGTCAATTCACCTTCTTTCGTGTCTTTTAGAATGTCTTTTTTAGAAAGCACTCCAGGTAAAACACCTGCAAAATTTTTCGATTCTGCTCTAAGCATTTTTCTTTTTTGTTCCATCCTGAAGACCATTCCTTTCAATTGTTCTCTTTCTGAATTATCTGCAAAATCCTTTTCACCAACTGGAATAGCAAATACAATCCCCAACTTCCCTTTTTGGCGAAAAAGACCAATAATAAAAGGATTCCACTTGTTTTTTTGACTAAACCAATCAAATGTATAATCTCCTATATGTCTTTTTTTAGCAGGATATACCAAAAAAACACTCTTTATCTTATTATTCAAAAGTTTCTCATTCAAAAAACCGAGTGAGGAAAGAAATACTTTGTTATTAAACAAAAAATCCACCAAAACAATTGAGTTTTTCTTAAAAACTCTTGATAATCTTCTTTTTTTCATTTTTTAAAGTATAAATTATTTAAATATTGGAGTTACAGCTTCTTCTCCGAAACGATCTTTTAGGTGTTTTTCTAATTTGTATATATGTGACATAACAGCTTGATGTCTAGAATTACAATCATAGTTATCCAAAAAATATTTCGATTCAATAAGATCGCCTACAACAGCCCTGGCCTTTCCAAAACGGATACCTTTGCCATTTAGATTTCTTTTATGGTAATACAAAAAAATCGGCAATATATAAACATCGCGTTTTTCAATTATATAAGAAACCCCCTTCTTGGGTTTTGTGTTTTCAGCGGAACCAACCAACTTCCCCTCAGGAAAGAACATTGTATTGGAACCACTGTCAATAATATCAAAAGTTTCTTCTAAACTCTTGCTTAAATTTCCTTTACTTTCAATTTTATAAACTCCAATTAATTTAAAAAATATTCTCTGATATAAAGAGGTGAATTGATTCGGTGCGGCAGGTAAACGCCAAACTAGATTCCTCAATATAAACTTTCTGTTTAGAATTGAAAAAATCAAAAAAGGGTCCCAAGCCGAAATATGATTTGCTATTATTATAACAGGTTTATCAAGTTTTTTGACATGAACATTGAGGTGCAAAACATCAGCGTCAAAAATATGTCTGACCCATTGATAAAAAACTCTGTAAAAAAAATGTTGGCTCAAAAAAAGAGCTCTTTTGTTAATCTTTCGTCTGATATTATTCAATCTAAAATTTATGCTCTCTTATTAAATTAAAACACACAAAAACAATTACCACAATAGGTACTATTTCCAAAAATCATCTTTTGCAAAAAATCTAAATATGCTATAATTAGAATTAATATTGAGTATAAAAATTAAAAACAAAATTACATGCATAAAAACAAAATAGTTTTCCCACTCGCTTTTATGTTGGCAGCACTACTTTTAATCCCCAAAACATCATCCGCTTCGCTTCAAGGTATCCATGCAGATGACATCAAAGTTGAGTTTCATGCAAAACAAGGAAACAAATGGTTTAATGCAATAACAAAAAGAGCCGATAAAAATGGCGTACTGGTTCTGAAAAATGTTCTTCCTGGTTGGTATGAATTGAAACTGGAGGATGATGATGCTGCTGTAGCTGGTCAAAAATTTGCAGCAAAAATAAGAATGGCAGACAATGAAGGTCGAAAATTAGAAGAAAAAACTCCTCTTTCCTTGTATTTCAAAAATATCTCAGGAGACAAAACTTTGATAGGAACAGTAGAAACAGACGAAGATGGTTGGATTGAATCTTCAGCAATTTATCCAAATGTCAGATATTACTTCGATATAGACAAAGATGATGACGCTCATTTGAAAAGCAAAGATAGACGAGCAAGAGTTAAAGTAAAAGCAAAAATTGATGGTAGTGACTGGTTTCAAGCTCGTTATGACAGAACAGATGAAACCAATGAGCTTAGATTGAAAAACGTTCTTCCTGGAAAATACAAATTTTCATATAAAAAGAAGGACAGAACAGCTGATCAACCATTTAATCTCAAGATTAAACTACTAGATGATGATTCTGCAAAAATAAAAGAAAAAACAAAGGTCAAAGTTTATGTTTACAAAAATAAACTAAAAATTCTAGCTGGTGAATTCAAAACCGACAAAGATGGATGGCTAAGTCTTCCAAATACAATGACTAAAATGAAATACAAACTTTCCTTGTAAAGCTACATTCCCCTTATAATTAAAATAAAAACCCAGCACATGCAGGGTTTTTATTTTCTAAAAGCACTATATCAGATGAACCAATTCTATGAGTTCAATTTTTCTCGCAAGTAATCTTTTAGTTTAGCAATTTGGATTCTTTCTTGTTCCATAGTATCTCTATCACGAACAGTAACTTTCTTGTCTTCCAAAGAATCGAAATCGATAGTAACACAATACGGTGTACCAATTTCGTCCTGTCTTCGATATCTTTTACCAATGGATTGTGTTTGATCATATTCACAAACAAATTCACTGCTAAGATTTTCAAATATCTCTTTTGCACTATCAGACAAAGGCTTCTTCTTTGACAAAGGCAATATTGCAACCTTAACTGGAGCAATTTTCTTTGGGAACTTCATCACTACTCTAGTATCATTTTTCACCTTCTCTTCTGTGTAAGCAGCTAAAAGAGCAACTAGAATTGTTCGATCAAGTCCAAAGGTTGGCTCAATAACATGTGGGGTATATCTTCTGTTGTTTTGTGCATCAAAATATTCCAATTTCTCATTAGAAAATTTCGTATGTTGAGTAAGATCAAAATCACCTCTATGAGCTAAACCAAACAGCTCACTGAATCCAAATGGAAACTTATACTCGATATCAACTGTTTTTCGAGAATAATGAGAGAGTTTTTCCTTGGCATGTTCAAACCTTCTCAGATTTTCTTTCTTTGCACCAAGTTCCATAATAAATTCCTCTTGCAACTCCAACCAATTATCAAACAATGGTTCCCATTTTATTTCTGGATCAATGAAATATTCAATCTCCATTTGTTCAAATTCTCTCAATCTAAAAATGAAATTTCTTGCAACAATTTCATTTCTAAATGCTTTTCCAATCTGCGCAATTCCAAAAGGAACCTTCACTCTCATTGAATCAACAATATTCTTGAAATCAACAAATATAGCACCTGCTGTTTCCGGTCTTAGGTACAAAGACTCAGTGATTCCATTCATATCAGTCTTGAACATCATGTTGATATTCCGAGCCTTTGTCCAATCGCTCTGCCCACATTCTGGACATTTCAATTTTTCATCTCTCAAAATATTTGTCATTTCATCAAGTTGACCCTCAAGATCTTTTCCAGTAAGCTCCTCAACTAGGTGATCTGCTCTGAAACGCTTCTTACACTTCTTACAATCCACCATTGCATCATTGAACCCTGTTGTGTGACCAGAAGCCTCCCAGAGCTTAGGATGCAACAATATAGGCCCATCCATACCAACCATGTCGACTCTGTTTTGAACAAATTTCTTCCACCAAAGTTCTTTGATGTTTTTTTTCAATTCAGCTCCATAGGGTCCATAACTATAAGCGTTAGCAAGTCCACCATAGATTTCACATGCTGGGAAAATAAAACCTTTTCTCTTACACAAAGATGTAATCTTTTCCATCGTTACTTCCTGTAAAACTTTTTTTTCTTCTACCATTAGTCGTGTTTTAATTATTTATAAATTTCTAAACTCAAATTCTCAATTCAAAAAAACCAGCTAGGGCAAAGCCCAAATATATCCAATTGTAAATAATAGTTTTTCATAAATCCCTTAGCTAATTAAACAAAAAACCCGTCCCAATAACTTCACTATAAAATGAAATTATCAGGACGAGTCTTGTATTACCCGCGGTTCCACCTGGATTCTTTATGCACAATACATAAAACAACTTTAGATTTTCCTTTGACTCCAGGGTACCAATCTCCTTTCAACGTCAGATAGAACTATCTAAATAATATAATGAGGAACCTCTCTTGTCAAGACTCTACTTAGCCTACTTAGCCTGATTTGCATAATAAGCAACTGGCGCATAGTCGTCAGTTAGAACTGGCATATCCAATTTAATCTTGTTTCTCAAAACATGAGAAAGTTGTTCTTGTGTTATAGGGTCATTGCTTTTGAATGATGGTTTTTTCTCGGATTTCAGAGCTACCATAATAATATTTTGAGTAATCTCACCTTCATCTTTACGCTGTACTGGAAAAACATAGACCTGAGGAAACATTTGTCTATAGGTTCGATATTCGGCTCTTAGAAATTTACCACTGTCTCCTTCTATTGCCGAAATAACATTCAGAACCACAACTCCATCATCGTTCAATGCATCATAGTGCCTTTGAGCAGCTTCCTTTGTTGTTAAATGAAACGGTATCGAATATTGAGAACCGAATGCATCTCCAAAAATAATATCATATTTCTCTTTTGTTTCATTCAAAAATATTCTAGCATCTTGATGAAAAATTCTTAGATTTTCATCCTCTTTTAACTGAAAATGCTCCTTGGCCAAACTAGTTAAACGAGGATCAATTTCAACAACATCCAACTTTGCATCTGGAAAGGTTTTCAGATAATGTTTTGGATATGAATAAGCTGCTCCACCCAAAAGCAATGACTTTTCAAAAGCAGGATTAAAATGTTTTCCAAGATCATAATATTTCGTATAATCATATACCAAATCATCTCCATCTAAAAACATTGAAGAACTGTTTTTTCGATCAATTTTCAAATTTCTTACTGGTCTTTTTGTTGCATCATCCTCATCCTCAAAAATCCACACTCGACTATACTGAGTATCTGTATCAACTAGATTACTACCAGCGTATACCTGAGAAGTAATATCACTAAAAGGCAAAAAACAAAACAAAACAAAACTCGCAAGAATCTTGAACAAAGGTTTTTTATTCAAAAAAACAAACATGGATAACAAAACCAATAACAACGAAATCATCACCAATAAAGTTCCTGTTCCAAACTTTGGAATTAGATAAAACCCTGCAGCAAAAGTACCTGCGATACTTCCCATTGTCGAAAGTGCATACAAATTACCAATAGTTTTCCCGGAACTTTTCAGATTGCTAAGTTTCAATTTTGCAGCATAGGGAGAAATCATGCCCAACAAAACACTTGCTGGAACAAAAAGTAAAATAGAGGAAAAAAACAAAATAACCGTACTATTTTTAAACAATCTAAAAGCATTAAACAATAGAATATCCATCAAAAAAAACGTCGTAAAAATAAAAAAACCTGCACCAAAAATAATAAGAGAAAATCCTTTTAAGCTGGCTTTTTTATCAGCGACCCTTCCACCCCAATAATAACCAATACTTAAACTTCCCATCACAATACCAATTAGTGTTGTCCAAACAAAAGTCGACGTTCCAAAATATGGACCCAACACCCTTGAACCAACTAATTCAAAAATCATCACAATTGCACCACATACAAAAACAGAAATCTCTAAAACATACTTTTGCATCTATTTTTTTATTACCTTTTATTCCTCCTCTTTTTCTCCCTGAAAAACAATTCCGAAAAACAAATCTGTGTTCAGTTTCACACTAACATCAAGCACATTGCCGTTTCTACTAAGACTCTGGGGATACATCCAAACTGGCTCAGCCTTTATTTCATATTCAACTTTGGATGAAAAATCTGAACCAACAGAACCTGATTGCTTTTGAACCAATAAAGAATATGTATCAGCTGCTGAAGTGTTCTTTGTTAGATCCAATTTAAATGGAAGCTTGTAAACATATTCAATTTCAACAGTTTCCTTTGGTGAAACATAGACCCAGTTTGCAAAAACAGTCTTCTCTTCTTCCTCATAGATTCTAGTTCCTGTTTCTTCGTCAAACTCGACACTCTCCTCTTGCGCAACAACATCTTCATCTCTTTTGAAACCAAGCTTATCATAATCAAGTGGAGATTCATTAACTTCTCTAGTTTGACCTTTCACACTAATAAACTCACTCCCCTTTGGCACATAAACACGCATATAATCACAATTTACCTTATTCCACCATTCATAATCAGTATCTCCTCCATTGTGAGCTCTTTTGATTTTAACAGTGTTTATAATTGTTCCATCTTCTGAAATCTTAGCACTATGAGTAATATCTTCATCCACAACTCCATCCGTCTTAAATCCATTGATATTAGAGTTAACAACCATCAAATAGTCCTTCTTGGTTTGCAAAATTTCACCAGACCAACCTCTCTTAGAAATCACTTTTTGAATGTCCTCACTAGAAGAATGAATCATGATATGTCTTTCTTTCAACATATCAGAAAACATTTCCAAAATATCAGAAACATCTCTTGGATCTCTTGATTCCAAAAGATTAGTAATAACCTTAGGCGCCAAATCAGCTAAAAATTGTTTTGGCTTGTTCTCTGTCTTATCATAATCAACTTCAACTTCATATTGAGTTGCTTTCACAAAATTCTCTGTACTAACAGTTGTATCATAATTTTCCATTTCAATTGGACCTGTCACTGCAAGCATTCTTTGCAAAACCATTGGGGTCATTGTAATGATTCCATCAACAGTAGGTCCGCCTGTATATTCATAGAACATTGAAATTTTCTCTGCTGTTGTTGGAAAATGAGGGAACCAATTTGCGTCATGTGTAGACCAAGAAGCAGAAATCTTCTGGATTGGCTTTGGAGGAACAATGTTTTGTTTCAACTGACCATCTGGATTATAGATTCCTTCAATCAAAAGTTTTTTAATCCTACCATTTGCAATATGCAAAACACCATAACTTCCGATAAACCCTCCTGTTGCTCTCATTTCCTGGTTATTCTGGAAAATCAAAAGATACTTACGTGGTCCGTTATGTCCAAGAATCTCAAGAAATATCTCTGAATTTTCTTCAAAAGCATCGATCATGGAGACAACCATTGGCAATGTCTCTTTTATCTTCTGGAACTTTTCCCTATACTCATCAGGCAAATCAGCAACCTTAACCAAAGCCAAATTTTCGTTCGCTTTTTCAAGATCACTGTGAGCAACTTGCAATTTCTCTTGCATCAACAAAAACATGTCCGACATTGATTGTTGCGATTTATCCCCTGCTTCTCCCTCTTCAAAACTGAATGGATTTTCAACGTTAGAAATAATTTCAATAGCACTTGATAATTCTTTTGCTGCCTTAGTCAATTCATTTCCAGCATCAACAACGTTTTTACCACTACTAATTCTTGATAGAACTGGCAAAGCAGAGAATATATTCAACATATCTCCACCGAGACAATCCAGTTCTTCTTGTGCCTCTTCAAATTCTTCAACTGCACTTGCAAAACTGATCTTGGCAGACAAAAAATCTTGTCCTTTGAGTTGATCTTTTGCATCATCAAGATAGCCAAGTGCTTGTTGACCTTTAACCTTAACATTTTCTTGAATTTGGAAACCATATGAGACAAAAACGATTGAACTAACAATCAAAAGCGCAACAAAAGATGTGGCAACAAATGAAACTGCTGGCTTAGAAACAAGTCCTTTCCAAGTGAATCTTTCGCCCTTCTTCTTATATTTCGAAGTAAAAAACTTTTTCTTTTCCTCGATTGATTTCTCTTTCTTGAAATTTGTAACTGTTCTTAAGAGTTCTGCTTCCCTGCTTTTAGTATCCGAAGCCATAGTAACGTCACTGTCTTTAGTTTCACTACACGAATTGATTCTTTTTTCTTCACCAAACCAATTATTGAGTTTGTGTTGGATAATCGATTCGTTTGTGACACTATTTTTATCAATAGCCTGCTCAAAGTTTTCGCTATTAATCCTCTCCCCGTCTAAGGTATTTGTTTGTCTAGTATTTTTTCTTTCAAGTTTGCTTTCCCAGAAAACACGGTTTTCCTCTGCTCTTTCTTCTCTTGCCAATTCGACTCTCCGTTCTTTAGCCCTTTTAATTTCCTTTCTGGTTTCAGCCTCTAATCTATTTTTTTCAATCAAATCAGTATTAGCTTGCAATTCAAGAGCCAAAGCTCTTTTTCTTGCCAAGTCTTCATCATCTTGCACAATTTCCTGACCAAAAATTCTAGATTTCTCCTTCTCCAAGGCTTCCGCCTCTTCTTGTACTCGTCTTTCTGCTTTCAATCTAAGTTCTTTTGCTTCCTCTTTTTCTTTTTGTTGACGTATCACAGATTCCAATACCTCTGCGGTTTCTCGCTCCTCTTGTCTCTTTAGCTCTGCTTCTTGTCTATATTTTTCAACTTTTGCATCATCCTCTTGTTGTTTTCTTTTTCTTTGCAAAACAAGCTCTGCCTCAATTGCTGCTTTTTTTTCTTTTTCTGCCTCTCGCTCCTCTTGCAAAGCTATTTCTCTTTCAAACTCTTGAATTCTTTCTTTTTCTTGTTGTAACTTTCTTTGCAAAATCAATTCTAACTCCTCTTTTTCTTTTTTGGCTTGAGCCAACTTGTTTTCTCGCTCCAAAGCAAGTGCTTCTTCTTTTTCTTCTTCCTCTTGTTGTTTTCTTTCTAAAATTAGCTGTCCTTCAAGCTTTTCTGCTCTAAAATTCTCCGCCTCTTTCTCTCTTTTGAGCATTGATTCTTTCACACTCGCTTCCATTTGCTCTATCTCTTCTTGCTCTTGGAGCTTTCTTTGCAAAGCCAACTCTCTCTCAAAAGCCTCTTGTTTTTCTGCTTGTTCTTGTCTTTCTCTTTGCAAAATAGCTTCTTGCTCGAGAGCCTCTCTCTCTTCCTTTTCCTCTTGCCATTTTTTTTGTAGCGCCATCTCTTGCTTAAGAGCTTCTTGTTTTTCTATCTGCTCTTGCTTTTCTCTTTGCAAAATAGCCACTCTTTCTTCTTCTTGTTTGGCTTGTTCCAGTGCACTTTGATATTGAACAAAATCTTCATCCTTTCTGAACTCTTCTTCGTTTATCATTTGCAGTTTGTGGATATCAAGTTTTGAAACTTGAATCTCTGTTGCATCTTCTGGCACCAGAGCCTTATTCCCTTGCAAAACGCTATATTTCTCAAACATTTTTTCTTCTTGTACTCTCGTTTCTTCTTCCAACTCATCTTCCTTGAAAGTATCTGTAACTTTCTCAAAAATCTCCTCTGGTGAATCTGTATCTCTTGTTTCAGCAGTTCTATATTCCTCCACATCTGATTGAAGCTCCTGCTCTTTTGATTCCTCTTTTTTGGCTAAATCCTCTTGAGTGTTTTTTATACCAATATCAAAAATCAGTCTCTCTTTTGAGACACTTTCTTTTTCCTTATTAAACCTTTTTAGAATCCTTTCTTTTCTCTCTTCTTTTCTCAATTGACGAAGCTCTACCAATTCCTCTCCTTTTTGCAATTTCTTCTCATCAAGCTCACCCCTTTTATCAACGGGTTTAATATCATACGTCTTGCTAGTTCTATGATCTAGAGTTTTACGCATTTTTATTTTAAATCTTTCTATTTCAAAACTTCTTTATACACATCCAACGTTTCATTTGCCATTGTTTGCCAAGAAAACTTTTTCAATTTTGCTACAACTTTGTCTATAGGAAAACTATCTTTTTTGCTTTCGGTTAAACATTTTCGTATTGTTTTTTCCATTGAGTCCAAATCTTCCGGATCAAAATAAAAAGCAGTATCCTCCAAAACCTCAGGCATTGACGTTCTGTCAGAAGAAGCAACAACAGTGTTTTTTGCCAAAGCCTCAAGTGGAGGCAATCCAAATCCTTCGTACAATGAAGGAAAAACATAAACCTGTGCATTCTTATACAAAACATCCAGCTCTGAGTCTGGAACATATCCAGGAAAAATAACCCCTTCAAATTTACCTTCTTTTACAAATTTTTCCAACCTTGAATAAAAGAAATCCTTTCCTCCAACAAGTACCAATTGGAGATTCTGGTTGCTCTTCCTTATTCTAGTAAATACTTCCACAAGTCTTTCCAGATTCTTATGTGGATACACATTTCCTACATAAAGCAAGTACGGTTTTATTATACCATACTTTCCCAAAACGGTCTTATCTCCCTGGTAGTTCACAAAACACTGATATTCACAACCTTCATAGGTCATCTTAACTTTGCTTTTTGGAATTTTCAAATTAGCTATAATATCGTCTTTTGTGAACTTTGAAACTGCAATAATCTTTTTGGCACGTCGAACAGCACTTCTAATCGCAATCTTATACGCAAACAGTTTAAAAAAATAAAAATATTTATTCAATGTTGTATTCTTGACAGTCGGATAGTGAAACAAGATCAAATCATGAATCGTAACAGCAAACTGTTTGAAATATAAAAGTGGCACATTGAAATGGCAAAAATGAACCAAATCAAGTCTTTGAGAATATAAGAACAGAGGAAAATGGACTTGTTCTGAAAAAGAATACCAGTTGAAATCAGCTAGTGCTTTTTTGAAATTGTCATGTTTTGGCTGGTATAGGTCAAAGTTTTCTTTACGCAAAAAGACGACGTATTGTCGCTTGTCATTTCCTCCATCTATTTTTTCCAAATATTCAACCAATTTCTGCGCATATCTTCCTAGTCCTTTGCCAGTTGGACCATAGAAACGAGCATCGATTCCAATCTTTTTCATTTTGTTTTATATTTCCTCCTTCTTTCCAAAAACTATATTTTAAAGTATGAGAGCAAATCCTCTTTGAAATAGGACTCTTCAATCTCACTAATATGCTTTTTCCCTTTTTTTATAAAATCATTATACAATACTTTGTTATCCAAAAGAAGTCTGATTGCCAAAGAAATCTCTGCTGGTCGATATGGATCAATCAAAATTGCTGCATCTTGTACAACTTCAGGGATTGAACTGCAGTTAGAAGTAATAACTGGAACCCCATTAGCCATTGCTTCTACTGGTGGAAAACCATAACCTTCAAAAAATGAAGGGTACACGAAAATCTTTGCCAGTTTATACAAAGATGCCTTGTCAAAATCATTCACAAAACCCGTAAACAAAATATCAGACTTATTGGGACTAATCTCCACTGCAGAAATAATCTCTTGATATGACCAACCAACTCTACCAGCAATAACAAGTTTCAAGTTTTCATATAACTTGCTAGTGCCTTTCAAATGTTCAAAAGCCTTAACCAAAGAAACAATATTCTTCCTTGGCTCAATTGTACCTAAAAATAAAATAAATTCATCTGGTAATTTATAATCTCTCATCATTCTAAGTGTTTTTTCTCCAGAAATATCGCTTTCACTGAAACTCTTAAGGTCCAAGCTTGGATAGACCACTTCGATTTTCTTCTTGGGAATTCCATACAACATTGAAAGGTCATCTTTTGTTGATTTTGAAACAGCCAAAATCTTGTCAGCTCTCTTGCAGAGCAATCTTGGATTCACAACATAGTGCCACAATCTCCTCTTTCTTGAAAAATATTCAGGAAATCTTTCAAAAGAAAGATCATGCATAGTCAAGATGAATTTACACTTACTAGAAAGTGCGATAAAGGAAATATTTGGTGCAAAAAATATATCCGCTCCCCCAAGCAATGTATCAATCTTTGGCCAATGCAAAAACCACATTGCAAAATTCAAAAGCTTATTCGGAAAAGCATAATTACGAATTTCAACATTTGGATATTCACCCAACCAAGAAATATCTTCTTTGATTTTCTTGAAAGAATTAATAAAAAGCAGATATTTATTGTCTGAATCCTGCTCAAATAGACGCTTTAAAAAACCGATTGTATATTCTTCAACACCAGTTCTATTCCCCTCTGCTAAACATCTAATATCAATTCCAATTTTCATAACGAATTTATTCTATATTATTCTAAATACTTCCTAAACATAGCTACAAAAGAAGCCAAGAAAAAACCACTACCGAAAAGTCCGATTAGTAGTGGCATAAATGGAATCTTGGTTTCCTCCATAGTTGGTCCATTAAAAATGAGGTTAAACCTGTTTTGCTTTCTAAAACCCCCGTTGAATTCTTGTGTCTTAGCTTTCAGCACTTTCTTAACACCAAAAAAAATCGGCCCGATATCTTTTTTGTCAAAAACCGAAAAATCAACTTTCACATAACTATTTGCAAGTTTTTCTGCTCTAAACTTAGTCTCAAACTTGTGATCCTTGAATTCTTCACCTACAGTTTTTGAAACTGAGTACATCTCAGAAATAATCGCCTTATCGCCAAACCACTGCACTATTGTTCTTCCAAATCGATCATCTGCTTCCAGTCGATAGAATTGATCATATTCATATTCCGTCACTATTTGCTCTTGGTTGTCTCGTGTGATATCAATCGAAAAAGTTGCTTTGTATTTTTGTGGCATCAAGAATACAAAAGCCACACCGACTACAATAACACCAAGCCAGACAGTAATAAATGTTGTTTTGTATTTCGATAAAACTTTTAGATATTCCTTAAATTCCATAAAATAAATAAGGGTCTTGCCCAGTT
>DEIO01000009.1 GCA_002352545.1 Patescibacteria group bacterium UBA2772
GGATTACTGTTATTTCTACTACTCCGTATTCATCTGAATTGGATGATATGTCATCATCGTCATCATTTTCGATATCTACAAAGAAATAGATTTTGCAGAAGCCATTTTCTACCTGAAAAGATTCACTTCTTCCTGGTCCTTGGACCGTGACAGTTTGTCCGTCACTTGAAAGTGTGATTGTTATTTTTCCCATCTTTTTGGTTACTGTTTCGTGTGGATCGAGATCGAACAGATTGTCTTCGTCTATCTTGGTATCGTCTATGTCGAAATTCTTTCCGTGATCTACTCGGTAGTCAGAGTCGATGTCTTCGGCATATGATCCAGAGTCATTTTCTATTCTGACTTCTCCTTCAATCTGGAAGGATTGTCCAGGATAGAGTTGTTTTTCCACTCTGTGTTCCCAGTCGTCTGTACCGTAGACTGAAAGATGGAAATCCTTGATGTGGAGATCTGAGTCGGAGTCTTGGGTTTCTTCGGTGTCTTCGTTTTGGTTTGAATCACCTGAAGCACAAATTGTTGCGTCGTTACAATCCTTGCAAGGATCGGAACTATTCGGGTGAATAGTGGAATCGTTGTCGTTGCAATCTGCAGGAAAACCATTGTTTTCGCTTGTGAAATAACCATCTTCATCATTGTCAACAGGTTCAAATCCTTCTCCATCTTTATCTACAAATGACTTGATTGAGTTACCTTCTTCGACTGACACATCATCAGACTTAGGCTCTTCATTGGGATGTTCACCCATTACGGCAAGCATACTACTACCTAAGCCACCCCAGACACGTTCCTGATTGTCAATGGAATAATGAGTGACATCGTCACCAGAAATAGTGAATGAGTAATATTCCGTAAACCTTCCATGAAGAAAGAAAGGGAAGCCCGGTAGTTCAAAGTATGTTGCATCCTGAATATATAATTCAGCATTTGCTACATTTTTAGGGATAGTAATATTGAAACCAACTATTGGATCAATCATTCCTAAAAAATGAACTGGAATATCTGTTCCATTTTTCCCTGCACCTTCAAGATTATCGGCAAGATTTATTACAAATTTTCCACCTGCACTATATCCCACCAGAAAAACAAAGTCCCCATCCTCATATTTTCCAACAATATAGTCTTTCATATCTGAGGTCTTTGCTGTTTCGCGAGAAACACGCGCATTCATATCTGCATTAGAGTTGATTCGTACAAAAGCTATTGAAGCATCTACTCCGTGTCCACCCTCTTTTTCAATTGACACTTCATCTCGTACCTTATCAAAGCTGTCGGTTTTTAAAATCTCAACATCTTTTAGCTTCCCATGGATAAATCTTTTTGCATTCAACGGATTATAGTCATCACTATCCTCCCAAATATTAAAATACGAACCCAATCCTCCGTGTGCACCTACAAAAATCACTTTTGCTTGTGCTAAAGACCCAAAAAAACAAATCATCGTAAAAATAATTATTGCTCTCAACATAACCACATCTCCTTTTTTGAATTTTCAAAAAACTCTTATACTCAAATATTGAGCATGAAAATACACTATTACATTTCCAATTAGTTCTCTATGTTTTTATATAGAGAACCTCAAGAAAAATAATTCTAAAAATTATCTACTGAAATTATAAGGTCATCAATAATGTCTATATGGGCTTGCATCCTTTTTTCAACTTCTTCTTCAGAAAATCCCCATTTGTCTATATCTGGGTATTTTTCATATAATTTGTCTGTGTAGTCTTGATTCCATCCAATTCCTATATAATAAGAAGCTGTTTTTCCTGGTATTGAGATTTCATTTATAAAAAAAGGTGTTTTATTTTCACTGTAGTCATTCACATCATTATTTCCATTTTCAAAACTAACAAAGGCAACTTTATCCTGAATTTTTGTCTCTTTTGTATATTTTTTCCATTGAAGACTGTCTTTTTTAATTTCTTTGTCTTTATTTAGCTCCAACACTCTTCTTCTTTCTCCTTTCAGTCTTTGTTCCATCGTACTCTTACCTCTGCCAAAATCATCATGTCTTGTAATTGCATTGATACTGCCTTCAGAAAATAACATCATGGAAACATTTTTTTTGTCTCCTATTACCCTGGATTCTAGCTCCGCATCACTTGGAATTTTCACAGTAATTCCAAAATCTTCATGCAAATATGATTTCCAACCATTTCCCAAATCAACAATTGTTTCCTTGTTTCTATTATTCTCGTAATATCTAAACATACCAAAAACCAAACCAAAAACAGCAATCGCCATAAACAACACTAGAACATTCTTTTGTGAAATTATTTCCTTCATATTTTAAATCTAAGACTTATATATTCATTCTAACAAAAAATACCCTTTTGAATAGTATTTTCTTCGTTATTTTACATATTCATTCAACTGTAACAAAAAAAAAGCGTTTTTGTCAAATTATAACCCTTTTAAAGAGGTCGGAATTCTATCTTTTTTTAATAACCAAAACAAACTCATTAGAAAACAAAAACTAAATCATCTCATCTTTGCAATTTAAACAACAAAAAACACCTTATATAAGGTGTTTTTAGGAAAATGCGGGGACGACCGGACTCGAACCGGCGACCTATTGCGTGACAGGCAATCGCTCTAACCAGCTGAGCTACGCCCCCATGGAATGTATCGTGTCACTAAATAACTCTACATAACAAATCCAATTGTACCTCATTGTTGCAAAAAAGCAATAGCTAGAACACGCAAACATATGTCCCTATTTTTCATTTCTAACAAACTCATAAATACAAACAACTATTGCCAACCAAAACCAGAACATTCCCATCAAAAGCCCTGCATTGAACATGTTGGGAATAATAATGGCAACTCCTGATAGTAATATAAGTGAAGAAAAGATGTGGTTTTTCACATTATAAACTCTAGCCAAAGACCAGGATATGAGTTTTCCGATAATGAATATTGAGAAAATTGCTGCAAAAATTCCCATTGATAGAAGGATTTCAAGCACTATATTGGAGGTGTTTAGACCGCTTCCATGGTCATCTGTTCCAAGAAAAGATGCTGCACTTCCAAGTCCTTGACCCAAAAATAGATGTTTCTTGGTCTCCTTGAAGGTTTTTGCATAGATTTCTTTTCTGATGCTGATATTGGGATCTGGTCTCATGATGGTTGTCACGAACATCTTGTTCATTTTCTCTCTTTTGACCTCTTCTAAATCTATGTGCCTGCAACCAAAAATATCCAATTCATCCATTGTTCTAATCTCATATGGGAGTTCAGTGTTTCTCTCACAACTGATTGTGATTAATTGTTGCCCACTTATTGAACTGGCGGCTCTATTGCCAAAATGGAACGTTGATAGACCAGTAAAACCAACAACAAAAACAGCTAAAGAACTAAGTAGCCCTAAAACTAGAACATTTTTCAAAATCTGAACAAATGAAAAAGTTTTATGGAAGAATTTATCTGCTAAAAGTATTAGAAGATACATGATATAGACAGCAAAGACACCAAGCCACGCACTTCTTGAAACAGTTAGAATGAGTACTGAAAATGCAACGATAAAATAAAGATTAACAAAAAAACCAAAGATCCTAGATACACCAAAACCAGCAACCATTAGGTCACTTTTGTCTGGTTTTGCCAAATGCCTAAACCAGAGTAATATTGCCAACATTAATACTAGATATACTCCCAACCAATCAGGTTCTGTAAATGTCCCATTAACTCTTGCAGTAAAAACTTGGAAATCCACCCATCCTATAAGCTTTGCGAATGCTTGATAGAAGCTCCAGAAAATCACTGGAACAGAGCCAAAAACAAAGAACAACAAAGTCTCAACAATCTCTTCTCTACTCTTCACGAAACTCCTGATTAACCAATACAAGATAATAAAAGAAAAGAAAATGATTGCCAGTTTCAAAGACAATGCCCGATTAGGTGCATTAAATGTTCCCAATAAAGCAAATATTGGTAAAACAAAAATCAACTTATCAAAAAATGTTAGTTCACAAACAGCTTTTTTCTTTTTAGTTAAAAGATTCCTTGTCCCAAGAATATAATGTTTTGCTTTCTGCTTAAAACCAAGAAGAAAAGTAGTCAGGAATAAAATTGCCCCAATCAATTGAAAAGGTCGCAAGCTAAAAGGAAACTCTTTGGGTGTTATAACAATATTTTCAAGTGCCAAAAACATAACAAAAACTAGAAAGGTTCTCCTTGGAAATTTAACTGAAAAAAAGAATGTGCTTATTGCAAAAAAAATAAAAATTGGATAGTTTATAAAACCATCACCAAATGTATTCCATAGAATTAGCCCTATGCTGACAAAGAGTCCACTAAGTAATGTCGCTAAATATTGTTTAAAATTCATTTACTGTTTCATTAATAATTTCATTGTTTTTCTTGTAAACTTTCCCCAGTTAAACTTTCTAGATTTCACTTTAGCATTCTTCACCATATCATTAGTAAACTCTTCTGAATGTATAACTTTTAACATACCTTCGACAATTTTTTCATCATTCTTAGAATCAACCAACACGGCTTCCTTGTCATTTGCAATTTCCGGAATAGAAGAAACATTAGATGTTACTATCGGACAACCAACACTCATCGCTTCTAGAATTGGCAAACCAAAACCTTCATACAAAGATGGATAACAAAATAACTTAGCTCCTAAATATATATATGGCAAATCTTCCTGCGAAACAAAGCCTATTGACTTGATATAACCCCTAGGAATACCACCTTTTAACATTACCTCTTCTGCAATATTGGGGATATCTATCACCAAAGGAATTAGATTTGAATGAAAAGAACCAGCCAAAATCAATTTTGGCATTTCTATCTTCCCGTTGTGTCGTGTATATAAAATTCCATATGCTCTCAACAAAGCATCTACGTTTTTCCTATTATCAAATCCGCCTACATAAAAAATATATCCTCCCTCAGTAAGCTTAAATCTATCCAAAACATCTTTCTTTCTTTTATCGTAAATCCTTTTTTTAAAAATATGATCACAATCTATTGGAAATACAGAAATATTCTCTTTACTCACATCAAAAAATCTAATTATATCACTCTTTGAATTTTGTGAAATCGTGATAATCCTATTGGCTTTACGAATTCCTTTATCAACTAATTTATAATATATTTTCTTACGCGAATTATTAAGGTATTGAGGAAATATCTTCCAAACTGTATCGTGTACCAACATAACATGTTTGACTCCCTTTATTATTGTTGGACTTTGATAGAGAGAGAAAAGAATATCACACCCATCATTCTTGATTTGTTTAGGCAATAGCACTTTTTCCCAAAACACTTTTCGTACTAAATCGTCTCTTTTATAGAATGAGCTAATCACTTTTTTAGTAATATTCCCCGTAAGTTCAATTTCTATATCATTTTCTAAATATAAAAACGCTTCTATTTCACTATAAAAGTCTGCATTTTTTTCTATTTGCTCAACCAAAGTCTTGATGAAATTCAAACTAACCTGGCCAATACCAGAATCTTGTTTTCTTATAAAAGAAGCATTAATACCTATTTTCATCTTTTTGTTTTTGCTAAATACCCTTTTTAATCTGAATCTAATTCATCATGATTGTGCTTACCTGAACAATCACCATTTAATAATATTAGATTTCCTTCAAACTTTTCTAGATTCTCAAGATAAGCTCGAATCTCTCTTAGTTCACTATCGATAACCTGAACTTGCCTTCTATTGAAAGAGTCGATTAATATTGAAGTTTCCGAAACACGAACAAAGCGATCAATGGCTTTTTTTAAATGCCTAGTTTCGTAAATATAGTGTGAAAGATTTCCAGTTGAATACGGATAATATTGAATTGAATAATCAGAAAAATATTCATTGGCAGCCCACTCTAGTTCATAGGAAAGTTCATCCAGTCGTTGCAATTGATCTATCAAATCAAGTCTCTCTTGACCGGTTAACCAAACATCGTCATTAGGCCACCCAAGCTCATCTTCAATTGTATCAATTCTCACAATAACTCCCTTAACTATTTTTCTAGTAAAAACAAAGTGATCAATATTCTCATTCCTTATTTTGTTTTCCAACAAACCCTTACTTACAGAAAAAAGTTCAGCAATTGAATCGTGCCCACGAACAAAAGTCATAAATGAGACATTTGCAATTATCACAACAACAAAACAAAGAAGAAACCGATCATGGTTTTTTCTAAGCCAAACAAGAAATGCTTTAGCCCAAGAATCAATCTTGTTTTTTAAAACCTTTTTATTTTTTCTTTTTTTCATTAATTTATCTTACCATCTAAATTATATCAAGTTGCGAGTCTTTTTGGAACACTTGCCTTAACTTAGTAAAAATAGCTTTACGTTTCCAGTTGATTACATCTAGATATTTTCTAGCTCCAAAAAATTTTTTTGCATCAATCGCAACAAAATTTTCACTTGATGAAATGGTATGCATTCCTTTTGAATATAAAGATTTATCGTTAATTGCAAAAGCTCCAAGAGCCTCTTCATCAAAATCTTCTGTAGAAATTTTCTTTATCTCATTTAGAACTATTTCTTTACCATAGGTTTCTTTGCAATTTTGAGCTGGTCTAACAATTTTATTCCCCCAACAAAATATTGGACCTGCCATACGAGAATTGCCAAGATCCAACTTCACTGGATTGTGATTGTGACTTTCCCACTTGCCAAATAAATCATCTGCATAGAAGATATAAAGACTTTCGTTACACCCAATCTTATCATTAGAACAAAATATCCACCACTTATTTTGAGAAAAATGAAGGGTCGTATCTATTCCCGCAAAATTTGGAATTAAAACTTTTTCTTTTTCCCATTTCAGAGGAAAATTAGTAGCTTTATAAAGAGCAATCTCATTTTCACTAGAAGTTTCTGGAATCATGTAGACAACTTCATTGTAAACAAAAACAAAAGGATAAGAAAGATGTTTCTCGTAATCATAAACAATCATTTTTTCTCCTGCATTTATCTTTCCATCAGAAGACTCTGTCAATTCTGATACCATTATTCTACCTTTTTGCTTTTTGTATTCAAATTCTTCAAAAAACAAAAAGATTTTATCTTCATATTCAATCAAAAAAGGATCAGCACAGAAACCATTTTCTTTATCCCCAAACAACCAGTTTAGGTCTTTTTGCTTGATTTTCCCCTCAACAAAATCAGAGATATTACCCTTAAAAACAGCAATATTCCAATGCTCTTTCCAAAAATACTCCTTAAATTTTTTGATTATACTTTTCATATTAACTAAAGATTTCTTTTAAGAACCTCTATAAAATACTTTGTTCGAGGAAACTTTTTATTAGACTGATGATTTTTTAATTCAGCCTTATATAAATCCAATATCTCCGAACTAACAGCTTCCCAGCTATAATGTTCTTTTACTCTAGCTCTTCCTTCTTGAGCTTTTTTCCTAACATTTATAGGGTCTCTTAGTAAACGCTCTAGCTTATTTCTCAAATCGCTAGTATTCTTATTCTTAAATGTAAACCCTGCCTTTTGAATTACTTCAACATTCTCAGGAATATCTGAGACTAATGCAGGAACTCCATACGACATTGTTTCCAAAAGAGCAATTGAAAGTCCTTCTATCTCAGATGGATGAACAAATAAATATGCATTTGAAAAAAGTTCTGCCAATTCAAGGCTATTTCCATCTAGATTTCCAGTAAAAATTATCCTGTCATTGCCAGATGCAAGTTTTTCTAATTTATTTTTATAGCCCTTTGTGTACATTTCATCACCTGCAATAACAAGTTTTTTGTTAGTTCTAATCAAATTAAAAGCTTTTATTAGATAGTGAACCCCTTTACTCTCCATCAATCTACCTGCAAACAAGATATATTCCTTTCTTCTTAATCCCCATTTTTTAGCTAATTTTAGATTCACTGTCTCATAACTAGGAACTCCATTAGGTATATAAACACCGTTTCTTTTATATTTATCAAGAACCATTCGTTTAAGATTTCTAGAAACTAAAACGAGTGAATCTGAAGCAATACAACAAATTCTTTCCCCTAATTTTAAAGAAAATCTAGCAAAAATGCCCCATTTCTTATGTCTATAGCATTGAGAGTGAAATGTCGCAATAATAGGAGTTCTTGGATTTATTATCTTTGCAAACCATATCAAGAATGAAGGACCTATTGAATGGAAATGTATTATATCGACATTCTGTTTTCTGACATTCAGACAAGCTACAAAGGTATGTGTAATTGCATCAAGATGTTTTGTAAAGACTGATGGTAAGCTAATCAATTCCACACCCTTATACTTTCTTAAATTCTTATCAACATAGCTTGGTCTTGTATAGACAAGAACCTCACAACCACGAAGAACTAAACGTGTAGTCAATTCCTCAACATGCCTCTCAACTCCTCCTTGTGATGTTGGTATTCCTTTTTGTCCTATAAACGCTATTCTCATAATGGGTTTGTTTCTCTTTCTTATTTCTTCGTCTCTTTGGATTTATTTTCAAAATCAGTCTTTTTCTATATGATCTTTTGGTATATATCAATTATTTTTTTATAAAAAACTTCTTTGCTATATTCTTCTTCAATGTATTTTCTATTTTTCTGACCTCTTAGTTCCATTTCTTCTGGGTTTTCAATCGCATATTCCATTTTAGAACGCAAATCGTTTTTATCTCCCATACCAAAGGAAATACCAGCATTACTGTTTTGTGCAATTTCCTTTAAACCACCAAGCCCTGAAGAGATTACGGCCTTACCAAGTGCCATCGCCTCCAACATTCCATATGGCGCATTTTCATAGCACCTAGAAGGAACAACAATAAAACTAGCTTTATTTATAACTTGGAAAAGTTTTTCTTTTTCAAGTCTGCCAAGAAATCGTACTTTTCCAGTTAATTTTAATTTTCTAACTAAAAACTCTAAATGCTCCTTTTGTGAACCATCCCCTGCAATAATAAGCGGTTTATTTGTATTTAATTCGGCATAAGCTTCGATTAAATCACTAACACCTTTTTCCAAAGACAATCTACCAAAATATAGAATAAAGCCATTATTATTATCTCCTATTCCTAGCTTCCACGGCTCAACATCTAGCTCTATTTTCTCTACTAAAACTGGATTTACAATCTTTTTTATTTTATTTTTAAATCCGAATTCTCCATATTTACCTATCAAAAAATCACTCGGGGAAAGATAGCAATCTACTTTATTGTAAGTTCCTCTTACTTTGTGCAAAAGTGCTTCAACAACACACACCGCACTTTTTAAATATGAATTGTGAACACATTTATCCGTGATGCACTTGTGAATTTTTCCTCCCATATTGCCTTCCCAAACTTCGCCAGAAACACTTAGGTCATAATTTGGACTAACGACCTTATAGTCATGCAAAGTCCAAACAATTGGAATATTATTCTCTTTAAGTTCATCAATAAGAGAAGGACTTAGATGGTGAAAGATATTATGTAAATGAGCCACATCTGGCTTGAAGTCTTTTAGTAACTGTCTTAGTTTTCTACGTGTTTCAAAGTTATACCAAATTCTTGAAACAATCCTAGCCTTCTGAATAAAACTAAACTTAGATGAATCACTTAGTTCATAGTATTTAACAAAATATTTACTCCACGGAGACTTATAGTCTTGACTTGTTTTTGTTGAAAAATGGGCAACCTCATGTCCATTTTCTTCAAGAATATTAATCATATCAAAAAAAGCACGTTCTGCACCTCCACGAAGAAAGAAGTTATTGTTCGCAACAAGAATCTTCATTATTTTTCAATTATAATTAATTTAAAAACTCATTTTAAGCTTGCTTTGAGCTTATATCTGTGTTAGACTATCTTTTCAAATAAATACCTATGAACCTGCCAATAAATCCATTATAAAGCTATTAATGCTATCATACAGAAATCTTCATGTCAAGAAATAAAAGTACTAAAAATCAATCATCGGCAATAGCAACCATATTTGCTGTCTCCCTCCTTGCAATTCTTTTACCGTTATTAAATTTGACGCCTCTTTTAGATTTTCTCCTTTTATTACTCTTTCTGACAATTCTTGTGCTTTTAATAAACCCTAAATGGGGTCTTTTTGCAATAATTCTTCTGCGCCCAACATTAGATTTCTCTTCAAATTTAACTATTTTTGAGATAGGCCCTTTATCAATAAACCTAGCATCTCTTTTGGGATTATTACTTATTCCGGTGGTTATTATGATTGCAGCAAAAAAAAAGAATCTTTTAAAAAAAATTCCTTTATTAAAAAATTGGATCTTGTTTCTAGTAGTATTATCTTTGAGTATGCTGATTTCTTTTAATAAAACTGCTAGTATTTCCGAGTTAATAAGATTTATCAGCATCTTTTCATTGTTTATATTAGGATCAATTACTATCAGAAATAAGAATGATTTGTTACAAATCATTCTTATTAGCATCATTTCCATGGTGATACCTTCACTTGTCGCGCTTTACCAACTAGTAAACAATACTGGATTAACCTTGTCATATCAAGATGTTCCAAACAGACTTTTTGGAACTTTCGCACATCCAAACCTATTTGCTTTTTCATTAACACTTTCAATTGCACTTTCATTGGCAATGTTTTTAAAAAACAAAAATACTTCAATAAAATTTCTTTATGGATTTGCATTTTTATCATATTCCGGTCTTCTAGCTCTTACTTATACACGAGGAGCTTGGATCTTATTTATCTTTATGATAATCAGTGCTGGAATACTAAAACTAAGAAAACTACTCATCATTTCTACATTAATCTTTTTCTGCCTTTATTTAACAGTAGGACCTGTCAAGGATAGAATAAATTCTATAACAACGCTTTCTCCTTATAGCTCTATTACCTGGAGGTTTAATCTTTGGAGAGATTCATTCGAATATATCAAAGAAGCTCCAATATTAGGCCATGGAACAGGAACGTCAGAGGAATTAATCAAAATAAGAAGAGGTTCATTTCTTGGCTCAACCGCTCCTCACAATGACTTTCTGAAAATTCTTTTAGAAAATGGTATTTTCGGTATAATAGCTTTTCTTGGAATATTTTTCGTATTATCAAAAAAACTTTTCCTTGGTTTTTCAAGAAACAGTTCTTCGGAATATTCAATTTTAGTTTTAATCTTTTTTTGTTTTACAATAGGACTTTATGCTGCCAGTTTTGGTGATAATATATTAGAAGCAACCGCATTACAATGGTCATTTTGGCCATTAGCTGCTGGATTTCTAGTTTCATGCAAACCAAGTAAGCAATCTTAGAGAATTATCCATTAGGACAATTTCCTAGTTTTGTAATCCTCTTTATTATTCCCTTTATGAACAAAAGACTCTTCCACCAAATACAGACTGATAAATTTTTTGAGAAATAAAAATCATACTGCTTTAGAATTTGATTGCTGAAATCCCTTTTCCATTTACTATCACCAACTGAAAAATCAACTGTATTGAATCCATTTTTTTGTAGATACCTTAGAACATAAAAAATTAAGATTTTCCCTGGAGTAAATTTAGAAAATTCAGATACAAAAGCTATATTTGTTATCAAAAAAGTTTTATTAGCAAACATTCCAAATAAACAAGCAATTTCTTTGTTATCTTTCTTCAAAAAAGCTACTCCTACATTTTTGTTATTATTCTTTATCCAAGAACGATAGATATTTCTAGCAGAATCTTTCTGAAAAATAGCAATCCCCTTCTTACTTTTCCAGCTTTTTTGCTCTATTTCAATCATTTTTTGAAAATCTCCTGCATTTTCTTTTCTGTGAAATTCAAAAGTCATACTATCTTCACTTTTTTTGATCTTCTTTTTGAATTTTTTACGAGTTTTTTTACTCATACTAGCAAGCAGATCTTTTTCAAAATTTATTCTTAGACTTTTACAAGAAAATTCAAAAGTACAATTTTTAATTATACTCATATTATTTCTCATAAATAAATTCAGATGCTTTTCCTCTAATTCAGCTAAAAAAATATTATTCTTCTTTTCTGTAGCACTTTCAATTAAAAATCTAAGGATTTCTGGGTCTTGCTTCTTAATACACAATGAAGATCTATCAATGGAATCACCAAAGCTGTCTATACATAAAAGAGTTTTTATCCCGAACCTATATCCCCAAACAAGTGGCAAAATAGCAACTAGTTCATCCTTTTTGTAGCAAAAAACTATCATGTATTTTGTTGCTGGAAAAACATCAATAAAAGAAATGAAATGTTCTAAAGAATTAAAAAAATGCGCTCCAGGAGCACTATTCCAAAGATTTGACCACTGGTGAGAATATTCCTTTGTCAACCTTGTTATCTTTTTTATTCTATAGTTTTCCAATTTTTTACACTGAATAATAATATTTTTTAACTTCTTATTATAACAGTTATACGACTAATAGTCAATCCTAAAATGACAAGTTTAAAGGGCAGCGCTACAATGTAGTGCTGCCCTTTGACCATTCAATGAATGGTTTGAAACAATATTATCAGACAAAGTCCGATGACTTCTCTTAGTCAGACTCGGTCTGATATTGGTAGAACAAATAAAACAGTGTGTAGATTACCTACACTAGAAAATGAAACTGGTTTTTGATTTGAAAAATCTTCTCCAGAAACATATTCTATATAACCGCTATCAAATTGCAGGCGCCGTGTCATTACTAACAACAGAAGCAACAGTCTGATCGGCACTTTCGCTTCCCTTGGTCTGTGTGTCAGATTTTCCACCCTTTCCACGAAAACTTCTGTAAACAAAACGTCCGATAAAGAAGAGGAAGAGTAAGAGGAAGAGTAAGAGGTATATTACTAATGCTGCGTTCCCAATAAAAATCAATACATGCTTCATACCAAACATCTTCTTGATTGCTTCCAGTGCAGTTATTTTCTTTCCCTGACTTGCAATGGTGGTTTCTTGTGTTGCAATCACACCCTTAGCATCAACAAAGTTGCCCTTGGTAACTTTGTGTGCTTCAACTTCGTCAGCAAACTTACCATTAACAACAGCATATGCTTCTTTTTCAGCCATCAGATTAGCTATGGTTTCACCATGAGCCACAACTTCTTTTTCAAGATTACTTTCAGCAATCTCAAGAGTTCTCTGTTTTGCTGCGAGAGTGGCTTTGGTTTCACCATGAGCTGCTACTTCTGCTGCAAGATCAGACTTATGAGCCACTTTTTCAGCAGTTAAATTGCCAGTCAGCGTTGCAATTGTTGCAGCCTGCTTTTCAATTTGGCCATTTAATTTAACAACTTCTCCTTTGAGGATTTTGACATCCTTCTGGAGATTAGCAATCTCAAAAGCATTGAGTCGAAGTTCCTGAGCAATCATACTTGTCGGGATATAAAAAACAAACCCCGGATGAAGTTTTTCACACTCCTTCATCTTAAGACCATTGGCTTCAACAATTTTGCGGATATTCCGAAGACCTGCTCCGGAAACAACTTTTGCAATCTCACCGATGGTATCACCGTTAACATTCTTGGAAAGTTTCAAAGCATGAAGATCGTTAGTACCGAATCTTCCTGCAATCCCTTTAACACGAATAAGTTCCTTCTCTGCTCTGGCAGCCTTTAATGTTTTCTGAATATCTATCAAAGTAGTAACACCAACATTCTTTGCAGCAGCTATTTTCGCTTGGATATCAGCTACGCTAGTTGCAGCAAAAGAAACTCCGGCAAACAAAAATATTGCTATCGAAATAATCACTGCGTAAACTATTGTACTTTTCTTTTCCATTTTCAATTCTCCTTTCCCTTGTACGGGAAATTGCTGATTTTAGATTTAGTTTACTTCGGCCACTCACCTAAATGAAATTAGGTGAGTGGCCAAAAAGGAATTTTCCTTTATTTCTTTTCTTTTGAAGCAGCATCGAGTTGATCAGCATAAGTACCAAGACTTGTGACAGCCTTAATCTTATATCTCTTCATGACTTTCTCGACCTGCATCAGGTTATCAATATAGGCTTTGGAGAATTCTTCCTCCGTAATAATGCCTTTTTCTTTTACTCTTTTGATGACATCAGCTCTTTCAAGCCATGCCAGAGCAACACCCATTCTTGCCAATTTAAGGTTTTCACCTCTTATGTTGTCACGAATGGCCTGTGCAAGATGCGACTGGAAAATACTCAACGGCTTAAGGTCCGTCCTTTTTGACGCCATGTATTTATCCAATTCAATCTGAGCAACCTGTAGTCTTGTTCTTCCGTTCGGACTAGGAACAGGAAGAGCACACATTGCCAGCGTCAGATAGTGGTCTTTTTTCAAAGACAATTCTTTTGCTGGTGCAGAAACTACTTCCTTTTCAACATGCGTTACTGCTGCAGGTATGGCATTTTTGGGTTCTTGTATCCCTAAAGAAATTCGAACATTGTCAGGGTTAATCACTTTTACAAGTGCAACTGACAAAAACGGATTAGCTTTAAGTCCATTACTACCACTAGTGCCACTAAGTGCACCGCCTAAACTACCACCGACTGGAAGCGCATTACTTCCAGAAAGGCTTAATGCGCCCGAGAGCAAAGCTCCCAGGTTCACACCTTTTGCTTCAGTACCGAACATGACTTCAGCACCTTCACCTGTGGGAACGATAAAATCTGCTCCCAGTATCATAGATGCTTTGCAAATCATTATACCTAGATCGTCTGAAGAAATGTTTTCCAATTTGAGACTACGGTACCATTTTTCAAAACCCTCACGAGTCTTAAAAGTAATGGAACCCATAGCAAAATAGTCCACTCCTTTTTTGGCATACTTTCCTGGATATTTAGCCCAGGGCCGTACAGCATTGGTTGCTGGAAGATCATACATAACCACGACATTCGCAGTCTTGAGAAGATACTTCTGTGCCTTGGCGAAAGCCTTAGCAAGTGCCTCTTTCTCATATTTTCCATCAACAAGCTTTGTTTTATTTCCAAAATAAACTTCGACCATACCGGATGTAATTACCTCGGGAAGAGCCAGAAAGACTCTTTTGGCCTCTTTCAACGACCAAAGACTACCTTTGGTAATCGGGATGTTTGGTGTACCAGGATACATGCCTTCAAACATACCCATATAAGCACCACTCCTGTATTTATCATGACCATCGCCTCCACCAGTCACTACTGCGATGTTGTTTATGTTCTCAAAATCAGTCTCCACATCCACTTCTGCAGCAAATGTCATATTGGCAAAAGCCAAAGACATTGCAATCAGAAGTACAATTACGATACTAGTGTTTTTTTTCATAATCTTCTCCTTTTCTGATTTGTGTTACGCTTTTTATAACGAAACACTTGTGCTACTATTAAGTTGACAAGCTACTACTAAAAATAAACTATTTGTCACTCATTATATAAATTACTAACAAGTAACAAACTGGATTATCTTTTATTTGTTCTATTCAACCTTTTTACGTTTCCAGAAAACTTTAGTTTTCAGAGTCACTTCAAGACTGTTTTAAAATTATACACTTTTTTTATACTTTTGTCAAGTGTTTCAATCTCTTATCCCCCTAAAAAAAGACTTTGCGCAGAACTTCAATTAATCAACAATTTGATTTATAATTATACTCTTTTTTTGTTTTTGTCAAGGCTAAGTAGATAAATATAAGTTAAGACCCGAAGCGAAATAAATCTTCGCTTCGGGTTTTTTGGTCAAATTGACCACTTAGCTTAAATCTCAATTGGTGTGACTTGGTCACCGGCTTATTGTTAATTTACTTCAATCTTAAGCGTTCCCAGCATTTCATTCTGCTGGATAGTAGAAATTCCATTGCCTTCGGTTGTCTGAAAGCTGCTGTTAAGCATTTGAGAGTCTAATGTTCCGGTGGTGCCAGGAGTGGCACAAACCATTTCAGCCATTGAAAGGTGGGAATTCATTCCGGCGTCCAAACCAGTGTCCATAATGTTTGAATAGAGGTCTGCTCCAGCGTGATTCTCCGAGAAAATACGTCCGCCTTCAAAGGCACCATCAGTGGCCGTTGTACTGAGCGACGCTGTTGTCACATCCTGGATTCGAAGTCCGGCAGTTCCATCAGGACGTTCCACATTAAGGTCCATTACCTGATAGGAAATGTTGTCGATGGAAGCCGTTCCAATATCTGATGCACCAGCAACAGTACCAATGGCAAGACTTGAACAGCCTACACCCCAAATCGTGTTATCAGTAATATCGGTATCTCCCCAGAGATTACCCTCATTCCACCCGTCCACGAATGCTCCATCACAGTTGCCATCACATTCAGTGTTGGTCGTTACTACGGGATCGGGGCAATCGCCACCGGGGCAATCCGCAAAGGACATTCCAGTGATCATTGTTACTGCAAATAGGGTCAACGCTAATACTACTAAAGATTTTTTCATGTTTCATTCCTCTCTATTATGATAATTGATGTCGATAACAAGGCACATCCCCGTTATCTGTTTCATACTACATGATACTACATTTTCAAAAACATTTGCGTCCCATATCCTCCTTTACAGGACATTTGAGATTTAAAAAAATTTAAGGTACATTCGAAACGATAGCCGTTTCCACGTCCGAATTTTTTTATATCTTTTCGGACGCGAAATTTCTGCCATTTCTTCTGCGCTTAACTTTATTATAAATTTTAAAGAAACTTCAAATCTCTTACGTTTGGCAAACTATAGCATACTTAATGTTTCTTGTCAATACTATCAGATACCGTCTTCTTAACGCTCCAACTTAGCTATGCCACAACTCTTAGGTGGCTTCAAATTTCCTAAGTTAGTGTAGCATAGCACACTTACAATTATTTGTCAAGTGTTTTCATTGTTTGAATTTCTAAAAAACTTTTCTTTTTCTTTTTGAATATACTCAAATCATGCTCTGGTTCTGGAAAAATCATGATATACGCAAATGCCACTGTTAGTCCTAGTATGAAAGAAATTATTAGATTAAGTTCTATATTAGGCGAAGAAAGCCCTACGACTGGACTATTCATAACCTTAATCTTTGTATTCAAATTATTATGATATCTACCATGATAAGTGTTTAAATTTTCCAAGATACTATCAGATATATTCTTTGCTTGCTTCACTCTTGGATGTTTAACACTAATTTCCAATATGCCAGAATCGCCCGCACCAGAAACTTCAACAGTCTCTTTCCATTTTTTCAATACCGACTCGGTTCCTACTTGCTTCTCAAAATATGCCCTGTCAACACCTTTTTCTCCCTGAGCAACTTTGTCATAAAAAGAATATGTGGTCACAACTTCAGCAAGAATCTCACTTAGATACGTCTTGGATCTAGCTATTGCGTAGGAATCAACCTCTTTATCAAATTCTTGCACCAACAAAACCTTTGACTTAGCACTATATCTTATTGGCTGAAATAATGTAAAAATTGTTGCTATCAACAAAAACAATAGTGAGATAATCACAATTGTCTGCTTCTTTTCGATAATAAACTTTAGGTTCATTGTCTTAGTAAACATATTAGAATTAACTTAATGCCATACAATAATACATTTTTTTATTTTTGTCAATAGAAGTAATTCTAATTTATTTCTAACTTCCTATAATTCTCCTTGTAATAGCTTATTTAGTTTATTTTTTATCTTCTCTTCTGAGACTTCTTTATTGGGGTCTACTTTAATGTCTTTTTTTTCTTTGTTTTTACCATCTACTGAAACTTCTTCTAAAATCGATTTATTATCACCTTCCTTAATCTTCCTTGCAAAAACATCTTGTTTGTCTTCTGAAGCCATAAAGACTGGTAGGCCTTTTGGGGGCTGTACCTTATGCTCAAGACTCGCATCTCTTTCTACCTTAATTTTCTTAACAGATTCCCTAATAACAGGCTCCGCGTTCTCAGCAAAAGAATCATTGCCTTTACTAGATGCAATTTTTATCGAGTTAACCTCATCTTTTGACATCAACCCATTTTCAACCACAAACTCCTCTTCGCTTTTTCCTTCTGCCTCTAACATTCTTTTCATCATATCTAATTCTTCTGGATCCATCTCCATGTGATGTTTTGTTCTCTCGGCTTTTTGCTGTTGATATCTTTTATCACTAAAAATAGATTTTTCATACAATCTAGAAAATATATTGCTCTTCTTGGGTTTTTCTATATCAGAACGTTGAATTTCTTCACTGTTGAAAAGATCGTCTGCATTTTCAAATTCAATCGCTTCAACACTCTTAGATTCATCGCTTCCTATGTAATCTATACTTTCGACGTTCAAATCTCTGTCATTTTTCTTATCTAAGCCCTCATTCTTTTTAACAGAAGTATTTTTAGACTCCTTTGCAATCAATTCTAATATTTCTTTCTTCTCCTCTTCTTTCTTCTCCTCAACTATCTTATCAATATCTTCATCTATAGTCTTTTGTTCCTTTTTGGACTTTACCTCTAAGTTTAAATTAGACTCTTTATTCTTATTAGAAACTTTCTGCTCATTTATTTTTTTGCTTTCACTTACTGAGATGGGTTTATTTATTGTTGTCTTTTTCGAACCTTCTACTTTCTTAGCTTGAACATCTTGGTTATTTACCTTTGATTCTTTATCAGACTCTTTTTGATTATCTTTTTTCAAAAGCTTCTTTAAACCAGTAGTAGAAAGCTCTAGTGCTTCTTTTTGCTCATTTTTTAAATCAATTTTATCAATAGATTGATTATTTGATTCCAAAATATCAGTTTGATCCTGTTTTTTAACTTCGGAATCAATCTTTTTTTTGAAATTATCTGACTTTTTTTCACTTTCTATGTTTTCAGCTTTCTTCTTCTCAGGTTTAACATTTGAATTTTGAGTCTTTGTCACAACTACTTTATCGTTTTTCTCTTCCTTTTTCTTAACTATGTTCTTTTTATCAGAAACCTTCTTTATTTCTTTAGACTTGTCGTTCCCGTTATCCTTATCATTGGTTTTCTTTTTCTTTTCGAAATTATCTGTAATTTCTTCAATCTTTTTAAACCTAATCTGTTTCTTCTCGATATTCTCAATACCAAGCTCTTTTATTTCCTTATTTTTTTGCAGCTTCTTGTGTCCATTGTATGTCTCGCCCGCTTGTATAATTTTTTCATACGTATCCATGTCAACCATTGAACTTGCAAGCTGTGAATTGTCATTACTTTCCTGAACCGAGGAAGCCATATTATCAATTGCATGCATATTATGCCAAAAACTATTACCTTTCTCTTGTTTAAAAATTTTTATCTCAGAATCATTCAAGTAAGTTAAATCCTCATTAGTCGATTTCATCCTAAAAGGTAAAGCTTCGATGCCTTCTTTGATATCCTTGCTAAATGACTCCTCGTTATTCACATTGTTAATGTCTTCGATTTCAATATATTCCAATTCATTGTTTATGTTTGTGTCTACAAAACTATCCTCAACAAGTGCCTTTCCTTGAGTCTCAAGATCCTCTCTATCCGAATTTTCCACAGAATCAAGGTATTCATTATATTTAGCCTCATCCGAAACAATGGAGTCTTCTGGTAAATCGAGATATTCCAAAGAAACTTTATCTCCTCTTTGCTCAAGTTGCCTAGCTAATTGTTGACCAACTTGCTTTTCTATTATTTCACTCTCAAAAAAAGGTTCTTGTTTTTTTGACCACCTTTTATTAGCAATTAATTTAAAATCAAAGTCTTCATAAAAATAAACAATTACCAATGACCCAAATAAACCAACAATAAAGCCGAGTACTGTATTCAATACAATATTTGGATAAGCAACTTTTGCTGAAGTTATAGGCCCATCAATTACTTTTATTTCTACTTTTTCTTTTTGTCCAAAATATTCTGTACTATTTTCTTTAAAGTTCTTAGAGATTCCTAAAGCTATTTTATAAGAATCCTCATTAACTGGATCAATAACCGATATTCTAAGCATTCCTGTACTACCGATTTTTTCAGATTTTATTTCATTCTCCCATTCTTTTTTTCTCTCCCTTGGATCAACTGAAAATTGTCTCTTAATAGAAATATCTGATTTTAAAACACCATCCATAAAAGACTCTGTGTACAATACTTGTTCAAAAATATTACTTAAGTATTCAGCATTTCTAGACGCAACTAGAATATCTACTTTCTTTTGAACTATTAAAACAGTGATTTCAGATTTATATTTTGGAGTTACTATTGTGGAAACCAAAAAAGTCATTGCACCCAGTATGAATGAAATGTACATAACCAATTGCCACTTCTTTAATATATTTGTAAGAAATTTATTCATTTAATTTATTTATAAATCTCGTTAAAATCAGTTTTTTCTCTTAATAAATTAAAAACGTCATAACCCTTTTTTATACTATAACTACCATAAAAAGTCAAATGTTGTAGCAGTTTAAAAAACAGGATATTAGCAATAATACCCTGTTTTCTATCTATTCTTTGATATTTCTATATTTTTAATAAATCTATGGAATTTATAGCCTCAACACCCCCCAAAAAAGAAATTTTATCGCCAGGAAGCTTTTTTCTATTCAAATCAAGCATCACAAAGGTAACCTTTGGGAATAACTCCATTGTTTCAATAATCTCAGAAAACAAGTCATTTACAAAATAATCACCTCTCCCAAGCTTCATCTTATTAAGCTCTTGAAATTTGTTATTTTTACAGATCAAAAATTCATCAAAAAATTCAGCTAATCCAGTTTTTTCAAATTTAATCCTCTGAATCTCCTCCCCGCCTTTGGTTAACAAGATAAGTTTATTTCCAAGTTTTTTTTGTTTTTTTAAAAAACGAATACAATTCCGCTCTATATATTTAGAAAAATCCGTTAGTTCAACAAATTCACTAAAACCAACAAGAGCAGCTGTCTTATCAAAACAATCAATCTCTTTCTCGATTTTAGAACAGTGCTTTTTGAAATCATAAGCACCTCCTGATTCCTTCTTACAGTGCTCATTGTATGTCTGATTTACAACATTTTTCTCTATTTTCATATTATAAAAAATATCAAAAAGATCTTTTTTAAATAAATTTGTCCTAAAAAGAGTGTGATCTAAATCAAAAATAATTGTCATCTTTATTTTAATATAACTTCTTGCTTGAATTCTTTATCTCTTAGGATTTTCAAAGTAATACTCTCGCCACTAGAAAATTCTGACAAAAGATTGGAAAGTGGTCTTTCTAAAGTAATGTCTGTACCATTCACACCAATTATTATATCTCCAATTTCAATACCTGCTAAATCAGCAGATGAACCACTTTTAACAGCAAGACCTTGTTGTCCAGTAAAAGAATAGACCAAAGCACCCTCTGAAACTGGTAAATTACTCAACAAAGAAATTTCCTTATCGATAGATAAATAATAGAGTCCCAATAGACCTCTGTTAAGCTCCTCACCTTTAACGGCTCTGTCGATAGTACTTTTTATTTTATTAATAGGAATTACAAAGCCTTCTACATTTCCATCTTTCAAAATTGAATTAGCAATACCAATAACTGTTCCATTAAAATCCAAAACAGGCCCACCAATGTTTTTTTCATCAATCTTAGCATCACTTAAAATTGCACCTTCAATTTTCTCAGACGAAGAAAGTTGCGAATTTAAAAGTGTATAGGTTCCATCAATTTCATTTACAACTCCTAATGAAAAGCTATTTTGATATTCACCTCCCGTATTTCCTATTACAATAATTTTTTCTCCAGATTCGAGTTCTCTGGAATTACCAAAGGTTGGCGTTGATAGATTCTCTTCCTTAGCTTTATAAAATTCCAACTGTGAATACTCGTCATGCAATACTAGCTCTGCGTCAAATGCTCTATCGTCTGATAATAAAATTTTATATTTAATCTCGTCTTTAGATGCCTTTTTAAAATTAAGTTTCGAGTTAACATTATTTTTTACAACACTTACAATAAGACCATCGTTTGTCACAATAAGACCAGTTTTAACATTTTTTTGTATTTCATCACTTGATTTTATTTTCCTAAAACCAGTTGCTTTTTTGTTATCAATATATGAAACAATTTTAACAACCGAAGGAAGTACATTTTGAGCAGTTTTAGCAACCGAAAAGTCCTCTTTAACAATAATTTGCTCTGTTCTATTTATAACAGTGACATTATCATTAACTCTCTTAAAAAAAGAATACTTACTAAAAAATTCTTTGGAAGAAAGCCAAGGCACAAGAAATATATCCATCATAACACCTGAAAATCCTCCTAATACCACAACTAATAAAAGTATACTAATTATTTTTGTTATTTTTTTCAATTTTCTTAAGTTAATATTAAAAACTACACAACCAAATTCCACTGTGCTGAAAATAAAACTCCAGCAACTGCTATCACCGACAAAATAAAATTCTTAATGACTAAAGATCTCGACAAATTACCTTGAATATATCTCCTTGAAATATCCCATAAAACAAAATAAATAACAAGAGCCACAACACCAATCGTAAGATACCCAAATGGCCACAATGCAAGAGACCAAATTACTTGACCCATTACCAACGAAATGACAAAATTCAACATTATCACCTTTAGATAATCCTGCTTTGTATAAAATTCAAGTTCCTCTTTTGAAAACTTTTTTTGAAACTTAGCTTTCGAACATTCAGCCTTTGCTCGCTCCTTAACCTTCCTGATTGCCTCCGAAGAAATACGCAAAGATGGTAATCCTATTAAAAAGGTTGAACCAATAAATGTAACAACCAATGTCCACGCATCAATAGCAAAATTAAGATACCAGCCATAATTCGAAACAAACCAAAAGAAACCTGTTGCCAGGGTTGCTAAATTAATCATGCCTTGAGCGGTTTGATCACAATCATACAATTTAAGTCTATAGACTCCAAGAATAGCCAAGTAGTAAACAGTTCCACTTAATATAACAAAGACCTGTTTCTCAACAATACCATCAATTAAGTACAGAAGACTTAATGAACCAATGCTAAGAAAAAAGGGAATTGCTAAAAAACGCAACTTCCCTGTTACCGGCCAAACTATAAAAATTGAAAAAATAACTAAAAAACCAAGTACTTTAAAAAACCAGGCATCATCAGAAATTGATGTTTCCAACGCTATAATAAAAATGAAACTGATCAAAAAAGCATTTAACTTAAAAAGCATCTCTTTTAAATATCCATGTTACACAAAATTATTCTATCCTCTTCAATCTTAAATTCACATTTCCCTCTCCTACTTTCTCACAAATCTTGTAGATCACCTCAAAATCTAATTTTCCCAACATATATTAACTCTTTTAAAAACCATGTTAATTGGCTTCTTCAAGCTTTACTGTCATTATTTTTTCAGAACCTTTACTCCAGACTTTTAGTGTAATCTCATCACCTACATTCTTTTTTCTAATTACCCTAGAAAGGTCTGTTTCTTTCTCTATTTTTTCACCATCAATTGATAAAATTATATCATTCTCAAGCAAACCAGCTTTATCAGCAGGACTTCCAGGAATAATAGCTAAATCGTTGGGTCTATCGCCTCTAATAACAATAGCACCATAATCAAATTTCAAACTATTTGCCTCTTGTATATCCTTATTAATAAGCATATATCGAATGCCCATATATGGTCTAATAATTCTTCCTGTCAATGTCACACTTTGATAGATTCGTTTAACATTATTAATCGGAATTGCAAATCCAATGTTTTCAGCGCCTTGGGCCATAGCAACATTCACACCAACAACATTCCCCTTCAAATCAATAATTGGACCACCAGAGTTTCCTGGATTAATCGCTGCATCAGTTTGAATTACCTCTTCCAATATTTCAGACTTCCCTCTTCCGTCTCCAGCACTTATACTTCTCTTTAAACCAGAAATGATTCCCTTTGAAGCAGTATTCCTAAATTCACCCAAAGAATTTCCAATTGCTATAACTGTTTGACCAGCCTTTAGTTTATCAGAGTCTCCTAAGTTTATAGTTGGTAATTTATTTGCATCAATCTTAATAACAGCAATATCTAGAACAGTATCCCTCGCTAGCACCTTTGCATCATAACGATTACCACTGTTGGTAATCACTGAATATTCAGCTGTGTCATCTATAACCACGTGCCTATTTGTAACAATAAAGCCATCTTCACTTAGAATAAAACCAGTTCCTCCACCAATTTCTATTTTTTCAGTTTCAGGTTCTCCTTTAGGCACACTTCGAAAACCAAAAGGACTAAAGAATGGATCATTAGCAAAAGGATCAGCGAAATAATTATCTAGATTAGGTACATCCTTTGTAACAATTACACTAACTACTGCTGGTGAAGATTTTTCTACAGCTTTTATGACAGCAGACTCTTCTTCAATAACACTGACCTTAGTAGTTTCGCTAGGTATATCACCTGATGAATGTAAAAACTCACTAGTTGAAACTTTCTTATTTTCGATTCTACTTAAAATGCTTTTGATTCCTTCCGTACTAAGCTCGCTAGCCAAAAAGCCAGCTATTGCACCAAAAAAAACACTGACGAAAATACTAACAACAACTACTGATAACATCGTTCTGTTTATTTTTTTCTTTTCAGGCTTTAACATTTTCTCATTATCATTTATTTCCTTTATGACAAGATTGTGGTCTTTCTCTATTAAATTATCACTCATATATTTTTTATATTTATATTTAGATTTGAACCTTATTCTCATTATAGCACAAAGCAAAAGACATCATTTCTGCAATAAAATTAAAACTCTATAATAATTAGCCATTTTTTTTTAATTATCAACAACAATTGCTCCAACAGGACAACCCTCGGCAACATCCTTAACATTCTGCTTATCACAAGAACCTTTCTTAACTTTAGCAACTCGACCGTCCATTTCAAAACATTCTGAACACATAGCTTCACAAGTTCCACAACCTATGCATTTTTTTTCATCAATTGAAATATTCATAAATTTTATTCAATTTAATAAATTAATTATATTCAAGCTTAATACTAGGATCACCATTAGACCTAACTCTGATTCTTTTCTCCAATAAACGCATCTTTTCATCTGCAAATATTACTTGGCCTTCAGCTTGATCCCATTTAAAATCTTTCATCAAAATTAAAACTTTTGTTTTCTGTTTTTCGCGTTTTATCCATTTTACAAAACTTATTCCTTTTTTGAAAATCTGCCTAAGTTTAATTTCTTTCTTTTTTATGGTATCACCTTTTTTAAGCCCACTTAGTTCATCATCAGCTGTCAATACACTTTCAATTTCTCTTATATCTTGTAATTGAACTATGTGAAACCCTAGTCTACTAGTGATTATCCCTGAAATTTGACCTTTATCATAATCTCCGATTTCATCTGCAACCTCAAAATTAATCTTATCTAAAGGAAACCAGCCCAGTTCACCACCATTTGTAGCACTATCTCCTTCAGAGTATTTTTCTGCAATCTCTCGAAAATTAGAGCCTTCTTTGTTTAATTCTTTCGCTGCCTTCTCCATTTCCAAATACTCTTTTTGCTTTTTGGAAATATCAGAATATTTTTCTAAAAGTTTCTTGGTATACATTTGATAAACCACTACCTTATCTCTCAAATCATCAATTCCCCATCCATACAAAGCAGATAGTTTCAATTCTACAGCCTTCTTACTACCTGCGAGTTTTATCAGATTATCCAGTTCTTTCTGCGCATCTTCAGTTGTGACCTCTATACCATACCTATTCGCAAGTTGAACGATTATTTTATCTTCCACGTGCTTATCCAAAACTTCTCTTTCTTTTATTTTCAGCCTCATTTTGCCATCATCTGTAGTAAAATCAACTCTAAGACCTTTCTCCTCAAGATTCTGACTCTCATAAAATTTTCTAACTGATTTTACATTATACAAAAGCTCTTTAGTCGTTATCACATCTCTCCTTTCACCAACAAAAGCCACTGGATATGGGATTTTTTCAAAAATTGGCTTGGTTATACTCCACAAAGGACTATATAGATAGATCCCAACTGGAACAATCACCATAACAACGAATAAAACAACTAAAATCAATGCAGCAATTTTCTTGAACTGCTGTTTTTTTATTATGCTACTAAGCTTAACCAAAAATAGACTTTTCAAAGAAATCTTTTTTGTTACTATGGCTTCAGTCTTTTTTTTCTGCTTCCCTAAATTAAAACTTTTCTTTGACTTTTCCTTCTTTATCCTTTTTTTCTCCTCTATTTCTTTATCTTTTTTCTTGCTCATTTTTTTATTTTTCGACTTTTTTAGTTCGTCTCAAAGTTCTTTTTGAGAATATCACAAAGAATTGTTTTTTTCAATAAAAAATCCCCAAAAGAAGGACTCTTTTATCCTAAAAGTTATTATTCTCTTCTCATAGCTTCCATTGAGGAAAGTTTTGAAGCAGTCATTGCTGGTTTCATTCCAAAAACCAAACCTGTTATAACCGAAAATGTTAAACTAATAATTATAGCATTTCTGGTCAAAGGAAATTCCAATAAGATACCCGGCATCTTCTGAGAAGCAATAGTTTCAGCTAACAAGGAAAAACCATAACCAAAAATCACACCAAGTAAACCTCCTGCAAATGTTAGGAAAATTGCTTCAGCTAAAAATTGCTTGAATATATCAGAACCTTTTGCTCCAACTGATTTTCTAAGTCCAATTTCAAAAGTTCTTTCTGCAACAGCTACATACATAACATTTGTAATACCCACACCTCCCACGATAAGCGATATAGCTGTCATTGCAACCAAGAGTATATTTAAAGTATTGATAATTGTACCAACCATATCTATTGCCTCTGCAACGCTCATCACACCGAAATCATCATCATCTGGATTACTAATATCATGCCTGTCTCGCATAACATCTTCCATTTCCAAAACTGTTAAATTCATCATTCTGGGGTCCTTTACTGAAAAAATAGCAAATGAAACATGGTCTGTTCCTAATACCTTTTTTTGCATAGTCCTCATCGGCATATACACCATTTCATTAAAATCCAAAAATCCACCACCTCCGCGTTCCTTAAGAACACCTATTACTTTATATGATTGATTATTAATTTTAACTTTTTTACCTAACGCTTTATCTGTTCCAAAAAGATTCTCTTCTACTTCTTTTCCAATTACAATAACTTGCTTAAGATTTCTGTCGTCTTCCATTGTATACATCTCTCCACTTTCAATTTCAAAATTCTTATCAACAACGGCAATACCTGGTGTCACACCGAAAATCATAGCTGTTTTATTTTTCCCTTCACGACTAATAATATCTTGCCCTAAGCCACCGGCATACCAATTTTCTACATTTGCCAATTTAGCGACTTCCTCTGCATCTCCGATTTTAAAAGTTGTAATTTGCGCTCCACCTATTTGAGATGAAGCATTCTCCGTAGAATCATGATCTGTATTCGGTACCTTAACTTCAATGTTAATAATATCAGTACCAAAAAGCTCAACCTGAGACATAACAAAACGTCTGACGCCTTCACCCAAGGACATAACAAATACAATAGACATAACACCAATAACAATCCCCAATAGAGAAAGTGTTGTTCTTGCTAAATTCGTAGTTAAATTTTTTAAAGCCAAATTAATGGCGATTCTGAATGCTCTCATCTCAATAACTAATCATATCTTAAAGCTTCCATTGGACTTATTTTTGAAGCCTTCTTAGCTGGATATACACCAAAAATTAAACCTATTCCTAAGGAAATTAAAACTGCTACAACAATCGAAATTGGTGACAATAAAAACTGCCACTTATAGCCCTTGGCTGTTATTACAACTGCCGCAATAAAAGCAACTAATATACCTAATATAATCCCGACAACACCACCCACCAAAGACACAGTAGCTGACTCAACGATAAATTGCACTAGGATATCAATTCTTTTTGCTCCCACAGCGCGTCTAACCCCAATCTCTCTTATCCTTTGGCTGACAGCAATAAGCATAATGTTCATAATACCAACACCGCCAACAATAAGTGAAATAGTCCCAATCGCTAGTAAAAAATATCTCAGAACATCTGTGATATTACTAACCAATTCAAGCGCAGTTGCCTGATCTCTTATCGAAAAATCATCATCTTCTAAATTATCTATATTGTGTTGATCACGTAAAGTAGCTGCAGCACTAGCCTTAAGAATTTCTATTGAATTTTCATCAATTGCTTTTAAACGTATCAATGCTAGATGATTAATGCCTAATAGTAATTTTTGAGCAGTTTTCAAAGGAACAATTACTGACTCATCTTGATCAGCCATTCCCATCGCAGAGGAACCTCTTTCCTTCAAAACACCAACTACTGTAAAATTTTGATCTTTAATTTCAACTATCTTACCAAGAGAGTCTCTACCTCCAAAAAGATCTTTTGAAATATCACTCCCCAAAATAACAACTCTAGACATATTGCGTTCTTCATCTTTAGTAAAAAATCTACCACTTTCAATTGTGACATTTTCAACATTGATATAACTTGCGGTTGTTCCTGAAAAACTCCTAGTTAATTCCTCTGTATCACTTTTCAATTTAGCAGTTCCCATAACATAGCCAGCACCATCTTCAACACCTAGAACCTTTTTCTTCTTTCTAAGCTCTTCAAGATCGTCATAGGTAAGAGATGTAGCTGAGATACCAAACACCGAAGCAGGAGGACCATCTTTATTTGAACTTCCTGGCAAAACCATAACTAAATTAGAACCAACATTTCTGATTTGGTCCAAAATCAATTCTTGAGCAGAAAGTCCAATCGAAAAAATGATGATAACAGCAGCTACACCAATTACAATACCGAGAACTGTCAAAAATGATCGCATTTTTGATGCAATCAAATTTTTTAAAGAAATTTTTATTGCCTTAACAATCGTATACAGAAGCCACATTTTTTTATTTTAGTTTTTCTCCATCACGCGCAATTATGCGAGTTTTTACAGGCTGATCGCTATTTATCTTACCATCAACAACTCTTAATATTCGCTTGGCATGATTAGCAGTTTGAGTTTCATGTGTAACTAAAACGATAGTTTTACCATCATTATTCAAATTTTGTAATATTTTCATAATTTGAGTACCGGACTTGGAGTCCAAGTTACCCGTTGGTTCATCCGCAAAAATAAGCTCTGGATCGTTCACAAGAGCTCTTGCAATTGCAACTCTCTGCTTCTCTCCTCCTGAAAGTTGATTTGAAAAATGATTAACTCGATGCTCCAACATTACAGCCTTTAAAGCTTTTAGAATTTTTGCTTTATTTTCTTTTACATTAGTCTTTCTATGATCGTATAATAATGGTAATTCTACATTTTCATATACAGTTGTCTTCGACAATAGATTAAACGACTGAAATATAAAGCCTATCTTTGTATTCCTTAGATTAGCCATTTCATCATCTGAAAGATTCTCAATATTTCTGTCTGTTAGAAGATATTCTCCTTTTGTGGGTTGATCCAAGAGTCCCAACATTTGCATTAATGTTGATTTTCCGCTACCAGATGGTCCCATAATCGCTACAAATTCACCTCTATCAACATCAAAAGACACCCCTCTTATAGCAAAAGTCTTTATTTTATCTTTTTCATAGGTTTTATGCAAATCTTTCACCCTAATCAAATTGGCCATCTTTCTTTATTTTACTAAGATTATTCCTTACTTGGATCGTTTATAAATACTACCACCTTATCGCCTGCACTTACACCTGAAATGATCTCAACTTCACCATTATCGCCACGTAATCCAACTTCTACTTCAACTGTTTGAATCTCATTTTCACCAATCAAGATATCAACATATTTCTTATCATCTTCTGTTCTAATAGACCTTCTTGGCACAACCACAACATCATCCTTTTGAGCAGTGTGTATATCAACATCAGAACTCATCCCTTCCTTAAGACAAATATTAACATCTAACAAACTCAACTTTACTTTATAATAAACAACATCCTGAATTACCGTTGCTGCTGGTTCAATTTCTATCACCTTTGCTCTAAATTTTTCACTCTCATCAAAAGCATCAAAAATCACGGTAGACTCTTGCCCAAGTTTCACTTTCACAATATCTGATTCTGGAATATCTGCCTCTAGAATAAAATCGTCTGACAATATTTTACCGAAATAATTACCTCCAACAGTTCCTAGAACTTCTCCTTTTTTGTAATTAATTTGAGTTACTGTCCCGTTGATTGGTGATTTTAAAGTAGCTTTTCCCAAATTGTTTAAAGCAATTTGTCTAGACGCTCTAGCACTTTCAATCGCTGCATTCTTACTTTTTCTTGTATACGTTGACTCAGCTGTTTCCAGTCCCTCTTTTGCACTCTTTACATTGTTTTCAGCTGAAATCATCGACAAATCTTTCATTTTTTTCGCAGATTCAATTGCTTCTTCTGTGTTGTGTTTAGCTGCATTAGCTGCATTCAAGGTTAATTTTGCACTCTTTGTTTGAGAATCATCAGCTCCTTGATCGCTTAGAACCTGCTCATAATATTCCTTGGCATCATCATAGTTGTCTTTAGCATCTTCATATGCTCTTTCCGCTGCATCAATTCTTTGATTCTCCAAATCTTCTGTCTCAGCCAAAATGTCCCTAGCATTATCTTTTCTTTGTTCTGCTTCACGAATAATATCATTACTTGCACCTGAATTTGCCAATGCTTGAACAATCGCTGCATCGGCACGTCTAAGATCTTGGCTTAAAGAAATGTCATTTATCATAGCGATAGTTTCACCAATTGCTATCTTCTTTCCTACAAAAGTATTTATAGATTTTATCCTGCCTACAACTTCAAAATTAAGAAGTATATCTTGTTTTGATTCCAAATCAGCTGTAACAGAAACGGTCTGTTTTACTGAACCATTTTTAGCTTCTTGGGTTTCATATGTTATGATGTTTTTTTCTTTAACAAAAAAAAGCTTATACCCAACCCCAAGCACCAGCAAAGCAATCATTGTTATTATGATTTTTTTTCTCATTTTCTTGATATATATTTTATTTTTTGAAACACAAAAATATTCCCTATCTTATCTATTGCTAGTTTAGTTATTCTTTAAAAATAAATCAACTGTATTTTTCATAAGCATTGCAACAGTAACAGGCCCAACTCCTCCTGGCACTGGAGTGATTGAATTAACAATCTCTTTTGCTGATTCAAAATCAACATCACCACAAATTCCATTATCGTTTCTATTAATACCCACATCGATAACTACCGAGCCTTTTTTAAACATCCCTTTAGAAATAAGGTTCTTCTTGCCAACAGCTACAACTAATATATCAGCCCAACGAGTATGAATTGCTATATCCTTAGTCTTATCATGGCATACAGTGACTGTAGCACCTCTATCTGCCAAAAGCATTGTAACTGGCTTACCAACAATATTTGAATTTCCAACAACAACAGCATTTTTACCTTCTATATCAACATCACAGCTATCTAATATCTTCATAACAGCCATTGGAGTAACAGGCGAAACTATAACACTATATTCCCCATATTCACAAAATCGTCCGAAGTTACTACAACATACACATTCAACATCCTTTGCGCTCGAAATTGAATTTAGAATATCCTTCTCTGAAATATGTTTTGGTAATGGTAATTGTACCATAATTGCATCGACTGCCTTATCATTATTTAAATCATTCACGCTATTTAGTAACTCTTCTTGTGATATATTTTTGGACAACTCAACCATTTTAGAAATTATACCAATTTCTAAACATGATTTTACCTTTTTATCAACATATATTTTACTAGCCGAATCGCTACCTACTAAAACAATTGCTAAAACAGGCGCCTTATCACAACCAACAAGTTTCTGCTTGGTTTCAAACTCTATTTTACTAGCAATTTTTTTTCCATCAATTATCTTCATTCTATCTCATTTTTTGTTAACTTCTATAAACTTGGAACAGGAAACATATTACAAATATCCATTACTTTTTGCTTTATTATCACCAACTCCTTCTCGGAATCCTTATTCTGAATGGCTAAATCAATCAATCTAACGATTTCTTTGATTTCAGCTGATTTCATTCCACGAGATGTTGCTGCAGGAGTTCCAAATCTTACTCCAGATGGATTCATTGGCGGGTTAGAATCATTTGGTATTGTTGATCGACTAACAGAAACACCTATTTTCTCCAAAACAATCTCCGCATCTTTTCCACTGATACCTTTACTTGTCATGTCAACAACCAATAGGTGATTATCTGTTCCATCAGAAACCACTCTATAACCATTTTCCATAAATTCACTGGCCATAACCTTTGCATTTTCAATCACAACTTTTGCATATTCTTTGAAATCATCTTGCAATACCTCACCAAATGCAACTGCCTTTGCAGCAGTAATATGGTCATGTGGGCCACCTTGCATTCCAGGAAAAACAGCCTTATCAACTTGTTTGGCAAACTTTTTCTTACACATTATCATTGCTCCCCTTGGACCCCTGAGTGTTTTGTGTGTAGTCGTTGAAACTACATCAAAAAGAGGAACTGGATTATTCATTTGTCCTCCAGCTATTAAACCTGCTGTATGAGCAATATCGGCAAAAGTATAAGCTCCAATCTCATCAGCTATTTCTTTGAACTTTTCCCACTCAATTTCCCTTGAGTATGCACTATATCCAGCAACGATCATTTTTGGTTTTTCCCTTCGTGCAATTTCTCTAACCTTTTCCATATCAATCACTCCCGTTTTTTCGTCAACTTCATATTGCACAAAATTATACAACATCCCAGAAAAATTTACAGGATGCCCATGAGAAAGATGTCCTCCATGATCCAATTTAAGTCCCATCACTTTATCTCCTGGTTTTAAAAATGCAAAATATACAGCAGCATTTGCTGGAGAACCAGAAAGCGGTTGAACATTCACATGTTCTGCTCCAAAAATCTTTTTAACTCTATTAATCGCAACATTTTCAACATCATCGATTATTTGATTTCCTCCATAATACCTATGCCCTGGATATCCTTCAGAGTATTTATTCGTCAAAACTGTACCCATAGCTTCTAAAACTGCCTTCGAAACATAGTTTTCTGAAGCAATAAATTCGAGTTCATTTTTTTGTCTTTCCTCTTCAGCTTTAATAATTTTCATTAACTCAGGATCCTGTTTTTCTAAGTTTACATAATTCAACATTTCTTTTATTTAATTTTTATACCCAAGCTTTTATACCCCTCTGGAAAGAACACATTGAGTGCTTTATGCATTCTCTAAAGTCTCACTAAGCCTAGTTACAACATATTAACCTTTTTTAATATTAAAAAAATAATGCCACCAATAATAATAACTTTCACGATGTACAATTAATTGAGTCTCTTTTTTTATTCCTTTCACTGGAATTCTTTCTACTAAACCATCTTCTCTCACAAGAACCATCTGTTCTCCTTCTTTTATTAAATTTAGTTTATCCTTTGCTTCCCTTTCTTTAAAGTTATCAGTTTTTAAATAATCAATCAATTCGTCTAGGTCTTGGTTCTCACCCTCCAGTTTATTTATCTGTCCTTGTAACTTTGAAATTTCTTCATTTATACCACTTTGCCTTTTGGTTTGTCGAGACATCTTATAAACAACCGATGTTATCAATATTACTAAAAACAAAGATGTGATAAATAGAAAAAATCTTCTTCCCTTTATCTCTACGCAAGACTTTTCTCTAGTTTTTTGCTTTTTTATTATTCTTGTTTTTCTCATTCAGGCTTTTAATATCTTCCTTAACTCAATGTCTGCAATAATGGAGCCACTGTGAAAGCAACCATTCCCAATGCTGCCAAAACAGAAACAATAACCCAAAGTATTCTAACCTTCTTTTTTGTACTCTTCAACATAGACTCATCTTACTTTTACTTATTTAACATCTAATATATTCTTTAGTATACAACATAAAACTCTACTAGAAAAATTGCAACTTAAAAAGCCAAGTGATTATTTTTAGAAAAACCAAATCACCATTGACTTTGTGCCTTTAGATGCTACAATGCTACTTAGTTAATTTGATTAAATATTATGATAGTATGCCGAAAAGAACTTACCAACCAAAAAGTAGAAGGCGGTCAAGAAGACATGGATTTTTAAAAAGATCTGCAACTAAAAGTGGAAGAAATGTCTTAAGAAATAGAAGACAAAAAGGACGAAAGAAATTATCCGTATAATTTCTAGTTTTTTTCAGCTATAAATTCTTTTGATATAATGAAATAGTCGAAATGATACCTTCAAAAAATCGCCTTAAAAATTCACAGGAAATCCAAGAAATATTTAGGGTTGGAAAATCGACAAAAAGCGGTTTTTTATTTTTGAGATTTCACCATAATAACCTTCAAGTGACACGCATTGCTTTTAGTATTGGGTTGAATTACTCAAAAAGTGCAGTAAAAAGAAATCGAATAAAAAGACTTCTCCGTTTAGCAGCCAAAGATTTATTGTCTGATTTAAGACCTGGTTTTGACATCGTCGTTTACGTCAAAAACATAAAACATAAGGATGTTTACTTTGAAAGTATAGTTCTATGCTTAAAAAAATCCTTAGCTTCAGCAAAAATTCTAAAATAATAAAAAATTAAAATGGGACTTATTAAATCAGCATTTTCACTATTAATCTTTCAACCGTTGTTGAATCTTTTAATCGTGCTTTATATGATCTTTCCAGACTTTGGAGTAGCAATTATTCTTTTTACAATCATAACCAAACTTGCAACATTACCTTTGACAAAAAAATCAATTGAGTCACAAAAGGCCATGCAAGATATCCAACCAGAATTAAAAAAGTTACAAGAAAAATACAAAAAAGACAAGGCTATGCTTGGACAAAAGTCCATGGAGCTATATAAAGAACATGGTGTAAATCCAGCAGGTGGTTGTTTACCGATAATACTACAAATGGTTTTTATTATTGGATTATTCCAAGTTTTAAGATTAACTCTTGATACTTCACCTGAAGCATTAAACAGGGTTTCTGAACTACTCTATGGATTCATCGAAAATCCTGGTACACCAAATCAAATTGCATTTGGATTCTTTGATTTAAATAGCCCTAGTATACCACTTGCCATAGTTGCTGCTGCATTGCAGTTTTTTCAATCAAAAATGATGATGGCAAAAACAGAAAAAGAACAAGCAGCAAGAGATAAAAAGAATGGTGTTGTTAAAAAAGATGACGAGGAACCAGATTTTTCTTCAATGATACAAAAACAAATGTTATACATGGGACCAGTCATGACATTGATAATTGGAGCGAAATTTGCAGGAGGATTGATTTTGTACTGGACAATCTCTACAATATTCATGATAGTTCAACAATACTATGTTTTAAAAAAAGAAGAAGACAAGACTAAGTCTTAAACGTTAGAAATTACACAAGTTTTAAATTTATAAAAATTAATTATAGACTGATATGCAACTCGAGGAAAAGAAAAAGTTAATCGAAGAAACAACTAGGGAGCTTTTAGGAAAAATGGGATTCCAAGCAACGATATATATCGCAACTAATGTGTCAACTTCCAAAAAAGAGTCCACAGAAGATCCTATTTCAGTGGAACTTCAATTAACTGACTCAAAGTATTTAATCGGAAAATATGGTATAAATCTTTCAGCATTACAACATATTTTGCGTATTTTAGTCAGAAACAAAACAAGTGAAAGAATCAATTTTAATGTTGATGTAAATAACTACAGAGAAGAGCAAAAGCAAACATTAATAAACCTTGCTGTTGAGATGGGAGAAAAGGTACAGAAAGAGAAAAAATCTTTGATGCTAAGAGCAATGAATGCATATGAAAGAAGGATTGTACATGTTGAATTAGCTAAAATGGAAGATGTTTCAACTGAAAGTATCGGTGAAGGAGAAGATCGAAAAGTTATTATCAAACCAGCTTCAGTTAGTGATGAGTTTGATCTCTGAAAACGACATCTTTTTATTTTAAAATAAATATCACACGAAAATGTCCGTTTCTCGAAAAATCATTTACAATGTTACGGCATCATCAATTTCTAAGGTAATAACAACTGTCATTGCCTTAGTTAATATTGGGCTGATTACTCGATATTTGGGACAAGAATTATTTGGTCATTATATTGTAGCGCTCGCCTTCTTTCTTTTTTTCACAGCACTTGGAGATTTTGGAATATACCAAACTACTACACGTGAAATCTCAAGACCGAAAGCAAATGAAGACAAAATAGTTAGCAATGCCATTGGACTGAGAATAACTGTTTCTCTTTTAGTCATCATTATCTCGCCCATATTTATCTGGCTATCGTCCTATCCAACAGAGGTAAGGATAGCTCTTTTAATAGTCGCTGCGGCATTCTTCTTTTCCTCTTTTACACAATTACTTATTGGATTATTCCAAAAAAGACTCCTGATGGATCGCGTTGCTCTTGTTGAAATGTTTGGAAAAATCTTGCAACTAGGACTAGTTGCTCTAGGTGTAAAAATGAATCTTGGCTTTAATTTCATCATTGGAACGCTCCTATTTACAATGATTTTCAATTTTGTGGTTATTATAATTCTTGCCAAAAAATTTGTAAGACTAAAACCAGCCTTTGATTTTCCATATTGGAAAGAATTTATTATACAATCATTTCCAATTGGACTGTCGGTTTTTGTTTCATTTATTTATTTTAAAGCAGATTCTATTATACTCTCTTGGCTAAAACCAGCCACTGACGTTGGATTGTACGGAGCAGCTTACAAGGTCATTGAAAATTTAAGCTTCTTTCCAGGTATGATTGTAGGATTAACAATGCCGATAATATCATACAACATTTTTTCAAACCGAAAAAAGTTTAAACTAATTGTAAATAAAAACTTTAAAATATTTTTAATCCTAGCAATCCCCATCCTAATAGGGACACAAGTTCTTGCCAAAGAAATAATCAATTTAATCGCTGGACCAGAATTTGCACAATCAGCTGGTATTTTAAAAATTGTAATTGTTTCTTTGATTTTTATCTTTTTTGGCCAACTATTTAATAGTATACTAATTGCAGCTAAATTGCAGAAACAACTCCTCTGGGGACTTTCCTTTTGTGCTGTTTTTAATGTTGTTTTAAATTTCATCTTTATCCCAAAATTTTCATACGAAGCAACCGCTTATATTTCAGTATTAACGGAAATGTTTGTTGTTATCATTGGAGGAACAATTATCTATAAGAAATTGAAGTTTTTTCCAAAATTTGAAAACTTGCCTTCTATTTTATTATCTGGTGCAGTTTTGTGGATATTCCTATTCCTAACAAAAGAGACTCTATCATTCTTTCTAGTCGTGAGTCTTAGTCCTGTTGTATATTTTGCAGCCACTGTTTTATTTAAAGCAATTTCTAAGGAGGAAATAATGCTACTTATAGAAAAAGACTCCAATGAAAAAAACAAAGTTAAATAAAATAAATAATACTAAACTTATTGTCACCGTTATTGTGATTACCTATAATAACGAAGATACAATCGAGAGATGCATTACTTCTATCAAAAATAATAAGACTTCTGAATTCGAAAAAAGAATTATCGTGATTGATAATGATTCTAGTGATAAAACTTGGGAAATTTTAAATCAAAACAAAGATGCTTTATTTAAGTTAAGGAGAAATGAATTCAATGACGGATTTGGTAGAGCTATAAATAAAGTTTTTTTTAGAAATTTAAACTCTGATTTTTTCTTCTTATTAAACGCTGATGCTACATTAGGAGACAATTCTTTACAAAAAATATTAGAAACTGCCAACAATAATCCGGCTATAGGACTTTTATCTTGTAAAATAATTGATCCCAAAACAAATAAAGTTATTTTCAATGAAGGAGCTATTAATTTCTTGCGTCTTCAAACAACTCATTCTAGGCCTAGTAGAGTTAAAAATCGTTATGTGACTGGATGTGCACTGCTAGTAAAAAAAGATCTAGTAAGCAAAATTGGGGGCTTTGACCCAAAATTCTTTCTTTATTACGAAGATGCTGATTTTTCAAAAAGAGCATTGGCGGCTGGATTCAAAATAGACACAGAACAAAAATCAATCTGCTACCACAATGAATCACACTCATCTAACTCAGAAACTAAGACCTATTTTTTAGTCAGAAATGGACTTTCTTTTTTCAAAAAACACTACCCTAAAATTGCACTTCCTTATTTTTATTCTTTACTGATATTAAGACTCGGATATCACTCATTATTTTCAAAAAAAAAGATTGTTAACAAAGCTATGTTAGACTTTATAAGAAATTAGTTGATTGGAAGACTTGTTTTCTTTATAATGAGAATACTTACACTAAAAATAACTCATAAAACATAAACATGACCGCTCATTTTAATTCAACTTTCCTATTTTTATTAATAGCATTTTCTGGATACGGAGCTTATATACTCTTCAAACCTTTTCTAATAGCACTTTTAATTGCTTTTGTTCTTTCACAACTTTTCAATTCATATTATAAAAGATTTACAAAATTCTTCCGCAACAATAAAGCATTTGGATCGTTTACAACATGTGGATTAATTCTTGTCATCATAATCTTTCCACTAATTTTCATTTCAAGCTTAATTGTGTCAGAAGCCAATGAACTCTATAATATTGTTCAAAAAAATCATTTCTTAGAAAAAGTAAACAATATTGAATTAACTATACCCGTTTTAAATATTCAAATAACAGACAATGACTTACACAGCATTATAGGCACAGACAAGTTTATGAATGGGATGAAAAGTGCTGGAAATATTTTTGTGTCGATGATTAAAAGCGCTTATCAGAGCACGAGTCAACTAGTCTTTATGACTTTCGTGATGTTTTTTGCACTTTATTATTTCTTCAAAGATGGAGACAGGATTATCAAAAAAACGATGCAACTTAGTCCACTGAAAAATCGTCAAGAAAAAGTTCTGATTAACAAATTTGTTGAGATCTCAAAAGCAACATTAAAAGGAACTCTGGTTATAGCAATTATTCAAGGTATACTAACAGGACTTTTGCTTTGGATTCTAGATGTACCATCTGCTGCACTTCTAGGTGTGGTTACTGTCTTTTTTTCATTAGTCCCAATGCTTGGACCAGTTTTTGTTTGGGCACCAACAGCAATAGTACTTTTGCTTATAGGTCAAATTTGGCAAGGAATAGTTCTAATTGTTTTTGGGACTCTTGTGATAAGCCTTGTTGATAATATCCTAAGACCGAAACTTGTAGGAGATTCCTCTGGTCTTCATCCTTTATTGATTTTCATATCTACATTTGGAGGCTTAGCAATATTTGGACTTATTGGCTTTCTAATAGGACCAATTATCATTGCCATGTTTATAGCGATACTACATATATATCAAACTGAGTATAAAGAAGATCTAAAAAAATTCAACAAATGTTAAACTAGTAGTCTAACTAGCAATTGAATAACTCTACTTTTTTGTAAATAAAAAAACAGCCCCTAAGGGCTGTTTTAAAAAAAATAGTCTAGACTCTTTAAACAGTTTGCTTGTCTATACCTTCAAATCCATCTTTTTCGAGAGCAAGCATTTCTTTTCTTCTCTTTTCAAAACCAGTTCCAGCAGGAATCAGTTTTCCTAGAATCACATTTTCCTTTAAGCCTCTTAGGTAATCAATCTTTCCTTGAGTAGAGGCATCAATCAAAACCTTTGCGGTTTCTTGGAATGATGCAGCAGAAAGAAAACTATCAGTTGAAAGAGCAATCTTTGAAATTCCTAGAACTAATTGTTCTCCAGTAGCTTCTTGTCCTTTTTTTTCCTTAACGATTCTATTCATTTCAACAAACTTAGCTTTTTCCACAATGTCTCCAGCAAGAAGTTCTGTATCACCAGGATCAGCAACTTTAACTCTTGAAAGCATTTGTCTAACAACGATTTCGATATGTTTATCGTTAATTCCCTCTCCTTGAGTCTGGTAAATTTCTTGCACTTCACAAATAATATATCTGTGCAATGCTTCTGTTCCAGCAATCTTAAACAATTTCTTAAGATCTAAATGTCCCTCAGAAAGGACTTGTCCTTTGGTAACTAGGTCTCCCTTCGCTACCTTTGCGTTCATAACAGCAGGCATAGCATAGTCTTTTTCTTCGATCTTCTTCACCTTACCTGTTTGCGATTTACGTAAAGTGATTATTTTTTGCTTCTTATTTTCAACAATATCTTCAATTATTCCATCTGTTTCTGCTAAAACAGCTTCTGCCTTAGGATTTCTAGCCTCAAAGATTTCCTCAACACGAGGAAGACCTTGTGTAATATCAGTTCCAGCAACACCACCAATATGGAAAGTACGCATAGTTAATTGCGTTCCAGGTTCACCAATTGCTTGTGCAGCAATCGTTCCAACTGCTTGTCCTAAGTTCACTAATTCATTTCTTCCAAGATCTTTTCCATAACACTTCTGACAAACACCTCTCCTTGTTTGACATGTTACTAAACTTCTAATCTTAACTTTTGTAACCTTTGTGTCTTCGATTGTCTTGGCTTGATTAGCTGTTACTAATTCTCCTTTACCAACAATCTTCTTACCAGTTTCGGGATTCTTTACAACTTCCAAAGTAGTTCTTCCTTCTACACGTGAGGCAAAACCTTGTCCAATCTGATCAGAATCTTCTCTGTATAAGTAGGCCCCTTCTGTATCGCCACAATCCTCCTCAGTAATAACAACATCTTGACCAACATCAACCAAGCGACGAGTAAGGTAACCAGCTGTGGCTGTTCTTAGCGCTGTATCAGCCATACCTTTTCTAGCACCATGAGTTGAAATAAAATATTCCAATACATCATAGCCACCTTTCAGAGAACCTTTAATAGGAAGTTCTATTGTCTCTCCAGTTGGACCAGCCACAAGACCTTTCATCCCAGTCATCTGAACAACAACAGCCTCAGAGCCTCTAGCCTTAGAGTCAATCATTGCATGTACAGATCCCTTTGGGTCAATTGCATCAATAACTTTTTTAGTAATTTTATCTTTAGTTTCATTCCAAATCTTAACCACCTTAGTTTTTCGTTCAGAATTCGTTAAAAGACCCATGTCATACTGAGATTGAACTTCCTCAACTTCTTTATCAGCATCAGCGAAAGTTTTTTTCTTGTCTTTTGGTTCAACGAAATCATCCATTCCCAAACTAATTCCAGATCTTGTAACATATTCAAATCCAAGATTTTTCAGATTATCTACGAAAACAGCAGTTCCATCAGTTCCTTCATCTCTTAAAAATCCAGCCACAAGAATTTTTAGATCGCCTTTTGTCAACTTCTTATTAATAAACCTCAAGCTCTCAGGAAGAATATCATTAATCAAAACTCTTCCAGCACAGGTTTTCATTTTTTCACCCTTATAATACAAATTGATTTTAGCCTTAAGACTAATGATTTGCATCTGATAAGCACGAATCACGTCCTCCATTGATGAAAATGATTTCCCCTCTCCCTTAGCACCATCAATAAGAGTTGTCATGTAATATGACCCCAAAACAACATCTTGAGAAGGAACTGTAATAGGATCTCCACTTGAAGGTTTCAAAAGATTTTTACTAGAAAGCATAATCTCAGCACATTCCTTTCTTGCCTCAGTTGTAAGTGGAACGTGAACAGCCATTTGATCACCATCAAAATCAGCGTTGAAAGCTGTACAAACCAAAGGATGAACACGAATAGCCTTACCTTCAATTAGCACTGGTTGAAAGGCCTGAATTGAGAGTCTATGCAAAGTAGGTGCACGATTCAAAAGCACAAAATGATGATCAATTATATTATCAAGCATTTCATATGCTTCTTCTCTTTCAGCGTCAACCATTCTACCAGCAGTTCTTACATTATGAGCATGCTCATTCTCAATCAACTTGTTGATAATAAACGGTTTGAATAATTCAAGCGCCATCTTCTTTGGAATTCCACACTGATGAAGTTTTAATTTTGGCCCAATCACAATCACACTTCTTCCTGAATAATCAACACGTTTTCCAAGCAAATTCTGTCTAAAACGTCCTTGTTTACCTTTCAACATATCAGAAACAGATTTCAACGCTCTTCTTTGTCCAGTTGAAGCAGCTACTTGAGCTTGAGATCTTCTTGAGCTATTATCAATCAAAGCATCTACTGCTTCTTGCAACATTCTTTTTTCATTTCTTTGAATAACTTCAGGAGCACCAAGCTCAATCAATTTTCGAAGACGATTGTTCCTGTTGATAATTCTTCTATATAAGTCATTTAAATCACTGGTAGCAAAACGACCACCATTAAGTTGAACCATCGGACGAAGATCTGGAGGAATAATTGGAATAACCTTAAGCATCATCCATTCTGGTTTAATTTTTGCATTTTCAAAACCAGCCAATACTTTTAATCTCTTTGCCAATCTTTTCTTATCAGAAGTTTTTCCATTAACAATTTTCTCACTTAAAGCTGCGACCTCTTTTGCAAGATTAAGTTCTCGCAAAAGTTGATAAATCGCTTCAGCTCCTATAGAAGCTTCAAATACATGTCCAAAGTTTCTTGAAATATTATGATAATCAATTTCAGAAAGAGTTTGTTTTTTCTGAAGACTCTTTAAGCTCTCTTTTGAAGCTTGGTAAATTCCTTTCACTTCTTCTTTTTCTAATTCAGTTTTAGCACTTTTCTGATTCAGTTTGTATTCTTTTTCAAGTTCAGCGAAAGCTTCTTTTCTAGCATCTTCATCAACTGAAATCACAATGTAATTAGCAAAATAAACTACTCTTTCAAGTTCTTGAACTGACATATTAAGTGCTAGTCCGATTCTTGAAGGAACACTTCTTAGGAACCAAATATGAGAAACTGGAACAGCAAGTTCAATATGACCCATTCTCTCACGTCTTACAATTGATTTTGTGATTTCAACACCACACTTATCACAAACAATTCCTTTATATCGTATTCTTTTATATTTTCCACAGTAACATTCCCAATCTTTTGAAGGTCCGAAAATCTTTTCGCAGAAAAGTCCATCTTTCTCAAATCGTTGTGTTCTATAGTTGATTGTTTCTGGTCGCATAACTTCTCCATGTGACCATTCAAGAATTTTTTCAGGTGAAGCAATTTTCAACTGCACGGCACTGAAGTCTGAAATTCTTGTTATATTTTCTATCATCGAATTTTGCTATTAAAGTTATAATAAGTAAATTTATCTTCTGTTTGATGTTCTCTCTGAATCATTTCCATTATCTCTTTCTTCTCTTTCTCTCGCCTTAACATCAACTTTTGATTCCAATAAATTCACTTCTAGCGCAAGAGCTTTGAGCTCATTAACTAGAACATGGAACGCTGCAGGAATATTCGGTGGTTTTATAGGTTCACCTTTAATAATTGATTCATATGCACTAGAACGTCCTAATACATCATCAGACTTGATTGTAAGCATTTCCTGGAGTGTATGTGCGGCACCATATCCTTCAAGTGCCCAAACCTCCATCTCTCCAAATCTCTGTCCTCCGAACTGAGCTTTACCTCCAAGAGGTTGCTGAGTAATCAGTGAGTAAGGTCCAATAGAACGCATATGCATCTTATCTTCGATCAAATGATTAAGCTTCATAATATACATGTAACCAACCATTGTTTTTTCAATAAATTGCTCTCCCGTTTTTCCACTAGACAATTGAATCTTTCCATCTTCTGGAAGACCAGCTTTTCTAAGCTCAGCCTTAATCTCAGGAACAGTAACACCGTTTAGTGCTGGAGATGCTGCTTTATATCCAAGTTTATGAGCAGCCCATCCAAGATGAGTCTCGAAAATCTGCCCAAGGTTCATACGAGAAGGTACACCAAGTGGTGTCAAAATAACATCCACAGGAGTTCCATCTGGAAGATATGGCATATCTTCAATAGCTGCAACTTTAGAAATCACACCTTTATTGCCATGTCTACCAGCAAGTTTATCTCCTACAGAAATTTTTCTTAATTGAGCCATAGAAATTTGAATCTGTTGAATGACTCCAGCTTGTAACTTATCTCCTTTTTCTCTTGAGAAAATCTTGATATCAACAACTTTCCCACTTTTTCCGTGTGGAACATAAAGTGAAGTATCTTTAACATCTCTTGATTTTTCACCGAAAATAGCTCGAAGCAATCTTTCTTCTGCTGTAAGATCTCCTTCTCCCTTTAGAGTTACCTTTCCTACCAATATATCTCCTGAAGAAACTTCAGCTCCAATTCGGATAACCCCTGTTTCATCAAGATTTTTCAATCTATCTTCTCCAATATTTGGAATATCTCTTGTCACAACCTCTGGCCCGAGTTTTGTATCTCTTACATCAACTGTAAATTCTTCAATATGAACAGAAGAATATCCATCCTCATGCCTCAATCTTTCTGAAACAATAATAGCATCTTCAAAGTTGAAACCCTCCCAAGGCATAAATGCCATAAGAACATTTTTACCAAGAGCTAATTCTCCATGATCAGTTGACGCTCCATCAGCAAGAAGATCTCCTGTTTTCACAAGTTGACCTCTTCGAACACGTGGGATTTGATTCATACTTGTAAAAGCATTTGATTTTGCAAATGTCTGCAATGGATAAGTTCTTCGTTTCACTTTCTTCCCTTTTTCTACCTTTTCTCTTAAAACGATATGAGCACCATCAACTTCAACAATTTCACCATCAGCACCAGCTAATACAACCTGTCCTGAATCAGCAGCTGCCTTATCTTCAAGTCCAGTCCCTACAAGAGGAGCATCTGGAACAATACAAGAAACAGCTTGTCGTTGCATATTTGATCCCATAAGTGCACGGTTTGCATCATCGTGTTCCAAAAAAGGAATAAGTGAAGTTGCAACTGAGATACATTGTTTTGCTGATACATCAATATAATCAAGCTCTGTTGACTCAATTTTCGTTGCTTCTGTGTTAACACGAGCCTCAACGATCTCTTCTAATAGATTGTCGTCTTCATCAAGATCAATTCTCGCATGAGCGATACTAACCTTTTCTTCAGCAAGAGCATTGAGAAATTTCACTTCTCCAGTAATAAAAGGCAACACATTAATTTCATCCTTAGCAGATTTCTTTAATTTATCCAAATCATCTTTTGTGATTTTCTTTCCTTTGACAATCAAAACATTGTCGCTAGAATCTTTCACATCTTCAACAAGTATTCTATTTTCCGCTAATTTATCTTCTTTAGTAATAGTTTTTGCTAAAACTCTGTAAGGAGTTTCCAAGAAACCATAGTCATTCACTCTCGCATAACAAGCAAGATGTCCAACAAGACCAATGTTTGGACCTTCTGGTGTTTGCACTGGACAAATCCTTCCGTAATGTGAATTATGCACATCTCGTACTTCAAAACCTGCTCTCTCTCTAGTCAAACCACCTGGTCCCATGGCAGAAAGCCTTCTTTTGTGTTCAAGCTCAGCCAAAGGATTTACTTGATCCATAAACTGAGAAAGTTGTGATGAAGAAAAAAACTCTTTAATAGAAGCTGCAACTGGTCTAGGATTAATCAACTGACCATGTACAACTGTTGTAATATCACAAGTACTCATCCTATCTTTGATATTTCTGATCATTCTAGCAAGACCAACCCTTACTTTGTTTTGAACTAACTCGCCAACTCCTCTTAATCTTCTATTTCCAAGGTGATCAATATCATCAGGAATTGCCGATGGATCATTGTTTAGTCTAATAATCTCACCTACAATCTTCACAATCTCTTCTTCACTAAGAATTCTGTTTTCCTCAACATCTTCGTCTTTATTCATATCCAAACGCAAGTTTAGTCTATAACGACCAACTCTTCCGAAATCATATCTTTCGTTACTGAAGAATATTGAATCAACCATTTGCTTAGCATTTTCAGCTGTTGCTAAATCACCTGGTCTTAATCTTTTGTAAATTTCTTTATAAGCCTCTGCTGAAGTTCTCGCTGGATCCTTGCTAAGAGTTTCCTCAATCATTGCAACCTCTCCATTATCGATACCTTTAAAAGCTTTTAATATATCTTTATCACTTGCTAATCCAAAAACTCTCAATAGTGAAGTAACTGGGATTTTTCTTTTTCTGTCTATTTTTGCCCAAATTGCTCCGTCCATATCAGTTTCAAGCTCCAACCATGCACCTCTATTTGGAATAACTTTTGCTCCAAAAAGTTTTCTACCTTTTGTGTATTCCATTGTAAAAAATGCTCCAGGACTTCTAATGAGCTGCGAAACAACAACTCTTTCAACACCATTTATAATAAATGTTCCTCTGTTTGTCATGATTGGAAAATCTGCTAAAAAGATTTCCTGTTCTTTTACCTCTCCAGTTTTTTTAATCAACAAACTAGCTTGCGCTCGAAGCGGAGCATCGTATGAAATGTTTTTTTCTTTTGAAGTCAACTCATCATATTTAGGCTCGTCCAAATAACAATCACTGATTGTGAGTTCCATTTCATTTCCTGTAAAATCATCAATTGGACAGATTTCCTTCAAAATCTCATCCAGACCTTCTTTCAAAAACCATTCATATGATTTCAGTTGGGACTCAATTAAATTTGGCAAAGAAACCATCGGTTGTTTTTGAAAAAACTTTCGCTTTGACAAACTCGAATGTGAGCTAAACTTTGACTTTACTACAAGATCTTTTTTGACTTTTTTCATATTAGCACAATTTGGTTATCGACTGTTTTCACATACTCAAAAACAATCAGTTTTGCTGATTAATATAACAATTTAACTAATTTGTTCGATCATTTCTTCTCTGGGCATCGAGAAAGGAGATCAATAATATTATAGAGACCAGAACATGGCCTTTTTCGCACATCTTAAATTGTTCGTGTAATAAAATAAAAAAATTATTACGCACACACAAGACGATAAAATCCAAAAACATACAATTGTTTTTGCATTTAACCATCTTTAATTTAACAGATTCATTTTACACGCCGAATTTACTCCTGTCAAGCTAATCTATTTTTCTAAAGAAAAGTTGATCATATCAGCAGTAATTTTTGCTATTCGTGCAGATGTATATGACTCATTGTCGGACTTTACATTCACACCAGACTTCAAGTCTTGAACAGTTAGATTATTCCTTTTCAGAAGTTCGTCCATCTTTTTCAATAATGTTTGAGAAAGATTACCCTCGTCTTCCCAACTCTCATCACTCACTATATTTCCATCCTTCAGAAGCTTGATTTTTATTTTTCTCCCTTCAATCTCAATACCTAAACTGTTTTCACTTTCCATAACTGAGTTTTATTCTTAACTAAATACATTATACCATAAAATCACAATTTACCTCAAATATTACCTTTTCCTCCAATCCTTAATCTCCAAAACTCCCCTGCCCTTATCTTCGATGGTTAGTTTTTGCTTGGCTTTCCATCCATATTTATCAATGAACTCCTTGGGGATATTGACTAAATAGCTGTACTCGCTTTTCTTTGTTAATTTCCTAATAACTTTTGTCATCTTTTTTGTTTTTATTCTTTAGGGGTATCTTTAGGGGTATCTATCGATGACCCTATTATAGCATAACCATAAAACTAGTGCTTTTAGTTTACTGCATCTAAAACTTGAAAGTCTTATCAATTTCCCTCATAAGCTCATCTGTTCTAATCAAACTGACGATCATTTTTTGATAGTGCAAAATTTCGTCGGTTGAAAGTTTTCTTTCTTTGCGGTCTTTAAGCCATTTTTGGGCTGGTTGATAGCCTCCGATGTAGAAGTTCCATGCAACTTCTGACACATTGCCAAAATATTGTTTTTCGTTGATTTGCACATTTCCATTTTCATATCTTGGATAGCCTTTTTCAACTTCACTTGTGCCATCCTCTGGGAAGGTTGTGATGAACTTCTCCACCTCTGACGATTCCAATAGATGTAATTTTCTCAATTTTTCTCCCAGTTCAACCAATTTTTCAAAAGTTTGTTTGTCATTTGGATATGGCACACGTGGAAAATCAATTTTCAAAAATTCTTTATATTTCTTGCGATAATTTGGCGAATGCAAAACTGCATAGATATAGTCCAAAATGTTTTCTGGCTTGGTCTCTCCTGCCACTTCGTTTATTTTGTCCCAAATCTCTTTTTTAAGATTCGATGTTTTTGTTCCGTCTTCGTGGTAGAGGTAGAGTGGAAAAAGATATGTTTGAAATCCATAAAAATTTAAATCAATAATATCACTTGAAATAAAAACTGTTTTTAACTCTTTAGTATTAATAAGATTTCTCATTAAACACAACCCGTAATTTTTCTCGGCAATCATATGTTTCATAATTTGCTCTCGTCCGAAATCAATTAATTTTTTATCATAATATATACTTTGTAAATCAAACGGTCTATATTGAATTTGTTTAATTTTTTCTTGTGAATAACTATTATTGCGAGCATTCTCCATAGTCCAGTCTCGATTATCTCTCAATCTTAATTCGTTTCTAATTTCTTTGTTACTTTTAGATTTGTCAAAAAAAGTTTGTATTCTTTTCTCCAATTCAGACTTATTTTGATCAACGACCAAATGATCACGGTGTGTTTTTATTCCCCCTGCAGTAACTGTTAATACATCGTCAACCCCAAAACCTTTTTTATATTCGTCTTCTGCTGCAAAATCTTTTGGCACGAAAAAATAATATGGTGCTTTATTTTCCAATTTTTGCCAATCAACTTTTCCGAATTCAGAACTGTTTAATTTTTCAAATTTCTTTGCTCTTTTTCCAAAGATTTCTGAATGATAGACATCGGCTAATTTCTTATCATTCCTATTTTTCACAAAAATATTAACACTCACTCCTTGCATGATATCAAACACATTTTCATCTTTGCTTCCATCTGGTGCAGCTTCTTTTTTCTTGCTGTTTCCGTGCAAATCAAGCACATAGATTTCATCAAAAGTTTCCATTAGATGCTTTCGCATTTGCCTGTGTATAACACCATCAATAAATGAATTATTCGTAATCATTGCCACGACACCCTCGCCAGTTTTCTCAATTTGATTTTCAGCAAAACGAATAAATTTAATATAATCATCAGAAAGAGGTTGGATATTTCTTTCATTCAAGTCCTTTTTATAAACTTCGATTAATTCTTGAATTTTTTCACCCTTATTTGAAGAGCTAACTGCATATGGCGGATTTCCCAACACAACCATAATTGGCATTTCTGATTTGATTTTAGATGCCTCATTTGATTCTTCCGTTAGCCATTGACTCATAAAAAGATTTGGCACTTCGTGAATTCCTTCTTCCAGAGAATTGGTCAACCAAACCGACAATCTTTCATTGTTTTTATAGCCCAATTCTTTGAGTGTCACACCAAGCTTTAGATGTGCCATTGTGTAACTTGCCATCATAAGCTCAAAACCATGCAAACGTGGCACAAGATGTTCATGAATATAGCCACTCCAAAGCCCCTCTTGTCCAACAAAGCTTTTGTGAATGTGTTCAATTACTTCATTGAGAAAAGTTCCCGTCCCCACTGCTGGGTCAAGAATTTGCACTTTGTGAATTTGGATTTTTTCTTTTTTTATTCCGTCCTTTGTTCGTGCATCTGTTGCTTGAATCTTTTCTGTATGAGAAATTTTTGTTGTATCAGCAAGACCCTTGGCGAGATTGAATTTCGTTTTCAAAATCTCATCAACACTTCGCACAATAAAGGAAACAACTGGTGTTGGTGTATAATAAACACCACGCGATTTTCGCAAGTCTTGATTATATTTCGAAAGAAAAGTTTCATAGAAATGCAAAACTGGGTCTTTTTGTTTTTTGACAAATTCTTTGTGCATAATTTTCGCCACATCAGTGCTTGCATATGCTTCAACCAAAGAATCCACCAACCATGCAATCTTTGTATCATATTCTGTGCCTGCCACATGTCCAAAGAATTTTTTGAGCAGTGGATTTGTCGAAGGTAAAAGATCTTGCGCTTCATAACGAGAAAAGTTATCCAAAGACGAATCATGATAACGAGCAACAAAAAGACCATAAACAAGTGTTTGAGCATACATATCAACAAACTCTTCAGGCGTCAATTCGTGAATTAGAATTTCCTTAAAAGCTGTGTATTGAGCAGAAATATCAGAGTCCTTATTTATATCCAGGGACACAAGAGCATTGTCTCGTAAAATCCGAGCCTTACTTGCCATTATTTCGGCAAGTTTTTTTGCTGATCTAATCGTACGATAAGAAGGAACAAGATAATCTTTGAGTAAATTTACAAAAACTTCAAAATTCTCTGACAATTGAAAAATTGTTTTTCCATCACAAGTTGCAATGGAAATTTTTTGAGTTTCTTCGCTTTCCTCTGTAATAATTTCAAAATCATAATAGTTTGTAAGCAAAATACGTCCAAAAGCAACAACATAACGATTTGCTTGTTTCTGTACATCCTTATTTGAAATATCAATACTCACATCCTTACACTCTGCGTATGCAATTGGAGTTTCACCTTTCTTAAAAAGAAAATCTGGTGCGTTTCCACCCTTGTAAGCAGGTTCATTTATTACCAAAATTTCATCATTCAACTCTTCGATTAACTTTTTGAGTGCGGACCGATATGCATGCTCTCGTGCATCACCTGTACTAAGAGTTTCTCGAACCTCATTAAGATAATTAGCTATAATTGAATGTGTTTTTGACATATAGAATTAATAATTGATAATATCCTAATTTTACTCTTTGTGCTTTTAAAAATCAAAAAACATTTAGAGTAAAATGTTTTTTGATAAATTTAAACAAGTAATGAGAAAATCTCACATACTACTTTATCAACTTTCAGACTCTATTATTTAAATAGTTTCACTACAAGAAATCCTCCTTCCTCTTAATAACACAAATAAAAAGCTCCCCATAAGGGGAACTTTTTATCCTTTGAGCGGGTGATGGGAATCGAACCCACCTCCTCAGCTTGGAAGGCTGATATAATAAACCACTATACGACACCCGCTTTTAAATTTCATTGCTTGAATAATATATAGATTACTCCAAAAACAAGAAAAAGTCAAATGTTCTATGCTTTCAAAAACAGCCCCAAGGGACTGTTTTTGAATATCTAATTTTTTTCAATTTTCTAAAAACCTTCGTAATCCCTCATAACTAACTGGGCTTCTATTTGTTTCACCATCTCAATAACAACAGAGACTACAATCAAGATTCCAGTTCCACCAACAGTAAGTGTTTTCACCCTTGTTATACCTTGAACAATAAATGGTAGCACAGCAACCAATCCCAGAAATAATGCTCCTGAAGTCGTAACTCTGTTAACCACATAGTTCAAATATTCTATAGTAGGCATCCCCGGTCGTATCCCTGGCACAAAACCACCTTGCCGTTGAAGACTCTCCGCTATATTCTTTGGATCAAATGTAACTGATGTATAAAAGAATGTGAAGGCAACCACTAATACAAAGTATGCTGCACCATAGAATGTCTGATTTGCAAACAAATCAGCAACCCAACCAGCAAAGGCCTGAACCTTTGGATTCTGGATTGTTGCAAGTAAATTTGCAATCATTCCAGGGAAAATCATAATCGACATCGCAAAGATAATCGGAATAACACCTGCTTGATTCACTCTTAGTGGTAATGTACTCTTAGTTGAACCACTAGTAGCACCCGAGCGAGTTCTTCTTGCAAAAGAAACTGGTATATCTCTTTGTCCTTCATTTACAACCACTATACTAACAACTGTTATTATAGTAATCACTAAAAATGAAAAATAGGTCAATACCATTGAAGAATCCCAAGTTGCAAGTAATTGCTGAACTGAACTTGGAAGTGCTGAAACAATTCCGGCAAAAATAAGTAACGAAACTCCATTTCCCAAACCTTTCTCAGAGATAAGTTCACCTAACCACATCAAAAAAATAGTACCAGCTGTTGCTGTTAAAATAATTGTAATATAACTAATTGGAGTTAAATTCCCCAATAAACCTTGCGATTTAAATAAAGAAATCATTGCAAATACTTGCAATACAGCAAATGGAACCGCTAAATACCTAGTCCATGAATTATATTTCTGTCTACCAATTTCACCCTCTTCTTTCTGCATTTGTTCAAGTTTTGGAACAATCATTGTCATAACTTGCATCACAATTGAAGCCGTAATATATGGCCCAACTCCCAACATTACAATGGAGATATTCCTAAGTCCTCCTCCAGAGAACATGTCTAACATACCAAAAAGCTGATGGCTTTCAAAGAAGGCCTTCAGCTGACTAGTATCTACTCCAGGAATTGGTACATTGGCTGCAATTCTATAAATAACAAGAATTGCTAAAATAAAAAATATTTTATTTCTTAATTCTTTTATTTTAAATATTTGCCTAATTTTTTCCAACATTTATTTTTTCCTAGTGTTATACGAAACATTTAGTTTGAAACCAAACTAAACACAGTTCATAATTTCTATTCTACACTTCCACTTACTTTTTCAATCTTTTTTTTAGTAGATTTAGAAAAAGCAACATTCTTCAAAGAGACTTTCTTAGTTATTTCTCCCATAGAAAGAATTTTTACTGGAAGATCCAACTTACTAATAAGTCCTCTTTCCTTTAGCATTTCTGGTGTAATTTCTGTGCCATCTTCAAAAACACGTTCAATATCAGTCAAATTAACCGTTTGTGCTTGAGGTTTAAGAGATTTAAAACCTTTAAGTTTTTTTGTCTGACCTACAACAGAAGAGCTACCTCCTGTAAAAGTAGCTGCCTGTGAGTGCCCACTTCGACACCTTTGTCCATTCATTCCAGCACCACAATAAGTACCTTTTTTTCCACCACGACCAACTCGTTTCTTTGTATCCTTGCTTGTGGCTTTTAAATCATTAATTTGCATATCAAAATAGATTTAGCTTCTTATTTATCTTCTGTTTTCTTAACAGATTTCTCCTCTTTTTTTTCAACCTTTTTAAGAGCTTTTTTCTCAGTAGTCTTCTTTAGAAGTTTCTTTATTTCTTCTTTCTTTACTGTTTTTTTCACGGTTTCTTTAATTTCGCTTGAATTTTTCTTTTCTAGTCCTTTTCCTACCAATCTCTCTCCCAACTCTTCTAGTGCTGCCATTGTTGCTCTAGCAACATTGATTTTATTGGAAGAACCAAGTGATTTTGCAACGATATCTTTAATTCCAGCAAGTTCAAGTACTGACCTCATCGCACCACCAGCTACGACTCCTCGTCCTTCTTTTGCTGGACGCATAATAATCTTAGCCGCACCAAATTTCTTATTAATATCAAAGGCAATAGTCTTGTTTGTTCGCTTTACTAGAATCATGTTTTTCTTAGCAGCAGCAAAAGCTTTCCCGATTGCGATAGAAACATCAGAACCTTTAGCTACTCCAAAACCAACTTTGCCTTTTTTATTTCCAATAACGACAGATGCTCTAAAAGAGAATCTTCGTCCACCTTTAACTACACGAGTCACACGAGCAAGGTCGAGTAACTTTTGTTCGTATTCAGGTTTCTCTCGTTTTTGAAATCTTTTCTTCCCTCTTGGGAATCTTTTTTTCCCCTTATCTTGTTGTATTGTTGCCATATCACAAAAAATCAATAACAATTAATAAATTTAGAATTTCAATCCTTCTTCACGAGCACCTTCAGCAAAAGCTTTGATCTTCCCGTGATATAGATATCCACTTCTATCAAAAACAACCTTTTCAACTTTTGCTTTCTTGGCTTTTGTTGCAATCAACTTCCCAAGTTCAGTGGCAGTTTCTAGATCGAATTTTTTCTTCTTCAATTCTCTAGTATCGGCAGACACTAAAGTTTTTCCTTCCGTATCGTCAATAATCTGAGAGCTTAACATTGTAAGACTCTTAAAAACACTAAGTCTAGGCTTACTGGTTGTTCCAGAAATTCTTGCCCTTACTCTTCGTTTTCTATGAATACGTATTTGATTTCTACTCTTTTTCATAAAATATTTAAATTATATCTTGATTTATTCACTAACAACAGCACGTTTTCCTTCTTTCTTAATGAAAGTTTCTCCAACATATCTAAACCCCTTCCCCTTATAAGGCTCGACTTTTCTAAATGCTCTTATTTCAGCAGCAAATTGACCAACTTTCTGTTTATCAATTCCTTCAACACTCATAATATTCGCTTCGATTGAAATAGTTAATCCTTCTGGAATTTGTACTTCAATAGGATGTGAATATCCTAAGTTTAAAACTAACTTCTTTCCTTGCACAGCCATCTTGTAACCAACTCCGTGCAATTCTAAACCCTTTTTAAATCCCTCAGAAACACCCAATACGATATTCTGAATACTTGCTCTGGTCGTTCCCCAAAGAGCAGGAGCAGATTTAGTTTTACCAATTTTTGCAACAGTAATTTCATTGTCTTTTACTTCAACCTCAACTTCGTAGCTTGTCTCAAAAGACAATTCCCCTTTAGGACCATTGACCTTTACGGTTTTATCCTCAAGAGTTACCGTTACGCCACTAGGTATAGAAATAGGTTTTTTTCCAATTCTTGACATCCTCTTTATCTATTTAACATTTATACAAAATCTTACCAACTTGAGCGTCTAACACCAGGGATTGACCCCTTTGCCGCAAGCTCTCGAAAACAAATTCGACAAAGACCAAACTGCCTCATATAACCATGTTTTCTTCCACATTTCCAACATCTATTCACTGTACGTGTAGAAAACTTTGGCTTTTTTTGTGCTCTAGCTATAACTGATTTTTTTGCCATAATTTCGTTATATTTAATCTATCAATTTAAAAAATTACCAAACTTTACAAACAACTTCCCCTCCAAGGTTCTCTTTTCTTGCCTGTCTATCTGTCATAATCCCTTTTGATGTAGAAATAAATGCAACACCAAAATTATTCTTCACTCTAGGAAGGTCCTTACTTCCAGCATAAATTCTCTGTCCCTGCTTACTCACTCTTTGAATTCCCTTAATAGCAGGAGTTGTACCAAAATACTTCAATTTCAAACGAAGGTAGTTCTTGTCCCCTTCAGAAAAAATTGAAACCTCTTCAATATATTCACTACTATAAAGTGCTCTTGCCAAAGCAAGCTTAAATTTAGAAGAAGGCATTGACGCATCAGCATTTCCAGCCATTTGCGCATTCCTTATTCGTGTAAGCATATCTGAAACTTGATCAAAACTCATATTGATATATTTACTATTATTTATCTTAACTCTCTTATTTTTCCTGAATTGGAAAACCTAACAATTTAAACAATGCGATTCCTTCATCCCGACCATTTGCTGACGAAGTGATATTCACTTGTAATCCAAAAATTGTTGTAATATCATCAGTTGAAATCTCAGGGAAAGTTAGTTGCTCTTTGATTCCATAGTTCAAATTCCCCTGATTATCAAAATTCTTTCTTTCAATTCCTTGAAAATCTTTCATACGTGGAATTGTCGCTCCAATAAATCTTTCGATAAAATCCCACATTCTTTTTCCTCTCAATGTTACAGAAGCTCCAATTTCCTGACCTTCTCTAATTTTAAATCCAGCAATCGCCTTTCGAGCTTTTGTTAGAATTGGTTGTTGTCCTGTAATTAATCTCAAATCTCTCACAACGTCTTCCTTGAAATTTGAATTATTAACGGCCTTTGACAACCCGACATTAACTGAAACCTTAATAATTTTAGGTACAGCCATAACGTTATCATAACCGAACTCTTTCATGAGCTTGGGCATAACTTCGCTAGTATATTTTTCTTCTAATACATTCTTATTCATATATCTTCAAAAACTGATGAGTTAGTGTATTTAAATCTTTTTTAGATTTCGGCTTCGCATTTTTTACAAATTCGAACCATTTTTCCTCCGACTTTTTTCTTTCCAACCCTTGTCGGTTTTTTACATTTTGAACAAATTAATTGCGTATTTGAAACATTAATAGGCAATTCCAAAGAAATTCGCTCACCCGGAGCACCTCCTTTAGCCTTTTTATGTTTTTTTACAACATTAACCTTTTCAACAACAACTTTTCCTTCAGTAGGAATTGCTTTTGTAACTTTTCCAGTCTTTCCACGATCTTTACCGCTTAAGACTTTGATTTTATCACCCTTTATAATATTCATTTCTTTAAAACAATCTTACTTATCTAATTAGTAAACTTCTTCTGCCAAAGAAACAATTTTCATAAACCCTCGTTCTCTAACCTCTCTTGCGATTGGTCCAAAAACACGAGTTCCCTTTGGCTCTGTACCGTCTAGAATAACAGCTGCGTTCTCGTCAAATTTGATAGTTGATCCATCTTTTCGTTGGATTGATTTCTTTTGTCGAACGATAACAGCTTTCACAATCTCTTTTTTCTTAACTGATCCACGAGGTTCTGATTCTTTCACAGAAGCTACGATAATATCTCCAACATAAGCATATCTTTTTCTAGATCCACCAAGAACCTTGAAACATTCAATTACTTTTGCTCCTGAATTATCTGCAACTTTCAATTTTGACTCTGCTTGTATCATTGTCTATATAATAACTTAATTAAACTCTAAAATTCTAGCCTATTTTGTCTCAGTCTTGCTGATAACTGACCATTTCTTTCTCCTACTAATTGGATGACATGCCTCAAAAGAAACAATTTCACCAACCTTATACTCATTTTTCTCATCATGCACACTATATTTCTTTGAAGATTTATATTTCTTCACATATTTCTTGTGTGTTTTTAGAGTAACAACCTCCACAACAATAGTCTTGTCACCAGCAACACTGCTAACAGTTCCCTTTTGTTTCTTGATTGCTTCTTTTACTTTATTATCCTTATTCATAAAATTTCTTGGACTAACTATTTATTATGCAGAATTGTCAAAATTCTTGCAATATCCTTTCTTGATTTTTTAATCTCGCTAGGATCTCTAAGCTGTCTTGTATTTAAATCAAAACGAGCTTGTGTAAGCTTTGCTCGAGTATTTTTCAAAATTACTTCAAGTTCTTCTTTGCTTTTTTCTCTAATTTCCTTTGTTTTCATAGTATTATGGAAAAGTTATCTATTATCTACTTCTTTGTGATAAATTTAGTTCTAACACTAAGTTTATCTGAACCTAGCCTCAAAGCTCTTCTTGCAACTGACTCTTCAATTCCATCCATTTCAAACAAAACTCTTCCTGGTTTTATCTTTGCTACGAAATATTCTGGGGAACCCTTACCCTTACCCATAGGAACTTCAGCTCCTTTTTTAGTCATGGAATGATCTGGAAAAATTCTACACCAAATTTTTCCACCTCTTTGTACGTGTCTTGTGATAGCTCTACGTGCAGCTTCAATCTCTCGTGAGTTAAGCATTCCAAAATCAAGTGTTTGAATTCCATATTTTCCAAATGAAACTTCTGCACCCTTTTGAGCCTTTCCTTTGAGCTTTCCACCTCTGTGAACTTTTCTATGTTTTACTTTCTTAGGCATTAACATCGGTATGTCGTAAAATCATTATAAATTAAATCTAAAATCAAACTTCTATCTATCTTCTTCTTGATCTTCGCGGTCTTCTTTGCTTATCTTGTTCTAGTTGATCTATCTTATTCAACCAAATCTTTACTCCGATCGCTCCATATGTAGTCCTTGCAGTTGCTGTTGCGTAGTCAATATTCGCTCTTAAAGTATGAAGAGGAATATTTCCTTTTGATAACCATTCTACTCTAGACATTTCAGCACCACCAAGTCTTCCAGAAAACTGAACTTTTATTCCGTTCACATTTCTATTCTGCATAACTTTATCAATCATCATCTTCATGATTCTTCTAAAAGCTATTCTCTTCTCAATTTGAAATGCAGCATCGTTTGCTAAAAGTTGAGCATCTTCTTCGATTGAACGAACTTCGACAATATCAATCTGAATTTGCAACTTTTCTTTAAACAAAAATTTTCTTTCAAGAGTCTGTCTTAGCTCTTCTAGACCCTTACCACCTCTACCGATGATAACACCTGGTCTATTAGTTCTAATAATCATTCTAAGCTTAGCAACACTTCTTTCGATATCAACACTTGAAATTGCTGCGTGCTTAAAATTTGTCAAAACGTGTTCTCTAATTAACGTATCCTTTTGAAGATTCGCTTTATAGTTTTTTTTGTTGTACCAACGAGAATTCCAGGTCTTGTTAATCCCGATTCGTAATCCTCGTGGATCTACTTTCTGTCCCATATTTGAAAAATTAGAAATTACAATTTAGCCTATTCATCTTTCTTCTCTACCTTATTAACTTTCTTTATCTCCTTTTTTACTACCTTTGCATCCTTTTTCTCTTCTTTCTTGACTTCTTTGGTAGCTTTGGAAGATTTAGTTTCTACTTTCTCAGCTTTTTCTTCCTTTTTCTCCTCTAGCGTAATGATTACATCACAAGTTCTTTTAAGAATTCTAGCTGCTCTTCCGTATGCTCTTGCTCTCCAACGCTTCATCGTTTTTCCTTCCTCAGCAATAATATTTTCCACAAATAAATCCTCTTTATTCAATTTGAAATTATTTGTAGCATTTGCCGTTGCGCTTTCAAGAAGTTTTTTAATATCCATTGCATCACCTCTTTTTGAATATTGCAATTGCAAAAGTGCCTGAGCAACATCAAGCCCCTTGATAACAGGAATAATTTCCCGCACCTTTTGAGCTGATCTTCTGTATCTGTTGAGTCGTGCCTGAACTTTCATTGCTTATATTAAATTAATCGTATTACTTATTTTTTCGCCGCTTTTGCAGCATCGATCTCTTTCATTTTACGAGATTGATCAAGATCTTTCTGAATCTTACCACCATGACGAGTAAATGTTCTGGTTGGAGAAAATTCCCCTAATTTGTGACCTACCATATCTTCCACAACTCTGACTGAGATATGTATTCTTCCATTGTGTACTCCGAATGTAAATCCTACCATCTCAGGAACAATAGTTGCACTTCGTGACCAAGTTTTAATAACATTTTTTCCTCCTGGTTTCAAATCTTTGATTTTATCTAACAACCTTTCATCAACAAATGGTCCTTTTTTCAGTGAGCGAGCCATAATTTATTGTAACTAATTCTTAAATCTAAACTATCTTTTTCGTCTCTTGACGATATATTTATCAGAAGCTTTCTTTTTCCTTCTTGTTTTCTTTCCAAGAGCATGTTTACCCCAAGGAGATTTAGGATATTTCATACCAACACCCTGTCTTCCCTCTCCTCCACCATGTGGATGATCAACTGGATTCATAGCAGAACCTCTGACTTTTGGTCTTTTCCCCATATGTCTAGATTTTCCTGCTTTTCCAATCTTCACACTTGCGTGTTCGAAATTACTGATTCTTCCAATTGTTGCATAACAATCTTCACTTACCAGTCTAATTTCTCCTGATGGTAATTTCAATGTTGCTACTTCAGCATCAATCGCTTGCAAGACAACTTGTGCTCCTGCACTTCTTGCCATCTGTGCGCCCTTTCCTGATACCATCTCGACATTACAAACAGATGTTCCTGTTGGGATATTTTTTAACATCATCCTATTCCCTTCTTTGATTGGAGCTTTCTCATCCATCAAAATTTCATCTCCAGCTTTCATGTTTTGAGTCGCAACGATATACTTCTTCTCACCATCTGCGTAACAAATCAAAGCAATTCCTGCGGTTCTACTTGGATCCTTCTCAATCGCTGTAATTTTTCCTGGGATACCAGCTTTTGTTACTTTAAAATCAACTATACGATAGATTCTCCTTGCTCCTCCACCTCTGTTTCTAACAGAAATTTTTCCATGTGAACGTCCAGCGTGTTTGTTGATAGACTTTGTGAGAACCTTTTCAGGTTTCTTGTCTGTCAAATTGTCAGGTTTTAAAACTGACATATTTCGTCGACCAGCTGTATTTTTTTTATAAACTTTAACTGCCATAATCCTATTTTAATTCAATCTAAATTATTGATAACTCTATTTAGCTTCTTTAAACAACTCAATGTTTTGACCCTCCTTTATAGATATAATTGCTTTTTTAAAAGCCTTTGTCTGTCCTATATGCCCTCTAAATTTCGTTCCTTTTTTCTTATAATTCATAACATTCACCTTTTCCACATCAACACCATATAAAGCTTTAATGGCCTTTGCAACTTCATTCTTTGTAGCTTTTAATGCTACTTCGAAAACATATTTGCCTTCAGCCTGTTTATTCATCGTATCCTCCGAAACTCTCGGTCTCTTTAGTGTCCTGCTTACTAACTCTGCTTGAACTGCTGTTAACTTAAGCTGTTTCTTAGACTTAACATCTTTCTTTCCAACTTTTTTAATTAGAGCTTTCTTAGCGGTTTTTTTCTCTTCCGCATTATTCTTGCCCTCCTCTTTTTGATTCCAAAATGCTGACATAGTTATTATTTACCTTTCTTGATTAAATAGTCCGTCTAAGTTTATTTATTCTCAACCTTCTTTTCTTCTTTTTTTCCTCAGAAACCTGTCCTAAACATCTTGACTCTAGAACCTCAATCCCTTTCTTGCTTATAACTAGAAATTTATTGTTCAAAATATTTACAACATTTAAATTTGCAACCAAAGCATTTGTCATCTCTTCAAGATTTCTACTAGCTAAAGTAATCTCTCTTTCTTCTTCAACAAAAGCCACAACTGCCTTCTTATTGATTCCAAGCAAGTTCATAACTGATACAAATTCTTTAGTCTTATTTTCTGACACATTTAATTCGTCAACAATAACAATTTCTCCAGCAGCTAATTTTCCAGTAAGTGCCATACAAAATGCTTGTTTAGCAACTTTCTTGTTAATCTTCTGCTTATAATTCTTCTCATTTGAAGGACCAAATGTCACACCACCTTTTCTCCAAATTGGATTCCTAACAGATCCTGTTCTTGCTCGCCCAGTACCTTTCTGCTTCCATGGTTTTCTTGTAGAACCAGCTCTATCGGAGAGTGTCTTAGTATGTGCTGTTGACTGTCTCTTGTTGGCATTTTGCGCAACGTATACACCGTGAAGAAGTTCTTCATTTATCTTTACATCAAATACATCTTGACTCAATGTAATGTCTCCGACCTTCTTTCCTTGTAAATTTTTTACCTCTGCTTTCATCTTAGAAAAAAATCTTAATTTACTTAATTACTATCTCAACAATACCTCTGTTGTTTCCAGGAACTGAACCTTTCACAGCGATAATATTTTTATCTGTATCAATTAGCGAAATTTTCATTCCTTTAATTGTTACACTTTCTGAACCTGAACGTCCTGCCATTTTCTTTCCTTTAAAAACTCTTTCTGGAAAAGCACTACCAATTGATCCTGGAGCTCTTAAATCATGTCTATGACCATGAGATGCTGGAGAACCAGCAAAATTCCATTTTTTCACAACACCCTCTTGTCCCTTACCTTTTGAAATTCCTTGAATTTGAACTGTTTGTCCAACTCCAAATTGATCAATTCCAATTTCTTTTCCTATCTCATATTCGCCAACCTCATCCAATCTAAACTCTTTTTTAGTTACATAAGTATCTTTTTTCAACTTATCTGTTTTCTTTTGATCAAATAGACCAACCTGTACAGCGTTGTATCCGTCCCTCTTCTCAGTTCTTACTAAGGTAACAACATTTTTTTGTACTTCTAGTAAAGTTACATTGTCAGCAATAGCTTCCTTGTAAATTGTTGTCATTCCTAGTTTCCTTGCAAGTAAAAATTTCATATCTTGTCGTATATATAAATTAAAAACCGAATATTTTTATTCAAGTAGATCCCCACGCTCAATCAGCATCCACCGGAATAAAAAAATTCGGTTATTTGCTAATCAAGTATCCCTAGGGACTTTAATTAGTTATTCTCTTTTGTATAATTGTCAATTTCTAAATGAGTCTACTAATAGACTACATTTTGATTTCAATTCCAACACCCGCTGGCAAATCCATGTTTGTTAAACTCTCAATTGTGTTGTTTGAAGGTTCAACGATATCAATCATTCTCTTGTGAGTTCTGATCTCATATTGATCCCTACTGCTCTTATTAACAAATGTTGACTTGTTAACAGTAATCTTTTTAATCTCGGTTGGAAGTGGAACTGGACCAATTACTTTAGCACCTGTTCTCTGAGCGGTATCAACAATCTGTTTTGCAGACTGATCAATCACTTTGTGATCATATGCCTTAATCTTAATTCTGATCCGTGTCTTCTCTTCTTTCTTTGTGTTGTCCTTTGCCATGAATGTAAAACGAACAATTATTATTAAATTTTATAAAACTCAAACCTATTAAATTAGATGTGACTTTTGACTACCATTGAATTGAGCGAAATCAAAAAAGCGCTCTATGAATAGCTCTAGCCACAGTACACTATAAAATACTTTCCGTCAAGTTTTAACTATTTGACGAATTTCTTAATCTCGATTTGTGTGATCTGTTGCTTGTGCCCAATCTTCTTTAAATACCTCTTCTTAGGTTTGTGCTTGACTGTTATAACCTTTTTAGCTCTAAGTTGGTCTACTATTTCTCCTTCAACTTTAGCATCTTTCAACTCTTCGCCAATCTTCACATCTTTTTCATCACCCATAAACAATACTTCATCAAAAATGATTTTTGCTCCATTTTCGCCTTCGATCTTTTCAACGGTGATGATGTCGCCTTCTTCGATCTTATATTGTTTTCCACCTGTTTTTATAACTGCGATCATTTGCATCAAAACAAAAAATTAAACTTATCATTAGCTAATTTCAAAACAAAACTAGCCCCTTTGGGAAACTTTGTCCATACTAACAAGGAAATTTAGATTAGTCAACTTTAAGCTATAATTGAGAATTAATCGCAGCTTACTCAAATCTTATTACCCCACCATTATAGACATTTTTCACTTGCTCCTTATTTAGAGCGTAGTTAAATATTTGCACATCATCAATAACACCTTTAAAATATCTATCCTTAGTGGAATCTTCATCCCAACCTAAACAAATTGGATCATTGTCTATTGGTAATGTAGCGGAATAAGCCTTAGTACCAAGCAGTTTTCCATCAGCATAAATCTTAATAAATGAACTATCATAAGTTGCTATTAGATGAACCCACTGACCAACTCTGTCAGCATAATCATAATCAACAGTTAATCTTTCAATACCATTATTCAATACAAATTCAAGTTGACCATCTCCAGAATCCCAATAAAAACCATAGGCCTGACTATCATACTGTCCTTTTGTTAACACAGTTCTAAGATATGCATCGAACCCACTAACAGTTGCGGGTTTTACCCAAACAGATATTGATATATTACTATCAATATCGAAAACGGAGTTAGTTGTATCTGGAATTTTTACATAATCATTAACAAAGTCAAAATCTAGAGCTTTCCCGAATTTTCCATTTGTCCAATCTACATCCTCATCCATATTCATCATCGTACCATCATTTCCATTCCCACTCTCATCATGAACGACTATGCCATTCCCCTCATCCATTTTCCAATGTGCGAATGGTTTACCTTTATTATAATCCCAAGCAATTTGGGATGGAGTGCGAGTGTAATTATAAATTAGAACATTATCTATTTTACCATCAAAAAACTCTCCTCCATTGCTTCCAATAAGAGCGTTGGAATTATTAGAAACAATTGGAACAGTATATGTATTAGTAGCATTCAAAATTCCATTAATATATAAATTTGCATTTATCCCATCATATATTCCTACAATGTGATACCATTCATTATCTTGCAAAACACTACTGGTAACAAAATTATTCTTAATTCTTGTGTAAAATTCAACTCTATCATTAGTATTTATTCTCATCCCATAACCCTGATTATCCCACCAACCAGAAGTTTTCCAAATAATCCACCCTCTGTTCATACCAGAGACAATAGGTTTAATCCAAGCTTCTAATGTTATGTTATTCCCAGTAATATCCAAACTGGAATCATTTCCGATATTAATATAATCATCCGTTCCATCAAACTCAAGTGCACTTCCATACTTTCCTCTCACCCAATCAGTATTGGAATCCATTCTAGTTAATGTTCCATCATTTCCATTTCCACTTTTATCATATGCGGTTGTACCAGACTTTTCATCAAAATCTAACTCTAGAACTGGTGCGTCACAAGTATCCGTATCTCCTGGTACGCAATATTTTGTTAATGCTCCTGTCACTGTGGTACCGTTATTATTAGCAGTAGTATTTTCTCCACCAAGCGACATCGCTTTCCCGCCATTATATTCATATTTGATTTTATCCTCAGAAATTACATAGTTCCAGATTTTAATCTCATCCATTAATCCATTGTAATTCCATAGCCCACCTGAGCTTGTATCTCCAATAACAAAATCATACGCTACATCTGAATCCCTCGTCCCGGCTGCATCAGATTTAGTGCCATAAGAGGTCTCTATTCCATTTTTGTAAATATGAACTCCATCAGCGCTACCCGTGCCATCTGTAGTAAGCGTATAATAATTCCAAGTATCTCTTTCTAAGAATCCTCCTTCTGTTACTATTGATAAATTCGAAGTATCATAATGCCTTATAAACATCAAAACACCACTATTCGAAGAACCATCAGTAATTAATTGCCATCCATGACCCCCTGAATAAAAAACGCCCTTGGCAAAAAAAGCAGTAGAGTAGTAATTGCCAGCTAAGTTCGCCCAGAAAGAAAGCGAGAATGCATCTAGATTCTCAAGCGCAGCTGAATTTGGTGTTATGATTTTATCATCTGTTCCATCAAGCTCTATCATTCCACCAATCTTTCCACCCTTTTTCCACATTGAAGCGACTGTAGTATTTGTTCCACCAGTACTTGGTGTTAACACTCCATCATTACCGTGCGTACTTTCATCGTATGCCACCCCTCCTTGCCCTTCATCAAACGACAAATGCAAAATTGGTGACTTACCGGCAGGGTTACCAGTACTCATGTCTTCTAATATTTGTTTTTGTGTACGAGCGTAGTTGTAAATTTTTACATCGTCTAATTTTCCATCAAAATCTTCTGTTCTTTGAACTGCGGTTCCAATCATAATCCCTACTTCATCTTCATACTCAATATTTCCTGTTTGAGCCCAACTACCTACTGATACTCCATCACGATATAACATCTCCGTTTCTCCGTCATAAGTATATGAAAGAAAATACCATTTATTCATATCCCAGGTTGTAGAAACACTCCTTTCTACACCTCCAGGAATCATATTTCTAATTTTATAATTTTGAGAGTTTTGATTATCCACTTTCCAATATGAACTATCTGTCATATTCACATCCCCATCCCAACCAGACATTATACTGTGCTCATCGCTAGCAGTCTCTAGATATATCCAGGATTCCAATGTTATTCCAGCAGCTTTACTGAAATTTAAAGAAGAATCTTTTGGGGTTTCAATATAATCTATTGTATTATCTTGGAAATGAAGTCCATTTCCGTATTTTCCTCTTGTCCAAGTTGGTGAGTTGTGAAAAGTCGCATTGTTTTCATATCCACTCTTATCATATGCAACAGTTCCTTCTTTTTCATCTAGCTTTAGATCGAGAACTGGACCTGGGGCGTATTCGTAGAGTTTTTTAACTTCGTTTGGAGAAAGTGCTCGATTGTAAACGCGGACTTCGTCAATTTGTCCATTGAAATTATTAAATTGATCAATTTTACCGATATAATTAGTTCCTGAAGTATCCAAGATACTACTAATTGAAGAATCGGAGCCACTCAAAACCCCATCTACATATAATTTGTGAATTTCACCATCATATGTATTCGAAATATGACGCCAACCACTTCCAGCCTCCATAACTTCTTCTGCAATAATTGTTGTTTTATTACCATTATTATCCTCAAATTGACAAGTAATTTGACTATCAGTTGAAGACGAATAACACCAATGCTTTCTATGTAAATCAGAGCCTAGACCTAATATACCAGCATTGGTATTTTCACTATTCACCTTTACCCAAAAAGAGGAAGAGGCTGCTGAAACATTGTTCAAAATCGTGCTAGCGCCCAAATCAACATAATCCCCAACCCCATCAAACATTCCACCGCCTCCATATTTACCTCCCTGTATCATAGCATCACCAGCAGAAGTCCCATGGTTCCCATTTCCAGAAATATCAATCACTTCTCCGTTTGTACCATTCCAATTTGCCTCATCCATTCTCCAATGTCCAACCAAACCATCACTCATCCATTTATCAGATTCGCCTCCGAAGGAAACGTTTGTACCTTTTTTTGTACTAGCCCCAGCAAGCCCAGCGTTATAATCTTGTTTGATTTGATCCTCGCTACGGACATAATTGTAAATTTTGACCTCATCAATAGAACCATCTAATTTCATATTATCAGCACCATCCCCAATTAAAAAAGGGGTATCTGTATTTGTAAAATCTGTTGCCACATTTATCACCTTAGAACTATCAAGCTTTCCATTTACCCATATTTCCATTTTGTTTCCAGACAAAAAAGTAGCTACTACATAATACCAAGTGTTTGCAGAAAAATTAGTAACTGAAAGCATCTTGTTGTTTAGATCAAAAGAAGAATTATTCTCTTGAACATTCCATACTAAAGCACTGCCATCATCTATCAATCCATTATTGGCATTCCCTAATCCAAGAAAAAATTCCCTCTTATTATTAGCCGCATCATATTTTGACACAATCCCTTTTCTTGTTTCTGATGATTCCCCGTTAACTGGGACCTTATCAAATCTAACCCAGGCTGCTACTGTAATCTTGTCTTGTGTTAAATTAATATCACCAATATCAATATAGTCGTCTACACCATCAAACTCTAAACATTTTCCACTCACACATCCGCTCTTGTCTTTCCACGTTGCTCCTGAAATTGTTCCGTCGTTTCCTCCAAAACCTTCATCATGCGCGGTTGTGCCATAACCTTCATCAAAGCTCCAATAACCAATTGGATTCCCGGGACTTTCCTGCTGAGTGCTGATTGCAAAAAAAGTTGAAGGATCGTCTTGATTATTATATTCAGTTTCGATCCAATCCGCCGAACGAACAGAAGTAGAAATTTTAACTTCATCTAATATACCGTTGTGTTCATCTATATCGTACCCTTGTCCTTTTAAAGACAAAAAAGCATTTGCTCCAGAAGTATCAATATCAGACAATTGTCCATTTATTGACCCATCTAAAACACCATTGAGATAAACCTTTAGAGTTCCTCCTTCTCGCGTCCCTGTCACAAAAAACCATTCCCCGGAACCTAACGTGGAGCCACCCAGAACACTAAGATCATTACTGTCTGAATCCCTAGAGTACAATCCGATAACATTATTGTTCGTGATCCTAAAAGACATTAAAGAGGTTATAGAAGTTGATCTTTTCGCATAAATTACATTCCACAAATTGGTTTCATCTCGTCTTATCCAAGCCGATGCAGTGAAGTTTCCCACTCCAATATCTAAAGAATCTTTGTCCCCAAATCCCACGTTGTCATCATTTCCATCAAAATCAAGACCTTCGGCTATTTTAGAATTTACAAGATTCGCTAATATCATCGTCCCCGCAGAAGTTCCATCATTGTTATTTATAGTTGAATCCAAAATTTGCGGTGCGGTTCCACTCGGATCCTCGTTCATATGTTGCACCATCACAAAATCATCATCCCAAACATTTTCCGCATCTTGCTGTGAAGATGCTGTGAAATTTCCATAGTACATTTCAATTTTTGTATCAATTGAAGAAGAAAGTATGGGAATTTTCACCCAAGCTATTAAAGTTCCTGTTGCACTGTCATAACTTTCAATTTCATGGAAAAGTTTTTTATTAGTTAGAACAAAAGCAATGTCATCACCATCTTCTTGTGTTTTGGCAATCAAGTCTGAATCAATAAAAGAAACTAGCACTGGGAAATCAGTTAGATCGCCTGTAACTTTTGTGTGATCAATTTCCAAAACTTTACGATAATCCCATTCATCACTCCACCAAGTTGCTTTTGCTTCTTGAGCACCTCTATTAAAAACAAAAAGAAAAGTTCCACCAACAATTATCAAAAGAAACACAAAAGACCCAAAGGCACTCACAAATGGATGGCAAGTCCAAAACTTTTTATTGAATTTTTTAAAATATGATTTGAAAGATTTCCACTCTTTTGCTACAAAAAGAGTTTTCCAAAAAGCATAGAAAGGAGAAATTGGATTTCTTTTTATTAGGAATTTCAAAACAGCTATGACTTGATTTTCATAGAATTCCCAAGTTAGTAATTTTTTGAGTTTTTTTATTCTCAAAAATGTGGAGAACTTGCCTGCGTACCTAAAGACAATTACAATTATTTTTTTGCAATATTTAGAAAGTAAATTGTTTTTGGTTTTGTTTAGTTTCAATTTTTCTGTTAATTAAATTTAAGTGTTGCACTATTTCAGATTCTATTAAAAACCAAAACCACAACAAGATAGATTGCTCTTGTATCATTATATAATAAAACTTATAATAAGGCTATCCAAAAAGCTCTAATAAAAACCTTTTAAAAGGATACTAAACATACTATGAAAAAAACCTCTCTTACACCATTTGAACTATTCTCATTATCATGGATAAGCATCGCTCTTTTTGCTTTGATAATAGCACTGTTTGGCATTTTCTATGATTTGTTGATTATTGGATGGATTATTTTGCTTTTGATTTTTATTTTCGATTCAATTAAAAAACAACGATTCGTTCTGAAGCCCCACACTCAAAGAGAGATTTTGGTTTTTGCATTTATAACGTCCATTGGAATTCTTCTTAGTGCATTCGTAACCCCAACAATTTTTGGAGGAAGAGACGAGGGATCACTTGCAACGAACGCAATACTACTAAGCAAAAATCACTCATTGAATTATTCAAATGAAACAATCAATCAGTTTTTTAATATCTACGGACCTGGTAAGGCTTTGAATTTCCCTGGTTTTTTCTATACACAAGAAGGAACATTACGAAGTCAATTTCTACCAGCATACCCTAGTTGGTTAGCCGTATTTCATTCACTTTTTGGTTATAATGGTTTGAAATTTGCAAATCTGTTACCGTTTATCACTTTTATCTTTTCATTCTTTTTGATCTTACAAAAATTTTCTACTCGAAAAAACTCCCCATTTCTAGGAGTGTTATCGTTGATAACTCTCTTCCCTATAACACTCTTTTATAAATTTACTTTAACAGAAACTTTTTTTGCTGCGCTAATTTGGTTCTCCATTCATTTTATAATTCGTCACTTAGAAGAGAAAAGCTTTCTAACTTTCCTACTTACCTTTATCCCTCTATTTATAACTCCTTTTTTAAGAATTGAATCTATCGGGTTTGGCTTTATGCTTTTGTTTATGCTTATTCTTTTAGATTTTGAAAGGATGAAATTGCCCAAATACAAATTGCTATTTGTATTATGCGGAATTGTAGCAGTATCTTCATTTATGATAAATGCTCACTTTTTTACAGAAACAATTAAAAACTTTGCTAATATTTCTCCAATTGAAAACTTAAAGGATACAACTAAGCAGAAAGATTTTTCACTTATCCCAAAAGATTGGAGGAATTTTTACATGTTAAAAATCTTGTTTAATTATAATATCCTACCTTTTATTATCTTAGGGGCATCCTTTATATTCGCTCTTTTTAGAAATAAAAATTGGAAGATGTTAAGTCCCTTTATCTTCCTATCCCCATCCCTTATCTATCTTATAGATGCTAATATATCATTAGATCACCCATGGATGTTGAGAAGGTTTGTTTTTGCTATTATTCCAATTTCCCTTTTATACGGAATTCTTTTAATAGAAAGAACTGCTTCCACTAAAAGGTTGCCTTTATACATTGCTGGAATTCTAATACTGTTAAATCTGACATATGCGTTACCCTTTGCTACGTATTCACAAAACAAGGGTTTGCTAGAAAAAACAAGTCAATTAATGTCCGGATTTAATGAAAATGATTTAATTCTAGTAAGTCAGAAGGCTTCAGGTGATGGTTGGTCACTTCTTTCCGAACCAACAAAAACAATTCTAGAAAAAAATGCCATTTATTTCTTCAATCAAAATGACCTTGCAAAAATAGACGCCTCTAAGTTCGAGAATATCTATCTAGTGACTTCAGATGAAGAGTTACATCTTTATAACTCCTTAAGCAAAACAAAAATAAGAGACTACGCTCTCTCTAATACAATAGTCTCACCATCCAAAGACCCTCTATCTTCACCTGGCACAAAGAAGATAGATACCAAAGGAACTGTTTTCAAAATAAACAAAAACTAGACTATGCACTTATGAATAAGTCTGAGACAGAAAGATTATACACTCTCGGTTTCAGTTTTATTCCATCAATTGGCCCTAAAAAGTTTGAAATGATGGAACTGTTTTTTGACTCGCTTGAACATGCTTGGTTTGCAAATAAGAAAACTTTACTTCTTTCTGGCATAGGAGAAAGAGCGGCTAATTCAATTATTGAAAATCGACAAGATATTTCCCCAAAAAAAGAACTTAATTTACTTAAAAAGAAAAAAATCTTTTTTATCACAAAAAATGATACTTATTTTCCTGTCCTACTAAAAGAGATTCACTCACCTCCTTTTTTACTTTTCTACACCGGAAATGTCGAAATTTTAAATAAAAAAATAATAGCCTTGGTAGGACCTCGTTTACCATCACATTATGGGAAGAGCGTTGCGATAAAATTTGCAGACGAACTTTCTAACGCTGGAATCATTATTGCAAGTGGAATGGCTCAGGGAATTGATTCTATTGCACATAGAGTTTGCTATGAAAATAACAGACCAACAATAGCAGTGTTGGGTTGTGGCATTGAAAATGCTAAACAAAAAATTTCAGACAAAAAACAGATTGCTTCCATCATTTCAAATGAAGGCATTGTTTTGTCTGAATATCCTCCGTTAACTAAATCAGCAAAGTATACTTTCCCCGCAAGAAATAGAATTGTCAGTGGTCTTTCATTAGGAACTATTGTTGCTGAGGCCGGCGAAAGAAGCGGAACACTTATAACAGCAAGATTATCATTAGAGCAAAACAGGGAGCTTTTTGTAATTCCAGGAAATATTTTCTCAAAACAATCAATAGGAACAAATCAATTATTAAAAAAAGGGGCTATGCCAACAACTTGTATAGAAGATATTTTTACCTCTCTTAATTTTGTATATAATTCAAAAAAGGAAAATCCATCTGATTGCAAATCCTTTACTGATAAAAATGAAGAACTTATTTATAAAACACTTTCATTAGAACCAATTCATATTGATGTTTTAGCAAGGAAAACAAACCTTGCTCATTCAGAACTCTTATCGAAACTTTCCATATTAGAACTTAACAGTTTAGTGCAAAATATTGGTGGTGGAATGTTTATAAAAAAATAGCTTTCTATAAAATAGAACCTGCTGAAGTCAGATGATTTTTTTGACTTTTTGTAAAAACTCTTTACTATCTAAATTAGTTGTGTTATTTATAGACTTTGATCTTTTGTATATTACACTCAGCGTTTAATGCCGACAATAAAGGATAAACTTAAATTTAGTGTTAAGTGTTTTTATATTACACTATCCTAAAAACTCTATGCTATTACATACCAAATATATCTACCTAAATATCATCCTATGAAGTTAATGATTGTTGAGTCTCCAGCAAAAGCAAAGACTATTTCTAAATACCTAGACGATAAATACACCGTCAGGGCATCTGTTGGTCACGTTCGTGATTTACCAAAGAGCAATAAAAAGGCTATCGATTTCGAAAATAATTTTGCCCCATCCTATGAAATATCAGAAGGAAAAGAGCAAATTGTAGCAGAAATCAAAGAATTAGCTAGTAAATCAAAAGAGGTTGTATTGGCAACTGACCCTGATCGAGAAGGTGAAGCTATTGCTTGGCATATAGCAGAAGCCATTGGACTAAAAAACCCAAAGCGTGTAACTTTTAATGAAATTACAAAAGACGCAGTTACTAATGCCATGAAAAGTCCACGCAAAATAGACATGGATTTAAAAGAAGCTCAAGAAACTAGAAGAGTTCTTGACAGACTTTTTGGTTATGATCTTTCTGGTCTTATTTGGAAAAAAGTACGCTATGGACTTTCTGCTGGAAGAGTTCAGTCTCCTGCACTTAGAATTATTATGGAGAAAGAACGAGAAATCAGAGCTTTCAATTCACATACTTATTGGATCATAACAGCATTACTTTTAAACAAAAATAAAGAACTTTTAAACGTCACTTGTCAGGAAGAACCAATCAGTAAAGATGTTATTGACGAAATTGTTGCTGCTGGAAAAAAGCAAACCTGGACAATAACTGATATAAAAGAAACAAGTGCTAAGAGGTCACCAAAAGCACCTTTTATCACATCTACTCTACAGCAAGCTGCAAGTTCAAGATTGGGGTTTCCACCATCAAAAACAATGTCTGTTGCTCAAAAGTTATATGAAGCTGGACACATCACCTATATGAGAACTGATAGCACAAATATTAGTTCTCAGGCTAAAAATCAAATAAAAGAAATAATTACAAAGGAGCTCGGAAAAGAATATTACTCTGATAGGTTTTTTGGCAAAAAAAGTAAAAGCGCGCAAGAAGCTCATGAAGCAGTTAGACCTTCGGATTTAACAAAAAGGGAATGCGGAAAAGCTCCAGATCAAAAAAAGCTTTATGATTTAATTTGGAGAAGAACAGTTGCTTCGCAAATGAGCGATGCAAAAATTCTAAGGACGAAAATCATTGTTTCACTAGAAGACGCAAAACTACCGAAATTTGCAGTCAAAGGCTCTCGAGTTTTATTTGATGGTTGGTACAACATTGACAGTGCATCAAGAGGTGAAGATGTTGAAGTTCCAATAGTTGAGAAAGGAGAAAAATTGAAATTTAAAAAAATAGACACTGAAGAAAAAGAAACTCAGCCACCTAATCGCTATTCAGAAGCCGGGCTCATTAAGGAATTAGAAAAAAGAGGAATTGGTAGACCTTCTACTTATGCCCCAACATTACAAACCCTTAGAAATCGTGGTTACGTAGAGAAAATTGGTAGCGCACTACACCCAACTGATACTGGTGATGTTGTAAGTTCTTTTGTTGAGAAAAATTTTGCTAAATACATTAGTGATTCCTTTACTGCTGACATGGAAAATAAACTAGATAAGATCTCTGAAGGAAAAAATACTTATAAAGAGACTCTTTCTAAATTCTATAAACCTTTTACAAAAGATATTTTATCCAAAGAAAAAATGGATAAAATAACGACTCTAGGAAAAGCCGACGCAAAATTTAAGTGTCCAGAGTGTGGCGGAAAAATGGTTATTAAATTAGGAAAAGCTGGTAAATTTATTAGTTGTGCAAAATTCCCAGAATGCTCTGGCGCACTAACTATCGAGGGAAAGAAAATTGAGAGACCTAAAATGCTAAAAGAGAAATGCCCAAAATGTGGAAATTTCTTAGTAGAAAAAGAAGGTCGCTTTGGAAAATTCATTGCCTGCAGTAACTACCCTAAGTGTAAATTCATCAAAAATGACCCAGAGGAGGAAGCTAAGAAAAAAACAGGAGTTATGTGCCCTATTTGTAAAAAAGGCGAAATGACAGAACGTAATGGACGTTTTGGAGCGTTTTATAGTTGCTCTAACTACCCAGATTGTAAATATGCAATCAAAGCAAAGCCAACTGGAAAAATTTGTACTTACAAAAGGAAAGAAAAAGAGAATGGGATATGCGGATCACTTATGATAGAAGGAACAAAAACAATACCTGAGCGCTGCAGTGACAAAACTTGCCCCAACCACAACCCACATAAATTATAGATATTAAAAAAACAATTAACATTCCATGCTATGTTTTTTTATTTTTTGGTCATCTTATCAAAAGCTCTTAAGACCTCAAGTGGTATAGCGAATATAACCGTATTAGATTGGTCAGAGCTTAAATCATTTAATGTACTCAATGTTCTTAGATGTAAAGCTCCAGGAGTTTTTGAAAGTGTACCTGCAGCTTTTGATAAATCTTCTGAGGCCTGAACCTCTCCTTCCGCTTTAATAATAACAGCACGTTTTTCTCTCTCTGCTTCAGCCTGCTTTCCAATAACACGCTTCATTTCTTCTGGCAAATTCACATCCTTAAGTTCAACTGATTGAACTGCTATTCCCCAAGCATCAGTTGCTTTATCAACTATGATTCTTATCTTATTTGCTATCTCGTCACGATTAGCCAATAATTCATCTAATGTCGCTTCACCCACAACATTTCTCATTGTTGTTTGCGCAAGCTGAGAGACTGCAAAATAAAAATCTTCTACTTCCAAAATAGCCTTTTCTGCGCTTGCCACCTTATAATAAATAACGGCATTAACTCCAACTGAAATATTATCCCTTGTAATAGCTTCTTGATCTGGAACATCGACAGCTTTTATTCTCATGTCCACTTTTCTATAGCCTTGAAAAACGGGAATTACCAACCTCCACCCTGGCTCCATAATTCCAACAAATTTACCAAATGTAAATTTTATACCTTTTTCGTACTGATTTACTTGCTTAATAGAAACAGCTAGTATTATTAGAATGAATATGAATAACGGGAAAATTTCTGGAAACATTTTGTTGATTCTTAATTATTATATTTGAATTATAACATATAAAAACTACTTGCTCATTCAACTTTAGAATACTTTGAAATATTAAGTAGAATTCCAACAGCAGTCATCACAAAAACTAATGACGTAGCTCCGTAACTAACAAAAGGAAGTGGTATTCCTGTAAGAGGTATTAGTCCTATAATAGCTGCTATATTGATAAAAGCTTGAAAAATAATCCAGGAAGAAATCCCAATTGCCACTAGTGCTGAAAATTTATCAGGAGCATTTCTAGCAATTTTAAACCCTCTCATCGCAAACAAAACAAACAACGTTAACAAAACAACTGCTCCGACCATTCCAAGTTCCTCGCTTATAATTGCATAGATACTATCACCAACAGGTTCAGGCAAATAGTTAAATTTCTGACGAGATTGTCCAAATCCTAAACCAAAAATTCCTCCTGAACCAACAGCAATAAGCGCTTGATTGATTTGATAACCAATCCCCTGTGGATCAATTGTTGAATCATGAAATGCTTTTAGTCTATTTAGACGATACGGCGCTACTGCAATAAGAGTTGCTAAAAGCCCAACTCCCAGACCAACAAGAGAAAGAATAAATCTTATTGGGACACCTGAAACAAAAAACATTACCAGTGATATAATAGAAATTGCACCTAATGTCCCAACATCTGGTTGTTTAATCACCAAAAAACCCACAAGTCCCATAATACCAACAAAAGGCAAAAGACCATCTTTGAAATCTTTTATCACTTCTCCTTTAGATTCAATCCAAACTGCGAGATATAAAATTATTGCCAATTTCATAAATTCAGTTGGTTGAAATTGAATTGACCCCAATGCCAGCCACCTACTTGCACCCTGCAATTTCACACCAAACCCAGGTATAAAAATCAAAATTAGAAATAGCACCGCTAAAGCAAACAACGGAACGGCAATTTTCTTCCAAATACTGTAGTGTATTTTCTGAAAGAAAACTAAACAGACTAATCCTGGGATTACTCCGTAGAATAGTTGTCTTCGAAAAAGATGATATTCGTCACCAAAGCGATCCTTGGAAATAGCAATTCCTGCCGAAGATATCATAACCAAACCAAAAGCAAGTAGTATCAGAACTACTCCCAATATGATAGGATCAACTTTTTGTTTTGCTTTTTTCTTTGCCATTTTTATTAACAATAGATTTTATTTTTTGCGTTTTTCTTCTCTCCAAGTGGTTATCTTTTTATGATTACCACTTAATAAAACATCTGGGACATCCCACCCACAAAAACTATTTGGTTTCGTATAAACAGGATAATCCGATAAATCACACCTATCATGACTTTCTATTTCTAAAGATTCTTTGTTGCCAAGAACACCAGGAATTAATCTAGTAATAGCATCTACCATAATCATTGCTGGTAATTCTCCCCCCGTTAAAACGTAATCTCCTATTGAAACCTCAGCATCAGCAACATTGTCTGCAATTCTTTCATCTACCCCTTCATATCTTCCACATATAATTATCAAATGTTCTATTGTACTCATTTTCTGAGCAGTTTTCTGTGAGAATTTATCACCCTTAGCTGATGTTAAAATGACTCGGGTACTTTCATCGTTGGCTATTTCATCTCTTTTAATAAACTCAACACAACGAGTTATTGGTTCAACTTTGAATACCATTCCTGGACCACCACCATATGGTGTATCGTCAACCGTTTTATGTTTATCCTCAGTAAAGTCTCTTAAGTTATAAACCTTTAGTGCCACCTTTCCTTCTTTTTTTGCACGTCCAATAATACTTTCATTAAAATAAGAATTGAATATTTCTGGAAAAATTGTAATTATATGAAAAGTCATTCTTTTTTATAAAAAATTAAACAAAAAACCGCATTTTTATATTAACACGGTTTTATGCTGTACAAAAGTCCTATGACTTTAGTTTATGTCATTAACGATGTCATCAATACTCTTCTCTGTATCTTCACTTTTCTCCTCAGGAGAAACTCTCTCTGAACCCTCTGGTTCATTGATCTTAAGATTAACACGGGCATTGTTTCTAGCTCCAACAACTCGAAGAAGTGTTCTAATTGCTTTAGCTGTTGATCCTTGTCTACCGATAATCATTCCCATGTCTTTTGGGTTTACACTTAGTGTAATGAGCACACCGCGCTCATCTACAATTCTATCTACCACAACATCTTCAGGAACATCTACAATAGATTTCACAATAAATTCGAGAAATTCTTTGTCTTTTCCGTCCATTTGTCAAATCAGTTAATTCTAAACTCTCTCAATCCCATTGTTGACATCGACCTTTTAGTAAGTGCCAAGGGATATTGAAATTATATCAAAACGCTATTTTGGTGTCAATTCGAACACCTCATAGCACTATGAATCCTATGATCCGGCTTCTTGCCAATTAACCGGCTTTCTACACGATTTAGCACATTCATACATTGAGTCATACGACTCTGCAGAACAGTTTCCATCTATAGGGAAAGATATCTCTGAAGCACAAGTTTTTGCTTCTGTACATTTCCAACAAGTAACTGGGGGAGGAACTACATGAAGAAGAGATGAACCTTTAGCTTCTTTGTACTCTGCGGTTATATTCACTGGTCCTCCATGTGTTTCTGTATATTCATGACCAGTAACAAGACCTGCACTATCAACTGAAACTACGCTACTATTTGGACTACTCCACTCTGTAGAAAATGAAGCATAGCCACTAGTTACATCAACAGCACCAGAAGTATTAGAGCATGAGAATGCTAAATCTGCATCTTGTTTAAACCAAGCCCTTAATTGAGTTGTACTTCCCAAATCAATTACTCTAGCAGGATTAGGACAAACAATAACCTTTGCAACAACAACCGGCACTGTTGCTGTTACCTCTCCTCCACTGTTTCCACAAACCAATTTATAGGTCGTTGAAATAGAAGGTGTCAATGTATCACTTCCACTTATAGTCTTACCTCCAACAAAATCACCATTTAAATCAATCGCATAACAATAGGAAGCATTGTCTGCTGACCAAGTAAGAGTTGTGCTGTCTCCAGAAGAAACATCATATCTACTAGCGTTGAAAGAAATTGTAACCCCTGGAGGTGGACCTCCAACAACAACATCTACAATTGCAGTCCTACTTCCAGCAGTATTTGAACAATGAAGTTCAAATCTTGTTGTAGAGGCTAAATTAGCTGTTACTTCTTGCCCCCCACCAACAGCCTTTAGCCCACTCCAACCATTAAAGGCTGTGCAATTTTCAGCATTTTCCACTCTCCAACGAAGTGTAGTATTTCCATTCACAGGCAACGACATTTCATCAGCCCAGAAACTAATACTTGGAACACTAAGCTCAGTTCCTCCTTTATTGACTCTAACAATTGCAGCCATTGAACCATAGCTATTTCCACAGGTTAAGACTAATTCTTGTTGATCGCCCGAAAAAATTAATGCCTCAGATCCAGATGTTTTATCTTTATTCCCTTCCCAAAATCCATACGGATTTGAACTTGCCATACACCAAGAAGAATTTGTTGCATCCCAACTTAAATTGTATTCCTCTCCTTCATTAGCAATATATTTATCAGAAGTAAAGTTAATTTGAGGAGATTCTCCACTAGAAGCACCAGCATTAACTCTACGATATTTAGTACTCTTTACGCCCTCTGAATTTTCACACTCTAGATAAAAATATGTCCTGGTGGTTAAATTAGAAGTCAATTGCAAACCACTAGTCTTTCTCGAACCAGACCAAGTTGGTTCAGCTGGATTTGCCCAAGCACGACAACTTTCAGAATAATCAGCAAACCAAGAAATTGTAGCAGGAGAATTATATGACACCAAAGAAGGTGCACTCATAGTAATAGAAGGTGGATGCTCACCTGCACTAATCGTAATCCACCGCCAATTAGTATTTGAGGTATAATTCCAGCAACGTAAATACAGGTTAGTTGAATAATTAGTAATAGGTCCAACTACCTTTGAAGATTCACTTCCAGCAACCTGAGATTGATATCGATTCCAATTAGAAAATCCTTCGTAAGAATATGATTCACACCAATTTGCATTTTTACCATTCCAAGTCAAGGTAACACTACCATTTTTTTCTATCTCCGTATTATCTGCATAAAACTCCAAATCCACTTCGTTAGCAGTATCCACTGTTATAGTCAACGATCTAGAAATAGTCCCTTGAACATTCTCGCAACTTATTTCATATAATGTTGTAGTGGTTAAATTTTTAGTATCTTCAATTCCAGCAGGAATTGCCTTATCACCACTCCATGGACCGCTTGAAGCCCAACACCTATCAGCATCAGTTGTTGTCCAATGCAGAGTTGTGCTGCCATTTTCATAGAAACTATACTCATCAGCCCAAAAATTCAATACAGGTGGCTCACCAGGTGTACCTGATATATTAATAGTCAAACTTCTACTAGCAGTCCCTCCGTCACCCGTACAAGTTACTGTGTAGGTTTTTGGTAAAAACAAATCTCCAGTTGCGCGACTACCATCCACTGCAACTCCACCAACGCTAGATAATGAACATACTCTTGCATTCGTAGTATCCCAATGAATCGTTGTGCCAGTTCCATATGGAATTGGATTTGCATCCGCCGTCAAAGTTATTTCAGGAGGAAAACCAACTGGAATGACCTCAACCGTAGAAGCCTTGGAAGTTTCGCCTTCGTCACTATTGTTACCACAAGTAACCGTATAAGTTGTGTCTTCTGTTAAATTCCCAGTATAATAATTTCCGTCTGAACCAATAGGATTATTTGTGGAATTATACTTTAAGCGGCACCAATCTGCGTGTTCAGAATTCCATCTAACAACCGTTGGTTGATTATAAACAACAGTTGTATCATCAACTGTTATAGTTACATCTGGAGGAAAAGTTGGATCTGTTACATTCACATTAACCCTTTCAGTCGTAACTCCACCATCTCCAGAAGCTTTTAGAATATATGATTCATTTTCAATTAGATTACCTGTATCTTCACTTCCAGAAGGAATTGTTTTTCCACCATCCCAAGAACCAGAGGCTATCAAAGAAGTTGCGTCTGTCACAGACCAATCAAGTTCAGTAGATGTGTTGTACTCCAACGCAGGATTGTCTGCTGAAAAATGCAATACTGGAGGCAGGGCTGGATTAGGAGCAACACTTATAGCTATGGTATCATTAGCCGTATCAGACCAGCTATAGCATCTTACTGTAAAGGTCTTATCAGCTGTTAGATTATTTGATGTATAACTACCATTTATTGGCAAATTTCCTGTCCATGAACCATAATAAACCTTACAATAATCAGCATTTGTAGAAGTCCAATTAATTGTAGCTTTTGTATTATATTCAATATTTAAATCATCAGTAGTGGCGTCTAGCGATACTGGTTGTCTGACTCTTGGAGCAACTGCAATTGTAATATTTTTCCGAACACTACTTCCTGATGAATTCGCACAATACAGAGAATAAGTCTCATTTTCAGTTAATTCTGCAGTTTGATAAGACCCATTGTCTTCATCCTTTCCGCCACTCCATGAGCCTGAAGCAGTACAATAATCTGCATTCGTAGCATCCCAACGAAGCATTGCTTTTGTATTCCAATCAATAAACATTTCATCAGCAACAAAATCAAGTTCTACTTGCAACGTTGGATTTAAAATAGAAATGGTAACAACCTTATCCACAACACCTCCAGCACCAGCACATGTAACCCCAAAAGTTTTCTCTGAAATCAAGCTTTCAGTTAATTCATCACCAGTAGTCCCAGTTTCACCTGACCAATCACCATATTTTTCACAAGAAGTAGCATTGGTCGAAGACCAAATAAGTCTAGCCTGTGTGTTGTAATCAATTTCTCCTTGCTCTGGGGAAAAATCCAAAGTAGGGGGATCTGCTACCACAATCGTTACTTCAGAAACAGAGCTTTCAGCTTCTATATCTAAACAAGTCAATGTGAATACCTTAGACCCAGCACTTAAACTACCAGTACTCTCAGAACCATTAATAGATTTAGACCCACTCCAATCACCCGAAGCCTCACAAGAGACTGCATCAGTTACAGACCAACTCAAAGTTGTAGTAGAGTTCACAGGGATTACTGTATCTCCAAGTGTAAATGTTATACTCGGAGCTGCAAAAGCAACTTCTGAGAAAATCAAACCTACAAAAAACCCTAGCAAAATTCCTCCAGCAGCTGTGGTTTTTTTAAATGACCACATATACACATTTACGTTAATACTTAAAAACTACAATTCAATTCTATGAACTAACCTCTTGCCAATCAACTGGTTTCCTGCATGACTTAGCACATTCATGCATAGAATTATATGTATCACTCGGACAAGATCCTGAGATAGGAAATGTAATTTCTGAAAAACATGTCTTTGAATCACTGCACTTCCAACACGTAATAGGAGATGGTGATACGATTACACCACGCTGACCCTCCGCTTCTTTATATTCAGCTATTACAGTTATTGGTCCACCATGAAGTTCAGTAAAATCAAGTCCTGTTGCAAGTCCTGTTGCACCAACACTTACAACAGCGCTATTCGCACTATCCCAATCTGTTGGAAATCCATCGTAACCATTAGTGACATCAATCGCTCCAGAAGTATCGGAACACGAAAATGTTGCATCCGCATTCTGCTTAAAATAAGCTCTTAGCTGAATTGCATTGCCTATATTGATAATCCTTGCTGGATCTGGACAAACAATCACCTTTGCAACCGTAACAGGAACTGCTGCTGTTACTTCTCCTCCATCATTTCCACAAACTAATTGATAGATAGTAGAAACTGAAGGCCATAATTCTTCACTACCATTCATATTTTTTCCTCCCACAAAATCACCATTAGAATCAAGTGCATAGCAATAAGCAGCATTCTCTGCAGCCCAAGAAAGTATCGTGCTATTTCCAGCAGAAACATCATATTTACTAGCATTAAAGTTAATTGTCACACCAGGAGGAGAACCTCCTACGACAATATTCAAAGAAGTCGTTCTACTCCCAGCAACATTAGTACAAGTTAGCTCAAAATTAGTAGTAGCAGCGAGTGCTTGTGTTTGTTCCTGCCCACTTCCAGCAGTTCTAGTACCTGACCAAGTTGTCACCGGTGTACTAACTGCAGAACAAGCGTCAGCATTCGTAGTAGTCCATCGAAGCATTGTTTTTCCATTTACAGGAACCGCTGTTTGATCTGCCCAAAAACTTATATTTGGCAAACCCAATTCGACGCCACCCTTATTAACAGTAACAATTGATGTCATAGAACCAGCTGCATTGCCACAGGTAAGAAACAATTCCTGTTTATCACCCATGAAAATAAAACTATCTGACCCAGCAATTGAATTTTTTGCTCCTGACCAAATTCCAATTGGATTAGAATTTGCACTGCACCAAGTAGCATCACCAACGTTCCAACTTACTGTATAGGATTCTCCTTCAGTCGCAATGTATTTATCAGATGTAAATGTTACTTTTGGAGCTTGTAAGTTTGAAGCACCTACTTTAACCAACCTATCTGTTTGGCTTTTTACACCCTCTGAATTTTCACATTCTATGTAAAACCTTGTATCAGCCTTTAAATTTGAAGTTTGCTGTAGACCAGTAGTCGGTCTTAAACCATTCCAAGTTGGTTCAGCTGGAACCGACCATGCTTTACAACTATCTGAGTAGTCAGCAAACCATGAGATTGTAGCTGGCGTATTGTAAGCAACAGGCGATGGTGCACTCATTGTAATTGAAGGAGGTGGATCCCCTGCCGTAATCACAATTGGTATCCAATCACTGTTACTAGTATAATTCCAGCAACGCAAATAAACAGTAGTTTTATGCTCTGTAAAAGGTCCCACAATATTAGAAGATTCTTGATCTGCAATAACATATTTACCCTGATCCCAACCTGCTACAGCTGGCCAAGACCATGTTTGACAAATATTGGCATTCTTTCCATTCCAGGTCAATGTCACACTTGAGTTTTTCTCAATAATAGTATTATCTGCATAAAATTCAACATTAACATCATTTGCTGGACCAACTGTTATCGTCAATGAATCAGAAACAGTTCCATTAATATTTTCACAACTAATCGAATAAGATGTTGTTGCAGTTAAAAGCCCTGTGCTTTCATCGCCACTAGGAACTGATTTATCCCCATTCCAAGGACCAGCAGAAGCCCAACAACGATCTGCATCAACAGCTGTCCAATAAAGAGTTGTTGTCCCACTTTCAAAAAAATCATAATCATCAGCCCAAAAATTCAAAACAGGTGGAGCCATTGGAGTCCCAGAAATATTAATAGTAACACTATCAGAATCACTTCCTCCTGGACCCGCACAAGTAATCATATAAGTTTTTGGTAAGAATAAATCACCAGTTGCGTGACTGCCATCTACTACAACTTCTCCCACACCCGACAATGAACATACTGTGGCGTTTGAAGTTGTCCATCTAACTGTTGTTCCGGTACCATATGGCACAGGATTATCATCAGCTGTAATATCAACAACAGGTGGCAAGCCAATAGGAACAACACCAACAGTAATTGATTTAATAGTTGGTCCAGCAGCATTCCCACATTCTAACTTATAAGTTTTGTTGGCTATCAAATTCCCCGTAAATTCACTACCTGTTGCACCAATAGTGTGAGCCGTTCCATCATAAGTCAATTTGCACCAATCAGCATGTTGAGAGGTCCAACGAACAACAGTGGCTTCATTATAAGCAACACTTCCATCATCTGAAATTAATGTTGTTGTTGGCGCAACAAGTGGATCACCCACTGTCACACTTGCATTCTGAATTGAACTTCCGCCATCACCTGTAGCCTTTAATGTATATGTAGTATCGTCCAATAAATTACCAGTTGGTTCATTTCCAGCAGGAATAGTTTTATTTCCGCTCCAGTTATTTGAAGCTACAAGTGAATTTGTGTCAGTTGTATTCCAATTCAAATTTGTTCCTGACTCATAAGAAACTGAGCCATCGTCTGTCCAAAAATTCAAATTAGGTGGTAAAACAGGATTTGCTCCAACACTTATCAAAATATCATCACTATCATAATCGTCTCCATAACACCTAACCGTAAAAGTTCTGTTTGCAGTTAGGTTGGAGGATGTGTATGTACCACTTGTGGCTAGATTTCCAGTCCAAGAACCATAATAAACTCTACAGTAATCAGCATTTTCAGACGTCCAATCAATTATAGCTTTTGTATTATATTCAATATTCGCATCAGGAGTTGAAGCATTTGTAACAACAGAGACTACAACTTTTGGTGCAACAAAAATATTTACATGTTTTGTAACACTACTCCCCGAACTATTTGAACAAAATAAAGTATACGTAGTATCTGCTACTAAATTTAGAGTTTCATAGTCTCCGCCATCTTTATCCTTAGCTCCAGACCAATCATTGGATGCTGTACAAAAATCGGCGTTACTGACACTCCAGTGAAGATCTGTCTTTTCATTCCAATCAATAAAATTATTGTCGGCAAAGAAAATTAATTCTACTTGGAGTGCAGGATTGGAAATACTTATTGTAATAGATTTTTCTATATCACCTCCTTCTCCTGTACATTTTATTCCAAAAGTTTTTTCAGAAATTAAATTGCCAGTTGACTCAGTACTAGCTAAAGCAGCCGAGCCGGACCAATTTCCATACTTTTCACAGGAAGTTGCATTAGTAGAAGACCAAACTAAATCAGTTGCTGTATTGTACTCAATTTCGTCACTAACGGCAGAATAATCTAATGTTGGTGGGTCTGCAACAGTTATATCTGCATTAACTACTGTTGTCTCCAAACCATCAGTACATGTAAGTGTGAAGACTTTATTTCCAGCGCTAAGCGCACCAGTCCCTTCGGAACCAGAAAGCGCCTTCGAACCGCTCCATTCTCCAGAGGCAACACATGAATTTGCATCTGTAACGGTCCAAGTTAAAGTTGTTGAGGAATTTATTGGAATAACCGTTTCAGCAGCCTCAAAAGTAATGTTTGGTGCAGCAAGCACAACATCAAAAGAAAGGATTCCTGAGATAAGTCCAAGGACAGCTCCCCAAACAACTGTGGTTTTCTTAAATGACCACATATTTTTGTTTGTATTAAAGCTTATCAAAAAATAAATTAGTTCCTATTTCTGTAGTTTAGTTCGATTTCAATAGCAGTAAACTCCTCAACATTTCGAGGATCTTGACCTGCATTGATTCTGACCTGATCACCAGACTTAATGTCATCAAGATTTTCAAAACCTATAAGTTTTGTATTCTCATCAACTCCAACTTTGAATATCTTTTTCATTGTTGGAACTTCAACAGTTCCCTTAAATTCATCAGGATTCATATTTTTCAAAACCTCAAAATCATCAATAACTCCATCAACTTCAAGAATTTTTATTTTAATATTTTTTGGCGTTGTAACAGAACCGATTATACCATTAAAACTTTTTTCATTTTTAGAAAGTTCCAACTGATGTTCTTTGACGACATCTCCTCTTTGCTCAGGAGTCAATTCTGTTCCCGAAACCTTACTTCCAGTCACTTTTCCGTCCTTGCTTGCAATAACAGCAAACAAAACCACGAACATCACAAGGATGATTGCAACAAGTGTAATCAATACTGATTTTTTCATTTTTTATTTTTTATTTTTTATTTATAAACTTATACTTATTTTACCAGTTATCAACTCTGTGTCAAATTACACAAAATAACTAAGTATCTTTAGTAAAAAATATAGCCCTTTTCTCACCCTTTATGATTCCTTTTTTATTACCAGGGAAATCATGAATAGCATTCATTAAAATTTTAAAATCATAATGATAATATTTTCCATTTCTAGTTCCTGGATCATTTGTAATAAATCCACTTTCATCAAATCCAACAATAACAAGGTTATGGTATAACGGACCTAGTCCAGAAAAATTTGGGTTACCCAACACTCTTCCTGCAGTTGGAACAATAACAGGTCCACCTTTTGTTAAGTTTTCCAAAATTTTATCTTTAGTAACATTCTCTATAATTCGAAAATTTTTCATTTTATAATATTCATCAGCTATTTTAGACAATTCATTCATGTCACTATCCATGTAGTGTCCATTTTTCAATAACTGGTAATCTTTTAACTTTTGAATTTCATTTTCCGCAATTTTAGGAGATAGCTTTTTTTTATCAAAATAAAATTTAACCATTATAAGACTCATTTCTTCACAAGCCTCTTCATGTAAATTATCCCAGTTGGCAAAGGGAGCTTGGGAAGAAAAAGGTACTTCTAGAAGTAATTTAGTAGGTATCGTTATATTTTCATCAACTTTTAAACTACAATCACATTCCTCTTCATCGCCCTCTTTTATATCATCGTCACCTTTAATTTCCTCAATAAGCTGAATTTTAGGAATATCATTTATTTGGTTTTGTTGATCCAACTCTCTCAAAGCAATCTCCATCATATTTGTCAATAAGAAAAAAATCGCTAGCAAATTTAATAGAATTGAAATAAGCAAATACTTTCGCCTCTTGGTAAAAAAAGAGAATGCAATTAATTGGAGAAATAAAAGTGCTCCTAGAGAATCCACTAAAACATCTTCGATGTTTCCATTTCTACCAACAATAAATGTCTGATGAAATTCATCGCTAAGTGCATAAAAAATAGTTAAAACAAAAGCAGAAAGAAAGATTTTGACATGAAGAATACCACACCCTCTACTTAATAAAATTAACATCAATACCGCTAAAATACCAAACTCGGTTATATGAGCAAATTTTCTAATCAAATACTCATCCGCTCCACCGACACCAACTGATAAACTACTTTCACTGGAAAAATAAAAGATAACACCCATCCAAACAATAACTGGGAGCCAATGTTTAAAACAAAACCATTTCTTAGTTTTTTTTCTTTTTTTCATAACAATATTAAACCTCCTCTTGCTCATCTATGATATCTTTCAAAACCCTATGAAAAGCATGAATTGGCAACCAAAACCAAAGCATTTTTTCAATAAAAAACTCAAAAAAAACATGAATCCTTACCATTTCGGAAATTTAAAATATTAACTATTTTTCTGTTTCATCTCATAAACAACATCCTTTTTTTCAACGACAACCTGCCAACCATTTTTTTCAGCAATCTTCCTAAGGTTCATATTCGGATTAAAGGCAATTGGATTTTCGACTAATTCAAGAAATTTTGCATCTGACTCAGTATCACCTATCCCAAAAGAATCTCTCAAATTAATTCCATGCTCAGCTATAAATTGTTTTACTACAGCACCTTTGTTAATAGTTGGCTCAAAGACTGGTTCCCCTGTATATTTATCATTTTCATCTAAACCATAGACACTACCATAATAAGCATCAAACTTAAATATTTCAGCATATTCTTTAACAATTTCTGAAGGTGAGCCAGATATAATCAACATTACATGGTCTTTTCTCATTTGCTCAATCATCTTCTTGGCAAAAATATAAATTCTTTTAGCATGAAAAGTTGCAACATTTCTAGAAGCTTCTTCAATATCCTCTTTTTTGCAACCCTTTATGTGTTGCTCATATAGCATAACAAGTTTATTCCTATAAGACTCATATGTTCCTTCATTATTAAGCCAATGCCCATAATATTCTTGTAATTCATCCTTAACCTCTTTTTGGAAGACTCCTGTATAGACAAGCTCATTTATAAGCTCAAAATGCAAATTTTTTCTAAAAATTGTACCGTCAATATCAAAAATTGCTAACTTTCTTTTTTTCATCTGTATAATTTATTTTTTATTAATTGTGTACATTGCAATACCATAAGAAACAGAAACATTCATAGATTCTTTTCCTCCTAGCATTGGAATTTGCACAATCAAATCAGCATATTTTAAAATATTTTCAGATAAACCAGATATTTCATTGCCTAAAATCAAGGCAAAGGGTTTCTTTGGAATAAATTCATTTAAATCAACACTATCTTTTGTCAATTCTAGAGCAATTATTGTAAATCCTGCCTTTTTTAGAGTTTTCAAAATTTTATACGTATGCCAATTAGCATTCCAGGAAACCATATTTTCAGCCCCTAATGCCGTTTTTTTAATTGCTCTATTATCTCCTGGATTCGGAGTATAGCCACCTAAAAAAATCTTATCGACACCGAGTGCGTCAGAAGTTCTAAAAATTGAACCGATATTATAACAACTTCTAATATTGTGAAGAACAACACACGAATTAATCCCTTTAAAATCTTCCTGAAACCCTTTTTCTTTCATCTAAATTATTTCTTTGTTATCTTCCTTGGCCGTCCTCTTTTTTTAACTACAGGCTTTTTTCCAACAGGATTCTTGTTAAAAGTTCCATTTAATATAGCCTCATCATCTACCGTATTCATTTTAATATAGATTGCAACTAAAAGCATGACTGTTGCAACCTGAAGCCATTGAGCTGATGCAAGAAAAATATCCTCAATCTGCCAACCATAAACAGAAACCAAAATTGCTATCGCTGCAAAAGTAAAAAATCCATCTGCAAGAATTTTATGATACATATAACACCTCCATTCTATTTTTTTGTTTTTTAGCTAACCTAATTATCTCTTTTTTTTAGTCTTTTGTCCACAAAGCATAAATGATTTATTTTTATTGAACCAATCAGTAATAGAAGCTCTTAGTAAAACCCTAGTAATTACAATCGCAGTAAACATTGAAACAAGTACTCCAATTATAAGAGTGATGGCAAATCCTTTAATAAAACCACTCCCGAACATAATTAGAATAATCGAAGTTAATATAGTAGAAACATTGCCATCTCTAATAGAAGTCCAGGCTCTCTTAAAACCTTCATCCAAAGCAGCTCTTAGATCTCTACCCCTTCTAATCTCTTCTTTCATTCTTTCAAAAATCAAAATATTTGCATCAACAGCCATACCAACCGAAAGAATAAATCCAGCAATTCCTGAAAGTGTTAATGTTACACCATAAGGAGAAAGAGATGACAATTTATATACAGAAACTATTGTAGCTGTATATATAGCCAATGCCAAAACAGCTATAAAACCCGCAAAACGATAGAAAAGTATCATAAAAATACCCACAAATGCCAATCCCCACAAACCAGCTTTTAAACTTTTTTCAAGTGAAACTTGCCCGAGAGACGCTTCTACACTTTGCTGACTAATTAAATTTATAGGGACAGGTAATGCACCTGCATTTAGACTCCTTGAAAGTTCTTTGGCTTCAATCAATTTGAAACTACCACTAATAACAGCTTCTCCATCACGAATCACATCATTAACAACAGGAGAACTAATCATAGAGTCATCTAAAAAAATTGCTATTCTCTTTCCCTTATTTTCTTCTGTTAACTCTTTAAATAGTTGTTTACCTTCATCATCAAACTGCAATATAACTATGGGCTGGCCAAGTTGTTGATCAAAAGAAACTTGTGATTTCTTTAGTTGTTTACCAGAAAGACCAGTTTGCTCAAACTTAGGTTGTTGTAGGATCAGTTTTTCTATGTTTTCCCTGTAATCATCAAGATCTTGTGCTGAATATAAAACATGCTTAATCTCAACCTCCTTCTCATCTCCCTCGCCTCTTTGTCTAAGTTTCTTAATAACATGATACCCAAACTCTGTTTTTATGGTTTCAGGAAAAATTGAATTTTCAGCAAAGTCATCCTTAAAAATTATCTCTTCGAACGCAGGCACCATTACACCTTTTTTCACAAAATCAAGATTTTCTAATTTTCCAATAGAAGGATCTTCTGGAATATCAACACCCAAAGAATCAAAGTCTTCTCCATTTAAAGCTTTCTGTAATGTTTCTTTTGCATTCTTTTCTGCTTCTTGATTACTCTTTGCTAATTCTTTTATTTGATTATCTACCATAGCAGTTTCCTCTTCTGTCAATTCAGATCTTCCAACCTCTTTTTTAAACTCCAGAATAGGAGTTTCCTTAATCAAATTCTTAGCCTCTTCAACATTACTAATTCCAGCCAACTCAACAATTAAACGATAACTACTTCCGATCTTAGAAGGCTGAATATTTGGTTCAGCAACACCATAGGCATCAACACGCCTTTCTATAACATCCTGCACACCTCTTAGTGATTCCATTTCTTCACCTTTTTCGATATCCTTCATATCAGCTTCGTAAACAAGATGAACTCCACCTTGTAAATCAAGCCCCATATTTATCTCTAATGTCCCAATAGCCTTATCTAACCACCCAATACCTGTTTGTTTTGGACTTGCTATTACTCCAACAATTACAGCAAAAAAAACAACCAGTAACGGCTTAAACCAACCACTCTTGCTAAATTTTCTTATTTTCATACTTTTAGTTAAACCCTTTTTATAATACCGCTTATTTTAAAATACTAAATAAAACAAATGTTTTTATTTATCTATATTATAACTTTTATAGTACATTAAACATAGAAAAAATCAACTTTTCAATATCACAAAACAAAAAAGCAACCAGGGTATTAAAACCCTTGGTTACTTAAATTTATCTCAAAAATTCTCTATTTATTCTATTTCTTTTCTTCTGCGACTTTTTCTATTCCTTTCTCCACAGCTTCTTCCTCTTTTTCTTCAAGCTTGATTGTAAGCTTTCTTTTGTCAGCCTTAATAACTTCTTCTCTAACAAAAAGGTTGTGAACTGAATCACTACAAGCAACACCTTCTCCTAGCCAATACTTAATCCTATCAGTCTTTAATACTGCCTCTTTTTTGTGAGGATCATAATTTCCTAATTGCTCAATAAACTTACCTTGTACAGGATATGATTTTTCAGCAAGAACAATTTTATATTGAGCATGACCTTTTTTACCAACTCTTGAAAATCTAATGATAATCATAATATCAATTCAATAAATAATTAATTATATACAAACACTAAAATTTGAATTCAACAAAAAACAAACTTTACGTATCTTACCTAAAAAAAACACTTTTGTCAACAAATTATTCTTTCTATTATTTAATAATCTTATCAACAATCCCGTATTTTTTAGCTTCATCAGCAGACATAAAATAATCTCTTTCTGCATCTCTCTCAATATCAATAATTTTCTGACCAGTGTGCTTAGCTAAAATGTTATTTAGCTTATCTTTAATTTTCAATATATGTTTAGCGTGAATATCAATGTCCGTAGCCTGACCTTCGACACCTCCCATAACCTGATGAATCATAATTTCACTATTAGGTAAAGAAAATCTCTTCCCTTTCTTACCAGCACACAAAAGCACAGCAGCAGCACTTGCCGCAGAACCAACGCAGATGGTCGATACATCACTTCTTATAAAATTCATTGTATCGTATATAGCCAACGCAGCTGACACACTTCCTCCTGGCGAATTAATATAAAGTTTTACATCTGAACCTCCATCCTGTGAATCCAAAAACAATAGTTGAGCAATAATTGCATTCGCAACTTGATCATCAACTGGAGTTCCTAAAAAAATAATTCTTTCTTTTAAGAGTCTCGAATAGATATCATAAGCCCTCTCTCCGAATTGTGACTTCTCAATAACAGTAGGTATAAGCATAACTAACTTATTTTAATTCCATTAAAAATTCAAACACCATTTCATTAGCCAAGCTTCCCTTTGTAGCCTCATAAAGTCTATGAGTATCAATCTTTTCATCAGAGTTACCAAGTGTTTGATAGTATTCAAGAGTCTGATTAACTTTTTCTTCAATTTTCTTAGTATTTGGAGTGATTTTTTCTTGTTTTGCAAGTTCCTGCAGAATAAGTGCTGCTTTTACTCTTTTTGGAGCAGCATCTTTTTTCCAACCAGCCTTTACCTTTTCTTCTGTAGTTTTTACTTGCTCAAAGTAATTTTCTTTTTTAATTCCCATTCTAGAAATATCAGCCTCTAGCTCACCCATCATTACATCCATTTCTCTTTCTAATAGAACTTCTGGAAGTTCCACTTTCATTGTCTCGATAATAGCTTCTATGGCTTCCTTTTTATGTTCATCTGATTTTCTTCGTTTCTTTTCTTGTAAGATTCCTTCTTTGATATTATCTTTAAGCTCTTTTAAACTTTTGAACTTCCCAACACTTTTAGCAAATTCATCATCAAGCTTAGCGATTTGCTTCTCTTGAACTAAATTAACATTAACATTGAACTCGGCATCTTTTCCAGCTAGATGCTTGGCATGATAATCTTTTGGAAATGGTATCTTGAATTCTTTGTTTTCACCAGCCTTAAGACCAATTAACTCTTCTTCAAAACCAGGAATAAACTTACCTTCCCCAATAACCATTACATGTTTTTTGGCAGAACCATTTTCAATAGCAACCCCTTCTTGAAATACATCAAAATCAATTTCAACTTGATCTCCTTTCTTAATAGCTCTATTTACTGTAATGATATTAGCCCTTTGAGACGCAAGATATTCAACTTCATGATCAATTTCTTTTGCTTCTACTGTAGTCTCTTCCTTAGAAAATTTCTTATTAATCTTTACAACATCCTTATTCCAATCACCAAGCTTGATCTCTGGTAAAACACCTACAGTTGCAGTGAATTCAAAATCATTACCTTTTGCAATTTTCAAAATTTCAACTTTTGGCTCTCCAATAGCATCAATTTTATTATCTAAAATTGCATCCACATAACTCTCACGAATGGCCTCCTGGGCTGCTTCATAGAGAAGTTTTTCAACACCAATAGTTTTTTCAACCATATTGACAGGCACCTTTCCATTCCTAAAACCATCCACCTTCATTTCTGAGGCTAGTGATTTTGCTGATGAATTAATATATTTTTGAAAACTTTTATTTGGCACAGTAATTAAAAGCTTAACTTCTGATCCTTTAAGTTTTTCAACAACAATTTTGTTAGTAGTTTTCTCTTTTTTATTCATCACAATTTCTTATCAATTTAAATATTCTTATTTATTAAGAGTTTTTTCAAAAACAGGAATGATTTCCTTTTTTCTTGAAACAATATTGTCTACAAATAGAATCTGATCCCTATTCTCAGCATCAAACATTTTAATAAACAATTTCTCCTCTTCCTCACTTGAACAAATAGTATAACTTTCTTTTTTAAAAATGTCTATAACCGAGAAAAATACGCCTTTCAGCTTATCGGTCTTCTTAATCTTGGCAAGAACTTTTAAAATTTCTGCCTTCCTCTCCAAACCAAACTCCTTGTTAGTAGTTTCCATAACACCAATCCCATATCCTTCACCACCAAAATCAAATACTTTATAATCAAGCTTTACCAATTCTTCAGTAGTAAGCTCACTAACATTACTTTTAGCATCAAACATTTGTATGCTGAATTCTTCTAGATCCTCAATTCCGACTATCTTATTTAATTCCATTGCCAACTCTTTATCTTTTTCTGTTGTAGTAGGTGATCTGAAATATAATGTATCCGAAATAATTCCAGCCAACATAAGTCCTGCTATTTCCCTGGAAATATGGAATCCTTTTGCAAAATACTTCTTTGCAACAATTGAACAAGATGAACCAAGCGGTTCAACATGAATCTTTATAGGTTTATCCGTTTGAATCTTAACCTTGTGGTGATCAATGATCTCAACAATTTCCAAATCATCCAAATTATCTATGCTCTGGCTATCTTCATTGTGATCAACTAAGATAATCTCTGAATTTTGTGGTAGCTCCTGAACTTGATCTGGTGCACTAATTCCAAAATAATCTAATACAAATTTAGTCTCGTTATTCAACTCACCCAAAGTAAAGGCTTTGCTCTCAACATTTTTCAACTTCAAAAACTCGTGATATCCAATAGCGCTACAAACTGTATCCGTATCAGGATTTTTGTGTCCAAGTATATGTTTCATTTTGTTTGATAATTACGTCTTACTTTTCCTCCTGTTTTACTTCCTTTTCCTCCACAACTTCATCCTTGATGATTTCATCCTTCACTTCTTCAGTTATTTTTTCATCTTTTTTATCAGTATCAACTTCAACTGAACCTTCTTCACCTTTCTCTTGAGAGCTAGCTCTTCCCTCAACAACCTCCACATCAATTTTCCAACCAGTCAACTTAGCTGCTAGTCTAACATTCTGACCTCTTTTTCCAATAGCCAATGAAAGTTGATCCTGTGCTACATATGCAATTGCATTTTTCTCTTCGCTCTCCTCCTCTGATTCTTTGTTCTCTTGTATATCAACCTTAACTACTTTAGCTGGAGATAAAGCACTTGCAATCATCTCTTCTGGGCTCTCATTCCATTCAATGATATCTATCTTTTCACCATAAATTTCATCAATAACTGCCTGGACTCTAGTTCCTTTTTGACCAACACAAGAACCAATAGGATCGATTCCTTCTTCATTTGAAATAACAGCAATTTTAGAACGTCCACCAGCTTCCCTGGCTATTGCCTTTATTTCAACCGTCCCTGCAAAAATCTCTGGGACCTCTAACTCAAATAATTTTTTCAATAATTCAGGATGTCTTCTAGAAAGAGTAATTCCAGGACCCTTTGGGTCTGACTCAACTCTACTCAAATAAACTTTTATTCTTTGTCCGATTCTATATCTCTCTCCTGGGATTTGTTCTGAAGAAAATAATACACCTACAGCCTTTCCAAGATCGATAAACACCTTATTCATTTCCACTCTCTGGACAGTTCCATTAACCACCTCCCCTTCTTTTTCCTTATATTCCTCAAACATTGAGTCTCTTTCTGCTTCACGAATTCTCTGAATAATAACTTGCTTTGCTGTTTGTGAAGCTACTCTCCCGTACTGATCTTTTGTTTCAAGAGGAATCTCAATAAAATCACCTACAGCAATCGAATTATCAATTCTTACCGCGTCTTCCAAAAGAACATCTCTTTCTGAATTAAACCTTGGTAAAGATTCTGACTCCTCAATCACTTCTTGAACCTTAACACCGTCTATGATCTCCTCACTTTTTTTAGCCTCTTCACTAATCTCGTGCACATTATCACCAAGATATTCTCTCTCTACAACACGAACAGATTCATCAACAACTTCTCTTAGTTGTTTGAAGCTTACTTCACCGGTTTCTTCACTTAACTGTGCTAAAATAATCTGCCCTTTGTGACCATAATCTTTTTTATAAGCAGCAGCTAATGCAGCCTCAACTGACTCAATCACTTTCTTTTTTTCAATCCCCTTTTCTTCACAAATTTGTGCAATTGCGCTACCAAATTGTCCTAGAGCAGAAGAATCTTTTATCAATTTTGATCCCATTTCGTTTAAATTTAACTATTTATTAAGTTATACGTTTCTCAAAAAAGTTTCTTTTAAAAAATAAATTCCTGTCAATTCATGACCGGAATTCTCAAATACCCTCTCTCAATTTACACCATTAGTATACAAAATCAGCATTCTATTGTCAATCATTCTCTACCTTTTAAGCATCAATTATAACATTAGCTAAATTAGATTTTCTCCATTATAGTTATAAAGACAAGTCTATCTTGTTGTAACCTATCAAACTATAAAGAAACTTTCTTGAATAGTCATCTTTTGTTTTGACATAATTTCAAATACACTAAAAACTTAGTTATTGAACTTTTTATTTTTATTTTTCAACATGCCCATACTTTTGTCTTCAATAAACATCTCTCACTTAATCTTCCGATCATGTTTTTATGTAAATTCTTTAGAACTATTAAGTACATAGATATATTCATTCTTTTTTACTAATTTCCGAATTACTTTTTCTATTATTTTAATTTCTACTTTTAGGGGTATCTATAGAGACCCCTATAGATACCCCTATCATAACGCAATGCTTACAAAAAATTGAACGGGGTTTTAATTCCACCATTTTCTAATTTTTAAATAAAAAACCCACAATATTAATCATGGATTTTAAAATTCTCTTTTCAAAACTAGTTTTATCTATTCTAGCTTTATTTTCTTGAGCACTCTATAAATATCGTTCTCCTCTTTCTTTTAACTCCTCAACAATTTTCTTCACATCTTGTGCTCGTGACTTAGGACAGACCAACAAAGAGTCTTCTGTATCAATAATAACCAAATCATCAACACCGACTGTTGCTATCAATTTACCTTCTCTTCCATAAATAATACTTCCAGATGTGTCAATATTCAATCTTTCACCTTTTACCAAATTCCTTTTCTCATCAGTCTTCGTCATTAAATTCTCATGCAAAGTATCCCAAGCACCAATATCCTTCCAATCAAATGACCCTTTAATAATAACCAATTCCTCTGCATCCATCTTTTCAGTAATAGCGTAGTCTATAGAAATTTTCTCCATAGCACAATAATTTTCTTCAACACTAATCTCATCATCATTTTCTATTGCTTGCTCTATCTTCTGAAGTTTTTCGTACATTTCTGGAGCATATTTTTTATAAGCCTCTAGAAACAATTTTGGCGTCCACATATAATAATTAGCATGCCAAAGATAACATCCCTCTTCTAAATACTTTTGTGCTGTTTTATAATCAGGTTTTTCTGCGTGCCCTTTGAACTCAAAAAATTCAACTCCATTCTTCTCAAACAATCTTTCACCTACTTTTGTATACCCTAAGGTAGTCGTTGGCATAGTTGGGTGTACAGAAATATCCAATAATTTACCCGTTTCTTTTATGACTTTTTCAGCTTCAATAATAGAATTTAAAAATTTATCAATTCTACCAATATAATGATCTGAAGGAATAAATGCCATTGGTTCATCAGGGTCAATCAGCTTTAGTCTCAAGGCCGTATAGGCCATTGCAGGTGCAGTATCTCTTCGTGCTGGTTCGGCTATAATATTCTCTTTTGGAAAATTTGGAAGAATTTCTTCCACTCCTTCTTGCAACTCTTTTGTTGTTGCTATAAATATTTTCTCTTTTGGATAACTTGAAAAACGATCGATAGTCTCTTCAAGCATAGTCTTTTCTGAGATCAATTTGCAAAACTGTTTTGGTTTTCCGGTCCTACTCATTGGCCACATCCTTGAACCTCCTCCTCCTGCTAAAATTATAATTCTCATAATATTATCTTAAGTCTTATATTTAAAACATTCTTGAATTTTCACGATCAAATGCCTCATTAACCATAGAATCAGCCTCTTTGTTATTTTCTCTTCTCGTATGTTCAAATGTCACACTGGCAAAATCTAATTTTAAGTTCCAAATTTTTACAAAATTACTCTGAATGTTTTCATCCTTAAGTTTATATTCTCCATTCAGTTGTTTGACCATAAGTTCAGAATCACTTACGCATCTTAGTGATGTTATCTTTGTTTTATTTTTACCGATAAGCTGTTTAGTTTTTTTAAGCGCAAAAATAAGTGCTGCATACTCAGCTTCATTATTAGTTGCCTTACCAATACACTCACCATACTTATTACTCTTTCCATCTATAATAATCACAGCACCAACAGCCGCTGGACCAGGATTACCTCTTGACCCTCCGTCTGTAAAAATATCTACTTTATTCATTATAACTTTTAATTTATTATCTGTTATCTATACAAAACTTTCACCCTAAAATCACACATCTTATCAGGAACAATAAATTCCGTATCATCTTTAAATATCAAGTTTATAACTGGTCTTACCATTTTTGTCTTTCCTACTTTTTCGAAAGAAATGCTACTGTCAATAAATCCAGCCTTACTTTTCAACAAAACAATATTTTTTAATAGAGCTTTTGTTGCAGTTTCATAACTAACCTCTTTGGTAGCATGTTTATCAAAATTAATCTCATCTGAGCATTGGAAAACCAAAAATGGTTTTGATTTCTTAAAAAAATTGAAATTATAATCATTTTTAACAAAAAAACCAATTACAACAAAGAAGATCAATAATAAAATGACTAACCTGATTTTTGGTTTTTTCTTTGTAAAATTAGAACCTTCAAAAACATAACCTTTTTCTGGTTCTTCAAACTCAATCATCTTGAGATGTTAGATTGCTAAAAAGTGAATCAAATTCTTCTTTAGAATAAAAATCTATAACAATCTTTCCTCCTTTAGTACCTTTTTTAATTTCAACTTTTGTTCCCAATAGCTGAGCCAACTTCTCCTGCATCGAATAAATTTCTGGGTCAAAGTTTTTTGTTTTCCTTCTGACACCGCCACCTAGAACATCCCGAACTTTATTCTCGGCCTGCCTGACATTTAAATTTTCTTTTAGTATAAGCTCATATAAAGCTCTTTGTTTCTCTGAATTAGAAATTCCCAAAATAGTCTTTGCGTGTCCTTCTGATATTTTCTCATCCATAAGAGCTCTTTGAACTTCAACTGGCAAGTTCAACAACCTCAATAAATTGGCAATTGTGCTTCTACTCTTTCCAACCCTAACTGCAATATCTTCTTGAGTCATAGAAAATCTATCTCGCATTTTTTTATAAGCCCTTGCCTCTTCCATTGGATTAAGGTCATGTCTTTGAAGGTTTTCAACTAATGCCCATTCTGCCTTTTTTTGATCATCGACATTTTTGACTATTACTGGAACTTTTTCTAAACCAGCAATTTTACTAGCCTCCAAACGTCTTTCGCCAGCAATTAGTTCATATCCTCCATTCCCAGCATCTGTAACAATTAGCGGTTGGATAATTCCATGTTCATTAATCGAATCGGCAAGTTCTGCTAATTTTGTTTCATTAAATCTAACACGTGGTTGATGTGGATTAGGCACAATTCTATCGACTGAGATATTCTCAACTCCCTCTTGAAATTTTTTCTTATCTATCTTTTCTTGATTGTTGCTATTAACTTTTTTGTGGATAGACGTTTTTTGTAATGTTTTGTTTTTGTTTTTCTCAACAATATTGTTTGTGGTAGTCTTCGCGATATCTAAAGAAATATTTTCAGTAACTTTCCTTGGTTTAGCGTAATTCAAATAAGACTGGTCTTCATCAGTTTTGTTGATTTTTCTTTCTGTGTTCTCTTCTTTTTGTTTAAGATTTTTCGGAGGGATAAGAGAAGCCAAGCCCCTTCCAAGTCCACCTTGCTGAGCCATTTTTATTTCTACTAAACTTATTATTTTTTTTCTATTCTCCTTCCACTGAGTTATTTTCACTTCTCTCAATTACTTCACTAGCAAGTTGACGATAAGCCCTTGCCCCTTTATTGAAGCGATCAAAAGCTAGAATTGATTTTCCAAAACTTGGTGCCTCTGCTAATTTAACAGTTCTTGGAACAACAGCATCAAAAACTTTTCCGGGAAAATGCTTTCGAACTTCTTTCACAACTTGATGAGCTAATCTATTTCTTCTATCAAACATTGTCATTACGATTCCTCCTAATTGTAGTTTTGGCTGTAAATGATCTTGAACTAGGTCAATTGTATTCAATAACTGTCCTAAACCTTCCAATGCAAAATACTCAGTTTGAACTGGAATAATAACTTCATCAGATGCCACCAGACCGTTAATTGTTAATAAACCCAAACTTGGTGGTGAATCTATTATAATAAAGTCATATTTTGAACGTATTTTTCTCAAAACATTGTAAAGTTTGTATTCCCTATTTTCCATTCCAGTTAGCTCTACCGAAGCAGCTGCTAAATCTTGATTAGAAGTAATTATGTCGTGACTTAAAAACTCTGTTCGAATTATTACATTCTCTGGATGTTCATCTAAAACAAGTGTGTGATAAAGATTTTTCTCTACTGTTTGTGGATCAATCCCAAGCCCACTTGAAGCATTTGATTGTGGATCCAAATCAACTAATAAAACATTCTTGCCGTGATCGGCAAGATATGTAACTAGATTAATAGCGGTAGTGGTCTTTCCTACTCCGCCTTTTTGATTTACTAATGATATTATTTTTCCCATATGTCCAATTATATCCAAAAACAAACGTTTTCGCAAATACAAAAAATATTACGATAACAAAAAACCCAAGACTTTCGTCTTGGGTTTTTTGTTATAAGATTTTTATCCTAAATTGAAACTATTTCAATTCTACAGTAGCACCAGCATCTTCAAGTTTTTTTTTCAACTCTTCAGCTTCTTCTTTAGCTACTTTTTCTTTAATAACCTTAGGAACTCCGTCTACCATTCCTTTAGCTTCTTTAAGTCCTAAACCTGTAATTTCTTTTACAACCTTAATTACATTAATTTTGGCATCACCAGGTGCAATTAAAGTAACGTCAAATTCTGATTTCTCTTCAACAGCCTCACCTTCAGCACCAGCTACAGGAACAGCCATAGCCATGGCAGGAGCAGCAGCAGAAACATTAAATTTGTCCTCAAGAACTGTAACCAATTCAGAAAGATCTAGCACATTCATCTTTTCGATTTCTTCAACGATAGATTTGAATTTAGCAGGAATTTCAATTTCCTTCTTTTCCTCAACTTTTTTTTCTTCGCTCATAATTGTATAGAATTATTATTGATAAATATATTGTTTAATTAAAATAAATAATAGATAAATTAGTCATTATGCGTTCTCTCTTGATCCCTTTATTGTATCCAAAGTATATACTACATTTCTCAAATTCCCTTTAAGAACACCTATGAACCCTGCAATAGGAGCCTTGATTGTGCCAACAACTTGTCCAAGCAATTGTTCTTTTGTAAGAAGTTTTGCTAAATTAGTTATTTCTTTAACTGTTATTGCCTTTCCTTCTAATGAACCGGCTCTAATCTTGAAAGCTTTATTGTTCTTTGAAAAATCAAATGCTGATCTTGAAGAACAAACTTCATCGTCTCCTCCATATATAACTGCGATTTGACCCTTGATTCCCCTAACATCTAGTTCAATCTTAGCCTTTGAAAAAGCTAATTGAGCAAAAGTCTTTTTGATAACTCGCATACTTGCGTTATTTTCTCTTAAAGATTTCCTCAATTCACTAACTTCAGAAACAGTTAATCCTTTATAGTCACAAACTACAGAGGTTTTAGTTTCTTGAAGATTTTTGCTAAGATCATCTACTAGTGCCTTTTTCTCTTGGCGTGTAAGCATTTCTCTTATTTTAATCTAATTAATCTAAATCTATATGTAACAAACAAAAAATCCGTACTCTTCGCACAGATTCTACAAAAGTAAAGCCAAAATGACTTATACTCCTGCTTAGGACTTATTTGTTGAGCCTAAGGTCTGCGGAATATTTATTTCTTATAAGAGTCTACATTCTTTTTGTTTTTTTGTCAAACAATTTTTCCGGGGAATAATCCCCTAGACTAAACACCAACCAGATACTTCCAAAGAAAACCAACTACATTAAGAATGATATTACTAATGAACCCAGGACTGGCATAGTTTATCAAAAAGATAAATACTAGAAAAATAACGAAACCATTTCGTTCTAGTGTTTGTTTTGTATACTCAGAGATTGGCAGGAACACAAACAATAGCTTGGAACCATCTAGAGGTGGTACTGGAAATAAATTAAAAACCATAAGGGCTGTGTTTATAATAAACAAAGCAGAAAGAGTATATCCTAACAATCCATCGGCCACACCAACTAGATATGCTAACCTTAAAGAGATACCTGCAATTAATATAAGTACAAAATTAGATAAAGGACCTGCTACACCAACAATTGCTGGTCCATATTTCTGATCCTTTAAGTTATACGGATTATATGGCACAGGCTTAGCCCAACCAAAAACAAACCCTACATTAGAAATTGTTAAAAAAACTGGAACAATAAAAGAACCCCATAGATCCAAATGACTAGCCGGATTCAATGTCAACCTCCCAGCATATTTGGCTGTTGGATCACCCAATCTATATGCAGCATATCCATGAGATACCTCGTGGATAATAACTGAGAAAATTAAAACTGCTATTTGCAAGACTACTTCAATACTAATACCCATATAAATTCGTAACTGTTTATAATAAAATCCTAACATTCAAAAACCTTGTCATTTGGAAGCCATTCAACAATTCCAAAAAATAATTGACAAAACACCCATGACTTGGTATTATGTTATTTGTTAAGTTTACAATATATTTTATAACTATTCAAGATAGATATATGGCACGTTGCAGTATTTGCGGTAAGAAAACTATGTCAGGAAACTCACGTTCTCATTCTAATATCGCTACAAAGAGAACTTTCAAAGTCAACATTCAAACAAAACATATTGATGGCAAAAAAGTCAAAGTTTGTGCTAAATGCATTAAAACAATAAATAAAGTTTCTAAGTAAAGTTCCATTTACTCTTAAAAATGCCCCTGGTTTTTCTGGAGGCTTTTTTTATACCCAAATAATAAAAATAGTAAGGAAATAATATTTCCTTACTATTTTTTTTCAAATCTCAAAATCATAGCAAATCATTCAAGAAAGTTAATAGACTAAAAAATTTCTGCTTCTATTTGTGAAGTGAAATGACTCCCAATCCGACAAGAACCAAAGTAATACCAAAAAAATATACTCCATCAAATTTAATTTGCTCAAAATATTTAGGCAAAAGATATGCGAGTACAGGTCCGATTAAAAAAATCATAGCGCTATTAGCACCAACAATTGTCATTGGCAATCCAAGATTAGGAGCTTCTATAACGGCCTGAACAAGAAGAATATTAGCCGCTACACCAAATACAACACCCAAAAATGCAATGACTAAAAGACATGTATTTGGTGTAATCAGATAAGTTCCTTTACCTATTGCCGTGTAAGAAAACATTCCAAAAACAATTCCAATAAACCAGTAAAGAATCGCTGACTCTGGTCTAATCGAATAAGCTCTATCAAAAGCACTTAGAATTAAAATGAACGGAATAACTGCAAACGCCGAAAAAAACGATTTAGCCAACCAACCATTAATCATAAGAACACCCCTTGGGTTAAAACATGAATATTAATTAATTTACTACTTGCAATTACATCATATTAAACACCTACAGATACTTTTGTCAATTAAAACAATGGACAAAATTTCGAAATGAACTAGGAATTCTACTTATTAGCTAAGCGACTAATGTGTGCATACGGAAAAGTATAAAATTCTACTGTTCCAGAGCTTACAATATTCTTTTGTTATGCAACTGGCGCACCCAAAAAATCATGGAAAAGCAAAATTGCAATTGTAGCCACAATACAGGTTACAATCATAGTAGCGGTTCCAGATTTAAGCCATTTCTTGAAAGTTATTGGACTATCAGTCTGTTCAGACTTTGAAACAACAATAACATTTGCAGTGGATCCAATAGGAGAACCATTTCCTCCAAATCCAACTCCGAAAACAAGTGCCCACCAAAGAAGATTGACATCTACTCCCTGCGATTGAAGATGTGCAATCACAGGAATCATCGCTACAGTAAATGGTATATTATCAACCAATGCAGACAATGTTGCACTCGTCCATAGAACTATTATAGCTGTTAAAACCATATTATCAGCTGCACCTCCAACTAAAATATTTGCAACATGTTCCAGAACTCCAGCATGTTCAAGTCCTCCAACGATAACAAAAAGAGAAGCAAAAAACACCAAGACAGATAGTTCTATCTTTGCAAAAATTTTCTGAGGATCTTTTCTAGGAGAAATAAGCAGTAAAGCCAATGAAGCTCCAATTAATGCTACCGTTGATGGTGCTATATGCAAACTACTATGTAAGAAGAATAAAGCAACAACCAAACAAAGAATACCAACAATTATTTTAAGCGTAGGCATATCAGTTATAGCGTCCTTCTCGTTCATCTTCATAAGCTCATCAATATTCTGCGGTTTCTGTTTCATTTCTTTTCTAAAAATAAATTTTAGCACAAGTAGAGTAACCAACCAAGCAACGATTACTACAGGCATTGAATGTGTCAAGAATGTGTTGAAACTAAAATTAGCTGCCGAACCAATCATTATATTAGGAGGATCTCCAACTAACGTAGCAACTCCACCTGTATCAGACAAAAGAGCTTCTGCCATCAAAACTGGCATTGGATTGATTTTAAGAATCTTTGTTATAATTATTGTAACAGGAACTATTAAAATAATTGTTGTAACGTTATCCAAAATTAAAGACAATAAAGTTGTAAGCGTTCCTAATGCTAAAACCAAAAGCCAAGGATTTCCTTTGGTCTTTTTAGCAGTATAAATTCCCAAATACTGAAAAGCACCTGTATCCTCTAGAATTGCAATCAATACCATCATACCCATCAAAAGGCCAATTGTATTAAAATCAATCGCTCCGAGTGCTTGCTCCGGTGTATAAAACTTACCCATCATTCCAACAACAACCATAGTAATAGCCCCGAAGAGTCCGATTACTGTTCTGTGCACTTTCTCGGAGATTATCAACCCAAAGGTCACTCCGAAAATAATAAGACTAATCCAAAATGAATGTTCCACTTTATTATTAAATGAAAAATTAAAAAAATCTCCGTTTTTGACAGAGTATTAATACGTAAAAAAACTTATCCCTTAAAACAACCTTCAATTTCTAAAAACGCTCCAATCACTTGCTTTAACTCAGTCCTAGTAAGTAGACCAAGTGGCTTACCATTATCATCTAAAACTGGAATTCTAATTTGTCTACTAGAAGCCACTATCATAGCGGCTTTCAAAAGACTTTCTCTTTCTTTGATCGTCTTTATATCAACTACAATTAATTCTTTCACAGATTTATCAGCAACCTTTTCAACCTGTTCTTTGAACAAACTTTCATTAGCAAAATGAGCAGCTGTCATGTCATCTCCTATATAATTAGGGACGCTGTTATTAATCAATGTTCCTGCATTGATTACACCAACAAATTTACCACCATTATCGACAACCACAAGAGAATTGGTCTTTTTGCAAATCATTTTTTTCAAAGCATCTTTAAAAGTAGCCTTGTCCTCAATGATTTGAATCTCTCTCATTATGTCTTTGATGAGAACTTTTTTTATTTCCATCATCTTTTTATCTTTTATAAAATTTATAAAATTAATCCTATTCCGACTTTTCAAAAAAGTAAAAATTATTAACTTGAAAAATACCAGAATTAAACACTAATATCTTTAAATTCACAGATCTACTTAAATAATTTACGCCATAAGCAAACAAAACTTACTAAATAGAACTATAAATACAAAATGTAACGCTCTTGTCTTTACCCATTTTGATTAAATCTTGCTTACTTTAATAATTATTTAGTAATCAATGAGCACAGAGCTTTTTCATTTACATCATTCACTTTTTCTTCATTTTTGTCAATAATTCTCAACACAATCATTGAACTAGTTCTATAAAACATTATATTTTCTTAGAATATCTTCCAAACAAAGCATCGTTTCATCCTTACAATTGTATTGTTCTGAATTTCCACCAATAGACCTGAAACCCTCCACATTTTCTTTTTTATCATCTATAAACAAAGCATTCTCTGGACTCACTCCAACCCTTTCAAGCGCAATTAAATAAATCTCTTCTTCTGGCTTCTGAAAACCAACTTTAAAGGAAAGAATTTGTTGCCATGGTTCTTTGAAATATTTTTTTATAACAGACCTCTCTGAGAGTGCAAACTCCCAATGAATTTTTGATAGATTCGAAACAAACAAAACCTTGTAATTTTTTGTAATTTTTTGTAAAATTGTCTCTATCTCATTCTTATCTGAGAATATTGAACACAGTGCTAATTTTAAATCTTGTAATGTCATATTCTTAATTCCAAGATTCCTTTTAATCTCTTCATAATATTCTTTTGTCGTAAGAATACCTCTTTCATACAAGCTATATGGTTTTTGATAAAATACAATATCAACTATTTCTTCTGGCTCCTTATCAATATATTCCAATTTCTCATTTAAATACTTTGGAAATTCAAGAAGGTTATATTCAATTATTGTCTGCCCCAAATCAAACAAGACACATTTAATATTATTTTTCATTTTGATTTTATCTAATTTTACCTTATTATTAAACATAAAACCCTATTTTGCAAATCCTTCAAACTAATCGAAAAGTTATCTACTATTGACAAATTCAAATATTTCTATATATTAATTAGCGTAGTAGGGTAAGTTATTGTTGCTGGTAGATTTTTAACCCAGCCAGTTTTTAATTCGATGCAACAGTCCCTATCACAAGCGTCCAGCGAAGTATTACTTCGCTGGACGCATTTTGTTTTATCAAGATTCAGGAAGCCTTTCTAAATACATATTTTTTCTGTAAACTATACAATACAGGATTTGCTTGTAAAAAAACTATAGAAGTTGTATCATTAGGCGTTTATTAACAAACTATCAATAATAGCAATATGAGAGAAGATAAAAAAGAGGAGTTAATATTCGACATTGCCGTTATTGGTGGTGGTGCGGCAGGCATGATGGCTGCAATTTGTGCAGCAAAACCAAATCTCAAAGTAGTTTTAATTGAGAAAAATCAAGAATTAGGCAAAAAATTACTTATCACTGGAAAAGGTCGTTGTAATATAACACAAGAAAATTTCACAAAAGATAACTTACTAGATATCTTTGGCAAAAACGGTAAGTTTCTTTTTTCTTCATTAGCTAAATTCGACATTCAAGATACTAAGGACTTCTTTGGTGAAGAAAAAGTTGCATTAAAAACAGAAAGAGGTGGAAGAGTTTTCCCTAAGTCTGACTCTGCAGAAAATATTGTAACAGCACTAAGAAATAAACTTACAAAAAATAAGGTTACTGTAATCAGAAATAATAAAATCAGCTCAATAAAAATAGAAGACAATGAAATAAAAAGTCTGTCCACGAAGAAAGGTCAGGTCATTGCCAAAAAATTCATTCTTTGCACTGGAGGTAGATCATACGCAAGAACTGGGTCAACAGGAGATGGCTACACATGGGCAGAACAATTCAGTCACTCAGTTATAAAACCAAGACCAGCATTAACACCAATTAAAACTTATGATGAATGGCCAACTTTCCTCACAGGATTAACTTTAAAAAATGTTAAGTTAAGCGTGATTCAAAACCACAAAGAAGTAGACGAGAGATTTGGTGATATGCTTTTTACACATTTTGGACTAAGTGGGCCAATCGTACTAGATATAAGTAAGAAAGTTGGCGAACTTCTAGAAACTGGAAGAGTTCAACTTGCCGTTGATTTAAAACCAGCATTGAATTTCGACACTCTAGACAAAAGAATACAGAGAGATTTTCAAAAATATCAAAATAAACAATTTAAAAATTCTCTGAATGATTTGTTTCCACAAAAACTAATTCCCATTTTGATAAATTTTTCAAAAATTAGCCCTGAGAAAAAAGTAAATAAAATTTCTAAAAAAGAAAGACATTTCCTGGTCAACTTAGCAAAGCATCTAGTTATAAACATCACTGAATTAGTTGGATTTGAACAAGCAATTATCACATCTGGAGGTATCGACCTTAAAGAGATTAATTCCCAAACAATGAATTCACGAAAAATATCAAATTTATATTTCGCTGGTGAAGTTATTGATCTAGATGGTCCTACTGGTGGATACAACCTACAAATATGCTGGAGTACTGGTTATTTAGCAGGAACAAACGCTGCAAGATCAATAAACAAATAACTTCTGATATTGTCTCTAAAAAACAGACCTCATTAGGTCTGTTTTTTGATAATTCCTTACAGAATATAGAAATTATCTTATACTATCAACGTCTTTAGTAAGAGGACAATTGTTGTGATCATGTTTTCTGGCAGGACAGTATTCTCTTCCATACTCAATTAATCTATGATTTAAATTCAACCATTCCGTCTGGGGAATGATCTTCATTAAATCTTTTTCTATCTTATTAGGATTATTCTCTTTTGTTAACCCATAAAGAAGAGAGAGTCTTTTGACATGAGTATCCACAGCGATTCCTTCAACCTTACCAAAACCATCACCAAGAACAATATTCGCTGTCTTCCTAGCAACACCTGGGAGCTTTAACAGATTTTCCATCCTATCAGGAACCTTACCATTAAAATCATTTTTGATAATTTTCACAGCTGCTAAAATATTCTTAGCTTTATTGTGATAAAAACCAGTTGAATGTATATCTTTTTCAAATTCCATTAAATCAGCATCAAGATAATCACCGAGATTTTTATATTTTTTAAAAAGTTTTTCAGTCACTTCGTTCACTTTTTTATCAGTGCATTGTGCTGACAAAATCACTGCTATAAGCAACTCTAGGTTATTAGAAAAATTTAGGGCAATTTTTGATTCTGGAAAAAGAATAGCTAGTTTATCGATTATAATCAAAGCCCTCTCTTTTCTTTTATTTAATTCTTCTTTAGAAATTTTCTTTTCCATAAATTTTTCAATTCTTTAACTCCTCAACACTAACAGCATCTTCTATACGATATTCGCCAACCCTTGTTCTTATTAGATTCTTTAAATACCCCCCCTGTTTCTAGTTTTTCTCCAAATTCTCTAGCCAAAAATCTGATATATACTCCTGGTCCAGTGACAACTTTTAACTCTAGTATTGGCCATTCATAAGAAATGATATCAATTCTTTGAATAAAAACAAACCGTGGAGGTGGTGTGAATTTTTCACCTCTTCTTGCTTTCTTATATAGCCTTCTTCCCCTTCTCCGACTTTAGCAGCACTATATACTAGTGTAATTTGTACAATCTCACCCAAAAACTCTTTCTTTACTCCTTCGATTTCCTCCAATGTAGGAATACTTTTTTACCTCAATTTCGGTTTTTACACCTTCTTCATCATCTGTAGTACTTGTCATTCCTAATTTAATCTCAGCTTGATATTCTTTTTCTTTTGCAACCATTTCTCCTATTTTTTTAGTGAATTCTCGTCCAACAGCAACAACCAAAAACGCCTTGCGCCAATGGGTCCAATGTACCAGCATGCCCAACTTTTTCTCTTTTCTTACCCCCCAAACTAAACGTTTAGCTGCCCCTACTATTGCATAAGAACTTGGACCTTTTGGCTTATTTATAGCAAAAATACCTTTCATATCTATTGTGTTATTTTCATAAAACCTTTTCTTAAAACTTTAACTTTATCATCAATCAATTTAATAATAGTTGAAGGAGTTGAAGTTATTTCACCCCTATCAATATAAAAATCCATTTTGTCAATAAAGTAATGTTTAGCATCATTTATGTTTTTTGCGTATTCCTCGCCTTGTGGATTTGCACTAGTTGCAACCAAAGGTCCAGTTTCTTTTAAAAATTCTAAAAATATTTGCTCCTTTGGAAATCTAAAAGCAATGTTTTTGTTCCCTCTGTGTAAATATGTAAACTTGTCTTGGGGACAATCCAAGACAACACTAATCTCACCAGGCCAATAATTCATCAGGATATCTTTTTGTTTAGAATTTAGGAAAATATCGAACTTCTCTAAATCGCTAAAACCGCCTATTACAACAATAAACGGTTTGTCTAGATCCCTATTACAAACATTATAGACTCTGTTTACAGCTTCTGATCTTTGAGTACCACAAATAACTCCATAGATTGTATCTGTAGGCACAACGCCAACTCCACCTTTAAGAACATTTTCTATGATCTCTTTAGTAAATGATGTAAAAACAAGAATATTCTCCATAATTAAAGTTGAATTTATGGTTCATTTTCACTTATTTTTAAACTTTTGGCAAGTCATTTTCTGCTCTACTCTAAACCTTCGTCTTCTTTTTTTACAAATTGTCTATTTGCTGGATTTTCCATTTTAATAGGTCTAACGAGATCAGCATTCTGAGAATCAACTTTAACAAAATCACCAGAACCACCTGAATTATTAACCTGGTTGAGACCTCCAGGACCTTCAAAAATAACATCTTTATCCGAAAAAGCTAAGTACCCAGGAATAATTAAATTTACCACTGGAACTATAGCTAAAGCTCCTACCCATTCTGGCTTCCTCATAGCCTTTGCTACATCCATCCAAATCATTATTTGAACTATTATATTTACAATTGGTATAAACATTAAAATAATCCACCAAAGTGGTCTATTCGCGATCCTAAGCAGAAGAACAAAATGTAAAACAGGCACCCAGGCAAACCAGTCATCCGGAATGCTAACCTTTTTAGCCATTTTTTGAAAAGCAAATGCATAATACACGTACAAAATAACAAAAAAAGTAAAAAAAGTAATGAAAAATCCTGCACCCAAAAAAGCTGAGTTAAATAAACCATGATCAGACTCCATATAATTAGGATACCCCTCAACCTCTACGGATGTATCAAGGCTGCTTGATTCCATACCATTTTCTACACCATAACTATTTTCCATCTTTTTATTTTTATTTTTACTACAAATATATAATAACATAAAAACTCATCGGAGTCCTTATTTTATAAACAATAAAATTACTCACTTTTTTTACTTGTACTATTTATCTTCCCAAAATTTCTCAGCTTCTTCTTCCATTTTCTCTAAACGATCATAATAGTCTGGAAATTCATTTAGGTGTGCCAACGCAATCTTACCAGTTATCAAAGAATCATCATTTGAAACATTTGTCTTCACATCAACTAAACCATGCTCCATTTCAATATCCATTCCTCGACGAAATTGGTCTATATCAAATTTCATCCAATCAAGTCCCAACTTCTCTCCAATTTCCTTAGCTTGCTCATTTGTGTAATATTTTTTATTACTCATAGCTTCATTTTTTATATAATTATATCCTTCCACGAAGACTCATTATCTCCTTGACCTTGTTAATTGAAGAAACAAAGGCCGCCGTATGATAATCTGTATTCAGTTTATTCTTAACTTGATATAAATCAGCAAAAGATTCTTTCATTCTATCTTCAATTTTTTCCAAAACCTCTGCCTTGCTCCACTTATCACCTGAGTTATTTTGAACCCATTCAAAATAGCTACCTACAACACCACCTGCATTAACTAATATCCCTGGAAGAAGAGTTATGTTTTTTGCAAGCAATTTTTCCTCTGCATCAAAAGTCACTGGACCATTAGCAAGCTCAAGAATAACCATCGCTTTGATTTCCGATGCATTTTTTTGACTTATCTGATTCTCTAAAGCAGCTGGAATAAGAACTTCGACATCTAATTCTAAAAGTTGTTGGTTTGTAATTTTCTCACACTCAAACTTAGTATCCATTATAGTAATCGACTTATCTCTGGATTTTTTTTCCTCATACTCATTCAAAATCGACTTTATCTTTAAACCATTTGCGTTATAAATTCCACCACGAGAATCTGAAATAGCGACAACTCTATAACCTTTTTTAGCCAAAATCCTCGCTGCATTTGAACCAGCATTGCCAACGCCTTGAATTGCAACTTTTAATTCACTTTGAGTTTTTCCAAAATTATCCACTGTCTTTAGAAATTCCTCAAGTACAACAATACCACCGAATGAAGTTGCTATATCACGGCCAAAACTTCCACCAAAATTAGTTGGTTTTCCAGTAAAACTCTCTGGTACATAATTGTTGCTCAACAAACTATATTGATCAGCCATCCAAGCCATAACCTGACTGTTTGTATTTACATCAGGTGCTGGGATATCTTTCTTTGAACCAATAATACTATAAATGCCATTAACATACGCCCGAGAAAGTCTTTCCAATTCAGCCTCAGATAAACTTCTGGGATCAACACTTATTCCTCCTTTAGCTCCTCCGTATGGTAAATTTACAACAGAGTTTTTTAATGTCATTAATATTGCCAATGCCTTCACTTCATTCAAGTCCGTATTAACATGGAATCTAATTCCACCTTTGAACGGTCCATAAGCATCATTATGTTGGACTCGATATGCCTGAAAAACTTCAAGGTCACCATTATCACGTTTTAATACAAGCGAAAGCTGAACTATTCTCTGCGGATTCAAAATTACATTCTTAATTTGTTCTGGTAAATTAAGAACTTTACTCGCTCTTTCAATTCTCTTTAAAACATCTTGATAAAAATTTTCCATTTTTTATTTTTACTAATAAAACAACTTTTACTTTTAAATAAGATTAAGCTTATTGTATTTTACATAATACAATAAAAATCAAAACCCAACAACATCCAATCATTGAAAACAAACATTTAGTCGGCACATTCCAACTATTTTAATTGATTCTAAATTAGAAAACCATGCAGCTATTTAACCAACTTAAAGTCGACCAAGATATTTTCTAGGATTTCAGCAAATTTTTCAAACTGTGAAATGGAAAATTTTTCTTCTACAGTATAACAACCATAATAACCCAGCCCAACATTCACAGACTCAACATTTTTATCTGCCAAACAATTATTACTACTAACCAAAAGTTGCTTCTCCAATTTTATTTCGATTTCATTATTTTTATATATTTTTCTTAATTTAAAAACCAATTCCCCTTTTACATTTGCCACTGCAGCATTGTATTCTTCAATAATCTTAATGTTTGTATTAGTTTCAAAAATTTTGTCTGCCTTATCACAAGAAGATTGTAATCTCTCAAGAAAAACATTCACGTCTTCTTTCTTAAAACAATACACACTTCCCCTTAAATAAGCATTCTTAGCCACCAAAGTAGTAGTCTTGTCACCTGTTATTATTCCTGTATTTGCTACACATCCATCTTCATAAAATCCCCAATCCATACTATTGATAATTTTTGCTAAAGACGTAATTGCGCTAGCTTCTTTATCATAATCAATTTGAGCATAAACCTCCTTATCTTCCACAAAAACTTCGAATACTTTAGCAAACGAACTTTTGTACAACACCCTATCTATTTCTGCAATATTATTAATCACTATTGCCTTGTCTGATTTTACATTAACACAAGCAAGTATGTATTTCTCTTCTTCTTCATTCGTTGAAAATATCAATTCTAAATTACAAAATTCTTTATTTACTTTAAACATTTTTTCAACTAAAAACATAATCGCCACAATTCCAGACTTTGGATTCGCTCACAAAATTGTAGTCCCGTCCGTTATAACGAAGTCATCCTTGATTCTAGGCTTAATGCTCTCCCCAGGACTCACTGTATCAATATGGGTTGTTAAAAAAAGTGACTTTCTAGTATCAAATTTCTTAGTCCTAAAAACCAGATTATCATTTCCATCTAAGCCACCTTCGAAATCATATTTAATGAAAAAATCATTTAATAAATTTTGAATTCCCTCAACACTACCAGTAGGACTATCTATTTTAATTAATTCCAAAAAGATTTTTATCAAACGTTTGTTTTCATTCTTCTACATAAAACTAAATTAAGTATTATAAAAACATACAGTACTAATATTACTCTCTTTATTAAATCATCCAAATAAAAATTTAAGAAAAGACGGGATTCTAAAATTAGAATCCCACACAAAAACAATAGTTTCATATTTACTATTGAACACAGCAAAGTGCTAATGACTGCTTCTTTACAGATTTAAAAATGTTCAGAAGTGAAAAAATATCGTGTAAACAAATTTCTCCATTTGAAAGTGGTAGTTCATCGAAAACTCTCTCTCCAAGCTTTGCAAGTCCTGATTCTGATACATAGACTTCTGCAACAGGCAAATTCACTCTCCTTGTCACATTCTGACCATCACATCGACAAACAACCTTGACTTTCCTTGTACCTGTTTGATGAAAAGAAAGAGCTGCTTTCATTGTTTGCATAAAATCATCACTCATCCACCATCCATTAACCCTGGAAAAGCCAAGACGATTAAAACGATTACAGTATATTTTACTGGCACACTTAGCAATAATTCTATTAGCACCAGAATGCGACTCAACCACTTCATCCGCGTGATACCTTAACCATAAATTGTCTTCACCTTTTATTCCCGCAAAAGCGTTACACCCCCAGCACGATAATAATTTATTAACGCTATAATCATAGTATCAAAAATGTTACCACCGCCTAATAACTTGGTAATAACTGCCTGAATTTCAAACAGAGAATCCTTTGAAGGAAAATCTTCATGAGGTAAAAAACCAGGAACAAACTTTAACTTATTATCGATTTGCATAGGAGAAACTTGGGCAGTGATAAATTGTGGAATCACTAAACCACCCTTGTCAATAATCATCTGATAAGCAACTTCAAAGAATGCTGCATTAGGATTTTCAATAGCAATAGCCATACTCATTCCCATATAGTCTTCTCCATCACCAAGACCAATTCTAAAAAAACATCTTTTTCTTTTTTACCGACCAAAACACTGCCAATGATAACCTTTCACATGAAAAACATTACGCTTTAGATTATGATCAATGGGAATGCCTGCAGAGGCATGTACAGAAGCAAAAGAAGAACCGAATAGCCTCTTCCGTTCTTTGAAGTTAATCGACAATTGTTTAAAATATTGTTTGATGTTCATATTATCAATATCTACCATTAACAACAAACTCTCGCAATAAAAAATTCCAAAAGGATATACTTACCAAAAAGAACCCTGAAAAATTGATAACTCTTCTATCAGATCAAGATTTTTTGTCAGAAATTGTTAAATTTCCAATAGCCCATCTTCAATTGTAACCTGCTTTTTACTACGTAAAACAGAAAAGTCCTTAAGAAAAATATTCTTTTCATCAGAACCAATTCTTCTTGTAGTAACGTGATCAATTCGAGAACCATCATATGTTACAGGTGAATCATCTGCACCTTCCATAAAACCAGCGGCACACAGATATTTCATCAAATCAATGTTTATCTCTGGATTAACATTAGGAAACTTATGAAACAATTTTTTGCACTTATTTTCTCCAAAATTACTCAGGGAAACTTCAAATAAAAACCCAAAACAACCACAATGATAGGCACCAATAAAACCTTCAAACAAATTTTCAATTTTCCCCCATTGCTAATACCTCTCTCTTTGTTATAAAACTTATGTTATTGTAAAAGTATTCACAAAAAAGCCGCTTTCAGGGCAGTTTCTTGTTTCATCTTTGAGAATTTCTTAACTACGAATCTTTAGTTTATTCTCTAAGAAAATTGCCCTGCAAACACAAAATGGCCAGTGTAACTGGAGATATCTTTGTGCCTTGCTTGACTGAATTTTCTAAAGTGAATACACTCATAGTTTGAAATAAATTCTACAAAAAAATTATAATAAATCAACGCGAAGTGTCAAACCCTTTTAACAAAACTACAAAAAAATACAAATCAGCTATAATATCAAATAACAATTACTAACAAACTTTAATGACAAAAAAACCAAAACTTTGGTTCTTTGATATTGACGGGACCTTAAATAAAACAAGTTTTTCTATACTGAAAAATTCACAAAACACATTATTCTCATTTGTAACCGGAAGAGGTTTTATCCGTAGCAAAGAATTTGCAAACAGAGGCTTTCCTTTAGGAACTTATATGATATTAGAGTGCGGAGGAAGAATAACAGACTTAAAGGGAAATGACCTTGTGAATTTTCCTTTCTCAAAAAAAAGTGCGAAAGAAGCTTTCAGAATTGCAAAAGAAGAGTTCCTACAAAACAACCTTGAATACATAGGCTTTTTTGGTCTAACTGGACATAAATATTTTATTTTTTGTCCAGATAAAATAATTGGTGAAAGACTTAAAGATAAGTACCCTACACTTATAAGAAAACTTTCCGATTCCCTAGAAGAACTATACGAAATATTTCTAAAGAGTGGCTGTGTTAAATTTACTATTAAACTATATTCGGGTAGTTTACCAATTCAACAAAATATTAATTGTGCAAAAAATGATTCTGAATTCTCTATAACAGAAAAGAATATCAATAAAGCATCTGGCATTCTCCAGATGAGTAAAATTCTAAAAATTCCCTTGAGCCAAATTGGTATTGCTGGAAATGATTTTAATGATATTCCTATGTTTAAACTGCCTTTACCTGTAAAAATTGCAGTGGGCAATAAGTGCGAAGAAATAAACAGACTAGCGACGCATCAAGTTAAATACAAAAGTGCACTACCAAAAATTCTAGAAACATTAATCTAATAAAAAAAGTATATCAATATTAATAATCTGATACACTTTTTTACATACACGAATCTTTAGCTAATAACGCCTAGACATAGCCCTTTATTAACAGCTGAAACAAGTAACTTCTCGAAATGAAATATTTCCATAGTATTGCTACAAAACAGTTTCTCTGCTTGAGGTAAAAAAGAATCTGCTGATTTTTTCAAAGACTTATTTACGATAATTTTTCTAGGATTATAAAAATAGCTCAGGTCCTGCAAAAAATTTGAAAGATATTTTACAAAAATATCCCTGATCTTTTTTACATATTCTTCACCAGATCTGCAAAGCTCAAAGATTTCTTTTGTGCTTAAACTTTTTCTGCTCAAGGCTTTGTATATATTAGAAGCTCCTTTTCCAGCAAGTAACTCGTCTTATTTAATCATCCTATTACCAATCTCTGAAACAAAGATCTCTTTTTGTGAAATCTCACCACAGTTACCGCCAGAACCTTCTATTACGACATCATTAACAACAAATAATGGTCTTATACCAGTTCCAAGATTAAGAAGAATAAAGTTATCAATATCTCTACTTTTACCAAAAATATTCTCTGCTAATGCCATAAAATTGACATCATTCATAACTTTGGTCGGTACACCGAGAACACCCCTGGGTTTCCTCTCCTAATTATAATTTATCTTATCATTGCCCAGGAGAGAGCTATGAACTATGATTCCATTTCTGACAACATAATCAAAGCTAATCCCTATTCTACAAACTCCAGCTTCAAAATTAGAAAAGATAACATCCTTAATTTCGTTAAGCATACTCAAGAAACCTACCGAGAGTTCCCTCGTTCTATACCTCTTCTATTTGATTAATTTAAACTTTTCAGATAAAAACACCCAGAAAGGGTGTTTTTATTATCCATTTTTCCATATTTATTGAATCACTCCCAAACAAGCACTATGATCAATATCTGAAATGACCATATCTTTAAAATGAAATATTTCCAAGGTATTCTCACGATAAGTATTTATAACCTGAGGCAAAAACAAGTCCGAAGCTTTCTTTAAAGATCCATTCAAAATAATTCTCTCTGGATTATAAAAATAACTTATATCTTGCAAAAAACTAGCTAGATATTTTCTAAAAATTGTAAGTGCACCTAAAGCATCTCTATCGTCTTGTCTACACAATTCAAAAATTTCGTAGGCATCCTTATCTTTCTTGGAAATTTTTTTATAAATATTTGAAATACCTTTTCCAGAAATTAAATCGTCATTTTTTATCAAACCATCAAATTCTGGAATCAATAACTCCCTTTGTGATATTTCACCAAAATTCCCTCTACACCCTTCTATGATTACATTATTTGTAACAAAAGACGGTCTAATACCTGTCCCAAGATTCAACAAGACAAAACTCTCAACATTACTACCCTTTCCAAAAACACTTTCTGCTAAAGCCATTGCATTAACATCATTCATAAGCTTAACTGGAAGATTAAATTCTTTCAAGAATTCACCTTCTATATCAAAATTTATCTCGCCGCCCAAAAGAGAACTGTACAAAACAACTCCTTTTTTTACAACACAGTTAAAGCTTATACCTATTTTGCAAATAGAATCATCGAGATTCTCTCTAATAAGGGTCTTGATTTCCTCTAAGAATTCAACACTTCCAATGGAAAATTTTTTTGTATTCAATTTTTTACTAGAGATTATTTCACATTTATCATTAAATCTGCAAATCTCTATTTTAGATCCCCCAATGTCAATTGCTAAACAATTCTTCATATCTATTTTCTAATGTAATAGAACGGATTATTATCTTCACTTTCCTTCAAAAAAACTTTTTCAAAAATAGACTCTTCACGCTGAATATCAATTAAATATTCTGTAAAGAAAAGCCCCTTTTTAGAATCAAAAACAGGAACAGAATGATAAGGCAAACGTTTCAAGTCCTTCCTAATAGGAATTATACCTAATCTATTCGGTTTTGGCGAAACTGAAAGTGTAATAGCATTTGGAATTGTTTTCTCAATAAAATCAATATCATCTCTAACCATCAAATATGCATGGTACATAAAAATTGCATCATGCATTCGCTTTTCGATATCATCCCTAATAACCAGAGCTTCGTCGGAAAGACTTTTGCGTGTTATGTCTTCATTATAAACATCCATCAGAAGTTCATTTGCCACACCAGTTGTACTAACGATTCGATAGATAGAATCTTTCGTTCCTTCATATTTAGCTAAATATTTTTCATCTTTATTTTCATACAATTCTCTAAGCTTGACTATTTTTTCTCGATACTTTTCGTCGAAATCCTCTATTATATTTTCCATATCAGAAAGCGGTACAACTTCTATATTCTTATCAAATCCGATGGCTTTAATTGCTTGTACTAAAAAATTATGATAAGAAACTGACTCAGCATGTGGAACTCCAACTGATTTATCAAACCCACCTTCAGAAAAAATTGTAACTTTCACACCATTTAAATACTCTTTATTACAAAGCTCCATCACATAATTCAAACGATTTACTGCTAATAATTCCCCCATGTCAGGCAAAATTCTGTTCGTTTTCAACGGAACTGGAATCTTAAAAGGAAAACCTAGGATTGAAAAACGAATTGTTTTGTTTTTTTCAATAAAATAATTCAACTTCTCCAACCATAATTCCTTGTTATCTAAAAGGAATTCTGCTGGACCGAAACGAAGCTCTTCGTTTAAGAAAATAGAAAAAATTCTTTCCGCAACAGTATCCCCAGTGATATTTACTATTGGATTTTCAATATTTTTTAATTCCCTTGCTACGTCTTTAAAATTTATTTCTTTTTCGCTTGTGAAGTTATCTTTTAGTTCTTTGTTAGAAAGATTTTGAAATGGTGTGTACGGATACACATGTGGATTTGATTTCATTTTTTTGATTACTTTTAATTGTTTCTTCATTTATAATAAATAAACATACACCAAAGGTCAACTAAATTCCAAGAATAAAAATGAAGGGCTGATTGAATACTTAAAATCCAATCAGCCCTTTCCGATTCTCCTTTACGGAATTTTTCGGTTAGCGATATTACATCATTCTTCGCGATAATAGAACGTGTATGGATCTTCATCAATACCAAAACTCTGCCTTGGATCAATAAACACCGGCTTCGCATTGGGAAACTCATCATGAATTCTATATTCAGGAAGTACAAAAAACTTGTATAACCCACTCTTTCCACGCCTTACAACAGGCATACCATGATTAATCAAAAGACCAGAAGTGATATCAAAGACCACTCGACCATCTTTATCAGTAATACATGCATCCAGGGCATTATCAAAACCAAGCTTCTGAAAAAGTTTAATCTCCTTTCTCCATGAAAGATAAGACACTACTGTGTCAGAAAATCTCTGAGCTTTTTTCCATAGTTTTTCACCAACATTCTGACGAATCTTAGCATAATCTCTACCCCTACTCTTGTACAAATGTTGCATTATTTCTTTGTCTTCCATTTCAATCAAAGAACATACCATTGCATAAACTTGAGGATTTTTAGCAGAGTTTGGCTTGAAAATGATTTCACTTGCCGGAAACAGATTTTTCTCCATTTCATATACCTCAATCGGAGAGCCAATATTTTCAATAATGGTTCTGGTCACTGCCAAATTATCTCGAACTGCTTGTTCGGGAATATTCATCATCTCATAGAACAGTACTGCTTCATCAAAAACAATGAGCTTGATGCCAGGACTATAAATCCTTTTAATCTTTTCATTTATGTATCTGAAACACCAAGCAAAATGAACCCATCCTAATGTGGGTAAATTGGTATCATCAAAGTACTTCAAACGATTCTGAATTCTGCAACCAATAGCCAAGGAAATCGTAATCTCGACAGGTTTATCTTCCTGCACAAAACAACTAACTTTCCCCAAGAGGTCTGCTCTTTCAGCTGCTGTAAACTTGATCTGTTCTTCTGTATGCGCAAGAATAATCTTTAGAATTGCCTCATCGCCAGAATTATCTGGTGGTACATAACCGCACAAACGATTTTCTGCCAAAGATTTATAAAAGACACTCTCCTTGCCAATAGTTGTAACACCGTCCTTTGCAGGTGGCATCACAATTAATGGTGTAAGCTTTTTCTTTCTCTTTCGGGCCAATTTCTTAACGCTACGACTCAGTTTAATTTGCCACTTCTCTTCGCGACAATTAAAGATGTAGGTGGGATCCTCTTCGTTGTCAACATAAATAAATACATTTCCATTGTCAGAACGAATCCTCAAAATTCTCATTGGCTTTATAACTTTGGGACCATGATCACAAACAAAGATAACTCCTCCTTTCGATGTACTATTTTGTGTAGGATCATAAAGATCTTCTTCATCAATAACCCAGGTTGAATTATTAGCCCACAACCGAAGTTCTTCCGCGGTAAATTTGCCTTTCACACAGTGTTCTGCTTCAAAACCAAGTCCTTCAATAACAGCAACTTCTGTTGTGTTTGGAGAGAAAATTTTAACTCCTCCGTCGAAAAGATCCCCTATGAGAGGCCAGACCGTATCACGATCTCGCAACTTCTGCATTGATATTTCAACGAGAGTATCAACATTTAACTCAGCTCCATCCATGACTTGATCACCTAACAATGCTCCATTTTGAAGATAAATTTCTCTTTTACTCATATCGTTCTCTCCTTCTCTGATGTTTGACGTTTATCCGTCAAAATTATATATCGCTAAATTGTAGAGTACTAAGTGAACTCTTTCACTTTATAAATTAAACAAAAACCGACCTTTTGTGGCCGGCTTTGGACTATTGAGAATTTTTATAATTTCTTCTAAACCTCTATTCTCGATAAACCAAAACCAGTCTGGATAAGCCAGAGGATACTAAAGAGAATAAACATATAAATTGTAACTCTTTTTTGATTCATCAAATTAATGATATTCACTTAAACTTGCTGATAATAATACTAATTTAAAGTTGCGTTGTCAAGTACACTTAACAGTTTATGTTAATTTTTAAATTTATTGAGGAAAGGAAGTTTGGATAATTTATACAAACTCCCTTTTTTATAAATAAATAAATAGAGCTATAGGACTAGCTGATGTATGTTCTAGTCGAATATACTTGTTTTTTTGAGAATATTCTTCGCTCTGTACTCCTTAGTTCTTTGCAAACTTAAGATATTATATAACTCATGCCGACCTAGATTGAGACCCTTCATAAATTGTTTCTTTGAGTCTAAATCACGAATTTGGTATTCAGCATTTTTTGCTTTGATTAAAGCCTTGCGCTTCGCTTTTGTTGTCATCTAATGCACTCCTTTTTCAAGTTACTTGTTGTTTGTCTTCTTTCTGATTTTACACAGAACCATTTTACCTATTCTGACTTATTCATCTTTAATAAATAAGCCAAAAATAAAATACAGTTAGAAAGCTATGTCCTATATTTCGACTTATTTATTTTTTAAAAGACAAAACCTGGTTTTGCCGAAATTCTTTTAGATGCTATATTTATAAAAGAATGTTTCCAGCTGAAAAAAATTATCGCCCTGAGACGAAATACATAATGTACTTGTTTTTTCTCACTAGAATATTTTTCATAGTAGAGATTTTATTTCACTAAGATTATACTATACTCTGCGTTTTTGTCAATATCAAATAACAATGTTTGACATAAGTCCTTAAATGTATAATATTTAGGGTATTAAATTATTTATAACTCATGAACAAAACTAAACAGAATAAACTAAAAGTTATTGTTATCCTAGGACCAACTTCTTCTGGAAAATCAGACACTGCTATTGCATTAGCAAAAAAATTCAACGGGGAAGTAATTTCAGCTGATTCTCGTCAAATCTATCGCGACATGAACTTAGGAACTGGAAAAGTTACAGGAAAATGGCTCAAATTAAAAGGAAAAAACACCTTTTTCAAAGCCTTTTTGTCAGAAAAAGTTCCCCACCACTTACTAGATTTTCGTTCTCCCAGAGGAAAATATAATATCTCAAACTTCAAAAAAGATTGTGAGAATAAAATCAAAGAAATAAGTAAAAGAAATAGACTACCAATCATTTGCGGTGGTACTGGTTTTTGGATTGATGCTATAACAAAAGGCACAATATTCCCTGAAGTAAAACCCGATTTAAAGCTCAGAAAAAAATTAACATTATTTTCTACCGAGAAATTGATGCGTATAATAAAAAAGAAAGACCCTTTAAGAGCTAAGACTATCGACTCAAAAAATAAAGTGCGCTTAATAAGAGCTATCGAAATAATAGAAGAGTTAGGAAAAGTACCTGTCATTAAAAACTCACCTCCTTCAAACATCAACTTTCTACAAATTGGAATTGATTGGCCTCAAAAAGAGCTTACTGAAAAAATACAAAAACGATTAAATAATAGATGGCAAGCTGGAATGATTAAGGAAATAAAGTATTTAAAAAGTACATATAATTTAAGTTGGAAAAAAATTCAATCATTTGGACTTGGTTATTTCTGGATTCCACTTTTCTTACAAAATAAAATATCCAAGGAAGAGCTTCGCGAAAAAGTGCTTATCGCAGAAAGAGGATACGCCAAACGTCAAAAAACTTGGTTTTACAAAAACAAAACAATTATCTGGGAAAATAATCTACCAAAAATATTCACAATTGTAAAAGACTTTTTAAAATAAAAATGCACTTTCAGGCAAGAAAGTGCATTTCTGCAACATACTCTTTTACAAGTATTTTAGTTATTCAAAGAACTATTAAGACCAATATCCTGTCACAAAAAACAAATTCTTTAGTGATAACTTAATACTAACAAAAATTACCTGAAGAAATTATAAAGAAAACCTAAAGTTTTTCTAAAGTTTTAAGTTATTGTCTTCAGAAAAAACTAAATCTTAAAAATCTCTCCTTTTCTTTATTCATCTTATTCTTTTCTTGTGTTTCAAAAAACACCCCACTACCACAGCTAATAATTCTTGAAAAATAAAATATATTCTCAATAATATCAATAACAATCTTTCTCTTGAATAAAAAAGTGTAATCCAAACATATTTGTCTAGATCACATTGCATTCAAGAAACCTAAAGCTTAAAGACTGTTATCTTTTTTCCTATCGACAGAAATACGATAAAGGAAATTAATAATAATCACTATAGAAAGATTTTTTTAGTTTCCGGTGTACTCTGAGGAACCTGGCTTTTTTACCATCTTTTTGCGTACATTCTACAACCATACATTACCCCCTTTTTTTTTCTGATGTTTATAAATCTCAATCCATGTTTCTTCAGGAACAAAGATTTTTTTATTTATTGGACTTTCCCCTGGAAAAATCCAAGTTGAAATAACTCTCTTTTGACCTTTTTCATATTGATACATAACCCATGTTTCCTTTGTGCTGCTTTTGCCCACTTTACGCCTCATTGAAGCTACTGTGTTCTCAACAATTCCTTCTTCTTTTCTATCAGGAAACCTTATCACTCGCTTTACCAAATTTGGACCAATTGAATATTGAATCATTTTTCTTTTCGAATGACTTGTCCAACAATAATTTCTATCATTCTTTGGAAATTTAATATTCATTCAAATCCATATTAAAGATAAGCTATTTAGTAAAATCAACCTTATCCCCTATTATCACACCGTTTTTTCTGACCCAATCAGCATTCACTTCAATCACGCTATCATACTCAGTATCACCTTCAATTACACCATTATATCTTCGTGAAACACTCTTTGCAACATCAACTACCTCTTCATTTCTAATAAAAATAAAGTCTAAATCAAAGGTCAGTCCATGCATGTTATAACCAAACCTACCTACTCCTTCATGAACAAAAAGCATTCCACTGTCCTTCTCTATTTTTTCCACCCCCCTCAGCCCTTTTTTTCTAGCTTCTTCACTAGCAGAAACATCAACAAATAATGTATTGTCTCCTATGGAAACAATTTTAGCAGAATTGTCCACTGGAACATCGTTTTTTTTACCCTTCGTCTTTTGAATAACCAAAAAAACTATTCCGACAAGAACAACTAGAAGAAAAATATAATCTTTTGTTTTCAATTTTAGATTCATGTTATTTTTTTATTTCTGAATTTTAGCTGATATCTTTTTTATAAAAAAACTTAGAAAAAAAACTTCACCAACAACTAATCCTATTTTAAAGTTTCTAGTTTCAAAAAGAAAGGAGAGAAATAAAGTGATTGATATAAACAAAAAATAAACCAGAACAATTTTTGAATCACTCCAACCAATCTCCCGGAGTTTATAATGAAGGTGTCTTTTATCACGCTTAGTTACTGGCAATTTATTGCGCCACCTCTCGTAGATTACATGAACTGCATCTATAAGCGGAATAACTAAAACAATAAGTGCAGTTGCTATCTTTGTACCAGCCATTATAGCAGTAACAGCAAGAAAAAAACCCATAGCATAACTTCCACTAGTACCAGCTTCTATATTGCCTTTTGGAAAATTATTCCACCAAAAACCCAACACAGCACCGATAAAGATAATGGCCAAAATTGCAATTGCTGGCTGATTTACATCCCTAGTTAAGCTTATACACAGAAGAGAAACCCCTCCTAACATCCCAACTAGACCAGATAATCCATTAATTCCATCAATCCAGTTAATTGAATTCATAACCGAAAGAAACCAAAATAAAATAAACAAAAAACTAAAAAAGAAGACTTCGTAACCAAAAAAATCCAACCCAAAGTCATCTAGTCGTATCACCTTTTCAAATGGACCCACAAAATAATTAACCGAAAAACCAAAATACAGCACCAACAAAGAAACTAGTAGTATTTGAAAACTTAACTGTATTTTCCAAGAAAGATTCAAGATGTCATCAAATATACCAAATAGCAGAATAAAAAGCATCCCAAAAGATAAACCTTTGAGTGCTAATGTAAATTCTATTTCTGGATTAAATAGAATTAATAAAACTAAAGGCAAAATTATAGAAATACCACCAGACCTCTTTAAGAAAAAAAGCTTAGAATTTTGCTTAATGATAACAAGCAAGAAAGCTAAAACAGAACCTCCAGTGACAGCTTCCAAAAAATAAACACTCCAATCAATAAACATCTATCAAAAATTTAATCCTTTTTTTTCTTATCCTTTTTTATAACTTTTTCTGTAACCCAAAATTCTCCCATATATTTACCTAGCATTATTTTTGTTTGAGCATGCACAGCTGGTGCAGCACCTAAGAAAGGAGCAATAATTGGAGCCAAAAACCACTGAAAAAACATATTTGCATATCTTCTTCTGGAATATCTTGCTGGTTTTGGTGGCATCAGAAGAAAACTTAGAAACATTGAGACAACCAAACCAGTCGTTGCTAACGTCATAAGATATCTAGTAATATATGGCAAGTTGTGTGCCAATGTAGTTTCACTGAAACGTTCCCCTCCAAATATTAATGGTAACCAACCTAGCACTGCTAGAATAAAAGAAGCTGTAGCCCAACTATGATGACCTTCAAGCATTGTAAACATATGTTTCACCTTTTTTAGTAAGCTGATCTTCTTATTATGCATAAAAGCTCTCCCCAAAAGAGGAAGGTTTTCTATACCATATGCCCAACGATGCTTTTGTTTGTATTGATTCTTGATAGTATGCCAATAATCGTTTCCAAGTACTGCATCAAGTGAAACTGGCAAATAAATCGGCTTGACTTGATAATCACCATCAAAGTAATTATATGCCTTCCAATAAACCACAGAATCTTCAGATATAACATTTACTGGCCAATAATCTATATCTACAATTGTTTTAAAAGCCTCTGAATGAGAAGAGAAAGTAACCATATGATCAGGTCTCATAGCTTCTACCATGTGCCAAAAAGATGAACCTGTTACAATGATTCTAACAGGTGCAATCGTATCCCAAAGATTATTATGATACATAGGTAATGGCTGATAAGCAAAGTTCAATCTTCTTGGTTCAGTAACATAAGAATATGTTAGTGCTGCTAAGTATTCAGGATATATTTGTGTATCACAATCAAAGTTTGATAAAACAACATTTTCTAAAGGAATCTTTTTATCATCTAAATATTTTCTTAGTTTTTTTGCAGCATATGTAGTATTGGCAGCTTTACACTTCATTTCGTTACCCTTAACTTCATGTACGGTGACAATGAAATCCATAAAAACATCCTTGTACTTATCCAGTAAAATCTTTTTCTTTATATCTCTCTTTTTCAAGTCTTCTCTTTCTTCCATCGCTAATAAAATAATAACTTTATCATTAGGATAGTTTGATTTTTTTACAGCTTCTATTGCTGGAGCAATAATCCCAGCCTCTTCATTCGCAGTTGGAAGCATGATAACATGATAAACCTCTTCCCAAGATAAAAAATGTTTTCGATTTTTTAGATCATCTTTAGCGCGCACCAAAAAATTACCTCTTTCTAAAATTTTCTGCTTAAGCTCTTTTTTTTCTATGCGATTTAACTTGCCTCTTTTTAATTCCTTCTTGAGATCTAAAATCTCTAATTTCAACTCATCAATTAAGGAATCTCCCTTAAAAATAGCTTTTAATCTATGAAACCAGTCAATTTTTTTCCATCGTTTCAATTTACGATAAGCCAAAATTGAATAGATTGATATATAAATTGTTCTATATATCCAATAAATATCAAAAAGTATAATGAAAATAGCAACATACACAGGAGCCATCCAAGAGAATACAAACATCCCGATTAATGTAAACCAACACAAAAAACCCGGTAAGATTTCAAAAAATCTCTGTCTTCTCCTCTCCACTTTGTCAGTAGTTTTTGGATCAGGATATGTCCAACCGCTCTTGTAACTTTGCCCCATAAAAAAATTAATTAACAAATAATATCGCCATTGAATATAAAAATATAGCCAATTGCACTAAAAATCCACCTACTATAATTAGATTACTCCCCAAAAGATTAACGTCCATCTCTTTCTCTTTTTCACATTTCCCTTTTCTATCTAAAAATCCAGAGAAATACAACAGTAGAGCTGCTAACAATATATCTAGTAAAAAAATAATAATACCTCCTATGGCAACCAAAAATAAATCAGGAAATAAATTTTCACTCGAATTCAACATTAAATCAATCCCAAGATAAGCATTATAATGTAATATAATAATTTCCTGATTGAGCTTTGTTAGTTGCCACAATACAGCCCAAGAAGCAAAATTTAAAATCAAACCTCCATAAATAAAAAATGCAGATAATTTGTTACACCAAATTAATTCCAAGAAAATATCTTCGCAATCATTTCCAATTTTTCCAATTCTACAAAAAAAACTTTTCATTAAATTTCAATAGCTAACGCAATATCTACAATTTCTTATTTCGCTTCATTTGCAAAACTTCCTTTTGCATGTTGTTAATAATAACCTCATGCGAAGCCTCTAATAATTCCATAACAAACTTATCAAACATATTAATTCTATACTTAAACTCCGAAGTACTCATCAATGAATAATTTATTTCTCTTCCCATTTCTGCCTCCAAATCCTCCAATAAATGTTTTAGCTTAGCATTTGAAATCAAGTCACCGACAACTAATAAATCTGTTTTTGATTTAGAATTATCCACAAAAACACCTGATATTAAACTAAATTGCACTTCTCCTAGACCTTTTATTTTACCTAAACTTTCACATTGTGGGTATAGATTTGACTTGACTACAACATTTTTCAGTTCTTGCACAAATGAAAAATACTTATTCAAAAAATATGTTTTTTTTGATCCCCTTGTTTGTGTACTCAAAAAACCAGCTTTAACAAGCTGTGCCAAAATTCCAGCAATCTTTCTCCCATCAACTTTATTCCTAGCAGCGACATCTTTATTTGTAAATTTCTCTTCAGAGTTCAACAAAAACATTTTAATTAGGCGCCACCTCTCCCTTGAACCAAATAAAGCCTCGAGTGAATTCTTCATCTTAATCATTGTGTCAAAAAATAATTTGTATCATATTATTAAAACATTTAAAACACTTCATTGTCAATTAAGAACGAATATACTTAATGTGTTTAATATGAAATTTCCTTTCCCTCATCTCCACTATAACTGAAATAGCATCTATTCTCCAGTTAACATCAATCAATTTATTCTCGTTTAAAAACCAGTTTATGGCTTTTTTTAAGCGTTTTATCTTTTCTTTTGTTATACTTTCCTCTGGAACAACTAAGTCTTTATTTCCTTTTCTTGTTTTCACTTCAACAAAGACAAATTCCTCGTTTGTTTTATCTTTAGCGATTATATCAATTTCTCCAACACAATAACCTTTGCTATTTGAATAATTAAAAGCAATGATTTCAAAACCTTGTGCAACTAAATAATTAGCAGCAACCTTTTCACCAATTTCACCTATTCTAAGCTTTTTCATGATCCGTTTTTAAAAATAAAAACCAAACCACTTAATTATTTTAATTCCAAGGCACTTGCAATGTTGAATAATTCTTGTTCATTCCACCACCTACTAACTAATTGAAGACCTACTGGCAAATCATTTTTATCTTCTCTTACTATTCCAGCCGGAATAGAAATCGCAGGAACCATAGCAACATTAGCAGATACAGTATAAACATCTTCTAAATACATAGCTAATGGATCAGACACTTTTTCACCAATCTTAAATGCTACGTGTGGTGATGTTGGTGATAAAATCACATCCACTTCATTGAAAACGTTGTCTAATTCCTTTTTTATGATTTCCCTAACTTGCTGAGCTTTCTTATAAAAAGCATCATAATATCCTGCGCTCAAAGCATATGTCCCTAAGATAATTCTCCTTTTCACTTCATCACCAAAACCTGCATCTCTAGAATTTTTATATATATCCAATATTGTTTTCTTCTCAGAACCATCTTTGATTGCATCACATAAACCGAATCTCATCCCATCTAATCGAGCCATATTAGAACTAACCTCAGAAGGAACCATTAAATAGTAAACTGACATTGAATACTTTAAATGAGGCAATTCAATCTCAATGATTTCAGCACCTTGACTTTTGGCAAAATCAATACGCTTTTCGACAACGCTTCTAACTTCAGAATTCAAACCTTTCTCAAACATTTCTTTAATAATTCCAATTTTTTTGCCTTTAAGCTGGGGCTTTAAATTTTTAAAAAAGTTACCATCACCCTTATTGATTGTTGTGTTGTCTTTTTTGTCCTCACCAACAATTGAATCGAAAACTATCGCTGCATCTTCGACTGTTTTGGTTATTGGACCAATTTGGTCATAACTCGAAGCCATGGCAATAAGACCATAACGAGAGACTCTTCCATAGGTTGGTTTAAATCCAACTGTTCCACAAAAAGAAGATGGCTGTCTAATTGAACCACCAGTATCAGATCCTAAGGCCCAAACTGCCATATCAGATGCAACAGCAGCTGCAGAACCACCGGATGATCCCCCTGCTACACGAGATTCGTCATAGGGATTTCTTGTAACACCAAATGCTGAATTTTCGGTAGAAGCGCCCATGGCAAACTCATCTAAGTTTGCCCTTCCCAAAATAACAGTATTCTCCTCTCTTAGCTTTCCAACAACAGTAGCATTATAAGGAGCAATATAATTTTCTAACATCTTGGATGCAGACGATGTTATGTGTCCCTTTGTACACATATTGTCTTTTAAAACACCTGGTATCCCAGCTAGCATTCCTATTTTCTTACCACTTCTAACATCCTCATCAACTTTTCTTGCTTCTGACAAAGCCTCTTCTTTATAAACCTCTAAAAGAGCATTAATTCCATCATTCTTAGTATCAATTGTCTTTATATATTTTTTAGTTAATTCAAGAGAAGAAATCTCTCCGCTTTGAATTTTCTCATGAAGTTCTTTTATCATCAATTTACTTGTTTAAAACTCAAAATAAAGTTTGCTTTAATTATTGACTCCCACCACCTAGTGTTTCTTTTACTTTCAAACTATTTCCTTCTCTTTGAGGGAAAAGTTTCTTAATATCTTCTTTTTCCTCCTCATCAATATCACTAAGTTTATCTTCTCGAAAATTATTTTTTTCTAAGTTATAATGATCAAATTTTTGATAATTATCTATTTTCACTTCTTCTATTTCTTTTACATAGTCCAGGATTGAGTTAAGCTCTCCTGTAAACTTTTTCTTTTCGTCTTCAGAAAGAGCAAGTCTAGCAAGTTCTGCAACATGCTCAACATCATTTTCTGAAATCAAATTCTCTTTTATCATATCTTTATCTTAAGATTATTTAGCTTCCTTAGTTTTTTGCAAGAACTCATCTTCTGTTAAAATCGTTACCTCCAGATCCTTAGCTTTTTCAAATTTTCCACCAGGATCTTTTCCAACAATTAATAAATCTGTTTTCTTACTCACAGAGGAAGATATTTTTCCTCCCATTGTTCTTATTAAATCCTTTGCTTGGTCTCTTGTCAACTTTTTCAAAGCTCCCGTGAGTACAACTGTTTTATTTAATAAGAATAAATTTGATATTTTATTATCATTAGTTTCATTCATAAACTCTACACCTGAATCAGAAAGTCTTTCCAAAAAATCCTTATTTTTTTCATCACCAAACCAAGCAACTAAACTTTGTGTCATTTTTTCGCCAATTCCATCCATCTTTATAAAATCTTCTACGGTCAAAGAAATAATATAAGCTCTTAATTCTAATGGATTTTTTATTTCTCCTAACTCACCTCCCATGAAAAGAGAATTAGATCTATTATTCTTGATACATCTTTTTATCAAAATAGCACCTTCTTCACCAAGGTGTCTGATTCCTAATGCAAACAAAAATTTTTCCAAAAAAACTTTTTTACTTTTTTCTATTGATCTAATCAAATTTTTAGCGGACTTTTCTGCGAATCTTTCTAGTACTTCAAGATCTCCTACTTTTAAAGTAAATATATCAGCAGCATCACCTATTAATCCCTCCAGAATTAACTGTTCCACAATTCTCTGACCCAAACCATCGATATTAAATCCTTTTCTGGAAACAAAATGCGAAATTGTTTCCCTTTCTACAGCAAAACAATTCGGATTTTTACAATAATGAGCTGCACTACTACTTTTCTTTTTATCAAGGATAACTTCTCTTCTTACTGCACCTCCACAAATTGGACATTTATCTGGTATTCTAAAATCGATCTCTTTTCCAGTTCTCATTTTTTTTATAACTTCAACAACCTCTGGAATAATATCCCCCGCTTTATGAATGATAACTGTGTCCCCAATTTTAATATCTTTCTTAATAATCTCGTCCTCGTTATGCAAAGTTGCCCTTGAGACTGTGCTTCCTGCAATCCTCACTGGTCTTAGATTTGCAACAGGGGTCAACGCCCCGGTTCTTCCAACTTGAATGGTTATATCTTCAATAACAGTAGCTGTTTTTTCAGTTGGAAATTTCCACGCAATAGCGTATCTTGGGGATTTACCTGTATACCCTAATTTATTTTGCATCTCCTTTTTATTAATCTTAATCACAAGTCCATCTATACCATAATTTTGATCATTCCTTTTTTTAGACCATAAGCTATATTCACTAGCTATAGCCTCTAGATTATCAAAATATTTAAAATTCTTATTAACCTTAAATCCAAGCTCTTCCAAAACCCTTAGTTGCTTCACTTGTGTATTCGGCAATTTTGCCCCTTCCTCTTTAAAAAAGTCTATGCCATAGATATAAGAATCTAGTTTTCTTTTTGCTGCAATATTTGAGTTTAATTGTCTAATCGAACCAGCAGCAGCATTTCTTGAGTTTGCAAATTCTGCCACACCTTTTTTTCTTCTTTCTGTGTTAATTCTTTTTAGTTCATTTTCTGCCATCCAACATTCTCCAACCACAGTAATATCAATAGATTTTTGCAATCTCAAAGGAACACTCTGAATCGTTTTTATATTCTCAGTAACATCCTCCCCGATAATTCCGTCCCCCCTTGTCGCACCTCTAACAAGAACTCCTTCTTTATAATCCAGTACTATTTTTAGTCCATCAATCTTTACCTCTGTTACATATTCCAATTCGTCTTTAACTTCTTCTTTTTGTAATATCTTTAAAATTCTATCTTTCCATTCTTTAATTTCTCCAAAAGAAAAAGCATCATTCAAAGACCATTGACGTTTTTTATGCTTAACTTTTTGAAATTTATCTAAAGTCTTCCCCCCAATTCTCTGAGTCGGAGAATCCCCCGTTTTAAGCTCAGGAAATTGTTTCTCTAAAATCCTCAACTCCTCCATTAAGGGATCATATATTTCATCAGTAACAGTTGGATCGTCTAAGACATGATATCGATGTCTATAATCATCGATAGTAACTTTTAATTTTTCAGCTCTTTGCTTGATTTCTTTGTTTATTTTCATATAAAATGAGAGTGGTTTTTAAAAACATTTCATTTGTTATTTTAACAGACTTAATGTTATCAATCAATTTTATATATATCAAAATAACCTTAGATAAAAGAAAAAATGAAAAACTATCTCGAAGTTCTCAATTTCAAAAAAAGGAAGAGGAAGAAAATTCACTAGAAACTGAAGAGTTATTTGAAAATGAAAGACTTGAGGCTTCAGAAATAGCCAAAACAACAGACGACTATATCGAGATTATTCAACAACTAAAACACGTTGGCCTTTAACAGAAACAACTTACAAAAAACCAGGAACAGTTCGAATCTTAAATGGACATTTCTGATTTTCCTACAAAAAATAACACTATTGGGGATATACTTACAGTCCTTGATTTATATGACACTAAAACAGCTAAAACCAAAAAATTGGGATGATTTATTTTTAGAAATGGCTAAAAATGATGAATTAAGCTGGGAAACAAAAAAAAGCTGGGGCTATCAGATGACGCGACTTATTCCGAAAAAGAACTTGCTGAAAAACTTAAAACTTCTGGTTTACGTTCAAAGGATATTGTACCAATAAAAAAGGGGCTTTCTGACTATGAATTATTTTGTCTTGAAGAACAATGGGACTTATCCGGGGATAAGTCTTTAATGGAAATAATTGATCAGCATGCTCAATTTTCAGAAGAAATCCTAACAGAAGAAGGCTATGAGACTACTGGAAGACTTGTTGGCCAACATCATCATAAAAATAATCACGGAATTTCATTACCAACATTCAAAGACATTCATAATGATAGTGATCTCACAGATATTATTTCATTAGCAGATATGGAACAAGCCTTAAAAAGTAACCGTTATTATAAAAATGCTTTTTCTGGATTAGAAACTATTACTGGACTAAAAGAAGAAATTTAGAAAAGTGGTATCGACAAAGCAATTTCATATTTTTGGATTAGAAATAAAAGAGATGACTTTCTAAACAAAACAGACTTCTCAAAGCTTACTGAGAGTGAACAAAGATCATTTCAGGTACTTAACGAATATATAGAAAGATTTTTGAAAAAGGAATCCATAGAAGAAATCGAAGAATGGCCAAGTCTTCATTTAAAAAAAATAGCAAATTAACAAGATCCCAGTGTTATAAATTATAAATACCCCGCGACACAACGTATCGCGGGGTATTATTATTTCAAAAATTATCTCCTTTTTCTGTCTACATATTTGGTATGTAGATATTTCTCTGATTTTTCTCCACCTGGACTTCCTAGAAAGTCTTCATATAAATGTTTCACTGCTGGATTTTTATGAGATTTCCTAATAGGCAGCTTTGAATCTTTCTCATAAATAGCTTCTCGTCTTTTTCTTCTTATTTCTGCGTTTGTTGGAATTGGTTGCCCACCTCCACCAAGACAACCACTAGGACAAGCCATTATTTCAACAAAATGATAATCACATTCACCACGATTCATCATTTCAAGAATCTTCTTTGCATTTCTGATTTCATGTGCAACAGCAACTTTTATTTTCAATTCATTCGTATTACAAGACCCTTTGGGTATGGTAATTTCAGCAACCTTTAAACCTTTTTCTCCTCTGACCTCTTTAAAATCAAGCGATGGCAAACTATCACAAGTAAGTGTTTCGTACGCAGTCCTAAGAGCCGCTTCCATTACACCTCCAGTAGAACCAAAGATGATTCCTGCTCCTGAATAAGTTCCTAATGTTTGATCAAATTCTTGATTCTCTAAACGTAAAAAATCAATTTTCTTTTTTCTCAAAAATTTTCCAAGTTCTCTGGTTGTAATAACCAAATCTACATCTTGCAATCCATCTCTACTCATCTCTTCTCTTTGAGCTTCAAATTTTTTAGAAGTACATGGCATAACAGAAATACTTGTTATGTCTTTTCGATTCATTTTCTTCTTATCTGGATAATATGTTTTTATTATTGCTCCAAGCATTTGTTGAGGAGATTTTGCACTTGAAAGATGCTCTTTATACTCTGGCCAAAATTTTTCTACATACAAAACCCAAGATGGACAACAACTAGTAAACATTGGGAACTTAACATCTTTGTCACCAGCAAGTAATTTGCTCACTCTTCCAATCAATTCATTCGCTTCTTCCAAGATAGTAAGATCAGCAGAAAATGTTGTGTCAAAAACCATATCTGCACCAAGTTTTCTAAGTGCAGTAGGGATTTTTCCCTCTACAAAATTACCCGGCTCTAAACCAAATTCCTCCCCTAGTGTAAACCTCACAGAAGGTGCAACTTGAAAAACCTTAATCTTTGTCTTATCTTCTAGTAATTTCTCTAGTTTATCTACCTCATTTTTCTCCATTATTGAAGCTGTTGGACAAACATTCGCACATTGTCCACACAAGATACAATCCATTGGCTCATTAAATGCTGTACCAACATTTGTGTTAATTGATCGCCCGCTCATTGAATACTCTTCTATATTTTGTATATTTTTACAAACATTGATACATCTTCGACACCCAATACAATATTGATTATCTCTAAAGATAGAAGGATTTCCGTCATCAACAACTCTCCCTTTCAAACTAGACTTTAAGGCTCTTAATTGCTGTTCTTTTTCAAATTTATCAACTTCTGGCACAAAATCATACACATCAATCTTATATTCCTTGGCTAAATTTTGTAACTCACAATTACCGTTTTTGTCACAGTCTAAACATTTTCCTGCATGATCAGCCCATAACAATTCTAGGTTTATCCTCCTAGCCTTTTCAATGTCACTGTCCTCAGTCACAACTTCTAATCCCTCTGAAACTATTAACTGACAAGATGTAGTTAGGTGCTTATCCTTACCCGCCTTAACAAGACAAAGACGACAAACACCCTCCGAAGGAAGAAGATCACTATGGCTACAAAGAGTTGGGATTCTAATCCCATTTCTTTCACAAACATGAAGAACCGTCTCTCCTTTCTCGCAGTCGTATATTTTATTATTAATTTTAATCTGCACGTCTCAATAATTTAAATTTTATTTATCACTATTTTAATTCTTCACAAAAACCATATCTCAAAACATCCTTGAGCGCAATAACAGAAAACTTACCAAAAGCACAAAAAGTTGTATTGTCTAGCGTCCAAATTAGATTCTCCAAATCTTCTTTGTCATTTTTAGAAAAAGTTCCTTCTTTCAACCTTTCTATAATTGCTCTCAAACGAAAAGTTCCTTCTCGACAAGGAACACACTTGCCACACGACTCCCTTTGAAAAAAGTTAGCCCAACTAAGCATCAATTCCTTAATATCTTGATTCTTGCTAATAACTAGTATTGCTCCTGAGCCAATTGGTACGTAGGAAGCTCTTGGATAAGCAGGAATAGCACCGAATGTACCAAATGGAACCAAAACACCAGCAGAACCACCAATTTGAGCGAACCAGGGCTCAGCTCCATCAACTATGCCTCCTGCATATTTATAGATTATATCATTTACGCTAGTTCCCATTGGAACCTCATAAGCACCTGGATTTTTCACAATCCCATCAACACAAAAAATCTTGGTCCCTGTTTCACCACTCTCACCAATTTGAGAATATTTTGTACCCCCATGTTCTAATATCCAGGTGATACTAGAAATTGTTTCTGCATTATTCACAACAGTTGGTTTGCCAAATAAGCCAGATTCACTCGTATAAGGAGGTCTCTTTCTTGGTTCCCCTCTATTACCTTCTAATGAATTAATGAGTGCTGTTTCTTCACCACAAATATATGCCCCTGCTCCGATAAACAACTCAAACTCCAGACTATATTCACTCCCCATAATACCTTCGCCTAAAAAATGATTCTCATAAGCCTGCCTAATTGCTCTTTCAAGCAAAAACTGAGCTAGGTGAAAATTTCCATTTACATACAAAAAGGCTTTCTTAGCACCCACTGCATAACTTCCGATTATTATCCCTTCAATCAATTGATGTGGATTGTTCTCTGCCAGCAACCTATCCTTATATGTTCCTGGCTCAGACTCATCGAGATTACAAATAAAATACTTTTCATCAACATTGCTACTAGCTGTTAGTTCCCATTTTTTACCAGTCAGAAAACCTCCTCCTCCTCTGCCTTTCAAACCTGATTTAGAAACTTCAGCAATAACATCTTTAGGATTCATTTGCAAAACTCTTTGCAAAACTTCATATCCTCCAACTTTTCGATAACTAGTAATCTCTTTGGGATCAACTTTTTCCCAATTTCTTGTTAATACTTTTTGATTTTCTTCCATTTTATTTTTATTTTTTGAATTTGAAGCAGTGAATTACTCTTACTGGAAATCAGTGTATCCACTTAAAATATCATCAACTTTTTCAGGTGTTACTTTTTCATACATAACATCATTCACGACCATAATAGGGCCTTGTGCGCAAAAACCAAAACAACTCTCTCTTTCAATTTTAACATTTGCGTTAAACGTATCACCTACTTTTTGTCCAAAAAATCTTTCGACTTCTTCGATAACCTTTGTTGAATTTTTAGTAACACAGTTAGCACCATCACAAACTTTTACAACAATGCTAAATTTTCCACCAATATTAATCTGATCATAAAAACTTGCTGCACTAAAAACAGCAGCCGGTTTCATTGAAAAATATTTTGCAATCTGTTTTACTAAAACTTTGTCCACACAACCGTATTCTCTTTGAGCATCTTTAATAGCCTTGAGCAGGTTTTCCTGATTAGCTTCATACTTCATCAAAATATTCTGAATCGTCATTTTGTATTTATTTAAGTATCACCTTTTCACTAAAACTTAATGATATTATACAATAAAAATAGAAGATATGCTACAATTAATTTAAAGAAATAAAAAATAAACAAATGCAACAAAATAAAAATCACAAAATCTATTTAGCAACAATCTCTATTCTGCTAAAAGATAGAACCGATCAAGCTCCTCGCATAAATCAAATATTAACAGAGCATAGTCAAATAATAATTTCTAGATTAGGAACAAATGTTCAGAGAAGATGCATTGAACATTGCACGGCTATAATAACAATAGTAGTTGAAGGAAGTGCAAAAGAGATTTCAAATCTAACCAAAAAAATTGACGGCTATTATGGAATAGTTGCAAAATCAAACATCTTAACTAGCTAGCTAACTAAACAACTAACTAATAAAAAAATGCAACAAGCTAAGACAAAAATAAAAATTTTTTCAACATCGAAAACTGAACTATTATGGACTGTTGGACTAATTTTTTCAGCAACATTAGTACCAGCACTACTTGCGCATACACCTCAGAACCAATGGATAACTGGAACCATTGTAAATTCTATTCTGTTTATTTCTGCTTGGAAACTTGGCATTGTAAATGCAACGTTAATAGCAATCATCCCTTCATCTATAGCACTTAACAGGGGGCTTCTTTTACCACCACAAATAATGATACTTCCCTTTATCATACTTTCAAATATCGCCTTGATTTTAACATTCATAAATTTCAAAAAATCATTGTTCCTAGGTGTTTTATTTGCAAGCATTTTAAAGTTTGCTCTTCTAGCTGGAACTGTAAGCTTTCTATTTGCAGAAAAATTACCAATCGCCATGATTCAAATGATGCAATTCCCTCAACTCATAACAGCATTAGCTGGCGGATTTCTAGCAGTGACTCTTATTAAAAAATTAAAAAAATAGTTCCTACAATTCTCTTCTCTATAGATATAAAAAACACCAGTAATTTGGTGTTTTTTATATCATTTTATATCCGTATTGGATAAACTAATATTGACTCGATCTTTGATTCGCTTTTTGAGCAACACTAAGTCTAGCTTCAACATCTCTCAATTCGGCAAAAAATCTGTTGTGTTTTTTTTCAATAAGAGCTTTTTCTTCGCTTAGCCTTCTTATCTCATCCTCTTCTTTTGCTCTGTTTTTTTCGAGTGCTTCTAATTCCATTCTGGCACGTGTAATAGTTTTTTTCAACCGACGTTGTTCTATTTCAAAATTAGGGAAATTTCTTTCAACTCTCCTAACATCCGAATCTATGCTTGACATATCAGATTTAGCTGTCAATATTTTGTTATTAACGGCCCTTTTTTCTGCATTCAACGCATCCAAATTTTCCATTCTTTTTTATTTTAAATCTTATACAACTGTCTAATTATAACAAATTAAAAATATTATATCGAACCGCTAATAACTCCACCACCAATAACAAATCCCCTATCAAACAAAACCAACGACTGTCCAGGAGCAACGGCCCATTGAGGCTCCTTAAAAATCACCAAATAAGATTCTTCATTGAATCTCTCAATAAACGCCTTACTTTCAGTTGCTAAATAACGTGTTTTAACAGTATATTCCTTCCCCTCCTCGGGAGATATATTACTCCAATTAACATCTTTTATTAAAACTTTTGTTGGTTCCAGCTTTTCATGCTTTTTGTTTTTTGTAATAAAAACAATATTTTTCTTTACATTTTTATCAAAAACATAGAAAGGTCCTCCATTCACGTTTAATCCCCTTCTTTGACCAATTGTATAAAAAGAGACCCCTATATGCTTACCTACAATTTCTCCTTCGTCAGAAACAATATCACCTTCATTAACTTCTATCTTGTTTAATAAAAATTCTTTCAACTTTTCGTTATTGTTCATAAAACAAACATCCTGAGACTCTTTAAGCGGAATCTTCAAATCAACTTCTTTTGCAATTTCTTTAACCCTCTTTTTTGTTAAATCACTAAGTGGAAATACAACTCTCTCAAGTTCTCTACTGTTCAATCTATAAAGAAAATATGACTGATCTTTTCTGGAGTCTTTAGCTTTAGTAATATACGGAATACCTTTTCTTCTTTTGACAGAAACATAATGCCCTGTAGCAACATATTTGATTTTCATTTTATCAGCGAGATCAAACAAAAATTTAAATTTAATCTGCTTATTACACAAAATACAAGGATTAGGAGTTCTACCTTTTTCATATTCTGTATAAAAATTTTCTAATATATCTTTCTCAAATTGCTTTTTTAAGTCTATTATTTCAAGCTCCATTTTCAGTTGTTTGGCCATTTTTTGTATACTTTTCTTTCCTTGCCCATCAAGCATCTCGAAATAAACACCTTTAACTAAAAATTTCTTTCTTTGCAACTCTAAAACAGATACTGCCGAATCAACACCTCCACTAAAAGCAACTAATACTTCTTTATTTTTAATTCTTTTCATCAAAATATATAAATCAAAATATATAAACACTATACCATAAAAAAAGAAAACGGTAGTTTGCGTGTTAGCAATCTACCGTTTTGATGTTTGAATTTAGGGGTATCTCAACCCCAGTTAACAATCGAATCTTCTGTCTCTCTTGCATTCTTTCTCCTTAGCTTGCCATCGGGTCCATGTTACCCTCCTTACTTTGGGTTTTCCCAGCCTGTAAAAAACTCATTAAGTTCTTTACAGGCCAGAAGAAATAACTTTTATTATTTTTTGTCCCAAATAATTTTGAAAATATTTCTCAACATATCAGCTAATGTTTTATTCTCAATAACAACACCTCCTAACTTTCCTTGATAATCAATCATAAACACTTTATTCCCATATATATTCATACCTCCTTTAAAGGGGTATTTTTCATATGAAACGAAATAATGTTCTTGTTTTCTTCTTTTTCCAGAAACTTCATACTCTATCCTTCTACCTTTTTTAGAAGTATAGATAATCTTCGCCCTAATATTCTTTGTAACTCTTTTTTCTCTCACACCTTTCCACTTGCTTTGCAATGCAGACCCTTTAAAGTCATCATATGGAAGAAATGTATAGATTTCATCATCTTCATTTAAACTGTCCGCAAAATCATCATAAACAGCTCTCAACCCATCAACTCCTTCAAAATATCTAATTCTAGGCTTGTCGCTGTAATCATTATAGAGAAGATCTAATTCAGGAATAATCCCTTTCAGATTATCTATTTTCTTATGGATATCTTCCTCTTTTTGAGAAAAATGCTCCACCAACCTTTGTGGTCTTTCTGCTACATAGAACGTTTTCTTTCCTTCATCATAAGTAGACATCATTCCCATATCAATTAAGCTTTCAATGATGACATATGTAGTAGCTCTGTTCACTTTAGATTTTTGAGCAATCTTCTGTACAGAAGATGGTCCTGTCTGAATCGCTGCTAAATAAACGCTGGCTTCTTTTTCAGAAAGTCCTAATTTTTCCAACTCCTTATTCAACATAATAAAACCTTAAAAATCCAAATAAAAAATAATCTCCCCTTTTCAATCTTGTATAGCATACATTTTTGATTTTGTCCAGTGTTTCTTGTCTGCTTTCTATTCTTTGTCCTTTAGTGCACTTGAAATCATATCCCTAAGACCATTGGTATCGACTTGTTGCTTCTCTTCACTATGCTTTTGTTTATCAGGAGTTACCAATTTCTCATTTGCTAGTTTTTCGAAAGCTTTTGCGAAAGGCTTCTCTTCTTTTTTTTGTTCCGTGTCTCTATCTTCAACACTTTTTTTTCTTTCTGTACTATCTTTATCTACTATCTCATCTGTTTTTAATTGAACTTGCAACTTAGATTGTTCCCTTCTGTAATTTTTTAAACAATCTTTACAAAAGATAGGTCTCTTTCCATCTGGTTTAAATGGCACTTTTGTTTCAGCTTCACAACCCCAACATTTTGTAGAAAATAACTCTCTGTTATCATCAACATTTTCATTCTCAACAGTTTTTTTCTGAATTCCAGTTTTGTGAATTTCAGCTACATCTTTTTGCTTAGGATACTCTGTTTTTTTAGAACTATCAACCCCCCTATTATGAGCAAGAGCAGAAATTCTGTTCTTAACTTCAGGTTTCACCATACCGCTCCACTTCATTATCTTGTCCTCAACAATATCTCTTTCAGAGGAATATCTCTCTCTCGAAGACTGAATTATTTTATCAAGATTTTTAGCTGTTTCTTCAGTATTTATAGGCTCTAAGGAAGAAGCTGAAAACGGACTTGTCGCAACTCCATCAATCATTAATTTTAAGTAAACATGATACTTATTTAAATTAACAAGATCATTTGCATAAAAAACTGGTTCAAATTCTTTTTCCAAAGTTTCTGAATCCATTGCTCCTACTCTAAAAGATGCTATTGTTCCAACATTTCCAAATACAGCATCTTTTACTGTTTCCTCTAACTGTGCAATATATTGATGTGCTAAAATTAGATTTAAACGATATTTCCTGGCTTCCGATAAAATTCCTGCAAAAGACTCTGTAGCAAAATTCTGAAACTCATCCACATATAGATAGAAATCTTCTCTTTCACCCTCTGCAATATCCACTCTAGACATTGCAGCTAGCTGAATTTTTGTAATCATCATAGCTCCCAAAAGAGCACTATTATCCTCACCAATCCTACCCTTTGAAAGATTCATAATTAGAATCTTTTTCTCATCCATAGCTTTTCGAACATCGAAAGCGGACTTTGTTTGACCAACAATGTTTCTAATTAAAGATGTAGACAAAAACTGTCCTACTTTGTTTTGGATTGGAGAAATTGCTTCTGTTAACATTCTGTCATTGTACTTTGAAAATTCCTCTTCCCAAAAGAATCTAACCAATGGGTCTGATACGTTTTCCATCACCCTGGCGCGATATTCTTTATCAATAAGAATTCTAGTAACACCCAATAAAGTTGAGTCTGGATCTTCCAATAGCGCTAGAATTGCATTTCTCAGGATATATTCCAGTCTAGGACCCCAAGAATCAGCCCAAATCTTTTTAAAAACACCAACCAAGCCAGAAGCAATTAAATGTCTAAATTCTTGATCCTGACATTCCAATACATTCAAAGCAACAGGATTCCTCAAATCAGATGGATTAAAATAAATCACATCGTTAATTCTATGTGCTGGTACAGCCTTTAAGCAATCCTCAGCAAATTCACCATGTGGATCAATAACGGCCATACCTTTTCCATTCCTAATATCCTGAACTGCCATATTCTGAATAAGCGTGGTTTTACCCATTCCGGTTTTACCAATAACATACATATGTCTTCGTCTGTCATCAACTTTGATTCCAAACGCACTTTGCTTGTTTCGATAATTAGTTTTTGCAAAAAAATTAATTTCTTTGTTTTCAAATTTACTCATCTTGTTTGTTTTTCTTGAAGTTCTTGGCTTTTTTTGAAAAATACATTGAGTTAGTGTAATACAAACTCAAAATTATTGCAATGACGTCTCAAAATCAACTGGTAAGTTACTTGGGGCATTTCCTTTCTTGGCATCAATTCTAGAAACATTAGGCGATTTAACTGACATATCTGGAAAATGATATACTGTTGCTAATTCCTCAATATTAAATACAAAGGTTCCTTGATTAAAACTTCTATCTCTAAAATTCTGAACAACCTTTCTCTGCCTAAATGCTAATCTTGTGTCAGTGAAATGATACAATGCAAAAGTTTTTGAATTAGGATCAGGCATAAAAGCATTTAGATTTGTATCTCCAAATTGCTTGATTGCTCCCATAACCCCAGCAACGCCAAGTGCTTTATTAAAACTTTCTTTTTTCCCAGTATATACAAACCTAGCAGTTGTATTAAAAGCTATTTTAGAAATATTTTCATACACTGCCTTAACCTTCTCTTGTTCATCAGGAGAGAGTCTATTAACATTAAAATCCTCTTTTGTAATCTCTTCAACAGATCCCATTTCTGGAGCTGCTAACTCAACACCATCAACAAACATTCCACGAAAAATATTCCCTGGCAGAACCAATAATTCACCTAGATAACCAAAAAAACTTTTCTTGGTCTTTGAGCTTTCACCTTTCCCAATTAGATTATTTATATATTCCATACTTTCAGGATGCCATTTACTTTCAGAAACTGGTGAAAATACTATTTGAAACCAAATATGCTGATCTTTTCCAATGGCGCTCATTACTTCCGTCAAAGAAGAAAGTGGGTCAATCATAGTTCCTGTTATTTCTTCTTTGAAGTGTGTGTGAGTCCTAATAGGTAACTGGTCTTCTCTTGCCAACTTCAGCGTTGAACCCCAGAGATCCCACTCTGAATTAGGCAAATTACGAGGCGTATGAGTCCAGACATAATCCTCTATTTCAAAAATTTCAGTATCTGGATACTGAGCATAAATCTGAGCTTCTACATTGTTTCGTGCACCAGCTGGACAACTTATATAAAAATGAACACTACCTTCATGTGATGCTATTTCAAAAGAAAATTTATCCTGATTAGTCCTCCATCCGCAATATCTCTCAAATTTATTAATCCCAGAATATGTATGTAGCCCATGAAAAACTTGTTCCATGATCTTGGGACTTTTTTCTGTATCCGCCGGAGGAACAATTTCAAGAACAATTCTTGAAGTTCCAAGAACCCACATAAGATCAATATATTCATCCCATACTAACATAAATATTTTCCAGATAGGTATCGGCAAAATCAACCACCAAATATTAACAAATAAATCCTTTATGACTTTTAAAAAAACAATGTCTCCGTTTGCAAACATCATTATAATAACTATAACCAAAAGAAGCACTACAATAGCACTTAAAATCACCGTAGTTTTATGCTTTGGATTTATATTATTAAGCATTTGTTTTTATTTCTGACATCCAGCTAAAAGCACATCTCTCTTCTGCTTTATTCTACTACTCTAGCTCTTTAAAGTAAACTTCCCATCACTTGTTTTATGAAAAAGTTTCCTATCAGCTAACGTTACTTTGACTGTTGTTTCTTTTACTTGTTTTCTAGAAAGCACATAGTCCACTATGACCTCTTTTTCTAAAGGAATAGTTTGTTTCGTTAAAAATGCTAAAATTATCTCCTTAACAGTTCCTTCTGGAAATCCCCAGTCATTTAATCCATAAATACCTCTACCAACAAGAACAAATCTTCCATCTTTTATGAGCTCGTTATGAACAGTTTGCGGTAATGCTCTCTTCTTATTTCCCCAATAACTATTTATATGGTCTGTTATCTTTCTAAAATGAAGAGGCTCCTCATGTTTTCTTAACACCAAAAAAGCCTTCTCTCTTGCACCTCTTTCTGAGATTATCTTCCAATTTTTCATTCCCCACTCCTCTAGAATATTTTTATTTACTAAACGACTCATTTCTAAAATCATTCGCATCCTTTTAACGCCAGCTGCATTTGCAAAAAAATCAGAATATTCAGAGTTTCTAAATTCTTCCAAAATATCCTCGAAAAGACATGGCTCTTTCTGAGCCTTTATATATTTAACAACAGCGTTATGAATTTTTAAAGCATCTTTGTCAATAGAGTTCCCACGTAAAAACCAAAAACCACTCATACTAAGTTTACCCTTTTTAAACTTTAGTTTTTTTGAGCTGTTAAGAAGAAACATGATTTGGTTTCTTTCTTTTTTAGTAATCTCATTTTTCAAAGACTCTTTTAATTTTCTCTTTTCACAAAAGCCTCCATTTTCTTCAATAGTTTCAACAGCTACATCAATTAACTTTTTGAAATTCTCTTCTTTTACAACAGCCTGAAGTTTCTTAAAACTATCTCCTTCGATTTGTCTCACTCGTTCACGTGTAATTCCAAATCCATCACCAATATCACCCAATACTCTTGGGCTTTTTCCATCTAATCCGAACCTTTTTATAATAATTTCCCTTGGTCGCTCTTTCAAAGAATCTAAAAGATTCTTTGAAATTTTATTCAAAATGGAACTTGATATCGTTTCTCTATTCATATTATTTAACACGAACATTTAATTATTTATCACTCCGAGAAAGCATCATAAAACACAAAAGTAATGTGCTATTCAATACTTGGGAATATAATAACACGATAAATAAAAATTGTCAAATATTATTATTGATTCCTATCTAACTAATTCCCCATGACATGAACAACAAAATCTCTACTTCTCGCACCGTCTAATTCAACAAAAAAAATGCTTTGTTTTTCTCCTAATACCATTTCTCCTTTTTCCAAAGGAATGGATTCACTTGATCCTAAAAGCATAACTTTACAATGACTATGACCATTACTCCTTCCATCTGACTTTGTTTTATTCGTAAGTTCAAACATGTCATGTGCATATCTTTCATCAATAGGAATGAGCCTATACAAAACTCTCATTAGATCCTGCTTTAACATTTCCTCATTATGATTGATTATGATAGAAGAAGTTGTATGTGGTGAAAAAACAGTAACTACACCATTTTTTATACCAGTTTTTTCAATAAACTCTTCAATCTTTTTAGTTACATCTAAAAAATCAACTTGTTTCTCAGTCGCAAATTCAATCTTTTTACTTTTTATTTTCATTTTTTTATTTTAAACTTTACCATTCTCATTATACTGGAACCAAGTTGTTGTGTAAAACATATCATTATATACAAACAAAACCGCCTAAAAGGCGGCTTTGTTTTAAAGTGGATAAAGAAAATTACCCTCTAACTGCGTCCTTAAGACCTTTTCCAGCCTTAAATTTAGGAACCTTGACTGCAGGAATTTGTATTTTCTCCCTTGTTGCAGGATTGATTCCTTCCCTTGCTGCTCTTTGAGAAACTGAGAAAGTTCCGAATCCTGTGAAAGCTACTGTATCTTCCTTTTGAAGAGCATCCTTGATTGTATCTAGAACTGCTTCAATCACCATTTCAGTATCTTTTTTGCTTTGACCAGTCTTTGCTGCGACTGCGTCTACTACTGCGCTTTTGTTCATAGTTTCACCTCCATTCTAGTTATTAGTTATTTTTTATTTAAATTTAACATTTTTTCAATACTCTCTTCAATGTCTTTGTATATTCTACATCATTCCCCCTATTTTAGGCAATAGATTGAAAAAAATCAAATATTCTTAACGAGCGTACTCGACAGAGCGAGTTTCTCTAAGAACATTAATCTTGATTTCTCCAGGATAGTTCAAGTCCTCTTCAATCTTTTGAGCAATCTTTTTAGCTAGCTTTATTGAGTCCAAATCCCCTATTTTATCAGGATTAACGAAAACTCTAACTTCTCTACCAGCTTGAATAGCATAACACTTGTCTACTTCGCCAAAAGATAGAACGACATCTTCAAGTTCCCTTAATCTCTTTAGGTAATTTTCCAGAGTATCTTTTCTTGCTCCAGGCCTTGAAGCACTTAATGCATCTGCTGCAGCTATAATAAATCCATAGTTATCTCTAAATGGGTAATCCTCATGATGTGATTTAACAGCATCTATCACCTTCTTTGGCTGTTTAAATTTCTCTAGAATATTTGCACCTATTTCAACATGAGTCCCTTGAATCTCGTGATCAACTGATTTTCCAATATCGTGCAAAAGACCTGCCTTTTTAGCAATAGCAGTGTCTAGTCCAAGCTCAGCTGCTAACATTCCAGAAATATGAGCAACTTCCAATGAGTGCAAAAGCACATTTTGTCCGTAACTTGTTCTATATTTTAATCTACCCAAAAGCTGTGAAAGCTTTGCCTCGAGTCCTGGGATACCAACATCATAAACAGCCGCTTCACCTGCCTCTTTAATTCTTTTATTGATTTCTTCTCTAGCGTTCTCAACAGATTCCTCAATTTTAGCTGGATGAATCCTTCCGTCTTCAATCAATTTTTCTAATGCAATTTTAGCTGTTTCTCTCCTAATTGGATCGAAGCAGGAAATAACAATTGCTTCAGGTGTATCATCAACGATAACCTCTGCACCAGTTAGACGCTCAAGTGCTTTAATATTTCTTCCTTCTCTACCAATAATCCTTCCTTTCATTTCATCCGAAGGAATTGATACTGTTGTTGTAGTTGTGTCAGTTGCATGAGAACCTGCATATCTTTGCATCGCAGTAGCCATCATGTTTTTAGCTTCTGTCTCAATCTTTTCCTTTTTTTCTCTTTCGAGAACACTAATTTTTTTTACAATTTCATCCTTATTGTCTTTTTCTGCAAGAGAAAGAAGAACTTTCTTAGCATCCTCTTTTTTCATTTCAGCAATCTGTTCCAAACGTTCGACTTGTTGTTCTTTGACTTTTAAAACCTCTTCCCTGACTTTACGAATCTCATTGGCCTTGCCTTGCAGGGTTCTCCTTTCTTTTTCCAATTGAGAAATTCTATTGTCGATTTTTTGTTCTTTCGTTTCCAATCTTTTTTCTGCATTCTGCAGAAATTCTCTTCTTTTTTTCTCTTCTTTTTTAACTTCTTCTAAAGCTTCTATTGCTTTGTTTTTTGCTTCAACTAACTGTTGTTTTGCTTCAATTTTAGCATCTTCAATAATTCTAGTAGCCTTTGATTCAGCTGTTCCAGCCTGGTTTTTAGCAATAGTTTTTCTTACAAAATAACCACTTGAAGAGCCTAATACAAAAACAACTAGACCAATTACAATTTCCATAATTTTTTACATGAATCGTTGCAACAATAAAATACCCTTCTTATTAACAAAAAGGGTCTTATGTATAAAAAGATTTTTAATAGACAATCTATTTCTTTTACTAATTTCTTTCATCTTCATTAACTTACTCAAAATTGCAACTACCCATTGTATTTATCTAGTTAACTTTCAAGTGAAAAATTACTTTTTCACTTTTTCACTTTTTCACACTACTCTTTTTTAACAAAAAAGTCAAAATCCTAAGATAAATTTTGACTTTTAAATATTTTTTTTGAAAAAAATAACTAAGTGATTACTCTCCAGCAAACATCCTAATTTTATCCTTAACAACAATCTGAACTTTATCTCTAGCTAGCCCTAAAAGTTTTCTAGGATCATTCACATCACAACCAGAACCAGTTTCATAGCAAATTGTTGACAAGAAAGCAACTCTAATATCAGTATCTATATTAAAACAACAAACACCACCTTCAATTGCGATTTTAACATTTTCTTCTTCCCAATCAGATGCACCGTGCATAATCAATGGTGTGTTTGGAACTAATCTACGAATTTCAGCCAAGCGATCCCAGTCAGGAACATCTCTTTCTTTGAAAAATCCATGCGCATTGCCAATTCCAACAGCCAAAGCATCTATTCCTGTTCTTTCAACAAGCTCCTTGGCTTGAATTGGATTTGTCATAACAGCATCCCAGTCTATTTCCTGATCCTCTCTGCCAAGATATGGTACTGCTCCAAGTTCTGCTTGAACAGTAACACCATTTTTATGAGCATACTCAACAACTTGCTTTGTTACTTTTATATTTTCTTCGAATGATTTAATTGAAGCATCAATCATGACAGAATCTACTCCTGCATCAATTGAACTAACGACGTCATCAAAATTCTTACCATGATCTAAATGAAAGCCGATTTTAGAACTTTCAGACTCAGCTTCAATCACGTTATCAACTAACTTTCCTAAAACTCTTGAGTTTCCATATCTAAAACCATTAGTTGTAACCTGAATAACACAAGAACCTTCTTCCTTTGCAGCCCTCACAATAGCCTGTGTTAACTCCAAGTTAGAGGTATTGAAAGCACCAACTGCATAACATCCTTTCATTGCATCCTGCAAAATTTCAATTGTTTTTCCTCTCATTTTTTATGTTTTATTTTAATTATTTAAAGCTTTCACAACTTTCACTAAATCATAAGGCAATAAGCTCGCCCCACCAATAAGAGCACCATCCATTCCAGCACTAACACACACTTCTTCTACATTATCGCCTTTGACACTTCCTCCATATAAAATTCTCACTTTATTCGCGACTCTTTCTCCATAAGATTTCATCACAAGCTTCTTAATTAAAAGCTTTACTTCCATAACCTCATTTGAATCTGGTAGATGATCTGGATTATTTGCACTGATTGCCCAGACCGGTTCATAACAAAGGATTATCTCTTCCATTTTTGCTAATGAAATTTCAGCTAAACACTCATTGAATTGCTTTGTGATAACATACATTGTCTCATCAGATTTCTTCTCTTTACCACTTTCACCAATACAAAGAACTGGCTTTAAACTTGCCTTTAAAGCTGCTTTAATCTTTAAATTTATACTCTCATTTGTTTCCCCAAAATAAGCTCTTCTTTCTGAATGACCCAAAATCACATACTTGCCACCAAGACTTTTAGTTAACACTGGACTATTCTCGCCTGTAAAAGCACCTTTTGACTCCCAAAAACAATTCTGCGTACCAAAAGTAACTCCACTCTTGTTGATTTTTTCAACAAAATAACTCAACAATGCACTTTGCGGACAAAGCACTATTTCTGATTTATCCAGCTCTAACCTTTCTGTGGCTTTCTGGAAAGTTTCCATCCATTTTTCAATTTCAAAAGACATATTCAATGTCATTTTGAAATTTGCAATTGCTAATTTTTTTCTGTTATCTATCATGTTTTAAAACTAAAAAATTTAAAATCTACAAATTTGTAGCACCTATTGTTAAAAACAAAACTATCACACCAGCAGTCATTATGCCAAGAGTTATTACAAAAATAGCTTTTGGTTTTTTTATTCCAAATAAGAATGCCGCAAGTGCCCCAGTCCACCCTCCTGTCACTGGCAAGGGAATCGCAACTAGGAAAAAAAGACCCCAATCTCCATATTTTGCAATCTGTTTTTCAACTTTTTTTCTAGTCCTAGCAAATAACCAATCGAAAAACTTTTTCCAAAATTCAAATTTCCTACTCAGAAAAGATACAATTTCTTCCAATAAAAAAACAATAGCAATAACAGGTAACATATTCCCTATAATAGACCAAAAATAAGCCCAGAGAGGACTCATTTCTAAACTCATTATAGCAACAGGAATTGAACCCCTCAATTCAAAAATAGGGGTCATAGCTATTATCATTGTTATTATCTCTGCAGGTGTTCCCTCTAATAAATCAACTACTGTCTTTGCTTCAATAAACATTAACTTAACAATTTTATCTTCTTAATAATCGATAACTATGCTTCCCTTAAATATTTAGCTGCTATTTCAGGCTCCATTGCGTTAATCTCCATTCCACTAGAAAGCTCGAAACCAGCCCAAGTAGAGGTTCTTGGTAAAATCTCTATATGCCAATGATAATGAGGATAGTCCTTACCATCACAAGGTGCTGTATCAATATAAAAATTAAATGAAACCCCTTCTATAACAGTCGTGAGCCTCCTTATCGCCTCTTGCAGTGCTTCCCCCGCAGCAATCTTTCCATCGTCACTTATTCTTTCAAAATAGGGCATATGCTTCTTGGGTAAAATCCTCATCTCGAAAGCCATTTTAGAAGCAAATGGACAATAAACAACAAACAAATCATTCTCAAAAACTAATCTTTTTCCATAGTCTAATTCCCACTCCAATATTGTACAAAAAACACACTTCTTATTTGCCACATAATAATTTTCAGCACCCTTAAGTTCTTGCACTGTAAATGGTGAAACAACGGGAACAGCTATAAGTTGAGAATGTGGATGCTTAATTGATGCACCAGATCTTTTTCCGTGGTTATGAAAAATTTCAACATATCTCACAGATTTTTTATTCATAAGATCCAAATACCTAGTTTGATAAGCATCTATCACCTCTGCTACCATGATTGGATCCATTTTCCCGATATGCTTATAATGATCACGCGTAACAATAACCTCGTGATAACCAACACCATCCATCATAAAATAAGGACCTTCTTCATCATGAGAAACCCTTCCACCTCTTGGCCTAGAAAATGCTGGGAATTTATTAGGAAAAATTCTCAAAGTCCAGTCATCTTCCTCTGTTTTATAAATCAAAACATCTTTTTCCTGTCCAGACGCAACAGGATCACAAAATAAACATTTTTCAATATCGTCTTCATTATCAATATGCTCCTCTTTTTCAACAAAATGGTCTGGTCTCTTTCCTCTTCCAGTCGCAATTACAACCCATTCATCTGTCACCAGATTATGTCTAAGTTGTGAAACTTGTTTCACTTTACTTCGTCCTTTAGTAAGTTTTGATTCTTTTCTCCTGATAACCTCTTTGTTAACTTTGAGTTTTTTTGATTTTTTTTGATTTTTTGCAACACTCATAATTGTTTTGTTTTTGTTTTTTTTATTCGAAGAATGAAACTTTGTAAAAAAATTCTAGGCAAGTCTATTTAATAGAATTATTATTAGCTTCTTTGTGGTTTAGTTTTTCCTGCTTATCACGATTCTTTAATTCGCTAACTTTTTTATTTAATTTATAAACACCTCTAATCAAATTCCATCGAACATTAAATAAATCTTTTAGCGTGCTAAGATATCCAAAGCCACCCACGCCAACGAGACTTTCTCCTTTATCTACCCAATCAACTGGGACAAATTCAATTTTATACCCTAACTTCTTACCAATCATAAGCAATTCAAAGTCAATTCCCCAACGATTAACTGTAGTTCTAGGAAAGATATCTTTCACGGCCTGTTCAGTAAAAGCCTTGAATCCACACTGTGTATCCTTTACACCCCAGAGACCAGTTCCAGCTTGAATCAGAACATTTCCTAAATCACCAAACAGCTCTTTCCATTTTGGCTGATGAACCTTAACTTTTGATTCCTCTAAGTCCCTAGAGCCCACAACAATATCAAAACCATCTTGAAATTTAGGAATAAATCTATCTAACATGTTGATTGGTGTTGCGCCATCCATATCAGTAAACAATCTCACCTGTCCTTCTGCTGCCAATAAACCTTCTCTCAGCGTATAACCTTTACCCATGTTTTGAGCACGATCAATAATTTTTACATTTTCAATATTTTTCGTACAATTTTTGACCAAATCCTGTGTTCCATCGTTAGGTCCATCCAAAACTATAACAATTTCTCTTGTTTGACCTAGACCTTTAAAATATTCATCAATTGATTCTAGATGATCCTTCATTTCCTCTGGCTTAGAAGCCTCATTGTAGGTTGGAATAATAACAGAATACATTGGCCTATTTTCTTGTCGCATACCTTCTAATTTAATTTAGTTACATCGAATAAATTACCTCAATAGAGGTAAATCTTCTTACAGAAAACAAACCTCCTCGAAAAACTTGTTTCTTATTTTTATAATACAAAAATTTTCTACCTTATTTTAACAAAATTTTAACAAAACTACTAGTTTCTATCTAACCAGCTTTGCAAAATCAGTCTTGCTGACTCAGCATTATCATTCTTTGTAATCTTCTTCTTTTTAACTTCGGCTAAATTTTTTTGTGCTAATTGTGTTGTAAAAAACTCTTCTTCAAATTCAACTTTATAGCCTTTTTCTTTTAATATTTGAGCAAACTTACTTATTGACTTTTGATTAGAATTAAACCGTCCATCTCCAGAATCAGTCACCCCAACTACTATTGTTTCCAAGTTAATTTCTTTGGAAATTTTTTCCAAATTATCAAAAAAATCTTTTATACTAATTTCTCCGTATGTGCTAGCAACCATAGTCTCACTATCAGCAATAGCAATTCCGCAAAGGGCTCTTCCCCAATCAATCCCAAGATAATAAACAATTTTTGACATCATTGCTAATTAGACTTTTATACCACCAGTAATAACTTCACAACCATTTTTAGTTATAAGTACAGTATGCTCAAAATGCGCTGACAATTCACCATTATACGTAACAAACGCAAACCCATCTTCTCCCAAAGAAATCCGATCGTCACTAATCGCTAACATAGGTTCGAGTGCCAGAACCATTCCTTCTTTTATCTGAAGGCCAGTCCCTTTTTTCCCATAATTAGGAATCTGAGGTGGTTCATGCACTTCATGTCCAACACCATGACCAACTAGTCCTTTGACCGTAACATATCCATTTTTAGTAGCAAAGTCATCAACTGCTGCCCCATAATCACCAAGTTTTGCATTATGTCGAAGCGTAGCTATCCCTGCATCTAAGCTTTTTCGAGTAACTTCTGTTATTTTCCTTGCTTCTTCACTGACTTTGCCAACCATTACAGTAGCTGCGGCATCTGTGAACATACCTTTATATTTCACGCCCAAATCCAAAGAAACAATATCTCCTTCTTTTATTTGTAAATCTCTTTTAGGGATTCCATGCACAATTTCGTCATTAATTGAAATACAAAGAGAAGCTGGAAAAGGCTCACCTCCACCATCAGAATAATTCAAAAAAGCTGGCTCCGCATCATGTTCTCGTATATATTTCTCCGCAATTTCATCAAGCTCCATTGTAAAAACTTTCTGACTAGTGGCATCTTTAACCCTTTCTACCGCTAAATTCATAGCATCAGCTAGAATTTTTCCACTTTCTCTTAGTGCTTGAATCTCCTCTTTGGTCTTCTTTCTCAATCCCATAATATTGATAAATTATATGCTATAATAAAAAATAATAAGTTTTTAAACTTATATCCAATATTATAAAACACCTATAGTTAAAGTCAAACTAATGCTTTTTTAAAAGAAATGATCAAATCTTTATTCTCAAAAATAACTCCATTCTCTTCTAAAAAAGAAACTACTTTTCAAAAATTTATACTGGGAGCAATCGTGTTCAGTTTGATTACAACAGCTGGGTATTTAATTGCACCAATTGAAGTACGTTTTCTAAACTCTCTCACTACCAATCCAACGCTAATTGGTGCAACTTTCGGAATCGGGTCAATTTTTTTGGGTGTTTTTTCAATCTATTTAGGAAGATTATCTGACAGATTTGGACGTGATAAATTTATTGTTCTGGGTTGTCTTGCAAGTGTTATTTTCCCCTTGCTTTACGCATCGACATATAACATCTATCAATATATGGGTGTAAAATTTGTTTGGGCTTTTGCCTCAGCAAGTACAGGTCCAATCCTAGCCGCCTATTTACAAGACCTACTTGAAGATCTAAAAAAACCTGGGCAATATATTGGAACTGTCTACTCAGCTCAAGCACTCTTTGGAGCAATATCACAATTCTTAGGTGGATATATTAGTGATAAATATGGAATCTCAGCTCCATACTTAGCTATGTCAGCTATCTTCTTACTAGCAACCTTTTTATCCGTCTTCATTTTGAAGTCTAACAAGAAAAATTCTAAACTGACCCCCAAAGACACGGAAAAGAGAGACTTATTTTTTGGTCTTCGCTATATCACTAAAAAACCAGAATTAATATTTTATTTATTCATTAACTCAGCTTTCGGTGTTAATTGGGGTATTAAAGGTATGCTTTGGCCACTTATTATATTCTCAATAACTGGAAAAGATATCTTAACGGGTAGCATTTTTGCAACTATGGGAGTAGTTGCTTTTATATCACTTTTCTTCACTGGAAAGTTTGTTGATAAGGTTGGTCCTTTTAAATCAGGACTATATTCAGCTTTAATTCTAGGTTTAAGTGGATTATTTTTAGCAACAACTACTAATTTGACCTTATTTTGGATAGCTGCTGGATTTTTTGCAATTGGTGAAGCATTAAATGGCCCATATCAAGCAGTTCTATTAACAAAATACGTAACAAAAAAATACCGTGGTGAAATTATGGGACTCGATTCTGTTTTAGATAAAATACTACAAACTATCGCACCCTTTTTAGCAGGTTTTTTATTACATTCATTTACTCCTCAAAAAATCTTGCTTGTATTTATTATTCTTTTTTGGCTCGCCTTAATAGCAGCCTCTTACATCTACAACAAAAAAATTAAACAAAAAAACTCTCTTAGATAAATATTCTTATCCAAGAGAGTCTCTATAGATTCGCCGTTGGCGATTAATAGTGGTCATCATATAACTTTTGCAATTGATTCATCAAACTCTTTTTCACGGTATAGGTTTTCCATTCGACTCCGACTGGTGAAACCCATTGATTGTCAGCATCCATACACTCAACAATCTTAGCATGAAAACCACCAAGCCATTCATCAAGGGAAAATGCATCAACATTACTCAATTCATTCCCTGGACGAAAATAAGCAAATTTTGCTCTAATTGGAAACTTAGTTCCAACAGAAAACAAACTTGTCATTGATGAGCCCGGCTCATGTATAAATTTAATGATATTAGCAAAATCAATAACGCCATCGCCTTCTTTTTCTCCTTCTGCCATATCAACAATTTCATAAGCAACTTGTTCACCGCGATTATCTTCCATTGTAATCGCCAATATCCTATTAATGGAAACAACTTCTGTACTAGTATTCCTTTTTGTTCTTTTGTTATCCTGTCTTGTTCCCGCAAAACTAAATGAAATTACGGCAAAATAGATCAGAAAAAAAATACTCGTCACCTTAAAAAATTTCATGTCTCATTCTCCTCTTCTCTTTGAAGTTTCTTCGTCATTTTAGTCATAAAGGAATGAAATTCTGGATCCATCTCCAATTCTCCAGGATTCCTAATCCAAAAAGATGTGCAAAAAAGAGCTGCCGCACCTCTTTGGTCCTTAGCAGTTATTTTTTTCGCCTGGCTATTTCCTTAACATCAATCAAAAAACCACCTCCTAACTGCAAAAAAATATAAATATAAGGTACTTTCCTACTCACTTTTTATTAAGCACTAAATAGAGTATCTTGTCAAGAATAATTCATATCCCTCCAGCGTTCACTTAGAGAAATTAAAAGGCACGAGTGAAATTTCTTTCTCTCGCACCTTTTTCTTTGGCTAATTTAGCCTATTTAGAAAATTACTGTCCTGTAGTGCTTTCTTTTAACACTATAGTGTCACCGACTTCCAGTGTTTTTTTAATATCTGTCATATCAGCACTTTCTTTCAATACAACAATATCACCAGTCGTAACCTTAGCTCCATCAATAACTGTCGATTCAATCGTCTGTGGAGTGCTTTCCTTAATTTCACCACCACAGAAAATCACTAGTATTTGAATAGCCATCATAATACCTATGAAGGTGCAGGCAATAACAATCAAAAGTTCGATCAATGTAAAGCCCTTGGACTTTCCAGTTAGAGCGCTTTTTGCTCTTTTTCGTAGCCAACTCATTTTTTCACCTCCTAAGGCTTATTGTTGAAACTTTCCATCCGAATTCATACCAGAACCAAAATCAAACATTGTTCTGCCGTACATATCCACAGGCACAAACCGAAATCGCGTATTGTTGCCCTCTTTGGCCTCAGCGATAATTTTCTTCCAGTTATTATATCGCTGGAGCTGTGGCATTAAAGGATTTAATGCCAATGCTGCTTTAATGTTCAAAGCAGTCTGTCTTGCGTGTCTTGCCTCAGTAAGACGAGTCTCTTTCTTGGTTGCCCATCCCATAAGATCAGATCGCAGACCACTAACTGTTGTTTCCAATTCGTTAGTCTTTATGATCTGCTTGTTGATAAAGTCAGGGTTCTCAAAACTCACAACAATCTGATTGATATCAATAATATCCAGAGCACATACTGTTGGACCACTGTATATCAATTCAGTTCCTTCATAATGAACATCTGGAAAAATAACGCCCTTTCCAGCTTCGTATCTAACCTCTGGCAGTCTAACAGAACGCAAGCGTTTTTCTAGTTCAATCATTACATCTCTTGCTACGATTTTACGATTAAACGCTTTGCTAAGTTGAACATCAACAACATCACGTCCGACTTCATCAAAAAAGTCCTGGACGTTTCTCTCAAAAATAAGTTCAACCGGAACTTTGATTTTTTCGATATTATTACCAGTCCCAGGAGTGAAACGCTTAGCTATTACCTGACCGCCATTAGTCTTTAAAACCCTACCAATTCTATCAGTCGGCAAAAAATTGAGTGCAGCAATCAACGATGAATTCTCTTTCATTTGCCAGGACATTTCAAACGTCACAGGCAAATTAAGATTATCCTTTGTTTTGATTTTCATAGTAACAACGTATGTCTGAATAGACATATCAAAATCATAAGCAACACAAGGACCATCGCCATGATTATACTTCTGCATAGTCCATGGACCATTAATCACAGGAATACCTTCTGTTCTCCAGAGAAGAGGAAATGCATAGGCCCTTTGAAGGGTTACTCTTTCTGTCTTTGGAGCAACTGTATCGCGATTATCTATTCCACAACCGCTAAGCATGACCAGAGACACAATCAAAATCAGTAGTGCTGCAATATTTCTGTTCTTCTGTTCTTTCATCTGTAAAATCTCCTTATATTTTCATGATGTATTTACAATGTAAGCTATTTAGCTGCCGACAAAGGTTCTTTGAAAAATGCAATTCTTCCATCAGGGGAAATGCCGATTATAATCTCTGCATCAATATTGGGATTAGTAATGATATCATCCATTAAACCATCTCCCAAATATCCCATGACCTTCGGAGTCAATACTCCAGCTTCTTCACCGTATGCTTCAAGATCGGCACCAGATTTAGCAACCTGGATCTGACCTTCAAGGTCTTTTATCGTTTGCCGAACTGTCAGCTCCTCTCTTTTATACTGTTTAGCAACTGCTTTTTCCAGAGCCGCAAGAATATTTTCGTCAAAATCCACGTTATTAATGGTATTTCCTAGAAAAATAAAACAATCCATGTATTTCGCGTATTTCCCAGAAAATCTTGCCATAAAATCATCGAAAATTCTTTTAGAAATTTCCTTGCGACTGTCAAAACTTCTTTCTGTCGGAACAGAGCTCACAAATTCAACACCACTATTCGCATAAACATCTCTTTCAAGACCCATATCAAGCGGAGTGAGAACGTTGCGCATACTGTCACGATAAAACGATGCGATTACAATTCGGAAATTCCGAAAACTAGCAATCAGCAAATCAGCCTTTTTAGCATTCAACATGAAATTCATTGTTCCATCAAAAGTCAGCTGTTGATTTTTCATGTTAGACATTGGAATTTTCAAGTCTTTAACAATTGCTCTTTGCGGTGTATAGCAAATATGCGTGACTGTATAATCAACAGTAGAACCTGCAACGTGTCTTGTTCCAGCAAATTTTTCTTCTGGGTCAATCCCACCGCCAGTTTGTCCCATCGCACTTCCGAGACTCACAACACCAACATCACCAAGTCCAAATTCATCACGATTTCCGCACCCAGTCACAAGGACTAGGGCCAGCAAACAAAACAAAATTCCAATTCTTGTCATCCATTTTTTGTTCATCTTCAATTTCTCCTTGTTTGATTGTCCATGTTTATTTGTGAATACGGAATGTGTTCACAAACTTATTGCGAGCAAATCATAGAACTCTTCTATGATTCACGTTTTTCAACAAATTCTGCCAACTCATCAATATTTTCAGCAGAAATTCCTGCTATCTGCGCACTTCTACGTTCTTTGGCAACTTTTTCAATTGCCTCAGCACTAATGTCCACAGACACTTCGGAAAATGAGACGATAACTCCTTCCATAATTCTCTGAACTTCCTTGCCCATCTCCGCTAAATCGCCCTCGGAGCTCACCTGATCTATCAGCATTTCCGCTCGATCATTCATTTTGGCAAGTGCCACAAAAAGTGCTTTCGCTGCAGACTTCCGTTTCTCCAGATGATCTTTAAGATCATTGACTGCCTTTTGAACAGCATCACGCCTATCCTCAGCTTCTTCGATTCTTCCCTTAAACAACATTGCCATATCATATTCTTCTTCAACCAGAGCATCTCTCATTTCATGAGTTTGCTTGGTAATAAAAATTGATACTTCAGTTAGAGAATTATCAAGTTCCACAAGATATTCATTCTGATTCCAAACATCAACAATGATATTTTCTGCCTGCAGAATTGTCGGTCCATATGCATCTTTCGAGGATCTGTTAAGCTTAGGAGATTTTGCAAACTCATTCGCTTTTTTAACCACATTCCAAAGTTGCATATTAATCCCACAAAGTCTGCATCTTGCCTCAAAATCCATCAGTTCAATACTTTTTTTCAATTGAGTGCGTCTTTTTGCTCTATTAACCGTTATCACGATCACCCTAATTGCAAACAATAAAATTGTTGCCAAGAAGGCAATAATAACTGCATCCCTAACTGCATCCCTATAGGTTCGATCTAATTTTGCTTCCAACAATTCCTTCTTAATTCTATCATTTACCTTTTTCTCTTCCACAAAGGACGCGAGAGTTAGGCTATTGTTAATAATTATCCGAGGAATATTAGCAGGCAAATCTGAAATTTCTACAAGTTCCTTTGGAGAGAAGTCCATTTCTGCAAACTGCATTTCAAATTCCTTCGGAATCATTAATGTATCAGGAGTTAAGTCAATTGACACAAATCCTGCTTTACCTTGACGTTTATCAGAAACCAACATATGAAACTTGAAAAATTTATCACTGATCTTTTCATAGCCAGTCACAACATCAGCACCATCGTAGATTCTTGCCGAATAATTAACAAGATTTGTTTCAAAAACACGATATTGCGATATCTTCATCACAATGTCTTCAGTAGTCACCGGGACTTTCAATTCACTATTGGCTGCATCCTCCTTAGACAAAACGATGTCTAAAACTCTTAGTTCATAGTGTTCTTTAAAAATGAACATCCGGATTTTTTGCTGACCAACTGTCATTTCAACTGCTGGATTAATCCTTCCACCACGAGTGGTTGTTATATTAGTTGAGCCCTGAAAATAAATCTTGGCCCCTAGAATATCTTCCCCATATGTATCCACAAGTCGTGGACCGAGAAAAACACGCAAAAGACCTTCCTTCTTTCGATGTAACGACGAGATGACCAGCCCCTCTTCAATCTTTTTAGCTGTAATACCATCAAGAAATTGAGAAGCTGATTTTTTTGTTGCTGGGATAAAAAGTTTCAGATTTCTTGGCACTTCAATCTTAATACCCAAGGCCTCTGATCTCTTGATAACCTCTTTTTCAAAATCAACTCGACTGTTTATAATCTTGAAGACTCCAACGCCCATCACACAAATAAATGTGGGAATAGACTCAGGTTTCCCCGTGAAAACAATCGGCTTTGCAAAAGTGCTATCGACCATTATCAATACCAGCAAAGAAATAACCATCATTCTTAACAATTTTTTCATTTTTTGCCATCTCCTTTTTACGGGTTTCTGAAACATTATTTGCCTTCTCTGAAAGCAATTAGCCTGTTCTTGATTTTCTGTGAAGAATCCTGCGCTTTTTTAGTAACATTATCCCTTGTAGCAACAGATTCACTGATAATCGCACGAATTTCGTTACACGTTTCAACAATGTTTTCTGTTACCTTTTCAAGAGTTACTTCATCCAAAATCGGTGAATTTGCAGCTTCCGCAGCTGCAATGGCATTTTTTCTTGTTTCCCCACTAACTGCAATAGTCAGTTCGCGTAAATCTTTTGTCGCTTTCTTAATCGTTTCCGTTGCCTTACGACTCGGGCCACGACTAATCAAATTAGCAAGCTGCCTTTTATTGAGAGTGTCAACAATAGGAATCAGCGAACCAAATTTGAGATAAAGCGCTTCACGATCACGAACAGAAAGTTCTGCATCAACAATGAGACCTTCCATAACCACTTTTGCACCTTGTAAATCAGCCAATACGCTCTGACGAACTGTTATCGCACCAATTACATCAGCAGTGACTTGAGAACTCGTATCCTCATCTTTATCAAAATTACTCTGATAATATCGTAGGATTTCAATTTCACTAACAAGTTGACTTGCCATATTTTCCATATCATCGACAATAACCAACATTTCATCTCGATGCCCGCAGACTGTTTCATATCCGGTCCTAAGCGCATCACGACGAAGCTTGTATTCTGCCTGACGTTCTTCCAATAAGACCTTCACACCTTGCAAGTGCTTAATGCGATGATCTGTGAAAGCAACGACATCTTTAGTGATACTACTAAGCCACTTTCCTATTCTCCCACGTGTAGGTTTCATTGCTGAAACTTGTGTTTGAACACCCAAAAGAGCGTCCGTGGCACGAGAAAGTTCATTGGAACTTGCAGTTGCAATAATTGCATCTGCTGCTGTGTCCATTCCGCTATAAAGTCTTTCGACGGTCGCACTAACTTCAATAGCATTTATCTTGGTCAAAGCCAAAACTTGTTGAGGGACCAATGCTTTTTCATTGTCATCTTTCATAATTCTCTCTCCTTTTTCTTTCTGATATATTGTTGTTTGGCAACAGATTCTTAACACATTGTTTGAAAACTATGCGTCATAGAGTTGAAAATCAGTTAAAATACATATATTTTTCACCTAAAAACTTTAGTAATTTTCTAAATTGTAACGAACAACATCCGCAAAAAAGCAGAACCCTAATTAATATCATATTCATAAATTTTTGTCAATAGGAACTGACATTTTTATAACTACACTAAACCCTTTTTTTCAACATTTCTAGACAATACAAAATAAAAATAAAAATTCTATAACTAAAAACACTAGCATTACATTGACTTTTAACTAAAAACATGTCATCTTGTATTTAATAAATAAAGCCCTAGACATTTCCGCCTTTCTTTTATGAGGGAACAGAAACGTCAAATTCCACCAATGAGTGGGTTTTATTTGTATTTAAATATGGTATAATTAATTATTAAGTATTATCCAAATGGAATACGAGATTAATTTTCTAGTGCTACAATCACGCACAGAAAACGTTGATCAAATTAAAGAGAGTGTTATATCTTTAATTAAAGAACATAATGGATCAATTAATGATGAACTTGTCTACAAGAAGAGAAAACTATCTTATGAAATCAAACATGAGAAATATGGTTTTTTCACAGTTCTAAGATTTAATTTAGAAAATAAGCCTGCTATTTTAGAACTCAAAAGAGAACTAAATCTTTTACAAGACGTTGTTAGATACATCATTGTAAAAGCAGACGAACTTCCTGAACTAAACAAAGAAATTCTTTCAATGGAAAGCAGAGAACAAACAACCGTAAAGCCAGAAGAGATTGAAAAAATGATTGCAAAATCAGAAAGTAAACCCGTGAAAAAGGAAAAAGTAAAGAAAGAAGAAGTAAAAGAAGAAAAAAAGAAAACAAAGAAACCTGAAGAGGAGGAAACAAGAGACAAAAAAACAAAGGCTTCTAAAGAATCAAAAGAAGTTGACGACAAGTCATCATTAGAAGACTTGGACAAAAAATTAGACGAAATCCTTAATATCTAAAAACTAAACTCAAAAACCCTATGGACCTCAACAAAGCTATGATGATTGGCAACATTGTAAATGATCCAGAAATGCGTACCACTCCAAATGGACAGAATGTAACATCTTTTAGAGTTGCTACAAACAGACGTTGGAAAAATCAGTCGACTGGAGAATACCAAGAGGATTCACAATTTCATTCAATTGTTGCCTGGGGAAAACTTGCTGAAATTTGCTCTCAATACATGAATAAGGGACTAAAAGTTTACATTGAGGGTAGAATAGCAACAAGATCCTGGGATGATGCTCAAACTGGACAAAAAAGATATATGACTGAAATTGTCGCAGAAAATGTAATCATGCTAGGACAAAAAGGTGGTGGAAATTCTTCAAGAAACTATAACCCTGGACAACCAAAACCATCTGCACCGGCTGCGCCAGTCACACAGGGTGCACCTGCGAAAAATAATATATCCATCCCCTCTCCTAAACAAATACCTACTATTGACGTAAATGAACAGGATGAAATTAGAGTAGAGGATATACCATTCTAAATTAAATTACTTAGACCTATGATGAACAGACATGTTAAGAAAGCAGAAAACAAGAGTTGTTATTTTTGTGCTAATAACATCAATCAAATTGATTACAAAGATGTTATTCTTCTACGAAAATTTATAAACACAGTTGGAAAAATTATTCCTACAAGGAGAACAGGTACTTGTGCTAAACACCAAAGAGCTCTTTCAACATCAATCAAAAGAGCAAGAATTATCGCACTACTTCCTTTTGTAGCAAAATAAATCACAGATTGAAACGAGACCTTTGGCCTCGTTTCTTTTAAATAAGAAAATATGTTAACACTTACAGGAATAAAGGTTGGAAAGAAAATAGTATTAGAAAAAGAACCTTTTGTAGTACTTTTCGCTCAACATTCCAAGATAGGACGTGCTGGTGCCGTTCTACGTACAAAATTGAGAAACTTAACCACTGGAGCAACTATAAATAAAACCTTTCAAGGCGCTGACAAAGTTGAACCAGCTGAAATGAGCACAGGAAAATCTCAATATCTTTACATGGAAGGTAAGAGCCATCATTTCATGAATAATGAGACATACGAACAATTTGAATTAAGTGATGGAGTTATCGCTGAAAATTCAAAATATCTGAAAGAAGGAACTGAAATTGACGTACTCTATTTCAATGACAAAGCTATTAACATTGAATTGCCAATTAAAATGGCGTTCGAAGTTGTTGAAGCACCACCTGCAATCAAAGGAAATACGTCAGATGGAGGCTCCAAGCAAGTAAAAATTGAAACTGGTGTCAATGTGAATGTTCCATTATTCATCAAAACTGGAGACAAAATCAAAGTTAACACACAAACTGGAGAATATTCAGAAAGAGCTAACTAAAAGCTCTACTCAGATATAAAAAAACAGCATATCAATATGCTGTTTTTTTATATCTGATTTCTAAACTACTCCATAATTCCATCAAGATTGACGTCATAAAGAATTTGTTCACTAACCAACTTATAATCAATTAATTCACTCTCATCAAACCAATGAGGAATCTCCAAGTTTGACTCTTCAACTGACCCTGAAGCATGGACAAGATTTCGAATTGATCGATTGTCTTTGTCTGACATTTCATATGAATCCATAACATAATCTCCACGAATTGTTCCAACATCAGATGTAAGTGGCTCAGTTCCACCAACAATTTTTCTAACCATCTTTACAACATGAGCTCCTTGCCAAACCATTGCAACAATAGGTCCACTACTCATATATGTCTTTAAACATTTCAATATATTATCAGTAATCTCGAAAGGATCTTCTGATGGAGGAGTTTGTCCCTTACTTTTATATCCAGCAATTGTTTTTTCACCTGTAACTCTTCTCCACTCTGGATCAAGAGTATAATGCGCTTCAATATGATCTTCCTTTGCTACGACAGTTTTCATTGCAACAAGTTTAAATCCAAGAGCTTCATGTCTTTTGATTATTTCACCAACAAGACCTCTTTGAACACCATCTGGTTTCACCATAACAAGCGTTCTTTCTTTTGAAAGATGTTTTTTTACAGCCATACGTTTCTTATTTTTTAATTAAAAACCCCAATAGAATATATCAGGAGGTTTATATATTTTCATCATAACACCTTCCTCTTTTTTATCAAGAAAAGTAGCTTATGCTATATTTAGTTTACAAAAAAATTAACGAAAATAGATGAAGGTAATTAAATTTCAGATAAAAGGAATTTCTTGTGCTAGTTGTGTTACGAATATCACAACTAACCTGGGGAAAAATAAGCATATCTCAAGTGTTGGGATAAATCTAGCAACAGATCAAACACAGATTTCTTTTGACGAAGAAAATATCACTGAACAAGAAATTACCCAAATAATAAAAAATACTAGTTACGGTGTCATAAAAAGAGAAGACCACTCCATTCAAGACGAAGAAAGGCTCACAAAAATAAGAAATTCTTTTCCCCCTTTCTTTTATTCTTGGTACTCCTTTGACATACATAACAATGGGAGATATTTTCAATTTTCCATCACTTAACTCGACAATGGAAATCAGTCTCTTTATGCAACTTTTATTTATAACTCTAATAATATTCTTCAATAAAGATATCTATGTTCCTGGGTTTAAACAACTACTCAAAAGAAGTCCCTATATGGATAGTCTTATTTCAATTGGAACAATAACAGCATACTTTTATTCTATTATGATGTTACTTCTTCTTTGGAACGAAGTTGGAGATACATTAGATAAACATATTTACTTCAAAAGTACAGGGATTATCCTCGTCTTTATCTCACTGGGGAAATATTTAGAAGAAAAAACCAAACGAAAAACTAGCGAGTCTCTAAAAAAACTAATAGAACTACAACCTCGAACAGCAACTATAATATAACCTGGCGTTGCCAAGGAAGTTTCAATTTCAAAAGTTTCAAAAGGAGATATTCTTCTTGTGAAACCAGGAGAAAAAATTCCAGTTGACGGAAGAATTATTGAAGAAAAAACCACTGTGGACGAAAGTGCCATAACAGGAGAAAACATCCCTGTTACAAAAACATTTGATAATAAAATTGTTGGAGGAACAATTAATAAAATAGGTATTATTAAATTCATCACTATCAACACTGGTGACAAAACAGTGCTGGCTCAAATAGTCAAAATCATGGAAGAAGCCATTATGACAAAAGTGCCAATTCAACTCTTGGTTGATAAAATCTCTTTTTACTTCGTCCCGACCATCATGATTTTATCACTTTTAACATTTCTAATTTGGCTTCTAGCTAGCGCCGAGTTTTCCTTTGCCCTAACAATCTTTGTCTCGGTACTTATCATTGCATGCCCTTGCTCACTGGGACTTGCAACGCCGACTGCTGTCATGATGGAAACAGGCATAGCTACTCTAATAAAAGACACTAAGGCTCTTGAGTTTGCTCAAAAGATTAACACTGTGGTTTTTGATAAAACCGGGACACTGACTGATGGAAGACCTAAGGTAGTTGAGATTGAAACTCTTGGAACAAACAAAGTAACTCTTTTGAAAATAGCCTCTTCAATAACAATGAACTCCCATCATCCACTTTCAAAAGCTGTTTATAGACATCTAAAACCACAAGGGATAAAGTCATTTCCATTGTCTGGTTTTATTGAAGTAGAAGGAAAAGGTTTATACGCTAAACATAAACTAAACAACAATCTTGTTTTGCTAGAAAAGAAAAGACTCTTAGAAGACAATGACATTAAGATAGGACAAAAGGAACCTTCTTTATTAGAAAAATTTTCACAAGAAGGAAAACCCCTCTTTTTGTAGTATTGAAAAACAAAATCATTAGAATGATTGGTCTCATCGATAATATAAAACCTGATTCTGAAATAGCAATTACTCGACTAAAGGAATTGGGTTATCGAACTATAATGATAACAGGAGACAATAACCGAGTCGCTCAAACAATCGCAAATAAACTAGGAATTGAAGAAGTTTTATCAGAAGTTTTGCCAAAAGATAATCCTGGTAAAATAAAAGAATTGCAAAAGGAAGGTTGTGTTGTAACTATGGTAGGAGATGATATAAACGATGCACCCGCACTAACACAAGCAGATATCAGTATTGCATTTGGAAGTAGAACGGATATCGCAATTGAAACTGGGGATATCATCTTGATTAAAAACAGACTTATGGATGTAATTGAAGCAATTGAGACTTCAAAATATACAATGAAAAAAATAAAGCAAAACTTGTTTTGGGTATTCTTCTATAACTCAATTAGCATCCCTATAGCTGCAGGTGTACTCTATCCTTTTACAGGTTTCTTACTAAGCCCAGCAATTGCAGCAATGGCGATGTCACTTTCTTCTATTAGTGTTGTCCTAAATTCAATACTAATGAAACTACATAGGAACAAAAATTTGGCATCATTCTCTTCTGAATAAACACTCTTCGGTTGGAGAAACACAAACAATATTTATCGTTCCCAACAAATCGGTTCTCAAAAGTTCAATATCAAGTTCGTTTAAAGCATCCACAACTTCTTTGTTGGGATGTTTATATCTATTATTCTTTCCAGCCGAAGCTATCGCTACTTGGGGAGAAACTTCTTTCAAAAAGTTTAATGAGGAAGAATGTTTTGACCCATGATGCCCAAGCTTGAGCCAGTCAGCATCGACATTTTCTCTGTCATCAATCATATCAATTTCAGTTTTATTCGTAGCATCACCAGTAAACAGAAAAGAATTTTCACCAAACTCCATTCTCAAAACAATTGAGTTTTCATTTCTATTAACATCCCTTGTCTCCACTTTATCAGGATTAAAAACTTTAAAAGAAAGTTCTTCTCCAATTGAAAATTCTGAACCTTCTAATGCAACTTTTCTTTTTATTTGTTTTTGTTGCAAAACACTTTCTAATTCTCTAAATATATTCGTGTCTGCGACTTGACCATTTTCTAAAAAAATCTCAACTTTATAATTTCTCAACACATCAATAAGACCAGCTAAATGGTCCAGGTCTGGGTGTGTTAAAATCACAATCTCTATATTCTTATCCAAAATTGGCATTTCTTTTTCTAATTGTGTAAGAAGCTTACTACCACTTGGACCTCCATCAATCAATATTTGATATCTGCCAAGATAACTAATCAAAGTAGCATCACCTTGACCCACATCCAAATATGAAACCTTTAAGGGTTCTTCCTTTGAATTTTTCCAATTAACCGATTCTGTAATCAAAAAAATCAGGAATAAAATTCCCACTAACAATATCAAAAATTTCTCTCTTTCTTTGTTACGCATCTTTTATTTCTTAATCTCAATTTGTTTTAATTTAAACACAAAACCAACAAAAAATATATAATACCCCAGCAACCACAAAATACCTAGATCACCAAAATCAATACTAGCAAAAGGAATTTTAGCTAAATAACTAATGGCGAAAATTTCAAAATGAAGAAGAAACCACGTAAAAGTTATTGCGAGTTGTGAAAAAACTGGTATAAACCAAAAGGCAATCGAGATAAAACCAGCCAACATAATAATCGGGATCAAAGGTAGAATAAACAAATTAGCCAAAACAGAAATCAATGAGAAAGATTCAAAGACATAGACCAATAAACCCAAAACACCCAATTGTGCTGAAATAGTAACAAGAACAATTGATTTTAATTCCAAAAAATCATGTTCTATTCCAAACAATATAGACAAAGGAGCATAAACAAGGATAATTCCTAATGTTGCCAAAAAGGATAACTGAAATCCAACATCATATATCAATATTAAGGGAGAAAACAAAACCATACCGACTGCTGCAAAAATTGCTACCTCCACGGAATCTGCTAATCGACCTTTTTGCATTGCCAAAAGAATCAAGATTCCCATAACTGCAGCTCTTGTTGCTGATGACGGAGCACCTATCAAAAGCACAAACAACACAATTCCTAATAAAGCTAAATAAAAAGCCTGTCTTCTCCAGAGTCCTAATCCGACGGCAATCCACATAAGAACGCTAGAAATTATCGTTATATTATAGCCAGAAACAGCAACTGTGTGTGTTGTACCAGTAACACGAAAATCCTCAGAGACCTTTCGCGACAAACGATTATCACCTCCCAATAACAATCCAGCTAAATATGCACCTTCAGTCTTAGGAAAAAGAATCTCTATCCGTTTTTCGAACAGAGCTCTGAGAGCAAAAAGCCTATCTTTAAAAGTTAGTTCTTTTTTTAAATAAATACCTTTAAATTTAACGCTCTTACAGATATAATAAATCTTTTGACTAGCCAAAAATCTACTATAATTAAATTTTTCATGCCGATTTTCTGGTCTCTGCATCAAACAAGAAACTTCTAATTTATTGTTGTATTTTATTGTTGGTTTTGTTGGCGCAAAAACAATTACTCCCATCTTTTTATCTTTGTGGAAAAAGATCCCTTTTATTTTTTGATAATCTTCCGTACTCTCAACAGGACCATCAACAACAATCGTACCAGAAAAATTAAACTCTTTTTCAAATGCATCCATTTTAGACAAATCGAAATTAACTCTCAAAAAACCAAAGATAAAACCAACAGCCAAAAAAAGCAAACACCTCATGTACTTGCTTTTAAAAACCATACTATTCGCAAAAATCAAAGCAGAAATAATAAAGAACCATTTCAAATCAATAACTACAAGGGATCTTATCATAACGCCAGTTAATAAACCAAGCGAAACTAAAATAGAAATTTGCGAAACAGAAAAGAACTTAAAACAACAAATCTTCTTTGACACAAATCTAAAAAATAATTAATGAACCATTCGAAATGAAACCTTGAACTCAAAATGATCTGTATCTTCTTCTAGCTTCTTTCTCAAGATACTCAAGCTTTGATATACTTCCCTATCATTCTGATCTAATTGTTCCTCGCTTGATAGAAACTTATTGAGTTGATCTATAAATTCCCTATCAAATCGTTCAGCTTTTATTCTGTTTCTGAAGTCAAATTCCCCTGAATTACCAGTAGTAATCTTAAAAGACCTCGCCCCCATTTTTTCAATTTTCATTTTTTCACCATCATAATGTTCTTCAACTCTTCTTTTGAATTTGAAAATTTCACTCATAAATTCTTGTTAAATATTAATATCCACAATTTTTTCCCTAACTGTTTTGCCTCCCACAATTTCAATATTACTTTTGGCAGTACCAAAATATTTAGCTAACATTTTAATAACTTCTTTATTAGCTTTACCTTTTTCTGGAACCACAGTTGTTCTAACTGTAAATTGATTTTTTGCTATTTCAACAACTTCATTTCTCCCACTTTTTGGAAAAACCTTTATATAAATTCTCATTTTACATTGGAATCTTTATCATGAAATCTAAGCACTAACTTGCTTTTACCTTCATGAATCTGATTTTTTAATTCTTTTGCATTTCTTCGCTTTTCACTTTGAGTGAGTCTCAATTTCTCCTCTTTATCAATCTCATCGACAAATTCATCTATCTCGTTATCAAACTGATCTGCGTACAAACATTGTCTTCTATCTTTATATCCAGCTTCACCAGTTTTCAACTGATAAGCTCCACTTCTAATTTTACTAAGAAGCATTTTGTTCCCCCGATATCTGTCTATTCTTCTTTGAATTTCAATTGTTTTTGACATATTTATATCTTAAAAGAATTATCTAATAACAATGTTTTTAAAGTGATTTTGCAAACATTCCTTAATTTCTTGAAGATCTAATTTTATCTTTTCTTGTTTTTCTAAAAATTTTTCATTTAATATTTTTCCTTCATCTCTATATTCTTGCAATGCAAAATAGTCAATTCCATCAAGCCAAACACCCATTGATTCAAAGTCCTTTTTCACGTGAATGCCAGGAACAACTGTAGTTCTAAATTCATATGCTACATCAGAGGAACGAATCAATTCAACACTCGCTTTTATCTTATCCAAGTCGAAGTTTACTCCGCAAGCCTTATGATAATTTTCCAAAGAACTCTTTATATCCATAGCAACAAAATCAACAAGCTTTTTATCAAAAGTTTCCTTTAAAACTTCTGGATTAATTCCATTAGAATCTAATTTAACAAAAAAGCCCAGATCTTTAATTTTTTTTAAAAAACTCAAGATATCTTTTTGAACAGTTGGTTCTCCTCCTGTCACACAAACACCATCCAACTTACCCTTCCTTTTTTCTAGAAACTGAAAAAAATCTTCTTCGGATAAAAACCCTCTCTCAAATTTTTTAGAAGACAAAACCAATTCTGGATTATGACAAAAAGGACAACGAAAATTACAACCTACCGTAAAAACTGTCGCAGCAACCTTGGATGGATAATCAATCAAAGTCAACTTCTGCAAACCACCTAACATCATTTTTTTAAATTTATCAACTTATCGCCCCTTTCTAGCCTGTCTATTCATAACTATATAGACCACTTGTCTCTTTTTGACTGATCTTTGTCTGGGTCACCATATTCTGCTGCACCATCACCTACAGTAGATCCGTCAATCAAAACTTCTCTTGCTCTTGAACCATCAGCTGGGCCAACAATTCCATTTTCTTCCAAAAGATCAATTATTCTCCCTGCTCTAGAAAATCCAATTCTCAATTTTCTTTGCAACATTGAAGCTGATGCCTTACGAGCCTGCACCACAATTTCTTTAGCCTTTTCATATAATTCATCATCTGCTTCACCTCCTGTACCATCTCCAGCAAAAACACCTGTGGCACTAGAAAGTTGTTCTTCGAGTGATTGAGAAAGATCCTCTCCTTCATCATATTTAATCTTGTCAGCCTGTTTCTTAACAGCACTCACAACTCTTTTAACTTCATTTTCAGAGATAAAAACACCTTGAATTCTAACTGGTTGAATTGAATCAGCACTTGAATACAGCATATCGCCGTTACCCAAGAGCTTTTCTGCACCACCTTGATCCAAAATCGTCCTAGAATCAATTTGAGTAGCAACCTTGAATGCAATCCTAGTTGTTATGTTGGCTTTGATAAGACCCGTAATAACTTCAACTGAAGGCCTTTGAGTTGAAACAACTAAGTGGACTCCAATTGCACGAGCTTTCTGGGCCAAACGCACAATAAGTCCCTCGACTTCTTTTCCATGTGTAGCCATCAAATCCGCCAATTCATCAATCACGATTAAAATAAATGGTAGTTTTTCTAGATATTCTTCTCTTACTTCACCTGTTTCCTTATCAATAATCTGACGTTTTTCTCCTTCGGCAACTTTCTTGTTGAATGAATGAATATCTCTTGAACCAACTTCTTGCAAAAGTCCAAAACGTCTCTCCATTTCGCTAATTGCCCATTTGAGTGCGTTAACAACTTTTTGAGAATCAACAATAACAGGTGTCAACAAATGAGGAATTCCACCATACAAAGATAATTCGACTCTTTTAGGATCAACCAAAATCATTCTCAAATCCTCAGGAGAATTTTCAAAAAGCAAAGTAGCCAAGAGAACATTAACACAAACACTTTTTCCAGTTCCAGTTGAACCAGCAATCATCAGGTGGGGCATTTTTTCAATATTAGCTAGAACTGGTTTTCCGCTTACATTTTCTCCCCAAATAATGCTTATATTCGAAACTCTGTTCTCAAAAATTTTACTTTCAAGCATGGTCCTCATTTTCACAAAAGATTTTTTCTTGTTTGGAACCTCAATACCAACAAGAGATCTTCCTGGAATAGGGGCTTCAATTCTAATTGCACTAGCAGCTAGCGCCAATGCCAAGTCGTCTTGCAATGAAAGGATTCTACTTAACTTCACACCCACTGCAGGCTTGAATGTATACTGCGTAACAGTTGGACCAACCGAATATTCATCTGGACTAACTTCAATTCCAAAATTATGCAATGTTTGCTGGATTATATTAATCACTTCTTTGTGGTTCGAATCCGGAGCCCTTTTTTCATTCTTCTCAACCAAATTGAAAGATGGTGGTCTCCAATCAATCCCACTATATGCGTTTTGTTTTACTGTTGTTTTCCCCTTACCGGAATTACTAAAAACCACATTATCTTCATAAACTTCCTTTGGACCCTCAACAAACTCCAAAGATTTTATATTATCATCAAGTTTATTTTTATTCTTTTTGGATTTGTCTATGTCTTCAATTTCCTGACCAATAACCATTTCTCCGTCCTCCGCACTTTCATTTTTCTTACCAAGTACAGGTATATTCCATCTAATTTTTTCAGCCAAAGTAAACACGGATGCATTGAATAGCAAAATCAAACCTATTATTGAAAAACCAGACAAAACTATCACCGCTGCAATTTTTCCTAAAAATCTTGCAAGAGGATACGCGATTGCAAGTCCTAGATATCCACCAGCTTCACCAGCCTTAGCAAGTTCCAGCATCTTGTCCACATCATTAAAAATATGCACCAAACCCAAGAGCATACAATAGAACAAAACTGCCCCAAGAGTCGCTAGTGTATAACGAATAGGCTTCATCTTTCGAAAATAAAGTGCACCCAATACAAACATTACTAATGGCAAAAAATATCTACCTCCACCAAAAGAAAAAGCCAAACCCTTGTCGATATATTCTCCAGCTACACCAGCCATATTCACTAAACTCAGAAGAAAAATCAAACTAAGCATTATCAAAACAACAGCAATAATATTCTTTTTTGCTCCACCGTCCAAAACAGCTTCTTTTTCCTTTTTCGACTTTCTTCCCATTTTTTTATATTAATTCAAGGCCTCTTTATTAACCAACCTTACCTATTTATTAATCTAATTCTACTATTTTAAATCCCTTATAACAATAGATCTACTTGTATGGCTTTACTTTATGTTTAGCCAAGAAATAGATTTTACTAGCTTCAATAACAATTGTTTCCAAAAATGTAAGCACTACTATCAACCCCCAATCTTTGGGTGAAATAGAAACAGTACCTAAGAGTTTTTGCAAAACAGGAACATATAAAGCTGCTACTAACAACAAAAATCCAACCAACACTGACCAGTTCAAAAATACATTGGAAAAAATATCTCTTCTGAAAATTGTCTTTTTGAATGACCTCACTGAATAGGCGAAGGTCAAAGAATCAAAAATCATAAGTGCGAATACCAAGGTTCGAATTCTATCAATATCCTCTGTGACATTGAACAAATAATAGAAAAAAGCAAAGGTAAGAGCTCCATTAATAGCGAAAACTGTAAACATCCATTCTTTTATATGCGTTGATAAGAGTGGTTCATTAGGATTTCTTGGTGACTCTTGCATCACACCTTCAATTTCTTGTTCACCGGTTAATGCCATATTGGGCAATGTATCCTCAGCTAGGTTGATCCACAAAATTTGTGCAGCAACTAAAGGCAGAGGTAATCCAAGTGCCATAGCCCCCAAAAACAAAAGAATCTCTGTGAAATCATCAGCAACAAGATAGACTAAAACTTTCCTGATATTCGAAAAAGCAACTCTTCCTTGCTCAATTGCTTTAACAATTGTTTTGAAATTATCATCCAGCAAAATAACATCTGCAACTTCCTTCGCCACATCAGTCCCACTACCAACTGCAACCGAAATATCAGAAGCTTTTAGTGCTGGAGCATCATTAACACCATCACCAAACATAGCGACAACCTCACCGTTTGTATGCAATGCTTCAACAATTTTCAGTTTATGCTCAGGCAGTGCTCTTGCAAAAATAGCAGATCGCTTAACTTTCTCTGCTAATTCAGCAACACTAAGCTTTTCAACATCTTTTCCTTCCAAAATGTGGTCATCTCTAACCTTAAGACCAACTTCATCAGCAACTGCCTTAGCTGTAAGTTTATGATCGCCCGTTATAATAATCGGTCTTATTCCAGCACCTTGAATCTCTTCTATTGCATCCTTCACATCTTTTCTAACAGGATCTTTAATTGCGATAAAGCCTACTAATGTTATGCCCTCAACTAATTCTGTTAACTTTTCATAGTTATCAAGCTTATCATCACGATATCCACAGGCAACAACCCTCAAACCTTTTCTCGTGAATCCTTCAAGTTTTTTCAACATCTTCTTAGCCTGTGAACTTTCAAGTCCTATCTTTTTTCCATTGAAATCAACCTGCTTTGCTCTGGAAATCAACTCCTCTGGTGCACCAACAACAAAAAGCTTTTTCTTTCCTTCAACTTCTCTCAAAGCAGCTGCAAATCTCAGATTTGAACTGAAACTTTCTTTATCAATCAATTTCCACTTCTTGTTCAATTCATGAACATCTATTCCAGCTTGCAAACCAGATTTCAAAAGTGCCTTATCCGTAAAATATCCTCTAATAATCCAATCATGTAACTCATCTTTTGGGTTTTCAATGTATGCATCATTAGTTAGTGCAGAAATTTTAATTGCTAAAACATCCGAATGTGCACCATCTGGATCAAGTTCACTTCCAAAAGAATTTCCTTTACTCAAAAGCTCTGTTGCACTTGTTAAAACTCGGCTCACTTGCATGTTCCCCTCGGTTAAAGTTCCTGTTTTATCAGTACAAACAACAGTCACGCTTCCCAATCCTTCAGCTGCAGAAAGTTTTTTCACGACACCTTTGTCCTTCAAGATTCGACGCATTGCTAAAACTAGAATGACTGTGATAGCTGGCAACAACCCTTCTGGAATAGCCGAAACAACAAGGGCTAAAGCGGAGATAAACATTTCAACCATACCCCTCCCTCTCCAAACACCTTCCATAATAATAATTGCTCCTAATGCCAGGATGAAGATACCGATCATCCTTGAAAGCTTAGCGATAGTTTTTTGCAATGGGGTTTTTGGTTCTTCTGTTTCTGAAACCAGAAAAACGATTCTGCCAAATTCACTATTGAGTCCAGTCGCAACAACAACTGCTGTTGCTCCTCCCGTCTCAACTGAAGTTCCCATAAAAACCATATTGATACGATCCCCTATAGTTGAATCCATCAAAACTTCTTTATTATTCTTTTGAACTGACAGCCATTCACCAGTCAATGCAGATTCATTTACTTTCAAATTCTTGCTCTCGATAATTCGACAATCAGCAGGGATTTTGTCACCAGCGCTAAGCATGATCACATCACCTTGCACCAAATTTTCCGAATCAAGTTCAACCTTGTTTCCGTCTCTGAGCACTTTGACTCTGATTTTCACCATCTTCTTCAAAGCCTCCAAAGAGTTGTTCACTTTATTCTCCTGATAGAAACCAACGATTGTGTTGGCCAAAATAACAATCAGTATAAATATTGAATCAGAAATATGTCCCAGCAAAAAAGAAACCACCACAGTGGTTAGCAAGATATACATCAAAGGACTGTTGAACTGCGACAGAAATAACCTCATTTTCGAAAGAGGTTTTTTATGTGGAAGAATATTTTTTCCATCCCGTTCAAGTTTTTTGTGAACAGCTTTGGAATCTAATCCTTTTTTTGTTGTTCCAATATTCTTTAGCACATTCTCAACAGTGTGTGCATGCCAGTGTGTGTACTGAGACATTATTTTTATTTTTAGTTTTATTTGTATATCAATTCAAAGACATTATAGCATGTTTTGGGAGCGTAAACAATGAAAAAACCGCGATCTATATTACGCGGTTTTACATTTCAAATTGTTTTCAAAACATCTAGAAGACTCTAATGGTTGAAATTATTTTTCTTAATCTTTCTACCTTAACATCCTCACTCCAATAATCTTCAAAATCATCACCATATTTCATTCTTATAATAACACTTTTCTTATTCTGGAAGATGTAATTATACTTTTCAGACCCTCCTCCACAAGTCGTCATAAACATTTCACCAGAGGTACCACTTTCCATTTCATGCCCACACTCAGAACCTCCATTCTTTCCTAATATATCCTGCGATATCTTTTCCAAATCACCACCTTCACTATCTCGTAAAATATCCACTTGAATGCCCCTATCTGTAAGTGGTAAAGCTTTAAATTGCTTCACGCCATCAATCAATTTTCCATCACTCTCAATCCACTTATTGGGATATCTAAATTCAATTCCAAGCGATTTATCTCCGTAAACTTTCCAATTGCTAAGCTTTTCCGTCTTCCTCTCTTCCTCTTCGGGAGCTTTAAGTTTATCTATTAATTCATCCTTAAATTCCAACTCTCTTTGATAGACACTTGTTTTTAATTCGATTTGTTTACTTAATTCAAACTTTTCTTTCCTTAACTTGTCAAGCTCCTTTTCGGTATCACCAATCAATCTTTCCGTTTTATTTTTGCAATCTTCTAAAGAGGCTCGTTTCAAATCTCCCCTTTGCTGAAAACAAATGACTCCAAAAAAAAAGAGTCGTCATCAATAATACAAAGATTGTTGATATAAATACTTTTATTTTCATTTGTTTTATATTTACTCTAAGAGACATTCTTTGTTTATTGTTTAAATTGTAAATTCAAAATTAACTAATATAATTTAATTTAAATAATTCAATTTCCTTTCTTAAAATTACAGGTGAAATCTTTTTTTCTTGAATCTCTTTTTTCAATTCAGATATTATTACAGAATCCAAATCGTTAACAATATTATTATTTAACCATGACGATTCCCACAATTCACTATTCTTTATGTATGTCTTGAAATGCTAATTTAGTTAGTTTGTCATTGTATTTAATATCGACTCCATATGGCAAGGCTATTCTCTGAAGCCAAATATCAAGATAGCTGGTATTTGGAATATTATCATATTTTTTGTGTATTAATTTAATTATTTTCCCTCTTTTTTGCTTACTAATATCTTTCAAAAGAACGCTGACTATTGCGGAGACCCAATAAAAGACTCTTGGGCTATTTATTGAGATATTAATTAATATTGCAACCAGTAATTCAATATCCGTGTTTTCAAGAGTTTTCTTTTTTTCAATTTCGTCATAAAACATGTTTAATTCTTTGACAATCAATCCAGAATTTGGAAACTTTTTTGAAAGTTGATAGATTCTCAAAATTTCTTTTTGAGAATCCTGTGACGTAGGTGCATTTATTATTCTTTCCATTTTTTCTTCCTTAATACTTGCCGTTATAACATCGTCACTCCCAGATGTTTTACAAGAATTCATCTTCAGCCCCAAGTCAAACAACACCTTGTTTAGACATTTCATTATTTCATGACCAATTATCGAATTATTAACAAAAATTCGATAATCATCTCTATACCTAAGTATACAAAAATCTTTTTTATTAATCTTTTTTTGGTCATTTATTAATGATGATAATTCATCATCTGCATAACCCAATACAATTTCAGCAATAAAATCCATTAAAACGCTTCCTTGAGGAATCCCATTAGTTTGACCATTGGTCATATTTCTAATCTTTTCATCTACTTTATACCCTAGAGTTTTTTCTTCATTTTCTATATTTTTTTTAACTTCTTTTTTACCTCCGTCAGTTAACGCCCATTCGATCGAATGTGTATATATAGAACCATAACAGTTAGTAATGTCTGTAGAATATATATAGTTATATTCCAAAGACATTTTCAAGGATCTTTGTTCAATACTCTCCCACCAATTAGTTACTTGTTTTGATTTATGTGAAACATTATCAATTGACAGCCGTGGCATGCTTACGCATTCAACAACTCCTTCATTAAATTTTTCGAACCTATGCATAATCGGATCCCAATTGGTAGTATCTGTTATGGTATTAACTAAATCTACATACAATAATGGATGAATTAATTCAAGTTGTCTCCAAGCGAAATGACCGTCCTTATTACTTAAAAAGGTATAGTTAACATTTTCAAGTTTTTTTGGCCAAATCACTTTGCCTTTGTCATTTTTTTTGCAAATATCAGATATTGATTTATTTAACAACAAATTTGATGATTTTTTCAAAATTGTATCAAAACAAAAATAATATGGTAAATCGAAGTTAATATAATTTTTATCTTCTAAAAAATATTTTCTTACTTCTTTATCAGTCGCATTTATAATTTTTTTGACATATATTCATACAAATATCAACTCCCCATACCAATAATTCGTTCTATGCTCTATCTAGGAAGTTTGTTTTTATTTAGCTTTTATTAAATTATTTATAAATTTCAGAACATTCTCACTTTGTTACATAGCATGCTACGTAACAAACCTTTTCATCTTAAAACACTTTAATCATACCACTTCAAAACAAAAGCTTCAATTATCATCTTAGATATAAATTCCCACCTTTTAGTTCCGTAAAACTTATCTTCGTGTTACAATAAAATCACTTCAAAAAAATATAACCTGCAATTTTATATTTGTTTGGTTTTTGAAAATAAAATTAACTTAAATCAAAATATGAAAGATGAAAAGATAGAAGAAGTTGTGAAGAGTGAGGTTGAAAAATCTCATATTGCTTCTTCACGGACATTAATTGCTTCATTAGTTGTAGTTTTAGTTTTGATTATTACTGGGGGATGTTTTTATGTTTCAGGATTGAAGAAAGGATGTGAAAAAGAAAAAAACCAAATTATTCAACAGATAGAAACCGAGGAAAATAAATTTGCAGAAAATAACAGTGAAAATGAAAGATTAGCAGGAGAATTAAAAAATCTTAAAACACAAATAGACATTGAAAAACAAAAACGAGAAATTTTAGAAAACATGTCGATTAAAATGAATCCTGAATCAATTGTTAATGAAATGAAAAAATCCATCTTTGATCTTCCTGATGGAACAAAAACTGAAATCGAAAAAGGAAGTGTTTCTTTTTCTTGGAAAGATAAAAATGGTACTCCCTTTGCCACTCTCGAAGCACAAAAGGCCTCCGTAATCTATCCTGAACGAAGCATTGCAAAAAATACAATGGGAGAAATCTCCTTCTTTATGTTGACAAATGGATTCCTGCAAAATCCAATCAACTCACATGACTTATATGAAACATTACAGATTCCAGGGAAAATAAGTGCATTCGAAAAAAACGACTTAAAATGCATTCTTTCTTGGAGAACATTTAATAGTAGTTCTAATTCAAAAAACGAAATAAATAAATTTAATATTACATGCACTGAACTAACCAAGGAAATTAAACAAAAATCAGAGCTTCTACGCTTTGCTTTGTTGGACTATGGAAAAAATCCCATAGAAAAAAGGTCTCCTTTTTATGAGGTGAAAAACTTCTATATTCATGAACTTGGCGAGAATTATGCAATTGGAAATATAGGAGAAATATCTGCTCCAAGATGGTTTGCAATTAAAAAAGATGGGATTTGGAAAATTACACACATAAGTCAAGATACTCCACCTTGTAGGGCAGTCGAAGGATTTCCTGAAGAGCACAAGGAAGATTGTATTGATAATGAAACATATGATTCTTTTGGTGGTTACTAATTAGCATTAGGGAAATGTAAAAACGGCAGTATCTATTTTATAGACACTGCCGTTTTTTGTTTCTTGAATTAGAAATTAGAAATTAATCTCTATAGATATAATGAGCTGTGTTTGCACCCACACCATAGATTTTTATCATCCTTGTGTTTATTATCTCATCATCAGAATAATTTGAATCCCTAACAACAAGATAATCACCATCCACTTCAATTGAAATTCCAACATGACCGTCTGCAGACATATTAGGGAAAACTACAATAGCGGAGGGTTCGGGAACACTTCCCGTACGAAAACCAGCTGCCGCTGCTAATATATGACAGTCTTTGGCTTGTCCATGAAATGCAGGATATGGTATATCAGTTTCTTCCCTAACATACACAACACATTGTCCATCATCTTCTAGAATATTTCGCCGAAAATTGCCGACTGCATCTCTAAATCCTTGTCGAAAAGTTGCCGTAACATTCTTGTGTTCATTTCCAATCTCCTCAATCAAAGAATACCCATTTCCAATATGAGTTCCTGCTTGTTGCAATATTCCATTATCCCATTGAATCAGAGAACACCCTGGATTTGATACCGCTGTTAGACTAATCTTTGTCCCAGTCTCGACAACTTCAGAGCAATCTGTTCCACCATCACCACAATTAATAACAAGCTGATTGTTACTAACCAACCGACCCTCAATTTTCTTACCATGTTCCCCAACTGTTACACTGAGCATTGGTGATTCTTCAAAAACTGCCGCCCATGTCAT
>DEIO01000002.1 GCA_002352545.1 Patescibacteria group bacterium UBA2772
CTGCTAAAGTAAGCAAGACCCTAACCTAACCTAGTATCTTTCTCTATTTACACAGCAACGTCTTTCATGATCAAGATTTATAATTTCATCACTATCGATATCACCACAACCATTTTCACCAATCAATACTGCCTTCCTTCCATTAGCATTCTCGATGTCACCAACCCATTCATAATCATCTGTTCCATCAGTTTCCATATCGTCTAAGGAGATTATATTTCCTTGATTCAAATTACACGCTTGCATCCATTCTGAAGAAGTACAAAGTCTAGCATCCTCTTCATCAAGACAGCTATAAGCAGACTCCCTCCAATCTTCATCAGCACCATTAAGGACATCTTTCATAATACAAAAGTCTGCCACAGGCACCCATTCAGCAGAAGCAGTTGTTGGCGGACAACCATCTGTTGCAGCATTTACTTTCACACCAATACTCTTATTATAATAGCCTATTTCAATAACTGCAACCATTGCCAATAAAAACAATCCTGTTGTTATGATTTTGATTTTTTTTCTTTTCTTTTTTTTACTATTCTCCATGAAAATATTTATTAAACCTAGTATCTATTTTTACAACAACGGTAGTCATTTGAACTACTTGTCATATCACGAAGCTTCGTGTTTTTACAATCGTTGTCATTCCTGAACATAACAGTGGCCTTATCATCATCAGCTGTATCAGCAGACCATTCCCATCCACCTCCATCAATATCATCATTGAAACTTTCTCCATCTTTATCTTCAGCCTGACAAGCAGCCATTAATTCATGCGATTTACAAAGTCTTGCCTCTTCATTCTCAGCACAATCCTTAACAGCGTCATGCCAATTTTCAGTACCCTGCAAGCTACTTTGTATACAAAAATCTGCAATTTCAATATATCCAGTTGGACATTCGTACGCAGCATTTACTTCGACACCAATTTTTCCATCATTCTTTTTCTGGATGGAATCGATTCTTGAAAATAACAAAATTGAAATATACAAACCACATACCAAGATAGTTCCAATCCAAAGTTTTTTACTAAATTCCTTTTTCATTTATAAAAGCTTAATTTGTATTCATACAACAACGGAATCTGTTAAGATTATTCAAAGTCTCTTCTTGATTATCATCACAATCACCAAAACCAAAAACACTAACTCTATCGACTTGAGTAAAGTCGTCTACTCTCTCCCAATTGTCAGTCATGTCATTCAAGCCAACCGTGGCACTAAGTTGACAAGCAGCTGCCCATTCTCCTGAACCACACAATCTTGCATCAACCTCAAAACAAGCATTCGCAGCGTCCTCAAATGAACTCTCCATCACATTTCCATCACTATCTTGATGCTCATCCTTCTCGATACAATAATCAGCAACTTTTTCATACCCACTTGGACAACCAGCAATCGCCAACGAAACCTCAACCGCTCGACTAACCTCCTGATCATCAGTTCCCCTTCTTCCAACTGAACGAACAGAGTCAATTTCAATAATCTCAATATTAGCATCCGTAATAATTTCAGCAGCAATATCAATAAAATAAAGCTCACAAACAACTCCACCAACATCAGTAGCAGGACAATCAAAACTACCATCACCTGCCAATGCTCCAAAAACCTCTGATATCTTCTTACTAGAATCGTTTTCATCTCCAATAGTTTTCAACACCCACTCAATTCCAGAATCAGCAGCCTGAAAAGCAGGCGTGGAGTTCTTGATATTTGAACTCATTCTACTTTCAACCAACGAGATAGATGCTATAACTGAAACAATAATCAAAGCATTAATCAAAACCAGCACCATCAAAACAATTGCTGATCCCTCTTGCATTAAGTTGTCTTTTTTACTTTTCTTTATTTCTTTTTTCATTTTAACGGAAAGTATTAACTAAAAATCCTAATAATCACGAAGTGCAACACCAGACTGAATTGTAATTTGCTCTTTTTCAGTAACCAACGTTGAGGCATCATTATATCTAATTGTCACGACTGTACGAACAAACCCACGATCATTAAATGTACCTGTATCAGTTTGTCTTAAAATAAAATTCCCATCTACTTTAATTTTTCCATCTGTTGAACCGATCAATGTTTCAAAGCCACTAAAGTCTCCATGTGAACAATCGATTGCCTCACTATCAGCATCAACTGAATCAAAAAGTAATTTATCATTCTCAAACTTAAAACACTGTTTAGTTGCATCTACATTATCAATAAAGAAAATCTCTTTACTTTTAGTTAGAACATTTACAACACCATCATCACCATTAATATCCTTACTTGTTCTAACTTTTTTATTCAATTTTTCAATTGTGAAACGAGCATTTTCAAGAGCATTTTGCATTGCCTGAGTCTTTGTGTGTGCTTCAATTGTTCTTACACTAAAAAGCAAAATTCCACCAACTATAACAGAAAAGATAGCGACTGAAATCAAAACTTCAATCAAAGAAAATCCTTTTTTATTTAATTTGCTAATTTTCATTATAAATCAATTAATTACTCTGCCAATTAGTTAATGTAACCGTAGCATCTGCACTCCTTCTAATTGCGGAATTCACAAAACTATCCCATTCAACAGCACAAGTCACAACCATTCTCTCGTTATCGCCACCTATATTACAAACCCTTTCAAATACAACTTTTTCAGGAGCAACGCAGCCTCCTAATAGACAATTACGGTATATCCCTCCTGTTAATTCAACCTCATTTTTTCTATTATTATCACATTCTGGGTTTGGAGTTCCTTCACGAAAATACGGAGCACAATTACCAGATAAACTATCATTAATGTCCCTTGAAAGCAAAACATTCTCATCTCTAATAGCTCTGATGATTTCAACACCCTCCTGAGCTAGATTTGAGGCAATAATTTCATATCTATTATCAACGTTTCTCCTAACAGTACTTGCATATAGAGAATACAGCGTGGTAAAAGTAATCCCTGTAATCGCTATAACAAGAATCACCTCAACTAATGTATATCCTCTGCTTAAGTTAGGTCTTTTAAATTTATTTTTCATTTTTACTTATTCTATTTTACCGACACTATTTATTGTGACAGACTTAGTTGCTCCAACATTGGTATTATTAATATCGATTTGATAATTAGCAACTAGTTGTTGACCATCATTTCCATAAACTTCACTATACGGAACTCTAAAGAAAATACTCTCTCCTACATGAGAAGTAAAAACGAGAGCATCACCAAGCGAACCTGTTATAAGATCAGATCGCTGAGTTCCTGGAACTAGATTATAGGAATGATAAATGACATCATCTCTACAAGTATTAGGATCATTACCAAAATCACCATCACTAGCAAAAGTATAGAAAACTTTATAATTCTTAGCATCTTCAATGTACATACCATAACCACAGATATGTTTTTGTTCTGGATTAGGGATCGAAAGTGATGAATTTTGAGCAAGTCGTACCATCACCCTAACTTTATCTCGAGCTAGAGTTAGACTTTTGTGGGTATCAGAAAATTTTGAGATTTGCAAAACAACCCCAGAAAGTATCGCTACTATTGCTATGGAAACAACAAGCTCAATCAAAGTAAAGCCTTTTTCGTAATTTTTATTTATTTTTATATTTTTCACTAAAATAAAATCTAATAATCAAAACAACATCTTATATAAGTATAACAACTTTTCACTAAAAAACAAAAAAATCAAACTGCTGATTACTAAAAATGGTCCAAATGGAATTTGTGATTTCCATCCCTTTTTTGAAAAATTAACCAAAACTATTGCCACTACTGCACCTATAACATAAGTAACAAGAAGAAATGGATATACATGTTTCCAGCCTATTAAGAGTCCTAACCAGAAACCTATCTTAACATCACCGCCACCAATCCATTTTCCTTTTGAGATTGCGAATAAGGCATAAAAGAAACCTCCCACTAACAATGAACCTAGGATATTTTCAGTCACAAAACAACTTAACGAAAAAACAGAACAACTTACCTGAAAATACTGAAATATATTATAAATAACAGTTGTCACAAATCCAGCAATAACTATTTTATTTGGAATGATCATATACTTCAAATCCCATAAAAAAACAGCAACTAGAAGAAAAACAACCATACAAAAATAAACCACATCAACAAAATTGATTAGCAGAAAGGAAAAAGAAAGGATAACTCCTGTCTTGAAACCAATCGCTAAAAATAACAAACCTAGACAAAATTCCACCAAAGGGTATTGAACTGAAAGCTTTTTTTTGCATTTTGAACATCTCCCTTTCACAAAAAAATATCCCAAAACAGGAATATTTTCAAACCATTTCAATTTCTTATTGCAAAAATCACAATGTGATGTCCCAAGAAGACTTTCTCTCCTTTCTCCTCTATCAACAAAAACATTCAAAAAACTACCGAAAATAGCTCCTATTCCAAAAAAGAAAACAGCTTTCAAAAAAATTAAAATTTCCATTATTACCAACCGTTAGATTTATGGAGAGACTGCTGTACAACCAGTAGCAGTTGGCAAATGATGACACTGATTACTTCCACTGTTACAACAAATTCTAGCTGTACCGTCATCGGTGTATACAAACCAAACGCCATCCTCGAAATCTGCATCACTAACATAGTTACCAAAACCAGTTGAACCTCCCGTAGTCGGCCAGCTCCCATAGCCTCCACCTAAACTACAAATGTTTCCACCTCCAGCACCACCGCTTGGTTCGGTAATAGAACCATCATCACTTCGACAAAGCACCATATTTTGAATAGCTCCCGCAAGTTGCGCTTGCATTCTAGATTCTTGAGCCCTAACTTTGTGAGAAGAAACTGAAACCAAAATTGTACCAGAAACAATTGAGATTATTGCCATAGTCAACAATAATTCTATCAAGGTAAAACCTTTTTTGTTTATACTTAATCCAAATTTCATTATTTTAGAGAAAAAAATTAATTACAAACATATCCAGCTGAAGACTGACAACAATTTCCACCATCCATTGCGAAACAAGATACATACGTATTATTTTCACAAGTCACTCTCCAACGATTATTCGTAGTATCTAAAGCAGTATAAGTACAATCTGTGTCACCTAAGCTTGGCCATGATGTTGTACTACCAGCACAAACAACTCCTCCTCCGGTAGCAGGAGCATTTGGACCAGTTAATATTTTGTTTGTCATATAACACTCTATTGCAGCAGGAACAACACTTCGACTAGTCTCCATAGCAGAAGCCAACTTTGCTCTTTTCCTCTGTCCACTCAAAGAAACAAAAATAGTTGAAGCAAGAATCCCAATAATCGCAACTGTAGTTAAAAGCTCAATCAAAGTAAAACCTTCTTCAAGCTCTCTAGCTATTTTTATTTTCATATTCTAATCCTTTATTATTTATACTCTCCGATTTGTACAAAAGACAATCAAGCGCTGAATTTCCAGAAAAATAAATTTGTCTGAAAATCCAGTTGTTTAATGATCTAGATCGTTAAACACAAAAACTAATCACAACCAGCGTATACACATCCCTCTGCAGCACAAGTTGCAGTACAGTTTCCTGCACTAGTCACACATGTACCTACGAAACCAGTAGCATTAGCAACTACAGTATAAACACCTGAACCATCACAGTCAATTCTAGCAGAGTTAGCTAAATGATTTCCGTGATTTCCAGCTACAGTACAGATAGGCGTCGCATCACCAGCAGTCGCAGTTGTAGAACCAGAATCAATACAAGTTGTAATAGATGGTACCAATGCACGCATCTGTTGTTTGAAAGCTGAAACTCTAGCTCTTTCACGCTGTCTTCCTAAAGATACAAAGAGTACAGCAGCTAGGATTCCAATAATTGCAATCACAAGCAAAAGTTCAACCAACGTAAATCCTTTTTCATTTTCATTAATCATTTTCATTTTATTTTTTTCACCTGCCTTTCTATTTTTATTATTAAATTATACAAACAAACCTTTTTTCTAGATGTGTACTTAAATATTTTAGCATAAAAAACCTTTTTATGAAAACCTACGTAATCGAAGTAGCAACTTGATAAATCGGCAATAACACTGCTGAAACTAAGATTCCAACACCAACTGCTAGAACAACCATAATCATAGGCTCAATTAATGTTGAAAAATTCTTTACCATTCTGTCTGTTTCAGCTAGATAAAATTTTGTCACTTTACCTAATGTAAACTCGATTCGCCCTGTATGCTCACCGACTCTAACCATCTGCACAACTACGGGTGGAATTATCTCATATTTATTCAATACATCTGCAATTCCTCCACCTTTCTTGATTTCCTCAGCTGCTTCACGAATAATCTCTTGGTAAACATAATTCCCAACAACATCAGATGTGATTAAAAGTGCTGTTGTAATAGGTAAACCACTCTGGATTAATGTTGAAAGATTTTCTGAAAAACGCGCAATATAAACATTATGAAGAATTTTATTAATCACAGGAATTTTCAAAATCAACTGATCATATTCCTTCTTACCCTCCTCTGTTTTGATATAGTACATTATCCCGGATACACCAAAAGCTATCGCAATACCAACAGCCCACCAATAACTAACCATAAAATCACTGATCCAAATTAAGATCTTTGTTTGCAATGGAAGTTCCACATTCGCTTCTTTCAAGATAACCAAAAGTTTAGGCATAACAAATGTCATCACAACAAAGCCAACTACAACCATTGCTGTTAGAATAAAGCCTGGATAATACATAGCTCCTCGGAGTTTAGCAGTAAGCTCATAATTTTTCTCAGTATTATCAGCTAAATCATTCAAAGCTTTCTGCAGTGTTCCAGAAGCTTCACCTGCTTTAACCATATTCACATAGAAAGGTGTAAAAGTTTCAGGATTTTTAGCCATTGCGTCAGACAAAGAAGCTCCTCCATCAATATCGACAATTACTGAATTGATTTTGATTGCAAAATACCTATTTTCAGTCTGATTTGCAATTGAATGTAATGAAGACAACAAGGGTACTTTAGAATCAATCAAAGTTGAGAGTTGTCTTGAAAAAATAACAAACTCTTTCGGCCGAACCCCTTCCCAAATTCTCAAAAAACTTGAAAAAATAGGAATCTCCTTAATTTCTTCAAGTAAAACAATCTTTAAACTGTTTTGAATCAAAAGTTCTTTAGCTGCACGTGTAGAAGAAGCTTCAACAATTCCTTGTTGTAACTGCCCTTCATTATTTTGCGCTTTGTATTTAAATTTCATTTTTTAAATTTAATAAGCTAACTTTATTAACAATATTTAAACTGCTTCTAGCAACATCCTAAATGAATTAACATCAGTTGCATACATTTCAGCATCTTCTAACGAAACCTGTCCTTCTTTAACTAGATTAGCTAAGGCTCTATTAATTCCGATCATTCCATCTTCTAGTGATGTCTCAATTGTGACACCAATTTGATGTGTTTGATTCTGACGAATCAAATTCTCAACAGCACGATTCTTAATCAGAACTTCAACAGCAGGAACTCTCCCACCACCTATTTTTCTCAACAATCTTTGAGAGACCACTCCAAGTAAAACATTCGCTAACTGAAAACGAATCTGATTCTGCTGATAAGCTGGGAAAACATCAATAATACGATCTACTGTTTGTACGGAATCATTTGTATGCAATGTTCCCATAATCAAATGTCCTGTTTCAGCAGCTGTAATAGCAGTCGAAATTGTCTCGAGATCTCTCATTTCACCAACAAGCACAACATCTACATCTTCACGAAAACAAGCAGTAAGTGCTTCATGGAAATTGTTAGCATCTTTCCCGATTTCTCTTTGTTCAATAAGACACTGATCTGAGTGATGTAAATACTCAATAGGATCCTCAATCGTTATTACATGTTCCTGCCTATTATGGTTAATATAATTTATAAGTGCTGCTAGAGTTGTCGATTTACCATGACCAGTAGGCCCTGTCAATAAAATCAAACCCTGAGTTCTTTTGATAAAATCATATACGACTTCTGGAATACCAAGTTCTTCAAGTGGTCTAATTTCTTTTGGAATATACCTAAGCGCAAGACTGATATTCCCTTTCTGATGAAACATATTAGCTCTAAAACGATCTTGTGAATCAATTTCAATGGAAAAATCAATATGCATAGTTTTTTCAAAAATCTTCATCTGCTTTTCCGAAAGAAGTGACTCCGACAAAGAAATCATATCATCATGACTAATAATGGCTTCTTTACTAAGTCGATATAAAACACCATCAATTCTCATAATAGGATAATCTCCTACAGACAAGTGCAAATCCGAACCATTGTTCTGAACTACATTTGCAAGATGTTTCTTTAATTTTTGTGCTAACTGACTTTCCTTCATTATGTTTCTGTTTAGATTTTTGCTTTATACCTTTTTAATTACAATGCTCAAGCACTTTATGAACAATTTCTTCTGGTGTGTAATTAGATTTAACTAAATAATCACAAGCTCCCATTTCCATAGCATTATCAATATATTCCTTTTCTGTCGCATTGGTAAGCATCACAACTGGAATTCCTCTTGTTTCTTCCTTTTCTTTTAATAATCTCAAAACATCCATTCCTCCTATTTTAGGCATGAATATATCCAGTAAAATTAAATCTGGAGATTCTTCCCTTGCTTTCTTAAGGGCATCTTCACCGTTACTAACCAAAATAGTCTCAAATCCTTCTTTGGAAAGCTTAGCTAAATAAACTTCAGAAATAAATCTATCGTCTTCAATTACTAGAATTTTCTTTTCTTGCTGACTCATTTTTTATTTTTTTAGATTAATCCCAGCCCCTTCATCTTTGTAGACTACGTTATTTATATCGACAATTTCATCTTTTTCAATAACAATTTCCTCCCCAGTAGTATCGCTCTCGAGCTCCTCGTTATCAGTATTCTCATCTGTTACTCTCTGAACTTCCTCTATTGTGGTATAACCCTTTAATACTTTAAGTATACCATCTTGCTTCATAGTTGTGTATCCATCACGCTTAGCTTCCTTTTCAATGACAGGCTCTAGCGCGCCATCTCCGATAAGCCTTCCTATTTCATCAGTGACCTGAACCATTTCATATACGCCGACTCTACCTTTAACCCCTTTGTTTTGACATTCACTACAACCTTCTCCTTCATATACTTTAATGGATTCCTCTATGCTCTCCACATTATCTATCCCAGCTCTTTTCAATGCCTGCTCAGGCAATCTTCTTAATTCCTGTACCATAACATTCTTAGCTGCTGCAGGAATATCTTTGAGCTCTTTTTTACATTTAGGACAAATTCGCCGAACCAGTCTCTGTCCAACCAAAAGCTTCAAGGAAGAAGCTAATAAAAATGGTTGAATTCCCATATCAATCAAACGAGAAATTGCACCAATAGCAGAATTAGTATGTAGCGTGGAAAGAACTAAATGTCCTGTAAGAGCAGCATGAATTGCAAGCTCCGCAGTTTCTTCATCTCTAATTTCTCCTACCATAATAACATCTGGATCCTGACGCAAAATACTTCGAAGTCCAGAAGAAAATGTATAATCAATTTGAGGTTTAACCTGACTTTGATTCACACCTTCCAAGACATATTCAACAGGGTCTTCCAATGTAACAATATTTATCCCTTCTTTATTTAAAATATTCAAAATTGAATACAAAGTCGTTGACTTTCCACTTCCAGTAGGTCCTGTCACCAGAATAATTCCATGAGGCTCTTCAATGGTTTTTCTAATAAGTTCATCGTCGCGACCCTCAACTCCAAGTTTATCAAGACCTATAATACCTGATCTTGTATCCAAAATACGCATCACAACTTTCTCACCATAGGAAACTGGAAAAGTAGAAACACGAAAATCAATTGTTTGACCTAAATCTTTAATTCTAAATCTTCCATCCTGAGGCTTTCTCTTTTCATCTATTTTCAAATTAGACAAAATTTTGATCCTTGAAACAATAGCTGGACCAATTTTCTGAGGCAAAGATATACTGTTATATAAGATACCATCAACTCTATATCTAACTCTCACATAGTCCTCCATTGGCTCAATGTGAATATCGGAAGCACGACCGTCTATAGCATTTTTGACAATAACCTCAACCATTTTCGCTACTGGGGCATCTTTCAGAATATTAACAGCTCCATGAGCCTTCTTCTTATCTAATTTAGCTTTTTCAGTTTCATCAACCTGAGAAGATTCCTCAAAAGCAGATAGAAACTTGTTAATTTCCACCGAAGAATGCTTTATTTTAGCAAATAAAACATTAAAATCTCCATCAGATATCGGAAAAATATCTATTCTTTTTTTGTTTTTTTGTACAAAAAATCTTAAAGCATTTTGAGTATTAACATCGGTTCTATCTACAACCGCCACTTTGATACTATCAAAGGTCTCCTCAAAAGGTAAGAATTTATATTTTTTAACAGAATCAATAGGAAGAAGTTTAGTTAAACTCTTGTCGATCTTAATATCCTTCCAGTTAACTTTGTCTTTAGAACTATTTTGAACCATTTTTATTTTATTTTATTTTATTCATTCTTACACTTTCCAATCTATTCCTTAGAAAATATATCCACTTTTCCAGCACTACCAGCACCAATTGGTCTAAACACCTCTCTTGTTACTTTATCTTGGTAGTTTTCAATAATCCCTGTTTTAAATTGGCCATTCAAAAGACTCTTGATTACTGGATCACTAGCTCTTATCAAACTTGCGATTTGTAATTTATCGTTTTTAACTTTTTTATAAAACTTGAAAGTAACCTCTCCTTTCACTGTTGCATTTATAACAGTTTGAACTTCTTCAGATTCAACAACTGGAGCTTCTGTAGTTCCATCTTGTCCAATAATCATAAGCTCCCTAGGAGTTGTCAATCTATTATGAGAATCAACTTCTTTTATAAATTCAGCTATATCAATATATGCCCCCATAACAGTAATTTTCGCTTCAACACTTTGCAGTACTGGTTTTGTTATTATTGGTACAACACCTGGTGTACCAGTTCTAGTCAATTTTGCATTTTTAACTTTAGTTGAAACAATAAAGACACCACTTCTTTCAGCACTTTTATGGATCTCTGCTAAAAAATTATCATCATTCTCAAGATCTGGAATGGCATTTTGAACCAAGCTCTCTTGATCAGGATTCAAGTTTTCCAACTTTTTTGTAGCATTTTTGATTAGATTGAACCCACTCTTTAAATCATCCAACTCATTCGTTAGCTGACTAAGTTCCTCTTGCTTTGCGCTGTAGATATCCCATTCTGGCTTTGTGAAAAAAATTGTAACCATAAATGCTACAAACAAAGCAATCGGGAAAAAAAGGATTTTTAATTTCATTTTGTTTTGTTATTGCTTATTTTAAAAGAATCTCGATTTTATTTAATTTCTTTAAAGAAAAAAACTATTTGACCTTCTATACCTGAACCTTCTTTGTTAACTTTACTAGAACTTAAATATACATCATCAACTTCATTAATAAGCGTAAATGCCTCAATTTGCTTTGCCAATTCGTTGTGATTATCAACTATTACAGTTGCTTCAATTTGAGTCTTTCCAACCAATGTTTCAAACTCTACCTTTCTAAAAACAGTAGGTGCAAGAGTATGATTCTCAATCTTACCTAGGATTGAACTTTGCATATCCTTATTACTCATGAGACCTTCAATTTCAATGAGACGATCCTGAAAATCATAAAGTTTTTTAACATTATCATTATTCATTTGATTCTCAATTTGAGCAATCTCAGCTCTCGTGTCTTCACTTATTGATTCAGTCTGAATTGACAGATAACGAACCATTCCAAAAGCAGCCAGTCCAATTGCTAAGGATAAAATACCTAAAAGCAAAGATTTGTTACTCCCTTGACTATTAGGTCTTCTGCTCGACATCTCATTTGACTTGAGGTTTATTTTTGCCATTTTTTTATTTTTATTTAGTTCTTATTTCTAACAACTACTTTTTATCTTTTTTTATTTTTTCTATCTTCAAAAGCATTTAAAGCAAGTCCAACTGCTATTACCAATTCCGATCCATGCTCATTTATTACAGGTTGAATGCTCTCTGGATAGTTAATCATTGCAAATGGATCCCCAATTCTGGTTTCAAGTCCAATTTCTTTTTCTATATATTCAACCATTCCCACCAGCTTAGATCCTCCGCCTGTCAAAACTATTTCACTAATCTCGATACCTTCATATGTCTTTCCAATAGCTCTGTTTGTTTTTTTAACCTCCTCAATAACAGTGTCCATTACTTGACTAACCATATCGGTTCCTCCCTTGCTCTTACCAGCATTCATGCCTTCTTTGTGTTTGATTTGCTCAGCTCTCTGAGAATCAACACCTAAGCTTCTAGCAATTGTTTTAGTGATTCTATCACCAGCAATATCGATAGTTCTATTAAGCAACACATTGCCGTTTGAAACAGCTACAATATTACAAACCTTGTGTCCAATATCTAAAATTAGGTGAGGTTTTCTATTTGATTCCACGAGCGCTCTTGCCAAAGAAAAAGCATCAATCTCCAAAGACTCTATCTTCAAACCAGCTGCAGAAAAAACAGCTTCATATTGAGAGCTTATTTCACGCATAATCGCAACTAAGAGAATATGAATTTTTCCATCTCTACTGACTCCTGGAATCACATTTTCATCGTCTTCTTCACCACCTTCATCAATTAATTGCCAACCATAAACCACATCAGATAATTGAACTGGGATATATTTAGGAGCTTCATTTTGAATGATCTCATCAATATCCTTTTTCGCAGTCCTTGGAATTTCTATTGCTGTAATCAAAGAAGAAAAGCTAGGAACCGCAGCATACACTGAGCTCTTAGAAACTTCAGCTTCTTCAATTGTCTTTTCAATAAGTTCACTTGCGATTTCACCAATAACACCAGAAGTTCCTGGTTTTATTATATCATCTTTACTTTTAGCGATAGCATAATTTTTCAAACGAATAGCGTCTCCAACTCTCTCTAGTACAACTACTTTTATACCAGCGCTTCCCACATCAACACCAACAGAGACATTGCTATTACTGCCAAATAAGCCACCCAATACACTATCTTTCAAACCCTGAAAAATAGAACTTTGGCCGTTACTCATCTTGTAATATTATCTTTTTATTTTTTATTTCAATAAAGTGTTCAAAACTCGCAAAATTTATCATACAAAATTTGCACCCACATACGTAACAAGAGTTTTTTAATATTTACTTTGAAATATTAAAATGCTATAATATCTTGTAAACGTAAAGTTAATTTAATTATACCATGGTTCAAATAATGCGCAAGCGATTCACAAAAAACACATCTCTAGCAATTAAGACGCTAAAGTCTTTAAATAAAACAAAAGACATAACTTCAATTGACGCTAAATTATTCATATATGCCCTTTTAAAACAAAAAGGAAGTTTCGGGAAAACGATTCTAGAGTCAACATTACCCAAAAAACTTCTAAGTAATTATCGGAACAAAAAAAAGCTTTCATTCTCATTGGAAAAAAATTCTCTATCAGCACAAGATCTTCTTGGAAAAGCAACGAAAGCTGCCTTCCTAACAAAGAGCTCTTTTGTTGGAACTGAGCATCTTGCAAATGAACTTTTGGACATTCCTGAGATATCCAAGCACATAATTCCTCAAAAAGTAAAAATATCAGCTAAAAAGGAGAACAAGGAAGCACCAAATAGTTCATTTGAAAAAGAATCCTCACAAGAAGATTTTTTGGGCGAATTAAATTCAATAATTGAAAACTTTTTTCATCCAAGCAATCCCCAGATAAAAAAGAAACAACCTTCTAGTAGCAATTTTTGCACAGATCTAACCGCAAAGTCACAAGAAGACCATATCCTTATAGGAAGAGGATATGAATTAGAAAGAATTTCCCATATCCTAGGACGCAAAATGAAGAACAATCCAGTTTTAATTGGAGATCCTGGTGTTGGAAAAACTGCTATTATTGAAGGTTTGGCAAAGAAAATTCAAAATGAAGATTCTGAGTATTACCTTTGTGGTAAAAAAATCCTAAGTCTCGATCTTGGACTTTTAATTGCAGGCACAACCTTTCGTGGTGAATTCGAAGCAAGATTGAAAAATATCATAAATCAAATCAAAAAAAATCCTAATATAATCCTATTTATTGATGAAATTCACAATCTTATAGGAGCTGGAAACGCAACTGGTGGAATGGATGCGGCCAATCTCTTAAAACCGATTCTTTCAAGAGGAGAAATTCAACTAATTGGTGCAACGACTATCGAAGAATATAGAAAATACATTGAGAAAGACGCAGCGCTCGAAAGAAGACTACAACCAATCATAGTAGAAGAACCATCCACAGCTGAAACCAAAAAAATTCTAGATGGGATCAAAAAGTCATACGAGAAATTTCATAATGTGCAAATTTCTGATAACGCAAACACAGCAGCAGCTACTTTAGCAAAAAGATATATCACAGACAGAAATTTGCCAGATAGTGCCATTGATCTTATTGATGAAACTGCGGCACGATTGCGCTCTGGAGCTTCAGACAATTTGATCTATCGAAAAATAAAAAAGATTGAAGAAGAGATTGATCGAATCAAATTAGAAAAAGAAGCTTTGGTTATAGGTGATCGTTACGAAGATGCGATCAAAATGAGGTCCAAAGAAAATACAACAAAAAAACTCTTGAAAAAACTTCAGCAAGATCAAAAGAAACGAGAATCTAAAAAACAAATTAGAGTTTCTGCAAAAGAAATTCAAAAAACATTAGCCAAAATTGCCAGAATCCCAGATGAAGCACTTTCTCAAGACAACAACCTTTTAGCAAAAAGAGTTGATAGTCGTCTAAAAGAAGGCCTTATTGGCCAAACTGAAGTCAAAAAACATATCTCCAACACTATCTTACGTGGAGTGAGTGGAATCTCAAATCCAAATCGTCCACTTGGATCATTCCTATTTATTGGTCCTTCTGGTGTTGGAAAAACACATTGTGCAAAACTATTAGCAAGTGCGATTTCACCACAAACAAAAAAAGATGCTCTTATTCAAATCAACATGAGTGAATTCATGGAGAAACACACAATTTCGAGATTGTTGGGTGCACCAGCTGGCTATGTTGGATATGAAGAAAGCGGAGAATTTGCTGACAAGGTTCGGCGAAATCCATATAGTGTGATTTTGTTTGATGAAATCGAAAAAGCTGACCCATCTATTTTGAATATTCTTTTGCAAATCCTTGAAGAAGGAGAAGTTTCAGATTCCAAAGGACGAGGTATCAACTTTCGTAACACAGTTGTTATTCTGACTTCAAATATTGGAATGGATAAATTAAATAAAGCTTCTGAGCTTGGTTTTTCAAAAACCAAAAAAGAAAGAAAGCCTCTCTACGAAGAAATTACAAACTCCATTGTAGGAGAAATTGAAGAGACACTGACACCGGAAATGATAAATAGATTAGACCATATCTTGCCATTCAGAACATTGACCAAGGGAAATCTAGACTTGATTGTCAAAAAAGAGCTCACTTCCCTAGTGAAAAGATTGGCAAGGCGATCTATTGAGCTTCAAATTGATAAATCAATTGTTGCTCTAATCAGCAAAAAAAGTAACGATACTGGTCTTGGAGCACGTCAAATCAGAAAACACATCCAAGACTTAATTGAACCAATTATAGCTAAAAAATTAGTTTCTACTAAAAATATTGCTAAAATTTCACTACAAAGTGTAGATGGGAAAATCAAAGCAGAAGTTATCAAAAATAAATAAGTTTTTTGTACTAGTCAGAATAATATCAGATTTCATAACTGATATACTTTTTCCAATAAAGTGCCTTCGCTGTAAAAAGGAAGGTGCTTTTATTTGTAAAAAATGTCTCAAAACAATCCCAAAAAATTCTTTTCAAGTCTGCCCTGTTTGTGAAAAGGCAATCACTCTCAATGGTGATCTTTGCGTCTATTGCAAAAAACTTGGCTCTTCCCCGCTTACCAGACTTTTTGTTGTTTCTGATTATAAGAACAAGAACCTTTCCAAAGCAATACATCTAATGAAATATAGCTTTGTCAGTGAGATTGCAACACCACTCGGAGAACTGAGCGTCGAGACAATGACAAAACTAGGAAATTTTGCTACTCCAGACATCATCATCCCCGTCCCATTGCATAACAAAAGATTGCGCTATAGAGGCTTCAACCAATCAGAATTGTTAGCCAAAACAATTGCAACTAAGCTTTTGCCAGGAATCAACATCAAAATTCTAGCAAACGGGCTTATCCGCAAAGAATATACCAAACCTCAAATGAAAATCAAAGATTATAAATCAAGACAAAAAAATATCAAGAATTGCTTTATTTCAAACCCATTATTCGAGAAAGAGATAGCTCAAAAAAGAATCCTCCTAGTCGATGATATCTGCACCACTGGATCAACCCTAAATGAATGTGCGAAAGAACTGAGAAAACTAAATCCAAAATCAATTTCCGCCATTGTACTAGCTAGACAAAGTTAAAATAAAATGATAAATTGGGATAGTTGAGACTTTGAAAAAAGTGAAAAACAAATTTTGAATTTCGAGTGAAATTAGAATTATTTAATTTCTAATCACAACCACAGAACAATTCTTTGATTGAAATCTAAATTGTATTGCATTCATAAATTAAAACATTAATTTATGGTTCAAAATTAGAAATTCAAAATTCAAAATTTATTCTGGAGAGGTGCCTGAGTGGTTGAAAGGGGCACCCTGCTAAGGTGTTGAGCTTTTACAAGTTCCGAGGGTTCGAATCCCTCCCTCTCCGCACATAAAAAACATCCTTATTTATGAGGGTGTTTTTTTGATGGGATTTTTGTTATCCTAAAATTACTTATGCTAGCATAGCAACAAATAAATTTAATCCAAAAGACTAACTTTCATGAAATTAGCAATTTTATTCTGGTTTTACAAAGAACCTGAGATTTGTTTGAATCATCTCAAGTTACTAAAAAAACATAATCCAAATAGTAAAATCTTTGGTTTATATGGTGGTGCCAAAGAAGACGCGGGGAAATATAAAAAAAAATTAAACGACTATCTCGATGACTTCCACGTTTCCAAGCTTTGCGACAAACCAAGAGACTATAAATGGATTCATGGAGATCTAATGCTTTTAGATTGGTATCAAGACAGAGGTATCTCGCTTACTGACTGGGACAGTGTTGCTGTTGTGCAGTGGGACGCTCTAATTCTTGGAGATATCAAAAAGCAACTTCCTGGAATCAAAAAAGGCGAAATTTTTATCTCAGGAACTAGGATTTTAAATAACTACATAGAGGAAAAATGGAATTGGACTAAGAAAGGAAGTAAGGAAAGAATAAATTATCTTAACTTTCAAAAACACATTAAGAATGAATACAATTATAAAAATAAACTGCTGTGTAGCTTGTTCATTTTTCAAGTTTTCTCTAAGAACTTTTTTGATAAATGGCTAACCGTTGAAGACAAAGAATTAGGTATGTTAGAATATAAAATTCCTACATACGCTAAAATTTTTAACATTCCAATGTATAAAAAAGATTTGGGTGTGTGGTGGTTCAACAAAAAAACACGTAGAGGCGAGACGCCCTTGAATGCAGCGGAAAAAGAAATACCAGAAAATTTTATTCAAACTGAACTAGATAAAAAAGATGGCTTTAGAATTTTTCACCCTTACTTTAAAGAATGGGATATTAAATAGGCTTTAACAAAGTTGGAACTTTACTGTCGCATATCGGATAGATTGACAAATAATTTATCTTCTTTATTAAATCCTAAAGCAAGTTTATTAACTTCACCTTCTTCTATAAGTTTTTTAAATCCACTGTTAAAATTATTAAAATACCAAGACAATCCTTCAGTAAGTTTGATTTTGCCGATTTCTTCGAATGAAAAGAATTTGACCTCTTGTCCTTCATTGCCCAATTTTATTTTTTTAACTTTTTCTGAAGAAATTTTGGCAAAATAAAATACATTTTCTCCCCATCCAGAAATAATTGTTTTCCCAAGTCTTATTGGATTTTCTATTTTAAGATCTATCTCTTCTTTTATTTCCCTTTTTAAGCCTTCTAGAAAAGTTTCTCCTTTTTCAACCTCGCCTCCCACAAAACCCCAACGATCAGGATCGGGAATGCTAGGTTTGTTATCACGATGAAAAAGTAGTACTTTTTTGTCATGAACGATAAAAATATTAGCCGTCTTTTTCATTGATATTTTTTAAATTTAAGTTTAATTTATTTTACCACAAAAAGTTCCAAAGTGACAAACTCCTATCAAAAAACATCCCTTGTTTAAGGATGTTTTTGTGTGCGGAGAGTGTGGGACGAAGTTGGAACTTTATTATCATTAAGTTCCTCCTAATATAATTTAGTGATTTTTCCTTTCTTGTCTGCATGCCAATGTTTAAAAAATGAGTATTTTTCAAAATTAACAGGATTTTTTGCAAATGGATTATTAATAAAAATACAATCTTCACCAATGTTATTCGGATGATTAATCACTGTTTTGTCAGAAAAAAAAATACCGCTAATCTCTTTGTATGTTTCACTAGTAAATAAATCAATAGGAATTGGTTTGATAGAATTTATTTTTTGCAATGAAGATCTAAATGAAAAGCTTGTGTTTCCTGACCCAATGCCTATTTTGAGGTGTTCAATTCCAAACAATGCTTTTATGATTAAGGGTATACCTAAATAGTCTTGCGGATGCTGAAGTAAGCCACTGTTAATTGCAATAATAAATGGCTTGTCCTTATCGATATGTTCCCAGTTATCCGCTAAATATTTTTTATATTTACAGTCTATGACTGAGGTTATGCGCAAGATCATTTTATCAACAGGCACGTCTTGAACAGTAATATCCATTGGGTCTTCCGTAAAGTGCAACTCAGGAACAGAGTTTGGAAGATCTTTTTCCCCACGTTCGCAAATAACGCATTCTATATACTCGCTGTTGTCAACAAAAAAATCCGGACCTTTATCTAGAGGCTCTATTTTTAGGTTATTTATTAGTAAGATGTTGCCAAGATACATTTCCCATGTTCTGTCGTGAAAGCTTAGCTTGTATTGTTTAAGAAAAAAAGAATCAGCAAAAGGATGAAATTTTTTCCATAATTTATCAAGCTTCCTCCTCCTTTCCAGAACACATCCACTAGTTACATAATATGGATCATATTTGTGTAATTTTTTTTGTAGCCTAGCTAATTCTGTATCTGAATTAATTTTTGGGAATTTGTCAGTGAAAAGAGTTTTATTTAATTTCCCCATAAGTTTATTGGTTAGATTCTTTTCGAGATGAAAATGCCTGATACAAATCAACTAAGGAATTTAAAAAATCATCAGCAGTTTCATTCGATAGGATTACATTATAATATTTCAAGAAATATTCCTTGATTTCATCTCTTCGTTTTTGACTAAATTCGTATGACATTTTGACTTAATTATTTGAACCAGTTCTTCCCTCTGTTAACTGAAGTCTATATTTAAGCGCTTGGTGAGTTCGGTACCCCTTTTCAATATTCATTTTTAGGTTTGGAGAGCTACAAATATATTCCCATCTACCTTGCTTTTTTTGCCCAATTATTGAGTTATCAAATAGAAAATTTATATTTTTATTTATATCAACATCAGTAGCAGTTGGAAATACTTGTTTGTGTTTGATGACAAAATCGGAGTGGTTAAATGTTTCAACTGATATAATTTGCAGTACGCCTAACAGCTTTTCAATTTCGGGGAATTGATTAGACCATTCGTCAATTATTTCATTATAAACACTACTTGAAGCCTCTGTTGCTGCGCTATACAATTCTTTTGTCGTATACAGCCCACTTTTATTTTTTGTGTGTATAGATCTTATTTTGTTAAAATAAACAATAATATCTCTTGGTCGGAAAAATGATCTTCGTGTTATAAAATTAAGTGGTGGAGTTCCTTGTCTTACAAAGTTTGCTTCAAATAAAGCGCCAGATTTTTCTTCTTCTTTAAGTGTAAAGTTTTCTGGAGCAAACTTTTTTAATCTTTGAAAAAACATACTATCCAGACTTTCATTGTTCCATGAGATTACAATCGCACTATCCTGGAATAATTTGTTTTTATCATTAAATCGCAAAGATTGATAAATATCAGATCGCATAAAAGGAACTATTTTTAAAAATTTATTGACATTTTCATCAGTGGAGATGTTTCTGCAAACATTGAGTAAATTAATAAGGACTTTACTATATTCTTCTATTTCATCAGCTAGCCAATTTTCATCTAATTGATCTAATATAATCATAAATTTATAATCCCCAACATTGTTTTTGAAAATTATTTCAAAGTAGTTCAACAAAGTAAATGCGTTTGAACGGAGTTTGGTCTGTAGATCCTTATTTTGAGAAATTTCTTCAAATGATAATTCGCCACCATCGAAAGATAATTCGCCCATATTTCCACCAGGAGCCTTTACTTTATCTACCCTTGCGATTTTTGAGAACAGGACTTCAAGAATCGTAGGATCTGGTTTGCCATAAATTTTCTCGATATAATTCTTAGCCCACTTTAATTCTTTGTTAAGTTTTTTACCATCAATTTTTTGTTGCTCAATTAATTTTGACAAAGCTTTAACAAAAAATAAATATTTCCAACTTTTTTGATATGCTGATAATTCCCCAGACAGAGTTTCTTTATACAGCTTATGTGCAGGCCAAGGATAGTCTTTGAAGTTTAGCGATATTACTAAATACCCATTCAAATTCTTCTTATCCATTGTTCCAAGATGCTTGTATATAGCTGTTTTTCCAGTCCCTTTTCTTCCCAAAACAAGCCATGATTTACTATCTATTAGTTTATTAACCTCAGGGATTGTGAAAAAGTACTTTCTAAGTTCCTCATCTGTTTCAGCAGATACTTGAAAATCGGGAAGCCAATCTTTAACATCAATAATTTCATTTTCCATTTTTTTCCTTAAGTATTACTGTTTAACTTTTATGCTTTTCAGTAGTAAGTATAGTGCCTAAGGTCTTTTTTCACAAACAGAAAACTTTTCCTTAATTCTTCTTATCAGTAAAAAAGTAAATTGTCGCCTGCGGTCAAGGTAGTGTAACGGACTTGACGGTACTAAGGCGAGAATTTGCTAAAACCCCTCTTAGAAGAAATAAAGGATTGTCTTTTTGTTGTTATTTGGTTAGTATAAATAACTAACTTTCAATAAAATGCCTTATCAAGTAGAAAATCTAAGTCCTGAAACATTAAGAAGAATTTTTCTTGTTTTAAAAGAAATCAAACTAGCCTCTGAAATTAGAGGTCGGAAGTATTTTTTGCGTCTAGAAATTAAGGATTTAAAAAGTATCTCAGAAGATAATTATAGAAAAATCATTCAATCCCTATTAAAATATAAAATCATCAAAGGCAAATATTGGACAGTATTATTTCTAGATTTGCCATTTATCAGCATAGATAAAAATTTTTTTGATTTCTATGAAAAAGTTTGGAAAGAACTTCACCCAAAAGAAAAGAGGAAGAAACCCAAGAAGAAATTGAAAGTTAAAGAATATAATGAAGAAACAAGAATTCTAACTATTGGAGATTTCGAGATTCCAATTGCTAAAAATAAAGGAAATAATAACGCTCATGAAATTATGTCCTATATTTTTATAGATAAAATAGAAAAATTAGAAGAAGAATTTTTCTATTCAGAGATAGCAGAAGATAGATTTGGATGTGAATATAATCCTCAAGGAGAAAATCCATTTCAACCATATAGCGGAGCTTGTGAAAGAATCAACGAGAATATTAAAGACTTCACAAAAGGAGAAATTGAAGAATTTTTAATCTTTAATCATAGTAAAAAAGCAGGAAGTGTAAAAATCAATCAAGAATACATTTTATAGTTTAGCTAAACTTTTAGCTAAATTTACCTAAACATCTTTTTCCTAAGATAACACTATTAATAAGTAGTGTTTTTTTGTGGC
>DEIO01000024.1 GCA_002352545.1 Patescibacteria group bacterium UBA2772
AATTTTTTTCATTTTTTGTTTTATGAAAGGATTATCTCCAGATTGCTTGTAATTTTGAAGTTGCTCTATCAAGAGCGTCGTTAATTGGTGATTCCCCCCCAGCTACAGCGTCAATTGCTTCTACCATGATTTCATCAGCAGCTATTTCATCTGGAACAACCCATGATTTTGCAGTTAAAGCTTGTTCTGCGAAGACTCCCTTGAATGCTTCATTTTTTTGCTCTTCTATTAAGTCTTTTCTAGCAGAAATTTTATCTGTTAGACGCAAATATTCTTTTGTTGCATCAGGATTAGAACCAGTTGGCTTTGTTGTCATAAAAGAAATATAAGCCCAAGCCTCCTTTATTCTATTCTCATTTGAATATTTTGATTTAGGTGGTATTTTTTTGTTTTTTGCTACAGTTAATCCCCAATAGTTAGCAAAATTAACCTTATTTTTTAGGTTTAGTTGAGGAACTGGCGCTATCTCAAAATTTAATTTAGGGGAAGCTTTTTTGAACTGAGCTTTTTTATACGGATATCCAATTACCATTGCAACCTCACTGTCTTGAAATGCATCGTCAGAATAGTGCATTTTATTGCTCCAAGTATATGAATCAGAATTTGCTTGACCAAATTGTGAATAAAATTCTAGTGCACTTACTCCTGGTTCACCTTTTGTTTCTGATTTAGAAAAATTTATATTTTTTGGGACATTCAAAATAGCTCCATTTTGTAGCATCATCAAAATCAAAATATCAGAAGCTCTATTAATTGCGCCAGGTGATTTGGATCGTCCAAGAGCTATTGCTGATTGCTCAATATTTCCAAATTCGTCAATTTTTGTTAATGTTTTTGTTTGAGCTTTTACCTCTTCCCATGTTTGAGGAGGGCTTGTTATACCAGCTTGATTGAGTAGATGTTTGTTGTAGTACAGTGCCAATGTGTCACAGTGAAGGGGCAGTGCGTATACTTGGTTTTCTTTGAAGAAATCTTCTTGAACTACGTCAACAAATTCATTTTTATGCTTAATTAAATAAGCATCTCCTTTTGGCATAGGAGCAATTTTGTTGTTATGTTTTTTGAACCAAAAATTGTTAAAAAAGAAGATATCTGGCCCATTTCCGCTAGCAAATGCATCAATTAGTTCTTTTTCAAATTCAACAGGATTGTTTGATATTTTCTTATAAATAACATCGGTTACCCTTGGATTCTGTTTTGAAAAAACAGCATTAAGTCCGTCAAAATCTTTTGTGTTATCAAATACACCCCATACTTCCAAACTTAATTTATAAGGAATAATAGGGTCGCTGTTTCCACAACCAGATAGGGAAATCGTTGTTGTTACTAGAATAGCCGTTAGTAAAAAACTAATTATTTTCTTACCATTCATTTTGTTTTGTATTTTATTTTATAAATAAAAACCTTGTGTTGTTTTTTCCACAAAGATATAGATATTTTTCTTTTTAAAGTATAACATTAACAAAAAAACAAGGCAATTAGCCTTGTTTTTTTGTTTGCTTGCAATAATCTACATTATAGTTGAATCGGAAACTAATTCTCCTTTCTTAAGTTTCATTATTCTAACACCTTGAGTTGCTCTGTTCAATCTTGATATGCTTTTTACAGGAACTCTGATGATTTGTCCTCTGTTTGAGCTAGTAATCAAATCGGCTTCTGATCCTTTTGGGACTATGTGTCCAGAGGAGATTTTACCAGTTTTGGTTGTTGTGTTTGCTGTCATTATTCCAGAACCTCCACGTGTTTGTAATTTATATTTACTGATAGAAGTTCTTTTTCCGTAACCATTTTCAGTTACAATTAGGAAGTCTTGTTCTTTTTCTTCTTCAGGAGCTATAACATTCATTCCTACAACAAAATCATTGTTCTTAAGTTTAATTGAGCGTACCCCCGCAGCACTTCTACCCATTGATCGAACATTCTTTTCTGAAAATTTAATTGACTGAGCTTCTTTTGTGCAGATTATAATATGATCTTCACCAGAAGTTGTACCAACCCATTTAAGTGAATCTTCTTTGCTTAGTCCAATTGCAATCAATCCAGTTCTTCTTACGTTAGAAAAGTCTTCCAAGGAAGTTTTTTTGATTTTACCAAGGACTGTTTGCATGATCATATACTTAGCTTTTGATTCTTTTGGAACAGCTAATATAGATGTAATTTTCTCTTCAGGTGAAACCTGTAAGAAATTAACAATTGCATGACCCTTGCTTGTTCTGGAAGAAAGTGGAATTTCATATGCTTTAATACAAAAAACTTTTCCAGTATCTGTAAAGAAGAATAAATTATCATGTGTCGTACTTCCTAACACCTTGTCTACAGCGTCACTTTCTTTAATAGAACCACCGATAACTCCTTTTCCTCCACGTTTTTGAGATTTAAAAGTTGTGGGGTGGAGTCTTTTGATGTAGCCATCTTCTGTTAAGCTTATAATAGTCTCTTCATTTGGAATAAGATCTTCTTGTGAGAAATCCCCAACAGATCCTTTCATTACTTGAGTTTTTCTAGGTGTTCCAAATTTCTCTTTTAGTTCATTGAGTTCATTAGAAACAATTTCAAGAATTTTTTTAGGGTCTTTGAGGATGGCTTCTAGTTTGGCAATAAGAATCAATTTTTCTTTTAATTCATCTTCGATTTTCTTTCTTTCTAGTCCTGAAAGTGTTTGTAGTTTCATTTCCAAAATTGCAGTAGTTTGTTTTTCTGAAAGACTGAATTTTTTTATTAAGTTAATATGAGCTGCCTCTTTGTTTTTGGATTGTTTTATTGTTTTGATAATTTCATCAATAAAATCTAATGCCTTTTTTAATCCTTCCAAGATGTGCGCACGATCTTTCGCTTTTGTGAGTTCAAACTGAATTCTTCTAGTGACAATATCTTGTCTATGTGTGACGAAGTGTCCAATAATTGCTTTTAAATTGAGAATCTTTGGATCAGTTCCATTCACAAGGGCTAGCATATTGAAATTGAAGTTTTTTTGTAATTCAGTCATTGAATACAATTTATTCAAAGTCTTCTTCGGGAAGGCATCTTTTTTCAAATCTATCACAATTCGTACCCCATCTTTATCTGATTCATCTCGAATATCCCTGATTCCATCAAGTTTTCCATCTTTTACTAAATTGGCAATTTTTTGAATCAAAGTAGATTTATTTGTTTGATAGGTAATATGAGTGATTATTATCTGAAATTTTCCCTTTGCATCTTCTGCTATATCAGCTTTTGCTCTTGTGACAACACCTCCACGTCCAGTTGTGTAAGCTTCGATAATATTATTTTGATTATAAATAACTCCAGAGGTAGGGAAATCTGGGCCACTGATGTGATTTTTCACTAATTCTTCGATAGATATATCAGGATTTTCAATATAAGCGTTTACTCCGTTGATAACTTCTGCGAGATTGTGAGGAGGGATATTTGTTGCCATTCCAACTGCAATACCAGTAGTTCCGTTTACCAATAATTGAGGCAGTTTAGAAGGTAGGTATCCTGGTTCTTTTCTTGAACCATCGTAGTTATCAATCCAAGGCACAGTTTCTTTATCTATGTCAGTTAGGATTTCTGATGAAATAGCAGCTAATTTTGCCTCAGTATAACGCATAGCAGCAGGGCTGTCTCCGTCCATTGAACCAAAATTTCCTTGTCCATCAACGAGAGGGTCACGCAAAGAAAAATCTTGTGCCATTCGAACCATAGCTTCATATACAGAACTGTCTCCATGTGGATGATATTTACCAAGAACTTCACCAACAACAGTAGCACTTTTTCGATATTTAGCGTTGTGTTTTAGTCCAAGTCTCCACATAGCATATAGAATTCTTCTCTGCACTGGTTTTAGACCATCTCTTACGTCAGGAAGTGCTCTTGATACAATAACACTCATTGCATACGAAAGATATGACTCTTCCATTTCTTGTGTAATTGGTCGATCCTGTATTTTTCCTATACTATTTTTTTCCTCCTTTTTTTCCTCTTGCGTTTCCATAAGCGTTTGTTATTTTTCTTTAATAAATTTCTACAATCATAAACAAAACCCGCGAAAGAAACTCATTCTTTCGCCGTCTCTTTATTAGACTTATCAAGAAAAATCTCAATAAGAACTTTCTTGATAAGTCTAGTTATTTTGTAATTTACAATTATCTTCCCAAGAACTTGTCCCAAAGTGATTTTTCTTTTTCACCAGGAGTGTTAGCAGATGCTGCCATATTTTGTTTTGCTAGTTCTGTTACAACACTGTCACCATTTTGTCTGATTGACGGTAAACTATTTTTGAAATCTTCTGATGTTGAATTGTCTGTATTTATGAGGGCAAAAGTTGATTGACGAACATTATAGCCAGCAATCAAAAGCCAAGCAGAAACAACAGCAACTCCAGCAACAAAGGTTGCAAAGATTGCTACATTCCTGCGATAAGCCTCTGGTTTTTCTAGAATTTTGTTTAACATGATTTTGTTTTAAAGATTTATTTTTATGAATTTATTACACTCATTACAATAACTTTATTTTCTATTTCATCTAAGTCTCTTTTTTTGAGGGATATTCTAGATAGTTTTTCTCCTATAGTTGCACCGAGTTCATTGCAAAATTCAGTTTCATCATTGATATTAACCGTTAGTCCGTCAATTTTGTAATGCATAGGGACGATTATCTTAGGTTCAATTTGCCCAACAACTTTTTTGGCAGTTTTTGAATCAAGTGTATAAGTTCCACCAACTGGTACCATTAAAATATCAATATCTCCAATGGCATCAATTTGCTTCTCTGTTAGTTCTTGTCCCAAGTCACCTAGGTGACAAATTCGTATATCTTCTGACTCAAGCATAAATATTGTGTTTCTACCACGAACAGCACCTTGTTGATCGTCATGAAAACTGTCAATTCCTTCTATTGTTACTCCTTGAATTGAAAATTCACCTGGAGAATCAGCAGTAAAAAAGTCACCTTTCAGAAGTTCTGTGTCATTGTGATCACTGTGATTGTGAGAGATTGTTACAATATTTGCTTGTCCTTGAGGTCTTCTGAGTCCAATTGATTTGTCGAAAGGGTCTGTAAAAATAATAATTTCTTCACCACCTCGCTTTGCCTTTGTTTGAATTTTGAAACAAGAGTGACCATACCAGGAAATATTCATGATTTTCAGTTTTTAATTTTATGTCAGAATTGCTTAATAAATGTTTTTTTGTTAGCAGATTCTTTTATTAACTCCCTTATACTAACAAAAAAAAACTAGAAAGTCTACTTTTTAGAGAGGGATATTTTCGTGATTGTTTCTCGAAATTGCAATTTAAATTGCAATTTAAATGGGTATTTAAATATCCATTTTCTTATTTCTTCAATTTCAAATAGGACTTGGCCCGAAATATTTTTT
>DEIO01000008.1 GCA_002352545.1 Patescibacteria group bacterium UBA2772
CTTTTGGTTAAGGTTTTGGCTGAAATTTAATAATAAAAAATTTAGTGAAGAGTCACTTTGAATTTAAATTGGCACCGTTGCCGTTCTTCAGAAAACTCCAACAATTGAGAATTCTTATAATAAAAAAATAAAATTTAATAAATAAATCATATGAAAATGGAAAATAAAATTTTTGTTCAGCGAAAAAAGACGTATAAAAATTATTTTTATTTAGTTTTTAATGTTTGTCTTTTTAGTATTCTTCTTTTTGATACAGCAGATGTTTCAGCGTTGACTTCAAAGGTAGGAAGAGGCGAATGCTCTGTATATTCTTGCAAAGGAACTACCGGCTGTGGCGGCGGCTATGCTTTAGACGTATCATCTGGACAAGCAATCTGGTGCTCTTCTACCTGGAGCTTTACAGGTGTTGCCAGATCTGGAACAGTAGGAACAGCACATTGTGTTGAAACTTATCATCCGTCGGGTGATTTTTGGGGTTGTGATAGTTGGATTTTTACGGGTGTTGCAACTGATGGTCCAACTTTTTGCACATCAGGGGTTAGAAATTATGAAGTTTATTCTCCAAGAACTGGTGGTTTAATTGCTTTTAACTGCAATGATAATAGCGCTTCCAACATTTGTTCAGGACATACTATAGCAAATAGAACGTATTCGTCTGTTACTGGCAAAGAAATTAGTTTTGATTGTGTCAAAGATGTTGTGGGACCTGAACCTAATCCGTCTTATTCTTGTACCGGTTCAATTCCAAACAATTCCAATCTTTGCTCTGGCGATAGTTCTGGTTTAACTGCCAACACTACCAGAACTCTTCAATCTTCTTGTACTTCTAATCGAAAATGTGAATATACCTGTAGATCAGGCTATCACAAAAGTGGGACTCAGTGTGTTAAAAATTCCGCGGTTGTCCCAGAAGTTTTTCATTGTCGTAATTATGGAGATCCAATAGTTCATGCAACAATTTGTCCTGGAGCTGATTTGAATATTACCGCACCTCTTACCGTATCGACTGTGAATTATTGCGATTGGGAGAAGTGCACATATCTTTGTGATCCCGGTTATATTTCTAATGCTTTTAACAATAATTGTATTCCTTCATCATTACCGCGACCACCAGAATTTTCTTGTTTTGGTTCAATTCCAAGCAATTCCAATCTTTGCTCTGGCGATAGTTCTGGTTTAACTGCCAACGCCGCCAGAACCCTTCAATCTTCTTGTACTTCTAATCGAAAATGTGAATATACCTGTAAATCTGGTTATCATAGAAGAGGAAATTCTTGTGTGAGGGGTGCGGTAAACTATTCTTGCACTGGTTCAATTCCAAGCAATTCCAATCTTTGCTCTGGCGATAGTTCTGGTTTAACTGCCAACACCGTCAGAACCCTTCAATCTTCTTGTACTTCTAATCGAAAATGTGAATATACTTGTCGTTCAGGCTATAACAAAAGTGGGACTCGGTGTGTTAAAAATTTCGTGGTTTTCCCAGAAGTTTTTAATTGTCTTAATTATGGAGATCCAATAGTTCATGCAACAATTTGTCCTGGAGCTGATTCGAATGTTGCCTCACCTACTGTCGAAAGAACTGTGGATTCTTGCAATGATTGGCAGAAGTGTACATATCTTTGTGATCCCGGTTATGTTCCTAATCTTTTTGGCAATAATTGTATTCTTTCATCATCACCATCGTTACCAGTAGATCTTGGTTCTTGCACTGGTTCAATTCCAAGCAATTCCAATCTTTGCTTTGGTGATAGTTCTGGCTTAGCTGAGATCACTACCAGAACCCTTCAATCTTCTTGTACTTCTAATCGAAAATGTGAATATACTTGTAACTTTGGTTATCACAAAAGTGGGACTTCTTGTGTGAAGGATTCTGTTGTTTGTACTTGTAGTAATACTGAGGCCCATTGTTTGGGGGCAACTTTCGCAGACTCTTGTGGCAATGTTAATTGTCTTGGGACTCTTGTTTGTCCTACTAATTATCTAGATACAGATTCTATTGTTTATTCTTGCTGGGCTGGCAATATTTCAAGAAAAACTACTCCTCGGTATTCTTATGAATGTCTTAATGGAAATTGCAATGAAACTATAACGTATATTCCTAGTAATGAATTTTGTGGTTCTAGAACCTGTGAGGATGATGGCCAAGAAGTCGAGTTTTGTGACGGCAATGCCACTAATACCAAAAAAGTAGGAGTAAAAGATTCTTGTACTAATTCTGGCTGTGAACAGCCGACTGAAACTTGTGCCGTTGGACAACCTCAAGATTGCGAAGTTGGTGAAGTTTGTCGAATGAACGCAGGTCACGCCGAATGTGTTTCAAAAACATTTCGTTGGATTGAAGAATAAATTTAATCTCTAATTAAAAAAATGAAAAACAAAAAAGTATTGATTTTTCTGATGATAATTCTATTAAGTCTAATTAGTCTATTATTAATTTATTCTTTTAATCAAGTCGCTCCCGTTTCAACTACTACCTCCACTCTTCCAGTTCCCCCAATTAGCCCGACTCCATCCACTACTGAAGATAGTAATCAAAAAACGGCCCGACTGGAAAAACTTAAACAGGAAGTTAATGGAATTACCAATGAATCTTTCAAGATTAAAGCTTCAACCGAGACAGTTGATTGCGACAACAAAGAAGCTGAAAAATATGAAGAATCAATTGTTTCTGGAATGGCTAAGATTGCCGAAGGAAAAGTGACTGCTGTCAACAACTCTTCTTTAGAAATGACTTTTAATCAAAACGCTGTTAGTTGGAATTCAACTATCACTATTAACCAAGCCACTACTATCTCAATTATTAAAAATCAATCAGAACAAACTGAGATTGCTTTAAGTAGTATTCGAGTTGGAGACACAGTCGTGGTTCAAACCACAAATCAAAACATTACTGACGCTAATATTATTGCAACTGATATCTCTAAGATAGATTAGATTAGATTAGATTAGATTAGATTAGATTAGATTAGATTAGATTAGATTAGATTAGATTTACTTCAAATCAAAAACCGATCGAGAGGTCGGTTTTTGAGGTGGGGAAGTTGAGGGTAGGAGAGTTGAAATTTTTAGGGGAATGCTATTGTCGAATAAGTCTGGAATTTTATTATAAATATAATTGATTTTTATTGAAATTATTGTAATGATTGGAACAATTGTCGCTTGCGTAGTTGTTTACAACATAGAACTAATTTAGTAAAATCAGTCTAAATAAATTTGAAACTTTTTTGAAAAGTTATTATGATTGAGATAATAGAATAAATATTTATTTTGCATTTTTTAAAATAAATGTTATTATAAATCTAGTATATATTTTGGAATAATTAAACAAAAAAAATAAAATGAAAAAAGTTAAAAATAAAAATGGGTTTACTTTATTGGAAATGTTGTTGGTGATTGCTATTATCGGAATTTTAGCCGCAACGATTACAGTAGGAATTTCAGGTCAAAGAGAAAAAGCACGAGCGGCAACAATGCTTGAAAGTCTTAACTCTGTTTTGCCTTATGCGGTAGAATGCTACATAAAAGGGACTAATATGAGCGCTCCTGACGCTAATGGAGGAGAAACTCTTTGCGGAAATATTAAATATCCAGTAATGCAAAATAATTGTGTTTACACAGTAGCAGATCCAGATGACGGAACTATCGTGGGTACTTGCGGAACTACTATTGTCACTTGCTCTGTTTCTGGCAATGGAAATTGTGTTGTTAATTAGTTTTTGTAGTTGTTCGATTGGAATGAGATAAGTTTGGATGGAAAAGGCTTTAATTTAAATTGGAAAGTTTCAATAAAAATAGAAATGGTGAAACAAAAATATATAACAGTTTTAGACATCGGTTCTTCTTTTGTTAGAGCCGTTGTGGCTGAGGTTATTCTTGAAGAAAAACCTAGAATTGTAGGGGTTGGAAGAACTCGGTCTTTAGGGATGCGAAAAGGGGTAATTATCGATCTTGAGGATGTGGTGGCGTCTATCAAATCTTCAATAGAGAAGGCTGAGAGAATGTCTGGAGTTCAAATTGAGGATATTTTTGTTTCAGTTGGAGGCAGTCATCTGAGATGTATTCCAACCAAGGGGGTGATTGGAGTGAGCAAAGCCGACGGTGAAGTAACAGAAGATGATGTCGAGCGAGTAATCGATTCTAGTCAAGCGATTAGTTTGGCTCATAATTACGAAGTTTTGCATATTATTCCGCAGAGTTTTTCTTTGGATGATCAAAAAGGAATTAGGGAACCAGTGGGAATGACTGGCGTGCGACTTGAAATGAAAGGCATAGTAATTACTGGGTTTGCTCCTTATCTTAAAAATATTGCTAAATGTATTAGTCGAGCTAATCTTGATTTGAATGGTTTTGTGGCTTCTCCGTTGGCAGCTTCGAAAGCTGTTCTTAATAAACGGCAACAAGAGTTGGGGGTGGCTTTGATTGATATTGGTGGCGAAACTACTTCTCTGGCGGTTTTTGAGGAAAGAGAATTGGTTTATTTATCAGTTCTGCCGATTGGAGCCAATCATATTACTAATGACGTGGCGATTGGAATGCGAACGGCGATTGATGTGGCTGAAAAAGCTAAATTAAAATACGGTTCAGCTCTTCCCGAGGAAATTAATAAAAATGAAAAAATTAATTTGGCAAATCTTTGCTCGGAAGAAGATGGCGTTGTTTCGAGAAGACATGTAGCGGAAATAATTGAAGCTCGAGTAGAAGAAATTTTTCAATTGATTGAAAAAGAATTGAAGAAAATTAATCGGTCGGCCTTATTACCAGCTGGAGCAGTTTTGACTGGGGGTGGATCTTGTCTTTATGGAATGGTTGATTTAGCCAAGGAAAATTTAAAACTTCCGGCTCAAGTAGGTTTTCCTACTGGATTATCAGGGTTAGTTGATAAAGTGGATGATCCGTCTTGTGCTGTTGTTGCTGGGGCAATTCTTTGGATAATAGAAGAAGGAAATCAATCAATCGGTTCTAATTCTCAAAATAAAATTAGTAAAAAAATTGATATAGAATGGTTTAATACTGTTAAAAAATGGCTTCAAGGTTTATTGCCAGGAAACTAATTTTCTAATAACAAGAGGCTGTTTTAAATCACCTTTTTTATTGCTAGTCTCGCCAAAGTTTGCTGAGACAGGCAAAACTGTGATTAGAAATAGTCTTAATAAAAGTTAAACATTTGACTTTTTTCTGAAACTTGATAGAATTTCTTAACATCTTTTTATTAAACGTAATTTAAATACAAATGGCAGAAGTAAAACCAGAAGTAGAGACATTTGCGAAAATTAAAGTTGCAGGGGTAGGTGGCTCTGGAGGGAACGCTATCACTCGGATGATCGAGTGTAAGTTGACGGGAGTTGATTTTGTGGCAATTAATACTGATGCTCAAGATTTACATGCTTGTGCAGCTAGTGAAAAAATTCATATTGGGAAAAATCTAACTCGAGGTTTGGGTGCTGGGATGAATCCAGAGTTGGGTCGTCAAGCAGCTGAAGAAAATCGGGATGAAATTCAAGAGGCTTTCAAAGGTTGCGATATGGTTTTTGTGGTTTATGGAGCGGGAGGTGGAACTGGGTCAGGTGCCGGACCAGTAGTTGCTGAAGCGGCTAGAGAAGCTGGAGCTTTGACGGTCGGAGTAGCGACTAAACCGTTTACTTTTGAAGGAAAGCAACGAATGGTGATTGCGGAAGAATCTTTAGAAAATTTGAAGGATCGAGTTGACACTTCGATTACTGTTCAAAATGATAAACTTTTGCAAATTGTTGATCGACAAACATCCTTATTGAACGCTTTTCGAATTGTGGATGATGTTTTGCGACAAGGGGTCCAAGGAATTTCTGATTTAATTACTAAACCAGGAATTATTAATGTTGATTTTGCTGATATTAAATCGGTTATTCAAGATTCAGGTTCTGCCTTGATGGGAGTAGGAGTGGCTTCAGGAGAAGACCGAGCTCAAAAAGCGGCTAAACAAGCTATTAGTTCTCCACTTTTAGATGTCTCAGTTAATGGAGCTAAAGGAGTTTTATTCAATATTACGGGAGGAGTTGATTTGACTATGATGGAAATTAATGAAGCAGCAGGACTTATTACCGAGAATATTGATCCTAATGCTCGAATAATTTTTGGAGCTGCTTCAGATGAAACTGTCAAAAAAGATGAAATAAAAATTACGGTAGTAGCAACTGGTTTTAATAAGAACGGAGCATCTTTAAATGATTTTTCTGAAGATTCTGATTCAGAGAAAAGCATTTTTGAAAAAGACGATGAGTTTAAGCGCAATAAGATATCTTCTTTTGGAGATGATGATTTGAGTCTTGATGAAAAATCAAATGATTTTGGACGAGATAATAAATTTAAAAATGAAGACAGAGATTTAGAAACTAAATCTTTTGGAGTGGAAGAAAGTCCGTTGGATGATTTAGACGATGATATTGAAATCCCAGCTTTTATTAGAAAAAAGATGGGAAAATAAATAAGTTTTGGTATTGACAGAGGTCTTTTCTTCGTGTAAAATTAGTGAAAGTTAAGATTGCTTATCAATAGACGATATTGCTTTGTTTGGTTTTTTGTTGGCGAAAAAACTGTTTCAAGACGTATTTTCTGAATTACTTGATAAAAAATAATTTTATAAACTATTAATTTTAAAAAACGTGCCGACTATTAATCAGTTGATTAAAAATCCTAGAAAAAAAGTAGTTAAGAAATCAAAGACAACTGCTTTGGATTTTGGTTTTAATTCTATAAAAAATAAGCCAGTTTATTACCCTTCTTGTTTTAAAAGAGGTGTATGTATAAAGATCGGGACAACAAGTCCTAAAAAGCCGAATTCAGCCCTTCGAAAAATTGCTAGGGTTAGGCTTACTAACGGAAAAGAAGTAACCGCTTATATTCCTGGAATTGGACACAATTTGCAAGAACATTCAATCGTTGTAATCAGAGGAGGACGAACTCCTGACCTTCCAGGTGTTCGATACCAAATTGTTCGAGGTGTGCTTGATGCTGCAGGAGTAGAGAATCGAATTAAGAGTAGATCTAAATATGGAACTAAAAAACCTAAAAAATAATAGGTTATAAATCAGATTTTCGGCACACTTTTTTGTCAAATCTAAATTTGCTTCTCGATGTACTATTAAATACATCTCGTGTGCAAATTAAGATTTTCCTCAAATTGTGCTCAAAAATTTGATTTCTATATAGATTGGTCAGATTTTTATTTAGCATTTACTTTGATTTATTGAACTAAATTAAATTTAATTTTAAAACTACATGGTTGGTTTTAAATTTAATTTTTGAATATTGATCATTTGTTTATGAGTAAGAAATTATATTAAAAAGTCAAAATATTTATGTCAAGAAAGAATAAAGTTTACAAAAAAAATTGGTCACCAGATTCTGTTTATGAATCTCTTTTAGTGGGAAGATTTGTTGGTCATTTATTAGTTAAAGGAAAAAGAACTATTGCTGAAAAAATTGTTTATGATGCATTTGACGAAATTCACAAAAGGACTAATCGAGGTGGTTTAAATGTTTTTGAACAAGCTATTAAAAATGTTTCTCCTTTGATGGAGTTGAAAGGACGAAGAATCGGTGGGGCTAACTATCAAGTTCCAGTTCCAGTTATTGGAGTAAAAAGAACTACGTTAGCGATGCGATGGATTAAAGATTCTATTAAAAATAAAAAAGGAAAAAAAATGGCTTTCAGGTTGGCTGATGAACTTATTGATGCAGCTGAGAAAAAAGGAACAGCGATGAAAAAACGAGAAGATACTCATAGGATGGCTGAGGCTAATAAAGCCTTTGCTCACTTCGCTTAATGCTAGAAATCAGATTTTTGGCACACTTTTTTGTCAAATCTAAATTTGCTTCTCAATGTACTATTAAGTACATCTCGTGTGCAAATTAAGAGTTTCCTTAAATTGTGCTCAAAAATTTGATTTCTATTGCTTTCAAGAGACAAACCTAAAGGAAAAACTAAATAAAGAACTTTGTTTAAAATTTAATTATAAATTTTATTATTGAAAATTGTGAATTGAAAAAATTTTAAATTTATTTAAGTTTTATTGGCGAAGGAGTCGTATTATAAAAAAGATATAAGTATATAAAATATAATTTTAAGTATATGGCTAGGAAATATCCTATTGAAAAGAGTAGAAATATTGGAATAATTGCCCATATTGATGCGGGTAAAACGACTGTGACGGAAAGAGTTTTGTTTTATACGGGTATTTCTCATAAGATTGGGGAAGTTCATGAAGGAGAAGCAACTATGGATTGGATGGAGCAAGAGCAAGAGCGAGGAATTACGATTACCTCGGCGGCTACAACTTGTTTTTGGAAAGACAATTTAATCAACATTATTGATACTCCAGGTCATGTTGACTTCACGGTGGAAGTGGAGCGGTCTTTGCGAGTATTAGATGGCGGAGTAGTTATTTTTGATGGAAAAGAGGGAGTAGAACCTCAATCTGAAACTGTTTGGCGACAAGCTGACAAGTATAATGTTCCTCGAATTTGTTTTATTAACAAAATTGATAAAGATGGAGCTAGTTTTGAAAGATCTTTAGAATCTATTCACACTCGATTGTCTTCCAATGCGATTGCAATTCAAATTCCGATTGGAGAAGAAGGCGAGCATCAAGGCGTGGTGGATTTAATCAAAATGAAAGCTTATATTTTTTCAGGAAAAATGGGAGAAGAAGTTACAGAAAAAGAAATTCCAGCTAAACTACAAACCAAAGCGGAAGAATGGCGAGAGAAATTGATTGAAAAAACGGCTGATTTAGATGATGAACTAATGGAAATTTATTTAGAAGGAAAAGATGTTTCTGAAGAACTAATTAAAAAAGTTCTTCGAAAAGGAACTATTGCTGGAGTTATTCAGCCTGTTTTGACTGGAACGGCTCTTCAGAATAAAGGAGTTCAAAAAGTTTTAGATGCAGTGATTGACTATTTGCCTTCACCAGCTGATATTCCTGATGTAGAAGGAAGCGTTGTTGACGATGAAGAACAAAAAATGACCAGAAAAGCAATTGACTCTGAACCTTTTTCGGCTTTAGCTTTTAAAGTTGCGACTGATCCTTATGTTGGTCAGTTGGTTTTTTTTCGAGTTTATTCTGGAATGTTACAGGCTGGTTCTTATGTCTATAATTCAACTAAAGGTAAAAAAGAACGAATTGGACGAATTCTTCAAATGCATGCTAACAATCGGGAAGAAGTTGACGAAATTTATGCCGGTGGAATTGGTGCTTTAGTAGGAATGAAAAATACTACTACTGGTGATACTTTATGCGATGAGAAAAATCAAATTGTTTTAGAAAATATTAAATTTCCAGAAACGGTGATTTCTATTTCAATTGAACCAAAGACTAAAGTTGATCAAGAAAAAATGGCGATTGCCTTGAGAAAATTAGCAGAAGAAGATCCAACTTTTACGGTTCGAAGCGACGAAGAAACTGGTCAAACGATTATCTCTGGAATGGGTGAATTGCATCTAGATATTATTGTGGATCGGATGAAAAGAGAATTTAAGGTGGAAGCCAATGTTGGTCAACCACAAGTAGCTTATAGAGAAACTATTAGGAAAATGGCTGAAGCTGAAGGAAAATATGTTCGACAATCAGGTGGTCGAGGTCAATACGGTCATTGCTGGTTGAAAGTTGAACCAACCGAAGAAGAAGGCGGTGGTTTTGAATTTGTTAATGAAATCAAAGGTGGCTCTATTCCTAGTGAATATATTCCAGCGATAAAAAAGGGGGTAGAAGGTGCGATGGTAAAAGGTATTCAGGCTGGTTATCCGATGGTGGATATAAAAGTGACAGTTTATGATGGTTCTTTTCATGATGTAGATTCGTCTGAAGGAGCTTTTAAAATTGCTGGTTCAATGGCCTTTAAAGAAGGTTCAAGGAACGCTAGCCCGGTAATTTTGGAGCCAATTATGAAAGTTGAAGTGACTACTCCGGAGGATTTTCTTGGAGATGTAGTGGGTGATTTAAATTCTAAGCGAGGTCAAATTACCGAAATGGTTGATCGGGGAGACGAGAAGATAAAAACTAAGGTAATTTTTTCTCAAGTACCCTTAGCATCATTATTCGGTTATTCAACTCAATTGAGATCAATGACTCAAGGAAGAGCCAATTATTCAATGGAATTTGATCATTATGCAGAAGTTCCAGCCAATGTTGCTCAGAAAATTAAAGACGGAGAGGTTTAGAAAAGTATCAAGCTGTAAGTGCAAAGTGTAAAAATATGTTTATTGGATGCTTTCTGATTTTTAACTTTATGGATTTTTTTACTCTATTTGTTTGACAAAAAGTTAATTTCTGATAACATTGAAATGATTTGTTTATTATAATTTTTATATAATAAAAGAAGCTTCAAATATTGTGTGTTTAGGTGTAGTTCGAGGATAATTTGAGTACAGAGTGAGATGTATATATAATTACATTAAGCGAATGGCGGAAAATTTGACAAAGAAATACAGCAAACAAGCAAAGTTTGAATTTAATAAAATTAATGATTATTTCTTGGGTGGTCAATCCTCTGAAATAATAAAAAAATTGTTATGGCTGAGAAATTTGAACGTGGAAAGACTCACGTAAATGTAGGAACCATTGGTCACGTTGATCATGGTAAAACTACTTTGACTGCTGCTATTTTGCACAGTATGACTTTGATGGGGAAAATGGCTTCAAGCAAATCTGTCAGTGAAATTGATAAAGCTCCAGAAGAAAAAGAACGAGGAATTACAATTGCAACTGCTCATGTTGAATATGAAACCGATAAACGACATTATGCTCATGTTGATTGTCCAGGACATGCTGATTATATCAAGAATATGATTACTGGTGCTGCTCAAATGGATGGATCTATTTTGGTAGTTTCTGCTACTGATGGTCCTATGCCTCAAACTCGAGAACATATCTTATTGGCTTATCAAGTAGGTGTTCCTCAAATTGTAGTTTTCTTGAATAAGGTTGATATGGTTGATGATGAGGAACTGATTGATTTGGTTGAAGAAGAAGTTCGAGAACTTTTGACTCAATATAAATATGATGGTGAAAATGCGATTATCATTAAAGGTTCTGCTTTGAAAGCTTTGGAAGCAACTGATAAAGATGATGCTGCCATTAAACCTATTATGGAGTTAATGGATGCAATTGATGTAAATATTCCAGAGCCAAAAAGAGATATTGACAAACCCTTTTTACTACCAATTGAAGATATTTTCTCAATCGAAGGTCGAGGAACTGTCGTTACAGGACGAATTGAACGAGGAGTTATTAACGTGGGAGAAGAGGTTGAAATTGTTGGAATTAAAGATACTGCTAAAACTGTTGTCACAGGAGTTGAAATGTTTAATAAAACTTTGGAACGAGGAGAAGCTGGAGACAATGCTGGAATTCTTCTTCGAGGAACTAAAAAAGAAGAAATTGAACGAGGTCAAGTCTTGGCTCAACCAGGATCTATTACTCCTCATACTGAATTCGAAGCCGAAGTTTATATCTTAACTAAAGAAGAAGGTGGACGACATACTCCTTTCTTTAAAGGCTATAAACCACAATTTTACATCCGAACTACTGATGTGACTGGTGAAGTTATTTTGCCAGAAGGTGTTGAAATGGTAATGCCTGGGGATACTGTTAATTTGAACATTAAATTAGGAGCTCCGGTTGCAATGGAAGATGGAATGCGGTTTGCGATTCGAGAAGGTGGTAAAACAGTAGGAGCCGGAGTTGTAGTGAAGATCGAGAAATAAACTAGAATTTTTTATTTTTGATGCACTTCTTTGTTGAATTTTTAATTGCTTTTCAATGTGCCATTCAGCACATCTCATACGCAATTAAAAATTCGCCTCGAATTGCATTCAAAAATCAAAAATCTAGTATTCTATCCAGAGATTTATATTTTAAGACAGTCCTTGCTTTATAGGGACTGTTTTATTTTATGTTATTTGCTCGATGAACTATTAAGTTCATCCCGCTAGGTGCTCGGATTTGCCCTCGCCTCGCTGAAGCTTTAGCGGAGGTGGGTTGAACTGTACTTAAAAAAACAAACTTCGATGTTTATAGATTCAAAAACAATCCTTTTAAAAGGATTGTTTTTACTTTCTATTTTAGTAATTTTTTCTAGGTTTGACCTCGGTGGACAGCTAGGTTGAATCTAGGGAAAAACTTGATTTTGGGTTTTATTTTTGAGGTTTTTGTGTTATAATTTAGATATAAAAAATCAAGAAAAAGAGGAACTTTTGGAGATGAAAAAAATTATCAAGGAAAAACCTTATTTGGTTTGGTATACGAAAAATATTGATAATCTTTCGGAGAGCTCTATCGTGGAAAGTGTTTTGAACTGGGGCGATTTTGAAGATGTTCAAAAAATGATTGAAATTTTTGGTATTCAGAAAATTGCTAGTATTTTTCGAGAACAAGCTTCGAACAAAAGAAGTAATTATCGACCAGAAATAAAAAATTATTTTCAACTTTATTTCAATAAATATGCATAAAGAAATCTTCGTTAAAAATCAAGAAAAAATATTGCCAATAATTCAAAATTATTAAATTTAAATTTAAAATTAAGTAAAAAAGCATTCTTTCGCAGAATGGTTTTTTATTTGAAATTTTTCCGGAAGTTGAACTTCCGGAGAGTGACGGCCGTCACTTAAAGATGATTTTTTTAAAACAATGTTCAATGAACGTTTATTGAACATACCAGGTTTTATTTAGTATATATTGTGATAATTACTGAATAATTGAAAATTTAGTAATTGAAAATTGATTGTAAATTGAAAACTGTGAATTGAAAATTTTCTTAAAATAATTTCTCCAAGGTTCGACCTCTGTATCCACAGAGGTTGAACCTCTGTAAATCTTCGCTAATGTAAAATAATTAAAAATTAAATCATTCAAAATTGAATTGAAATTCAAAATTCAAAATTCGAAATTTATAATGTTCTTTGGGTGCAAAATTCAAAATTATCAATACTTAATACTTTATATTAAATACTAAATACTAAATCAGAATGGGTTTGCTAGAATTTACAGTAAATGTTAAAATCTTAATTAGATAGATATTTTTTATAAATAGATTTAATTTAATCAAATGGTGAAAAGAGTTGTTTTGTGTGGGGGTGGTTCTGGCGGGCATATTTTTCCGCTAGTAACAGTGGTTGAATATTTGAAAAAAAATTACGGAGAAAGCAATTTTGAATTTCTTTTTATTGGACCAACTGGAGAATTAGATGGTAAAGTGATGGCGGAAAATAATATTCCGATTAAAGCTATTTATTGTGGAAAGTTAAGACGTTATTTTTCTTTAAAATATTTAGTTGATTTTTCAAAAATGCCGATTGGTTTTTTTCAATCTCTTTGGCATTTGATGGTTTTTATGCCGGATGTGGTGTTTGCTAAGGGCGGGTTTGCTTCGGTGCCAGTAGTTTTGGCAGCAAAAATTTATCGAATTCCAGTGGTAATTCATGAATCTGATGCGGTGCCGGGAATTGCTAATAAATTTTTAGGTTCAATTGTGGATGCAATTGGAGTTAATTTTGAAAAAGCTAAACGTTATTTTCCTAATAAGAAAGTTTTTTTTGCGGGGATTCCGGTCAAAAGTAATTCAATCGGTGGTGATAAAAATAAGGCGCGAGAATTTTTGGGAATAAAAAAAGAAGTTAAGCCAGTAGTTTTGTTTTTGGGTGGTTCACAGGGAGCAATGGCTATTAATGAAGTTGTTATTAAGTCTTTGCGAGATCTGACTAAGAAGTTTCAGGTTATTCATCAAACGGGAACTAGTCATTTTGAAGAAATGAAAAGAATGGCGCAAGTTAAAGGGTATAAAATAGGGCATAGTGATTATTATCCAATGGCTTTTATCGGGAAAGAATTAGCTGATATTTTGGCGTTGGCTGACGTGGTGGTCTCCAGGGCAGGGGCAACTTTTGTGGCTGAATTGGCGGCTAATCGAAAACCAACCATTCTGGTTCCAATTAGTCGGAGCGCCAATGATCATCAAAGAATGAACGCGTTTGAACTGTCTCGAGAAAAAGCAGCAGTAGTCTTGGAAGAAGGCAATTTTAATCGAGATATGTTGATGCATTATTTAGATGAAATTGTTTTTAATCGTGACTATAGCTTGGCTTTGGCGAGAAATATTGAGAAATTTTATTATCCGAAGTCAGCGGAGATTTTGGCGGAGAAGATAATGGAAATTTCGGGAAACTAAGGGAATTTCGAATTTTGAATTTTGAATCAATTTCGAATGACTTAGTTTTGAATGGTTTATTTCAACGAGTCAGTTTTTAATGTATTAATTTTCAAACGATTTAAATTTTGCACCAACTGTGTTGGCGTTCATTAAAAATTATAAAATTAAAAATTGAATCGAAATTCGAAATTCGAAATTGTCCAAGTGTTATTGACTGATTGCTGAATAATTGTTAATATCAAACTTATGAATGAAGTTAATCTTTTGATGAAATGTTCAATTTGCGGTAAAAAATATGGCAAAAAGAGTATTAATATAGTTCAAAACAAGAAAGACTCAATGTTGGTTCATGTGAACTGTGATTTTTGTCGGAGTTCTTCTTTGGCAGTTATTAACAAAGGAATTCAAAATAATGATAGTATTGTCACTTTAGGAATTTTGACTGATTTGGACTATGAAGAAGCCTGCAATGTTTTGAGAAAAGATCCAATTTCGTTTGATGATGTTTTGGATATATATGAATGTCATTAATAATCAGATTAAGAAATATGATAATGAAAAAAATAATTTTAAATGCCGTGCCAAGAGTTCTGGGAGAAAACAAAGATTTGAGTCTTTGGGTTAAAGGAGTCCTTTATGGACCAGAAATAAAAGAGAGCAAATCAGTTTGGGTAATGGCGAAAGAATTTAAAAAAGTTTTCAAGGAAGCTGGAGGAAGCACTTTGGTTGATTTTAAACTTGAAGGAGATAAGGAAGAACATTTAGTTTTGTTTCATGAAATTCAATATGACAGTTTAACTAATGACTTAAGGCATATTGATTTCTATAAAGTTAAGATGGGTGAGAAAATTGACACTACAATTGAACTTGAGTTTGTGGGAGAAGCTCCTGCGGTTAAGGAACTGGGCGGTATTTTGATCAAGGGTCAAGATTCTTTAGATGTTCGATGTTTTCCTCGTCATTTGGTGAGTGAAATTGAGGTTGATTTGGCTGAATTGAAGACTATTGACGATTGTATTTATGTTCGGGATTTAAAAATTCCAGCAGAAATTGAAATTATTGGTAGCTTGGATACTTCCGTAGCTTCCGTGGCTAAGGCTCGAACTGCAGAAGAACTTGAAAGTTTGGATGAAAAAGTTGAAATGGATGTTGATCAAGTTGAAGTAGAGAAGGGTCAAGAAAACAAAGCCGGAGAGGAAGACGCGACTGACGATAAAAACAAAGAAACAGAGGGCGACAATAAAAAATAAGGAGAGGTGAAAGCTGTCTTATTAGAAGCTTATAAATGAAAAAAACAAATAAAAATAAATTAGCTGAAAGGCAATCTAGGCGGAATAATAAAATCACACTCATTGATGGGGGTGTGATTTTATTTTTTAATTTTTGTTTAGTTGTTTGTTTAGCTGCCTTTGTTTTTCAGGGTAGTCCAGTTCTGGCAGCTGATGATGAAGAAGAAATTCAAGACGATATTGAAGATTTAGTAGATGAAAAAAAAGATTTAGAAAAAGATGTTGAAAAAACTTTGACTGAAATAGAGGCGGTCAATCGAGAAATTTCTAATACTCAAGTAGTGATTCGGAAAACTAATCAAACGATTGAACAATATGAAGAAACAATTGAAGAAAAAGAAAAAAAAATTAGAACTAAAGAGGGAAATATCAAATTTAAGCAACAAATTTTAGCGGAATATTTGAGATTATTTAGAAGAAATCGATTGGAAATCGGCTTGATTACTTTTGATTTTCAAGAAGATTTGGGAGATTATTTACGAGAAATTGAAAGTTTTGAAGATTTTCAGGCTAAAATTGGAGAAGCTTTAAACACAATTGAAAAAGAGAAAGAGGAAGTCGTGAAGGAAAAAGAAGAAGTGGAGGAAAAAAAAGAAGAAAAAGAAGAAGCTTTGGAAACGCAAGAGAATCAAAAACAACATTTGCTTTATCAAGAGAATCAAAAACAAGCAGTTCTGGCTAGAACTAAATCTTCAATTAGCGAAGTTAATAGCAAAATTTCTAAATTAAAAACTGAATTATCGACTTTGTTGGGAGAGAAATATGACACAGGCGATATTAAAGACGCTATTAAATATGCTAATAAAAAAACTGGAGTGAGTAAGGGCTTTTTGTTTGGGATGTTGTCAATGGAGTCAGGTTTGGGAAAATATACTGGCGGTTGTTATTACAAAGAAAGCAATATGAATGATACTCGGAAAGATTATTTTAAAGATATCTGTGAGGATTTAGATTATAATTATAAAAAACAGAAAGTTTCTTGTCCACCAGCAAGTTATAGCGGGACTGGTGGTGCGATGGGAGTGGCTCAATTTATGTCTGATACTTGGATGGGATATCAGGATAAAATCGCTGCAGCCACTGGTCATAATCCTCCAGATCCTTGGAGTTTGGTGGACGGGGTAATGGCGATGGCGCTTAAATTGGAAAATGATGGAGCTACGGAGAGTGGCGATGTTCGAATTGTCAGTCCTTGTTCTGGGAAAAAAGTTTATGTTGATTGGGAAGACTATGCGGCTATGAAATATTTGGGTTGGTCATGCTATGCTTTGACGAATTATGCACCAGGAATTCAGAATTTGAAGGATGGATACGATGACCTCTAAGCAATTTTGAATTTAAAATTTTGAATTTCGAATGAATTTTTAATGACTCAATTTTTTAATGCTTTAAATTTTATGCCAACTGCATTAGCGTTCATTAAAAATTTTAAAATTCAAAATTGAATAAAAATTCAAAATTCAAAATTCAAAATTAATTTTATCATTATGGATTTTATTCAATTATCATTGCTCGGCGTTATTCAGGGTTTTACGGAATTTTTACCAATTTCATCTTCCGGTCATTTGGTTTTAATCCCGTGGTTTTTTGGTTGGGAATATCAAGGCTTGTCTTTGGACGTGGCGTTGCATTTTGGAACGCTTTTGGCGGTGGTAGCTTATTTTTGGCGAGACTGGTTGGATATTTTTCAAACGGCTTTAACCAAAAAGAAAAGTCAATACCCAGCTAATTTTTTAGGGATTTTGGTGGTGGCGAGCATTCCCGGGGCTTTGGCAGGTTTTTTTTTAAATGATTTAGCGGAAACGATTTTTCGTAATCCATTGATTGTGGCTTTTACTTTAATATTTTTTGGTTTTTGGTTGTATTATTTTGATAAAGTTGGATTGAAAAATAAAAATGAAAAAAAAGTTTTCTTTAAAGATGCTATTTATATTGGAATAGCTCAAGCGGTGGCAATTATTCCAGGAACTTCTCGTTCTGGAATAACCATTACGGCGGGCTTGAAAATGGGTTTGAACCGAAAAAGTGCAGCTCGATTTTCATTTTTGATGTCGACTCCAATCATTTTTGGGGCGGCGGTTTTTAAGTTCAAAGATTTTTTAGCAGTTGGAATTAGAATGGAACAATTAGTCGGAATTTTTTTGGCTTTTATTAGTGGCTATATTGCGATTGCTGGTTTAATTAGATTTGTTGAAAAAGTTAGTTACAAGTGGTTTTTTTGGTATCGACTAATTTTGGCTGGTTCAATTTTGTTGTTTTGGTTTTATAAATAAAGTTGAGATATGATTGTTAGAGCGGGTAAGATGGAATATTTATTTCTAGTTTTGTTTTTAATCGTAGCGGGTTTGATAATCAATAAAATATTTCAAGATAAAAAATATCAAGAAAGTTTGCAATATTTTGTAGGGAAAGGGGCTTCAATGGAACCGACTATTCTAGATGGAGAAGAAATTGTTACTGATCCCAATCAAAAACCTGAAATTAATGATATAATTGTATTTAAGTGTGAGAAGTGTAAAATTGGTCAGGACGATATTGATATTTTAACCAAAAGACTGTTGAAAATAAATAAAGAAGGTTGCTATTGGGTTGAAGGTGACAATAAAGTTAAATCCTATGATTCGCGTGATTTTGATTGGCTTTGTCAGGCCGACATCGAATTTTTGGGAACAGTAATTCCGAGTGACTCCGTTAAAGAGTAATCCAATTTATGAAAAAAAAGATTGAATTGGAGGGTTATGAAGTAGATTGTATCTTTAAGAAAAATAAGCAGTCTAAAGGCATTAAAATAACTTTAAAAAATAGTCACAATTTTTTGGTGACTTATCCTTGGTTTGTTAGTCGGAGGAAAGCGGAAAGTTTTTTTATAGAGAATAAAAATTGGGTTTTAAAAAATTTAGAAAATTTAAAATCTAACAAAAAACATAATCTTTTGGGTTGGGGCAATCGAAAAGATTATTTAAGAAATAAGGAATTAGCTCGAATTTTAGTCAAAGAGCGAGTGATGGAGCTCAATCAATTTTATAATTTTGCAGTTAATAAAATTGCGATTCGAGATCAAAAAACTCGGTGGGGCAGTTGCTCAAGTAAGAACAATTTGAATTTTAATTATCGAATTTTATTTTTACCGGATGATTTGGTGGATTATTTGGTGGTTCATGAGCTTTGTCATTTAGCCGAAATGAATCATTCTAAAAATTTTTGGGAATTGGTGGCGCAACAAATTCCTGATTATCGTTTTAAATCAAAAAAATTAAAAAATTTATGAACACTAAACAAGCTTTTTTGAAATCTTTTGCTTCAATTAAAACTTCGTTGCCGATAATGATTGGGATTTTGTTATTGGTTAATTTACTTGGTCCATTTTTAGAAAAAAATGCATCTAATATTTTTACCGGGAATTTATTTTTTGATCCTTTAATTGGTGCTTTAATGGGAAGTATTTCTTTCGGAATTCCCATCACTAGTTTTATTGTTGGGGGAGAGTTATTAAGTCAAGGGGTGAGTTTAGTGGCAGTGACAGCTTTTGTTTTGGCTTGGTCGACTGTTGGGGTAGCGATGTTGCCATTGGAAATTGTAAATTTAGGTCGAAAATTTGCGATTACTAGAAATTTAATTTGTTTTGTTTTTGCGATTGTTATTGCCGTTTTAACCGTGGGTACTTTAAATTTAATTAACTATCTATGATTTCATTTAGAATGATGAAAAATAGCTATAAATTTTTATTGGTTGTTTTGATTATCTATTGTGTGGTTGGTCTTTTCAATTTTAGTTTAGCTTGTGCTGGAGTTCAAAATACTGGTGTAGTTTTAATAAAAATATTTCCGACTATTTTGCTGATTTTGTTCATAACCTTTTTGGTCAATCGTTATTTAGAAGTGGATAAAATTGTTAAATATTTGGGAAAAGATTCAGGCAAAAAAGGACTATTTTATTCAATTATTTCTGGAATATTAATTTCCGGGCCACCCTATATTTTGTTTCCGCTTTTAAAAGATTTGAAAAAAAAGGGGATGAAAAAGTCCTTAATTGCCGTTTTTTTATATAATCGAAATGTTAAGATTCCTTTTTTACCGTTGATTATTTATTATTTTGGTCCAACTTTTACTGTCATATTTTCTGGTTATATTGTTCTCTTCTCAATTTTGAACGGTTTTTTGGTGGAATATTTTCTTAGGAAAAGAAATGTTTGATGATTGTTGTTTGTTATATTTAAATTGTGAAAAATAGTTTTTAAAAATAAATATAGATATTAATATTTAATCAGTGAAGTTCTTGTTTTTTGGCGAGTGCTTTATAAAACAAAATAATGAGAAGAAAATTAGTCGATAGAAATATTAGAAAAATTGGTAAACGAGATGCTAGTTATTCAATTATCTTGCCGATTGAGATGATTCGGGAGCTGAATTGGAAAAAAGGACAAAAAGTTGAAATTAGAAAAAGAGGTGAAGAATTGATTATAAGAGACTGGAAATAAAAATGGATATTTAAATAACCATTTAAATGGTTATTTCCTAGACTTTGGCTAATTAAACTGCTACAATGACGTTATTATAGAGTCTATTCAGAATTTCATTTTAAGTAGTTGTTATTTGCACAGCGTAATGAAAATTTGCTTATTGAACGAGAATATATTGAATAACTAATTCAGTGAAGTAAATAACAACTGCTTAAAATTTTAAATAATAAGTTTTTAAAAATAATCATAAAGGAATTAATAAAGGTTTTATTTAATCGAAACTATGCTTGACAATATTAGAGAGGAAAAAATTAAAAAAATGCAGAATTTTGTGGAAGCTGGAATCAAACCATATCCAGCGGGACCGTTTGAAAAAGAAAATTCAGCTGAAGTCTTAAAAAAAGGAATTGGAGAAAGCGTTAAAGTCGCCGGAAGAGTAATGCTTTTTCGGAATATGGGAAATATCACTTTTATTCATATTCAAGACCAATTTGGTCGAATTCAAGTAGTTCTTAACAAAAAAGAGTTCGATGGTGATTATAAATTATGGGTAAAGAATTTAGATGGAGGAGATTTTATCGGGATAGAGGGAGCGCGATTTGATACTCGAAAAGGAGAGAAATCGGTTTTGGTTAAAAAAATAACCTTGCTTTCTAAATCAATTTTACCGTTGCCAGACAAGCATAAAGCTTTGCAAACGCAAGAGGCTAAATTTCGAAAAAGATATTTAGATATTCTTTTTAATGAAGATGTTCGAGAAATGGTTATCAAAAAAGACAAGTTTTGGAATGCGGTGCGAACTTTTTTAAAAGAGAAAAGCTTTGTTGAAGTTGAAACTCCGGTTTTGGAAACTAGTGCCGGTGGGGCTGATGCAACACCTTTTGAAACTCATCACAATGCCTTGGATCTAGATGTTTATCTTAGAATTTCGATGGGAGAGCTTTGGCAAAAACGATTGATGGTGGCTGGAATGGAAAAAACTTTTGAAATTGGAAGGCAATTTCGAAACGAGGGAATGGATTCAGAGCATTTGCAAGATTATACGCAGATGGAATTTTACTTAGCCTATGCTAATTATGAAAAGGGAATGGAATTAGTTAAAGAGCTTTATCGCTATGTGGCTCAAGAAACTTTTGGAACGACTAAATTTACCATTAGAGGCTTTGAAGTTGATTTGGCTGATGAATGGCAAATCTATGATTATCGAGAAACCATTAAAGTCGAAACTGGAATTGATATTTTGGAAACTGAATTAGAAGAAATCGAAATCAAACTTCAAGAATTAGGCGTGAAGTATGATAAAAAAGGTTTTAATCTGGGACGAGGAATCGATAGTCTCTGGAAGGTTTGTCGAAAGAAAATTGGTGGTCCTGGATTTTTAGTAGGAGTGCCAGTCGCAGTTTCGCCTTTGGCTAAACGAGATGAAAAAGAACCAAGGTTGACTCAGCGATTTCAACCAATTATCGCCGGAAGTGAATTGGGCAATGGTTATTCAGAATTGAATGATCCGATTGATCAAGCGGAACGTTTTGCGGAACAACAAAAACTTCGAGACGCTGGAGATGATGAAGCCCAGATGCATGATGAAGATTTTGTGGAGGCCTTAGAATATGGAATGCCTCCTACTTGTGGATTTGGAATGAGCGAGCGGGTATTTTCTTTTTTGATGGATAAAACAGCCAGGGAGTGTCAAATTTTTCCTTTGATGAAACCGAAAGCGAAAGATACAAGGAACAAGGACACAAGAAACAAACAAAACTCAAATTAAAAAAATCAAATTAAAAACAGAAAAACCGGAGGTTTTTTGTTCGAGATTTTTAATTTATAATTTGTTTGTATCTTGGAAATTGTATCCTTGTAATTTACAAAATTAATTTTGTCTATATGAATTTAATTTTAAAATATTTTCTCGATTTAACTGATGTTCAAAAAGTGCAGTTTGAAAAAGCTGGGAAGCTTTATTTGGAATGGAACGAAAAGGTTAATTTGATTTCCAGGAAAGATATTGAAAATCTTTATGAGCGACATATTTTAAATGCTTTGGCAATTGCTAAAATTATTAATTTTAAATCAGGCACTCTAGTTTTGGATTTGGGAACAGGAGGCGGATTTCCCGGTATTCCGTTGGCAATTTTTTTTCCAGAAGTGAATTTTGTTTTGGTTGATTCGATCGGCAAAAAAATTAAAGTAATTCAAGAGATTGCTAAGGAATTAGGATTGACTAACATTGAAACTAAAAATATTAGAGGAGAGGAATTAAATGGCAAATTTGATTTTGTAGTGGGACGAGCAGTTTGTTCTTTGGATAAATTCTCTGAAATGGTTAAGGGAAACTTGAAAAGTAAGAACGAAAATGAAATTGAAAATGGAATTTTTTATTTTGGAGAAATTAGCAATATTCAGGATAAAAATATTTTAGATAAAATTGAAGAATATAAAATTGAGGGTTATTTTAGCGAAGAGTATTTTGTTGATAGAAAAGTGCTATATTTAAATAGAAGAAATTTATAAATAAATAAAGAAGGACACAAGAAGCAAGGATACCCACCTTCGCTAAAGCTATGGCGAGGCAAGCAAGAAACAAACAAATTAAAAATTAAAAAAACTTAAATTAAAAACAAAAGCCTTCGGCTTTTAGTGTTTGGAATTTTTAATTTTTAATTTGAGATTTGTTTGTATCTTGTATCTTGGAATTTATAAAATAAATTTTGTCTTTATGAAAATTATAATTTGTGGCAGTATGAAAGTTTCGGAGAAAATGGTTGAAGTGAAAAAGGAACTTGAAAAAGCAGGCCACAAAGTTTTGTTGCCGAGACATACCGAAGAATATGCAGAAATGAAAACCTCTGATCATATTCATAATGAGTCGGTAAAAAATAAAGTTAACAATGATTTGATCAGAGATTATTACAATGAAATTCAGAAAGGCGATGCTATTTTGATTGTTAATGAAAATATAAACGGAGTAGAAAACTATATCGGTGGAAATACTTTTCTTGAAATGGGATTTGCCCATGTTTTGAATAAAAAGATTTTTCTATCAAATGATATTCCTGAAATGGGCTACAAGGACGAAATTGTGGCGATGCAACCAGTTGTGTTGAGTGGAGACTTGAATAAAATTAAAAATTAGAATTTAAGATTTATTTAAAAATTAAAAATTATAAAATTAAAAATTGATTTAAAATTAAAAATTTGAAATTAAAAATTTTTATTGTATACTAAATACTACATACTTAATACTATCCAATGTTAGATATAAAATTTATTCGAGAAAATGTGGAGGCGATTGCTGAAGCGGCTAAAAACAAAAATATCAAATTTGACTTGAATCGGCTTTTGGAGATTGACAAAGAACGAAGATTGTTGATGACTAAATTGGATAAGATTCGAGCTCAAAGAAATGAATTGGCTAGATTAGCTCAAGGAGGGCGACCAACTGATGAACAAATTAAAACGGGGAAAAAATTAAAAGAAAAAGCAATTCAAATCGAAGATCAATTGAAATTAATGGAAGTTGAATATGAAGATTTGATGGTGCAGGTGCCAACAATCACGGCTGGAGACGTTCCAGTCGGAAAAGATGAGAGTGAAAATCGAGAAATTGAAAAGAAAGGAGAACCAACTAAATTCGATTTCGAATTTAAGGATCATCTACAATTAGGAAAAGATTTGGATATTATTGATTTTGAACGAGGAGTTAAGGTTTCGGGCTATCGAGGGTATTATATGAAAAATGAAGGGGTCGGTTTGCAAATGGCTTTGATGATGTTTGCCTTGGAAAAATTAGTAGCGAAAGGTTTTGCCCCGATGATTCCTCCGACTTTGGTTAAGGAATATGTTTTATTTGGGAGCGGATATTTTGAGGGGAAGCATTTTGATGAAGAAAAAGATGAGGTTTACAAGATTGCGAATAAAGAAATTGAAGCTGACGGAAATTCTAATAAAGAAGATAAGTTTTTGATTGGAACCGCCGAGCCTTCTTTGTTGGCTTATTATTCTGGTGAGACGTTGGATATTCGACAATTACCAATAAAGCTTTGTGGATTTTCTCCTTGCTATCGCAGTGAAATCGGATCTTATGGAAAAGATACTAAAGGATTATATCGAGTGCACGAATTTATGAAAGTCGAGCAAGTTTGTTTGTGTGAGGCTAAAGTGGAAGAAGCGGAGAAATTGCATCGAGAAATGTTGGAGATTTCTAAAGAATTACACCTTGAAATCGGGTTGCCTTACCGAGTTCTAGAAATTTGCACTGGGGATATGAGCGCGGGAAAATATCGAATGTTTGACTTGGAAGTTTGGATGCCATCTAGAAATGGCTACGGAGAAACAGGTAGTGCTTCTAATTTTTTGGATTGGCAAGCTAGACGGTTGAATGTCAGATATAAGGATGGGGAAAATCAGAAAAAGCATGTTTTTATGTTGAACAATACTGCTATTCCGTCTCCACGATTTATTATTGCGATTTTGGAAAATTTTCAACAAGTCGATGGTTCGGTCAAGATCCCTGAAGTCTTGCAGAGATATATGCCAGGCGGGATTAAAAAGATTAAAGTCAAAAAGAATTTAGGTTTTAAATAAAAAATCGACACAATGTTGTTGAGTTTTTATTATTTTATGGTGAAGTGTTGGTAGCTTTTTGAGTTGATGGGTTAATTGAAATTGGGAGGATTTCAATGAGAATTTCAGATTTGTATAGAGGTGTTGATTTTAGAAGCGGTTTTTTGGGAATTTCTAGTTTCTTGGGACTTTTAGGTTCTTGGACACGGGAACGGAGCGATGAGTTATTTGAAAAAGCAACTAGCGAGGAAATGAGACAATTAATTGAAAAAAATGAGGAGATTAGAAATCTGTTAGTAGAAATTGCAGCTCGAGATTAGTAAAGAGGGGTTTGGTGAATTTTCCGAACCCCTTAACGTTGTCTGGAAATTTTGTAATAAATCAATTTTTGTTTGACAGCAGTCTTATCTTGGTATAAAATCTTATTGTGTTGAAAATTTATCTGCGGGCGTCGTATAGTGGCTATTACCACAGCCTTCCAAGCTGTTGACGCCAGTTCGATTCTGGTCGCCCGCTCAAAAACAAGCAAAACGAAGAGAGCTTTATTGGAAAAGTGGAGCTGGAAGAAGAAAACTGAAAAAATATTTTAATAATGATATTGATTAATGCAATCTGAAAAAGGTTGTTTTTTAGTTGACGATGAGTTGACGATAAAAAAACAGAGGTTTTTAAGATTATGATTTACGATTTACTAATTATTGATGACTTGCTGTTTTTATTGACTTATTTAAGGGATTTTTGTATACTTTGGGTTAGTTCCTTGAGTAGGATATCTGAAATTCAAATCATTTATTATTGGGAGGTAGAAAATGGTTGCAACTTTGAAAAAGTGTTCGTATTAGTCGGTTATTGGATTTAAAGAAATGTTTTTGTTTTCGCTGGGATGGACATTGTGGATAGTATCGGCAATTGAGAATTCATTGAGTCCATTTGATCTTTTTGTTCGGATATCGGCTTTTTTAATTTTTGCAAATTTGATTGCATTGATTTTTTTAGGCGTTGCTTATTGGGGGTGGTCTTGGAGTTCTTTGCGGATAGGTTTTTTTATCTATATAATGGGAGACTTAACTGTAAATGAATATTTTGAACGGCACCTCAATCTAAAGTTCAAACATTTTTTTTAAACTATAATTAAAGGGGGAGGACAAAATGAAAAAAATCTTGCCTGGATACCGCGTCAGTCCCAATGAAAAAGAAGATGTGATAAAATCGGAAATAAAATCTGATTTTAAAAATCTGGTTGTTCGTTTAGGACGTTTTTTAATCTTTATTTTCTGGCCAATTTTCTTTTATCAAAAAATGAGAAAAAACTGTTTTGGCGATGTTTTTGCTGAGGCAATTGTTTTAGTACTAACTATTTTTGGCAGTTCCATTCTGATTGGAATTGCAATCGCTTTAATCGTGGAAGATTTTATTTTTGCAGGCTATCTATGGTTTGCCTATGGTCTTTCGTATCTGATAGCGGATATGGAATAAAAAACAACAACGAAGTCTGACCGAAAAAAATCAGCCAGACTTCAAACAAAATTTAGCTACTTTTTAAATATAATAAAATTAGATGGAATTATTAATTAAAGTTCAAGCGCGAGATATTTCTTTGAATTTGGAAAAAGACGGAGAAATAGTGGATAAAATTGAATGGAAAGACGAAAATAATTTGTCCTTGTCATTGTTAAAAAATCTTGATAAACTTTTAAAGAAGAATAAAATAAATGCAATGGATTTAACAAAATCCGATGTAAATATAATCGATGCTGGTCTCAGCACCGAAAGAATAATGACAACTGTTTCAAGAACAGTCAATTATTGCTGTCATTTACAAATGATAATGTC